>JAVBRT010000051.1:0-17383 GCA_031547725.1 Azonexus sp. | reverse complement strand
ATCTCCGGCGCCATCCAGCACCTGGCCGGGATGAAGGAATCGAAGGTCATCGTCGCCATCAACAAGGACCCGGATGCGCCGATCTTCCAGGTCGCCGATTACGGCCTCGTCGGCGATCTGTTCGAGGTCGTGCCGCAGCTGGCGGGCGCCGTTGGCTGATACCGCGAGGCCCGGGGCGGGGCTAGAATGACCGGGTGAATCTACCGGATACATTGCTGGACGAAGGGTGGTACTGGGCGGCATGGCTCGCCTGGCTGCCGCTGTTCGTCCGCAGTGTCTGGCGGGCTCCCTGGGCCCGGCTGAAGGCCTCGGAGCAGTTGCACCTGTGGCTCGGCATGATCGTCGCGCTGACCCTGTTGTGGAGCTTGCGGGCCGGCGTGCAGCCGGGCCTCAGCCTGCATCTGCTCGGTGCCACCGTGTTCACGCTCTGCTTCGGCCCGCAACTGGCCTTCGTCGGGTTGTCGCTGGTGGCCGCCGCCGTGACTTTCAATGGCGGCAGCGGCTGGTTGGCCTACGCCGTCAATACCGTGCTCGGAGCCGGTGTCGGCATCGGCTTCAGCCAGTTCCTCTACCGCTTGCTGTCGGCGGCGCTGCCGCGCCATTTCTTCGTCTATATCTTCGTCAATGGTTTTTTCGCTGCCGCCTTGACGGTGATCGGTGTCGGCTTCGTCGTTTCGGCGCTGCTGGCGGTAGCCGGGGCCTACACGTGGGATTACCTGTTCGCCGAGTATTTTCCCTACTTCATCCTGCTCGGTTTTGCCGAAGCCTGGCTGTCGGGCATGGTGATGACCTTGTTCGTCGTCTACCGCCCCGGCTGGGTCGCCACTTTTGACGACGCGCATTATCTGGCCAATAAATAGCGGCTACAATCGGATTAGTTTGCCGTCATGGAAACTGCCGTGCCAAACCGCTCGTTTTCCCGTCCTTGCCCATTTGCAGGTGCCGTGCCGATGGCGGGGTGGCCGGATTTTCACCCGCTATTGCGCGACAACTGCGGCGGAGGGCCGTTTTCGCGTTCCCGGTCGTTGAGGAAATCTTTTCCTTATCGAGCTCAAAGAAACTTCCAACCGTCTTAGAGAGAGAAGAAAGATCATGAGTGAGTACAGTGCACCTTTGAACGACATCCGGTTCGTCATGCAGGAACTGGCCGGACTGAAACAAGTAGTCTCGCTGCCGGGCTGTCAGGAGGCGACCCCCGACGTGGTGGATGCCATCCTCGAGGAAGCGGCGAAATTCGCCGGTTCCGTGCTGTCGCCGCTGAACCGCGCCGGCGACACCAACGGCGCCAAGTGGAAGGACAAGGCGGTGACCACCACGCCGGGCTTCAAGGAAGCCTATCGCCAGTTCGTCGATAACGGCTGGAACGGTATCGGTTGCGATCCCAAGTTCGGTGGTCAGGGCCTGCCGCGCCTGCTGTCGACGGCGGTCAGCGAAATGTGGAAGGCCGCCAACCACGCCTTCTCGCTGTGCCCGATGCTGACCCAGGGGGCCATCGAGGCGTTGATGATCGCCGGCAGCGATGCGCAGAAGGCCGCCTACCTGCCCAAGCTGGTGTCCGGCGAGTGGACCGGCACCATGAACCTGACCGAGCCCTCGGCCGGTTCCGACCTGGCCGCCGTGCGCACCCGCGCCGAGCCGGTCGGCGACGGTACCTACAAGATTTTCGGCCAGAAAATTTTCATCACCTACGGCGAGCACGACATGGCCGAGAACATCGTGCATCTGGTGCTGGCCCGCACGCCGAACGCGCCGGAAGGCGTCAAGGGCATCTCGCTGTTCGTCGTGCCGAAGTTCCTGTTGCAGGCCGACGGCACGCCGGGCCAACGCAACGACGCCTATTGCGTGTCGATCGAGCACAAGCTTGGCATCCACGGCAGCCCGACGGCGGTACTGGCCTTTGGCGACAACGGCGGCGCCATCGGCACCCTGGTCGGCGAGGAGAACCGCGGCCTGGAATACATGTTCATCATGATGAACGCCGCCCGCTTCAACGTCGGCCTCGAAGGCCTGGGCGACGCCGAGCGCGCCTACCAGCGCGCCGTGGTTTATGCCAAGGAGCGTATCCAGGGTCCCGAGCTGGGCGTCAAGGGCGGCCCCAAGGTGCCCATCCTCAAGCACCCGGACGTCCGCCGCATGCTGCTGTCGATGCGCTCGCGCATCGAGGCCATGCGCGCCCTGGCCTATGTCGTTGCCGCCGCCCAGGACAATGCCCACCACAATCCGGACGAAGCCGCCCGCCAGAAGGCGCAGGCTTTCGCCGACCTGATGATCCCGGTGGTCAAGGGCTGGAGTACCGAAAGCGCCATCGACATCGCCTCGCTCGGCATCCAGGTGCATGGCGGCATGGGCTTCATCGAGGAAACCGGCGCCGCGCAGCATCTGCGCGATGCGCGGATCACCGCCATCTACGAGGGGACGACGGCGATCCAGGCCAACGACCTGATCGGCCGCAAGATCGCCCGCGAGAAGGGCGTCACCATCAAGGCCGTGATCGCCGAGATGCGTGCCGCCGCCGCCCAGCTCGATGGTGACTTGGCCGCCGTCGGTGCCCGCCAGAAGGCGGCGATCGACGCACTCGAGAAGGCCGTCGATTGGCTCGTCGAGAACTTCGCCACTCATCCCAAGCCGGCCCATGCCGGTGCCGTGCCCTTCCTGTTCCTGCTCGGCATCGTCGCCGGTGGCTGGCAGTTGGGCCGGGCGGCGGTGATCGCCCGGGCGAAGATCGCCGCCGGCGACAAGGCTCCGTTCTGGCCGGCCAAGCTGGCGACGACCCGCTTCTTCGCCGCCCATTCGCTGACCCAGGCGGCCGGCCTCGCCGAGGCCATCCTCAGCGGCGGCGAAGGCGCGCTGGAGCTGGCTGACGACAGCTTCTAAGCCGCGCGTCGAGTTGTCGCCCAAAAGCCCGCGATTGTTGTTATAATCGCGGGCTTTTCAACCTTGCCCTACCGCAAACGCATGGCGGAGGGTTTATCCCAAAAGGAGCTTGCATGCGCCATTACGAAATCGTCTTTATCGTCCATCCGGACCAAAGCGAACAAGTGCCCGGCATGGTCGAGCGCTATCGCAGCATCGTCACCGCCAAGGGCGGTTCGATCCACCGCCTGGAAGACTGGGGCCGCCGCCAGCTGGCCTACCCGATCCAGAAGATTCACAAGGCCCACTACGTGCTGATGAACATCGAGGTCGACGGCGACACGCTGGCCGAGCTCGAGCACTCGTTCAAGTTCAACGACGCCGTGCTGCGCCACCTGACCGTCAAGATGAAGGCCGCCGTGACGACGCCTTCGCCGATGATGAAGGAAGAGAAGTCCAAGTCGCTGCTCGGCGGCGAGGCTGCCGCCCCGGCCGCTGCGCCTGCTCCGGCCGCTGCCTAAATCAGCATACCGGTACGGGAACGACGGCTGAACTGCCTTGAACTCTCCGGCCTGCTGATCGAACGCAAGGCCTTGCGCTACACCCCGGCCGGCGTGCCGGTCAGCGAAGGGCGGTTGCAACACCGTTCGCTGCAGCTGGAAGGCGGCAGGGAAAGGCAGGTCGAAGTGGAGATCGCTGTCCTGGCCCTGGGCGAAAGCGCCCGCTGGCTGCAGGCGGCGCCCCTCGGCGGAGCGGTCAGGGCCAGCGGTTTCATCGCCGCGCGCAGCCTGAAAAGCCGGACCCCCGTACTGCATGTGAATTCAATCGAATTTTTGGAAGGAAACGAAAATGGCTCGATTCTTCAAGAAGAAGGATGACGACAAGAAAAAGAAGCGTGGCGGCGGTCTGTTCAAGCGCCGCAAGTTCTGCCGCTTCACCGCTGAAAAGGTCGAACAGATCGACTACAAGGACGTGGATGTGCTGAAGGAATTCATCCAGGAAAACGCCAAGATCATGCCGGCCCGCCTGACCGGCACCAAGGCCGGCTATCAGCGCCAGCTGGGCACCGCCATCAAGCGCGCCCGCTTCCTGGCCCTGCTGCCGTACACCGACAACCATCAATAAGCGAGGAGACGAAACATGCAAATCATTCTGCTCGAAAAGGTGGTCAACCTCGGTAACCTCGGCGAAGTGGTCAAGGTCAAGGACGGCTATGCCCGCAATTACCTGATTCCGAAGCGCATGGCCAAGCGTGCCACGCCGGCCGCCATGGCCGAGTTCGAGGCGCGCCGCGCCGAACTGGAAAAGATCGCCGCCGAAAAGCTGGCCGCCGCCCAGGGCGTGGCCGACAAGATGGCCGGCCTGTCCGTCACCGTCAGCCGCAAGGCTGGCATGGACGGTCGCCTGTTCGGCTCGGTCGGCAACGCCGACATCGCCGACGCCCTGAAGGTCGCCGGCTTCGACGTCGACAAGTCCGCCGTCCGCCTGCCGGAAGGCCCGCTCAAGGCGATCGGCGAATTTCCGATCGATGTCGCCTTGCACACCGACGTGCTGGCCAACATCACCGTGGTCGTCGCCGCCGAGTAATTCCGGCTTCGCGCCAAAGCAAGGCCTCGCACACAAATGCGGGGCCTTTTTATTTAAACTCTCGCGATGAACCAGCGCCCGCAGAAACCCCGCATCACCGATTCCACCCTCGACCAGTTGCGCGTGCCGCCGCATTCGATCGAGGCCGAGCAGTCCATTCTCGGCGGCCTGCTGCTCGACAACCAGGCCTGGGACCGCATGGGCGACCTGGTCACCGATGCGGATTTCTACCGCGACGAGCATCGCCGCATCTTCCGCCAGATCCGCAGCCTGCTCGAACGGGCCAAGCCGGCCGACGTCGTCACCGTCGCCGAGGCGCTCGACGGGGCCGGCGAGAGCGAACAGACCGGCGGGCTCGCCTATCTCGGCGAACTGGCGGCCAACACGCCGTCGGCGGCCAACATCAAGCGCTACGCCGAGATCGTCCGCGAGCGCTCGGTGCTGCGCCAGCTGGTGGCGACCGCCGACGAGATCGCCGCCGATGCGCTCAACCCGCTCGGCCGCGACGCCGAGACCCTGCTCGACGAAGCCGAGTCGAAAATCTTCAAGATCGCCGAGGCCGGCGCCGGCCACAACGAAGGCTTCGTGCACATCAACCCGCTGCTGACCCAGGTGGTCGAGCGCATCCAGGAACTGCACGACCGCGACAATCCCTCCGACATCACCGGCGTGCCGACCGGCTTCCTCGATCTCGACCAGAAGACTTCCGGCTTCCAGCCGGGCGACCTGATCATCGTCGCCGGCCGGCCGTCGATGGGCAAGACCGCCTTCGCGCTGAACATCGCCGAGAACGTCGCCGTCGATTCCGGCCTGCCGGTCGGCGTCTTCTCGATGGAAATGGGCGGCGCCCAACTGGCCACCCGGATGCTGGCCTCGATCGGCCGGCTCAATTCGCAGAGCCTGCGCACCGGGCGGATGAGCGACGAGGAATGGTCGAAGCTCTCCTTCGCGCTCGGCAAGCTGCATGAGGCACCGATCTACATCGACGAGACCGGCGGCCTCAGCCCGGCCAACCTGCGCGCCCGCGCCCGCCGCCTGGCGCGCCAGTACGGCGGCAAGCTCGGTCTGCTGGTGATCGACTACATCCAGCTGATGAGCGGCAACCGGCAGGGCGAGAACCGCGCCACGGAGGTCTCGGAAATCTCGCGCTCGATCAAGTCGCTGGCCAAGGAACTGCAAGTGCCGATCGTCGCCCTGTCGCAGCTGTCGCGGAAAGTCGAGGAGCGTAACGACAAGCGGCCGATGATGTCCGACCTGCGCGAATCCGGCGCCATCGAACAGGATGCCGACGTGATCCTGATGATGTACCGCGACGAGTACTACAACAAGGAAAACCCGGACAACAAGGGCATGGCCGAAGTGATCATCGGCAAGCAGCGTAACGGCCCGACCGGCACCGTCCGCCTCGCCTTCCTCGGCGAATACACCCGCTTTGAAAATCTGGCGAGCGGTGGCTTCCAGGGTTCTCGGGACTGATTCCAGATTTTGGCGCAGCAAAAATCTGGCGAAGCCGGTGTCCAGGAGCGGCTTCTCCGGGATGGCCGGTGTATCTCCGGTTGACGCCGCCTAAAGCTCGACGCGGCGGGTACTGATGCTGTACTGGATGGCGGCCGGGTCGCTGCCGTCGAAATTGCCGCGCGGCGTTTCCAGGCGCGGCAGCAGCAGGAAGGGCACGGTGGTCGAACCCTGGCCGTCGAGCGCGATGTCGATGCCGACGTTGTAGGCGATCCAGTTCATTTCCCAGACGCCGAACAGCACGCGCTTCAGCGACGCCAGACGGCTGTCCTGGTCGGACAGGCCTTCGCGGGCGATGGCCCGGCGAACGTCGCTGGGATCGACCGGAATCCAGCCGTAGCCGGGTACGTAGAATTCGGCGCGGACGTGCTGGCCGCGCGTCGCATCGTCGCTGCTCAGGCCGAGGCTGCGGAACAGCCGCGACGGACCGGTGCGCAGGCCGAACACGCAGCGGGCGGGAATGCCGATGGCGCGGCAGAGGGCGACGAAAAGGCCGGCGATGTCGGCCGAGCGGCCGCCGTACTGGCCGCTGACCAGTTGCTGGCGGACGTTGCCGCTGCCGCTGCCGGGCAGTGCCGGATCGTAGATGGCATGTTCGATCACCCACTCGTAGATGACCTTGGCCTGGGCCACCGGATCCTTGACCCGGCCGAGGATGCGCTCGCCCAGTTGGAAAGCCAGTCCGTCATTGGGAATCAGCCGCGAGGCCTGCAGGTTGCGGCGCAGGATGTCCTCGCGTTCCGGCGCGATGGTGCGCTTGGCGACATCGAAATGCCGGTCGGCCGTCGTCACCTGGGTGGTCAGTTGCAGCTTGCCGGCGCTGCCGTCGGTCCATTCGCACTGGAATACTTCGAGGTCGCCGTCCGGCTGGCGGCCCATGCTGGCGCGCGTCGGATTGCCTTCCCAGGCGTGGCCCAGGGTGCGCTGGAACAGCGTGTCCTGGTTGAGCGGCAGCGGCAGCCACAGCTTGCACGGGCCTTCCTTGCCCCGCAGGTCGATGCGGGTGACGATCTCGTAGGTGGTCCACTCGGTCGGCGGTTCCGGTGCCTTGACCGGCGGCAGGCGGGAGGCGGAAGTGCCTTTCGGCGGTTCGTCGATGACGGGATTGTCGGCGCTGCGGACTGGGCTGCGGGCGGCGGGTTTCGCGGCCGGTTTGCGCCTGGCTGCCGGTTTTTTCGCCGCCGGCTTGGCGGCGGGTTTGGCGGGTGCCGCGGTCGCCGGTTCGGCGAGTACGGCAAGGGCGCCCAACGAGGCGAGAAAGGCTCGGCGTTTCAAGAATTTCCTCCGGCAGTGACAGCCCGTGGCTGAAACGAAAGGGCCGTGTCGCTGACACGGCCCTTGTGGTTTTTGCCGCGGATTATAGCACTTCGCCCGCGTGGTCGGCCAAGCGCGAGCGCTCGCCGCGCTGCAGGGTGATGTGGCCGGCGTGCGGCCAGCCTTTGAAGCGGTCGACGACGTAGGTCAGGCCGGAACTGCCTTCGGTCAGGTAGGGCGTGTCGATCTGCGCGATGTTGCCGAGGCAGATCACCTTGGTGCCGGGGCCGGCGCGGGTGACCAGGGTTTTCATCTGTTTCGGCGTCAAGTTCTGCGCCTCGTCGATGATCAGGTACTTCTTGAGGAAGGTCCGGCCGCGCATGAAGTTGAGCGACTTGATCTTGATCTTCGAACGGATGATGTCGTTGGTCGCCGCCTTGCCCCAGTCGCCACCGTAGGGCCCGCTGTCGTCGGAATGGGTGAGGACTTCCAGGTTGTCCTCCAGGGCGCCCATCCACGGCGCCATCTTCTCTTCCTCGCTGCCGGGCAGGAAGCCGATATCCTCGCCGACCGGCACGGTGACGCGGGTCATGATGATTTCGGCGAACTGCTTGCTCTCCAGCGTCTGGGTCAGGCCGGCGGCCAGGGTCAGCAGGGTCTTGCCGGTGCCGGCCTGGCCGAGCAGGGTGACGAAATCGATTTCCGGGTTCATCAGCAGGTTGAGCGCGAAGTTCTGCTCGCGGTTGCGCGCCGTGATGCCCCACACGGCATTTTTCGGATGCGTGTAGTCGACCAGGGTTTCCAGCACCGCGCTCTTGCCGGCGGCTTCCTTGACGATGGCGGCGAAGCCGTCGCTTTCCAGCCACACCAGCTCGTTGATCAGGAACTGCGGGCAGAGCGGGCCGTTGATCTTGTAGTAGGTCTTCGAGTCCTTCTTCCACGATTCCATGCCCTTGCCGTGCTTGTCCCAGAAGTTGGCGGGCAGGGCGCGGGTGCCGGTGTAGAGGATGTCGGTATCCTCGAGCACCTTGTCGTTGAAATAGTCCTCGGCCAACAGGTTGAGCGCCCGCGACTTGATGCGCATGTTGATGTCTTTCGACACCAGGATCACCGGGCGCTTGGGGAATTTCTTCTGCAGGTGGATGACCACCGAGAGAATCTGGTTGTCGACCTTGGAGGTCGGCAGGCCCTGCGGCAATTCGTTGCTGATGGCCTCGGTCTGCAGGTAGAGGCGGCCGCTGGCGAGCTTGTTCGACGGGCCGTAGAGGGCAATGCCCTCGTCGATGTCGACGTCGTCGTGGGCCAGCATCTCGTCGAGCGTGCGCGAGGTCTGGCGGGCGTTGCGGGCGATTTCCGACATGCCCTTCTTGTGGTTGTCGAGTTCTTCCAGCGTCATGATCGGCAGGAAGACGTCGTGTTCCTCGAAGCGGAACAGGCAGCTCGGGTCGTGCATCAGCACGTTGGTATCGAGCACGAACAGCTTGGTGAGGGCGGGCTTCTTGGCGGCTGCGGACTGGCGCGGCATGAGGGGGCCTTTGTGGATGGGGAAAGGGGGTTACAGCGTCTTGACGAAGTCGAGCACGTCCTGGGCGTGGCCGGGCACCTTGACGCCGCGCCATTCGCGGCGCAGGACGCCACCCCGGTCGATGACGAAGGTGCTGCGCTCGATGCCGCGGCACTGCTTGCCGTACATCATCTTCTGCTTGATGACGCCGAACAGGTTGCAGACGGCTTCGTCGGCATCGGAGCCGAGTTCGAAGGGGAAGGACTGCTTGGCCTTGAAGTTCTCGTGCGATTTCAGGCTGTCGCGCGAGACGCCGAGGACGACGGCGCCGGCAGCCTGGAACTCGGCGTGCAGGTCGCGGAACTGCTGGCCTTCGGTGGTGCAGCCCGGCGTGCTGTCCTTGGGGTAGAAGTAGATGACAACGGCTTTGCCGGCCTGGGCAGCGAGGGAGAAGGTCTGGCCGCCGGTGGCGGGCAGGGTGAAGTCGGGGATTTTCGTGTCGAGCACGCGGCGGCTCCTGAGGGTTGGGGTGCGAACCATTGTCGGCAAATCCCGCTGCGCCGGTCAAGCTTGCTAAACTCCCGCCCATGCGGAAAACCAGCGCCTGTCTCCTGTTCATCGCCATGCTGGCCGGTTGCGGCCAGGCCTGGAACGATCCCTATCCGGCCGATGATGCCGGGCGCAACATCCTCTACACCGCCTTCACCGACCGGCCCAAGCATCTTGACCCGGCCCAGTCCTATACCGAGGACGAGGCCACCTTCACCGCCCAGATCTACGAGCCGCCGCTGCAATACCACTACCTGAAGCGGCCCTACGAGCTGATCCCGGCGACCCTGGAAGCGGTGCCGCAGCCGCGCTACGTCGATGCTGCCGGCCGCGAACTGCCGGCCGACGCGCCGGCCGAGCGCATCGCCGAGAGCATCTACGAGCTGAAGCTGCGGCCGGGCATCCGCTACCAGCCGCATCCGGCCTTCGCCATGGACGCCGCCGGACAGCCGCGCTATCTCGGCCCGGGTGTCGCCGACGGGCGGCAAAGCGTCGGCGATTTCCCTGAAACCGGCAGCCGCGAACTGACCGCCGACGACTACATCTACCAGATCAAGCGCCTCGCCCATCCGCGCCTGCATTCGCCGATCTACGGCATGATGGCCGGCAAGATCGTCGGCCTGAAGGAACTGGGCGACGCCCTGCGCGCCGCGGCCAAGGATCTGCCGGGCGATGCTTGGTTGGACCTCGACGCTTATCCGCTGACCGGCGTCGAGCGGCAGGATGCCCATACCTGGCGCATCCGCATCAAGGGCAGATACCCGCAGTTCCTGTACTGGCTGGCCATGCACTTCTTCGCGCCGGTGCCGCGCGAGGCCGACCGCTTCTTCGCCCAACCGGGCATGGCCGAGAAGAATCTGACGCTGGACTGGTGGCCGGTCGGCACCGGGCCGTTCATGCTGACCGAGAACGACCCGAACCGGCGCATGGTGCTGACGCGCAATCCCAATTTCCACGGCGAGACCTACCCCTGCGAAGGCGAGGCGGGCGACCGCGAGGCCGGGCTGCTGGCCGACTGCGGCAAACCCCTGCCGTTCATCGAAGCGGCGGTGTTTACCCGCGAGAAGGAGGCGATCCCCTATTGGAACAAGTTCCTGCAAGGCTATTACGATGCCTCGGGGATTTCTTCCGACAGCTTCGACCAGGCGGTGCGCGTCAATGTCGGCGGCGACGTGGCGCTGACCGAGGACATGCGGGAAAAAGGCATCCGCCTGCTGACCTCGGTCAAAGCCTCGACCTTCTACATGGGCTTCAACCTGCTCGATCCGGTCGTCGGCGGCCTTGGCGAAAAGGCCGCCAAGCTGCGCCAGGCGGTTTCGATCGCCATCGACCAGGAGGAATTCATCTCCATTTTCCTCAACGGCCGCGGCATCGCCGCCCAGGGACCGCTGCCGCCGGGTATTTTCGGCTTCGAGGCGGGCGAGGCCGGCATGAACAAGAAGGTGTATGACTGGATCGACGGCAAACCCCGCCGCAAATCGGTCGAAACGGCCAGGAAGCTGGTGGCCGAAGCCGGTTACCCGCACGGCCGCCACGAAAAGACCGGCGAGCCGCTGGTCCTCTATCTCGACACCACCGGCGGCGGCATGGGCGAAAAGTCGCGCCTCGACTGGCTGACCCGCCAGTTCGCCAAGATCGACGCACAACTGGTGGTCCGCTCGACCGACTTCAACCGCTTCCAGGACAAGCTGCGCAAGGGCAACGTCCAGCTCTACTACCTCGGCTGGAATGCCGACTACCCGGATCCGGAGAACTTCTTCTTCCTGCTGCACGGCAGCGAGACGCGGGTCAGCCACGGCGGCGAGAACTCGTCCAATTATGCCAATCCGGAATACGACCGCCTGTTTCTGCGCATGAAGAACATGGACAACACGCCCGAGCGCCTGGACATCATCCGCCGCATGAACGGCATCCTGCAGCACGATGCGCCATGGGTGTTCGGCCTGCACCCCAAGAGCTACACCCTGGGCCACCGCTGGCTGAAGAACCGCAAGCCGAACGACGTCGGCAACAACATCCTCAAGTACCAGCGCATCGACGCCGCCGAGCGTGCAGCCGCCCGCCGCGCGTGGAACCGGCCGGTGCTGTGGCCCTTGGCCGCCGGTCTGCTGCTGCTAGCGGCAGCCGTGGTTCCGGCCGTACTCGGCTATCGCCGCCGCGAGCGGCGGGCGGCGCTGCGGTGAGGCTGGACGAGCGGCACCGGCAACTCGACGCCCTGCTGCCGCAATTCCACGCGCTGTGGCACCCGCAGCCTTTCCGCGAACGCCGCCCCGACTGGTGCCGGCACCGGCCGGCGCTGGCCGCCGAACTGCTGGCCCTCGACGACGAACAGGCGGAAATGCTCAATGCCGATGCGCCGGCGGCGCTGGCCTGGCTGGTCCGGCATCTGCCCGAGGTAGCGGCGCTGGCGCCGCTGGCCGAACTGCCGATCCGGGAGGCCGTTCCGGCTGGCGCGGTCGACGACCGCTGGGCCTGGGAAATTCCCGGCCGCAAGCGGGCGCAGATCGAGGCCTTTGCCGCCGTCGTCTGCTGCGGCCAACAGCCGGTGCTCGACTGGTGCGGCGGCAAGGGCCATCTCGGCCGCCTGCTGGCCCATCGCTGGCGGGTACCGGTACAAACACTGGAAATCGACGCCGCGCTATGCCGGTCCGGTGAGCAGCTGGCGCAGCGCCTGGCGCTGGATCAATCCTTCGTCGCCGCCGACGCACTGGCGGTCAACCTGCAGGCGACCGGTGGCCGTCACGCGGTAGCCCTGCATGCCTGCGGCAACCTGCACCGGCGGTTGATCCGCGACGGTGCCATGGCCGGCATCGCCTGTTTCGATATCGCGCCGTGCTGTTACCACCTGCACCTGGACGGCGGCTACCAGCCGTTGGCCGCAGCTTCGTCCTTGCGCCCGACAGCGGACGATGTGCGCCTGGTTGTCACCGAAACGGTCACCGCCAGCGCCCGCGAGCGCCGCCAGCGCGACCGGGCGGCGGCTTACAAACTGGCTTTCGCGGCTTGGCGGGAAGAAGTCGGCGGCGGGCCTTACCGCAATTTCAAGCCGGTGCGGGAAGCCTGGCTGCGCGCCGATTTCGCCGGCTTCCTGGCGGCCATGTGCCAACGCGAAGGCGTGCCGCCACCGGCGGCCGGCGATCTGGCGCGCTGCCAGCGGCGCGGCGAGGAGCGGTGGCGCGAGGTGATGCGCCTGTCCATCGTCCGCCACGCCTTGCGGCGGGCGCTGGAAATCTGGTTAGCCGGCGATCTCGCCGTGTTCCTGATGGAGCGCGGCTACGCGGTTGAACTTGGCGTCTTCTGCCCGCGTGCCCTGACGCCGCGCAACCTGCTCATTTCGGCGCGACGCGAGTAGATGGAATATATTCCGAACCTTCTCAATGCTACCGCCATTCACTCGAATGCGAACCGGCATGAAACGATCACGTATCAAATCCCCCGTTGATGGCCGCCGAGCGGGCGCAGCAAGCTCCAACTTCAGAACCGTCCGAGTTCAGGGAGATCGCCTGATTCGACATCTGCGCAGCCGTCATGTGCTGTGGCTGCACGGCTGGAGCATGGGGCTACTGACGCTGGGCGTCATGTGGGCCAGCACGACCGCGTTGCGCCATGCCGGAGTCCATTCGCTGGCCGTGCGTTACACGCTGGCTTTGGGGGCAGGCTACCTGTGTTACTTGCTGTTGCTGCGTATCTGGGCTGGCGCGTTGGTGCGGAAACAGGAGCGCGAGTCACTCGACATCGATCTGCCAGACATCGGCGCTGGCTCCAGAAGCGGGAACTGCCATGCGGGCAGCGGCAATATTGACCTGCCTGCCGACACAAGCGATGGCGCAGGCTCCATGCTGGGCGAGTCGGTTTCCGGTGCGCTGGATGGGATCGGCGCAGCGGATGAGGGCGCTATTGTCATCATCCCTGTGCTGGCCATCTTCGTGGTGGTATTGGTGGCAGCGCTGGGCGCTGGTTGGCTGCTACTGGCGTACTTCGGCACGGAAGTACTGCTCGTTGCCGCTGTGGAATTGGCCTTTGCTTACACCGCCGCGCGTACTGCGGTGCAAGTGGAGCAGGAAGGCTGGCTATTGGCGGCCGTCCGTCTGACCTGGAAGCCGCTGCTCGGCGCTCTGGTCAGCGCCGTGCTGCTGGGTGGGTTGATCGACCACTTCATTCCTCAAGTCGATACGCTGCCTGCTGCCGCACGAATGCTGTACGGACGTTGAGGCGGCACGAGATTGACGAGTACGTGACGAGCTTTGTTGCGTGTGGTCAGATTATCTCGGTGCTACGTGGGTTACGAGAAAAGCAGCCAGTTCGTCCGGGTGATCGATGATCAGGTCGGCGCCCCATTCGGCGAGCGGGGCGCCATCGCCGAGATAGCCGTAGGAGACGGCCACCGTCAGGCAGCCGGCGGCCTTGCCGGCGACGATGTCGCGTTGGTCGTCGCCGACGTAGAGCGTGCGTTGCGGGGCGCAGCCGAGCAGCTCGCAGGCATGCAGCAGCGGCAGCGGCGAGGGTTTGGGGGCGGCCGTGCTGTCGCCGCTGACGATGCACGGCGTACGTGGCGACAGGCCAAGCAGGACGACCAGCGGGTCGGTGAAGCGGCGGCGCTTGTTGGTGACTACGCCCCAGGCCAACTGCAGCGTCTCGATTTGGTCGAGCAGTTCGGGAATGCCGGCGAACAACTGGGTGTCGGCACACAACCGGGCGGCGTAGAGCTCGAGAAAGCGCTGGGCCAGACGCTCGTAGCCGGAATCTTCCGGAGTGATGCCGAAGCCGACGCGGAGCAGACCGCGCACGCCTGCCGAGGTATGCGGCCGCAGGCTGGCGAGCGGCTGCTCGGGGCGTGCTTCTTCGCGTAGCAGGGCGTTGGCGGCGTGGCCGAGATCGGGGGCGGTGTCGGCCAGCGTGCCATCGAGATCGAACAGGACGGCTTCGAACATGGGTCGGCTCGCCGGTTTCAGGTGTTGCGGGTGGCGTGCATCAAGTAGTTGACGCTGGTGTCGCGGCCGAGCGAATAGCGCTGGCTGAGCGGGTTGTAGCTCATGCCGATCAGTTCCTGCGGTTCCAGGCCGACCGTTTTCGCCCAGCGCGCCAGTTCCGATGGTTTGATGAAGCGGGCATAGTCGTGGGTGCCGCGCGGCAGGAGGCGCAGGACGTATTCGGCGCCGACCACGGCGAGCAGGTAGGCCTTGGGGTTGCGGTTCAGCGTCGATAGGAAGACCTGGCCGCCCGGCTTGACCAGGCGGGCGCAGGCGGCGACGACGCTGGCCGGGTTGGGCACGTGTTCGAGCATTTCCAGGCAGGTCACGGCATCGAAGGCGGCCGGCATCTCGGCCGCCAGTTCCTCGACGGCGATCTTGCGGTACTCGACCTGCTGGCCGCTTTCCAGCAGGTGCAGGCGGGCCACGCCGAGCGGCTTGTCGGAGAGATCGATGCCGGTGACGCTGGCGCCGCGGGCGGCCATGCCCTCGGACAGCAGGCCGCCGCCGCAGCCGACGTCGAGCACGCGCTTGCCGGCCAGGCCGACGATGCCGTCGATCCAGTCGAGGCGTAACGGATTGATGTCGTGCAGCGGCTTGAATTCGCTGTGCGGGTCCCACCAGCGATGGGCGAGGTCACCAAATTTGTCCAGTTCGGTGGGATCGGCGTTGAGCATGGTCGTGATTCGGGAATAGGCAAAGAAAAAAGCCCTGCCGAGGCAGGGCTTTCCATTGTAGCAGCGGCGTCTTACTTGGTGCCGATGACTTCGATGTCGACGCGGCGGTCCGGCTGCAGGCACTCGATCAGGGCCTTGGTCTTAGCGTTGCCCTTGCACTTGTCGCCCGTCACCGGCTGGGTTTCGCCCTTGCCTTCGGTGTACACGCGGTTGGCTTCGATGCCCTTGCCGACCAGGTATTCCTTGACCGCGGCGGCGCGCTTCTCGGACAGCTTCTGGTTGTAGGCATTGCTGCCCAGTCGGTCGGTGTGGCCGACGGCGAGGATCACTTCGAGCTTGATCGCGGCGGCCTTGGAGACCAGCTCGTCGAGCTTGGCCTTGCCTTCCGGACGCAGCACGGCCTTGTCGAAGTCGAACAGGGCGTCGGCGGCGACGGTGACCTTCTCGCCGGTCGGCTTGACAGCGGCGGCCGGCGCGGCGGCGGCCGGGGCGGCGGCGGCAACCTTCGGCGCACAGACTTCCTTCGGCAGCAGGTCCTTGTCGCACTCGCAGCCGGCCTTGTCGGCGGCGGCGGCGGCCGGGGTCCAGTAGCCGGTGCGCCAGCACAGGCCGGTGCCGCTCTTGGCGACGACGTCGCGGCCGTCGATGGCGTAAACACGTTCCTGGGCCGTGGCGGCAACGCCGACGCCGGCCAGCAGGGCAACCAGCAGAGACTTCTTGACGATATTCTGGATCATTGTTTTCCCTCGTTGAAGAAAATTTGCAAACGCTGGTCCGCACTAGATCGAAGTATTAAATATTCCGGCGGACTTCCAAGCTATTCTGCCATAGCGTAATTGCCGAATCCAAGTGATTTGCCGGGGTTTCGCGCAGTTTTTTGTCGTCGACGCAACACTTTCCGGCAACCCAGACGTGGCTGACCGCTTCCCGCCCGGCAACATGGACCAGATGCGAGAGCGGATCGAAGCAGGGGCGGTTCTCCAGGCTGCCGAGATCGACGGCGCACAAATCGGCGGCCTTGCCCGGTGTCAGCGAACCGGTTTCATGGCCGAGGCCAAGGGCGATAGCACCGTTCAGCGTCGCCATGCGCAGCGCCTGCCGCGCCGGCAGGACGGCGGCATCGCCGCTGATGCCCTTGGCCAGCAGGGCGGCGAGGCGCATTTCGCCGAACAGGTCGAGGCGGTTGTTGCTGGCGGCGCCGTCGGTGCCGAGGCCGACGTTGATGCCGCGTTGCAGCATTTTGGCCACCGGGGCGAAACCGCTGGCCAGCTTCAGATTCGAAGTCGGGCAATGGGCGATGTGGCTGCCGGTCGCGGCGAGCAAATCGATTTCCGCATCGTCGAGATGGACGCCGTGCACGCCGATGAAACCCGGGCCGAGCAGGCCGAGGCGGTGCAGTCGGGCGAGCGGGGCGTGGCCGTCGCGTTGACGGGCGTCGGCGACTTCCTGGCGGGTTTCGTGCACATGGCAGTGGATCGGCAGGCCGAGTTGTTCGGCGAGGATCAGGATGCGCTCGAAGCTGGCGTCGGACACCGTGTAGGGCGCGTGCGGGGCGAGGCAGAAGGAAATCAACGGGTGGCTCCGCCAGCGTTCGTGGCAGGCCAGTCCCTTGCTCAGGTAGTCGTCGGCATCGCTGGCGTAGGGGTTGGGGAATTCCAGCGTGGTCAGGCCGATGGCGGCGCGCATGCCGAACTCGCTGGCGGCGGTGGCGGCGGCATCGGGGAAGAAATACATGTCGTTGAAGCAGGTGGTGCCGCCGCGCAGCATCTCGGCGCAGGCCAGCCGCGTGCCGTCGAGTACGAACTGGGCCGAGAGGTGGGTCGCCTCGGCAGGCCAGATATGCTTCTGCAGCCAGTCCATCAGCGGCAGGTCGTCGGCCAGGCCGCGCATCAGGCTCATCGCGGCATGGGTATGCAGATTGACCAGGCCGGGAATCAGGATGTGCCGGTCGAGCATCACCCGCTGCTCGGCCGGGTAGCGGTCGCGTGCCTCGGCGGCCGGCAGGATGGCGGCGATGCGCCCATCGCGCACGGCCAGGGCGTGGTTCTCGAGCAAGGTGTCGGGTTCGATCTGGGCGATCCAGCGCGCCTCGATCAGCAGGTCGATCGCTTCGGGTGTGGGTGTCATGAAACGCCGTCTGTCCGTTGGTGGGTGCGTGTTAAAATAGCAAATTACGCTCAAATCAACCAATGAGGCACTGCTCCGGCGGTGCGATTGTCATACATGGATCAATTCGCCAAAGAAACATTGCCGATCAGCCTCGAAGACGAGATGCGGCGTTCCTATCTCGATTATGCGATGAGCGTGATCGTCGGCCGGGCGCTGCCGGATGCGCGCGACGGCCTGAAGCCGGTGCATCGCCGCGTGCTGTACGCCATGCACGAGACGAACAACGTGTGGAACCGCCCCTTCGTCAAGTGCGCCCGCGTCGTCGGCGAGGTCATGGGTAAGTACCACCCGCACGGCGATTCGGC
>JAVBRT010000013.1:0-52905 GCA_031547725.1 Azonexus sp. | reverse complement strand
AGGAAGCGGTGCAGGCGCCCCATCCACTCGGCGTCGCGGCTGGCCAGGTAGTCGTTGACCGTGATGACGTGCACGCCCTTGCCGGAAATGGCATTGAGGTAGGCCGGCAGCGTGCCGACCAGGGTCTTGCCCTCGCCGGTGCGCATTTCGGCGATCTTGCCGTAGTGCAGCACCATGCCGCCGATCAACTGGACGTCGAAGTGGCGCATGCCCAGTTCGCGCTTGCCGGCCTCGCGGACCACGGCGAATGCTTCCGGTAGCAGGTCGTCGAGCGACTCGCCGTTGGCGTGGCGCTGGCGGAACTCGTCGGTCTTGGCCCGCAATTGCTCATCGGACAGCCCTTGCAGCGTCGGCTCAAGGGCGTTGATGCGCTTGACGGTCTGGGAATACTGCTTGATCAACCGCTCGTTGCGGCTGCCGAAAATCTTTTTGAGGAGGCCGGAAATCATCGCAATCTGTAATGTTGGCGCCAGGCGCGGCAAAGCGCGGATTCTAGCATGCCGCCCGGGAGCCCCGGGGACGACCTGGATCAAGGAGACGGCTGCGGATCAGCGCCGCATGAACTGGGCGAACTCGTTGCCTTGCTTGAGGAACAGGGCCGGATTCTGGGCCACGCCGAGCATGCGCACCTCGAAATGCAGGTGCGGCCCGGTCGAGCGCCCGGTGGTGCCGACCGCGCCGATTTTCTCGCCCTGCTTGACGAGGCGGCCGGGCGCCGCGTCAATCTGCGAAAGGTGGGCATAGCGCGAGGTCAGGCCGTCGCCGTGGTCGACGTCGATCATGTTGCCGAATTCCGGGTGGAACTCGGCGGCCAGCACCACGCCGTCGGCGGCGACGACGACCGGCGTGCCGACCGGGGCGACGAAGTCGATGCCCTCGTGGCGGGCATGCATACCGGCGATCGGGTCGATGCGCACGCCGAACGGCGAGCCGAAGCGGGCCGACTTGACCGGCAGGGTGGTCGGCAGCAGGCGGTCGCGGACGCGCTTTTCCAGCAGCTGGAATTCGAGCACTTCCAGCGCCGCCGCGCGGTGGTCGACGGCGGTGGCCAGGCGATCGATTTCGCGCTGCAATTCGTCGGCGTTCAGTGCCACCGGCAGGAAGGGGCCGCCCTGTCCGTCGCGCGACTCTCCCGGCGCCACGGCCGGCCCCGGCGCCGGGGCCGCCTTGCCGTCGGCCAGGCCGGAGACCCGCTGGCCGAGGCTGTCGAGCTGCATCACTTTGCCCTGGAGTTCCCCCAGGCGGGTCGCCATCAGTTGCAGGTTGTTGCTGACGTAATCCTGGAGGCGGCGGCTTTCCTTCTGCTGCAGGGCCAGGACCAGATCCTCGACGAGCGGTAGGCGCCAATGCACGGACAGCCAGGACAACAACAGCGCCGCCGACAGGACCAGGGCGATGAAACCGACCGCCGCGGCGGCCAGGTGCCGGGGCATAATGGTAATTGTTCGCGCTGTACGCAAATGGCGCGAGACCAGAATGATCTGCACGGAATCTCCTCTATGTACCAAGGGCCAGAGCAATTTCTCGACAGCGACGCCACGACCGCCCGCCTGATGGCGCACGCCAGACTGCTGCTCAAGCTTTCCCGCCGCTTCGAAACGCTCGCCCCACCGGGTCTGCGCCACGCCGCACATGTTGCCAATTACAAGTCGGGGACACTCGTTATCCACACCGAGAACGGTGCGGTCGCCGCCAAATTGCGCCAGTTGAGCCAGCGTCTGTGCGACGAATTATCGAAGGGAGGCACGGAGTGTAACGGCATGCTGGTAAAAGTACAACCCCGACAATTACCTTTGCGATCAAGCAGTTCGCCACAAAAACCACTGTCATCGAAGGCCGCCGCCAGCCTCGAAACGCTTGCCGGCCGCCTGCCGGAAGGGCCGCTGAAGAGTGCGCTGGCGGCGCTGCTGGCGCGCGCGGCTAGAGCGGAATGACGGCGACGCGCTCGACGATCATCAGGGCGAAAACGATCAGCGCGAAAACGATGCCCCAGCGGAACAGGCGCCACGACAGCGCGAGCCAGGAGCGGTTGCCGGTCAGGGCGTAGAGCAGCACGCCGGCGCCGACGGCGATCGCCAGGATGACTGCCAGCAGGCGCAGCAGCCACATCGGCGGCTCAGGCGGCCTGGGTCAGCCAGCGGGTGACGCCGGCGGGGGCCAGGGCGGCATCGGCGAAGCTGGCCATTTCCCAGGCATCGCGGGTAGTGAGCAGTTCGCGGGCGAGCAGGTTGTTCAGCGCGTGGCCGCCCTTGTGCGAGGAATAGGCGGCGAGCAGCGGATGGCCGATCAGGTAGAGATCGCCGACCGCGTCGAGAATCTTGTGTTTGACGAATTCGTCGCCGTAGCGCAGGCCGTCCTGGTTGAGCACGCGGAACTCGTCGAGAACGATCGCGTTCTCCAGGCCGCCGCCGAGGGCCAGGCCGTTCTCGCGCAGGTATTCGACTTCCTGCATGAAGCCGAAGGTGCGGGCACGGGCGACTTCACGGACGTAGGAGTGCTCGGCGAAATCGATCTCGGCGCGCTGCGCCGACTTGTCGATGGCCGGGTGGTTGAAGACGATGGAGAAGGCCAGGCTGTAGCCGTCGTAGGGCTCGAAGCGGGCCCACTTGTCGCCGTCGCGGACTTCGACCGGGCGGGTGACGCGGATGAACTTCTTGGCGGCCTTCTGCTCCTCGATGCCGGCGGACTGGATCAAGAACACGAAGGGCGCGGCCGAGCCGTCGAGGATGGGCACTTCCGGCGCATCGAGGTCGACCCAGGCATTGTCGATGCCGAGTCCGGCGAAGGCGGACATCAGGTGTTCGATGGTGCCGACCTTGACCCCTTCCTTTTCCAGGCAGGAGCACATGCGCGTATCGCCGACGAGAAAGGCGGTCGCGGGAATATCCACCGGTTCCGGCAGATCGGTGCGACGGAAGACGATGCCGGTATCCGGAGCGGCCGGGCGCAGGGTCATGTTGACCTTGAAACCGCCGTGCAGGCCGACGCCGGAGGCGCGGATCACGGTCTTCAACGTGCGTTGCTTGAGCATGCGGGGGGCTGAGGGCTAAGTGCTTGAATGTTTTTGGGAAGCCGCCGCATTGTAGCACAACGCGGCGGCGCCCTTTTTCAGAGAACGCAGCCTCAGGCTCAATCCGCCTGCTTGCGCAGGAAGGCCGGGATGTCGTAGCGATCGACGCCGCTGTTGGCCAGGGCCTCGACGGTGACGTTGCGCTTGCGGACCACGGCCGGCACGTCGGCGATCTGGTTGTAGTCGATGGCCGGACCGCCGCCGAAGGCGACGGCGTCGTGCGTGCCGGTGGCGACGGCCTGGACGACCGGGGTGTTGATGACCTCGAAGGACTGCCGCTTGGCGGCGGCCTGGCCGAGGCCGGTGGCGACCACGGTGACGCGCAGGGCGTCGCCCATCAATTCGTCGTAGACGGCGCCGAAGATGATGTGGGCGTCCTCGGCGGCGAAGGCCTTGACGGTGTTCATCACTTCGTTGACTTCCTTCATCTTCAGGTTGCCCTTGGCGGCGGTGATGTTCACCAGCACGCCCTTGGCGCCGGAGAGATTGATGCCTTCGAGCAGCGGCGAGGCGACGGCCTGTTCGGCGGCGATGCGCGCCCGGTCGACGCCGGCGGCGGCGGCCGAGCCCATCATGGCGCGACCCATTTCGCCCATGACCGTGCGCACGTCCTCGAAGTCGACGTTGACCAGACCCGGGTAGGTGATGATTTCGGCGATGCCGCCGACCGCGTTGCGCAGCACGTCGTCGGCCGCCTTGAAGCAATCGTCGACGTCGGCATCGTCGCCCATGACTTCCATCAACTTGTCGTTGAGGATGACGATCAGCGAATCGACATGCTTGGCGAACTCGGCGATGCCGGCCTCGGCCGCCTTCATGCGCTTGCCGCCCTCGAAGGAGAACGGCTTGGTGACCACGCCGACGGTCAGGATGCCCATTTCGCGAGCGACCTCGGCGACCACCGGGGCGGCGCCGGTGCCGGTGCCGCCGCCCATGCCGGCCGTGATGAAGGCCATGTGGGCGCCTTCGAGGCTGGCGCGGATGTCGTCGCGGTGCTGCTGCGCGGCTTCCTGGCCCTTTTCCGGCTTGGCGCCGGCGCCCAGGCCGCTCTGGCCGAGCGACAGCTTGGTCGATGCGGCGTTGCGCGACAGCGCCTGGGCGTCGGTGTTGGCGGCGATGAACTCGACGCCGTTGACCCCTTCGCGAATCATGTGCTCGATGGCGTTGCCGCCGGCGCCGCCGACGCCGAACACCTTGATGATGGTGCCCAACTCTTCCTTCTCGATGATCTCAAACATAGCTACCTCCTCTGAAAAAACGGTTCAATTGCCAATCAGAAATTTTTTGCCAGCCACGACTTCATGCTCTGGAAGACGTCGCTGAGGCCCTGCTTTTCCTGGATCTTCTGGCCGCGCTTGCGCTGCGCCTGGGCTTCGAGCAGCAGGCCGCAGGCGGTGGAGAAGCGCGGCGTCTGCACCACATCGGCCAGGCTGCCGGTGTATTTCGGGTTGCCCAGGCGCACCGGCATGTGGAAGATTTCCTCGCCCAGCTCGACCATGCCGGGCATCACCGAGGCGCCGCCGGTCAGCACGATGCCGGAGGACAGCACCTCCTCGAAGCCGGCGCGGCGCAGTTCGTTCTGGATCAGTTCGTAGAGTTCCTCGACGCGCGGCTGGATCACGTCGGCCAGCGCCTTGCGGCTCAGTTTGCGGCTCGGCCGGTCGTCAACGCCGGCCACGTCGATATTGGCGGCGGCATCGGCCAGTTGCGACAGAGCACAGCCGTACTTGCACTTGATGTCCTCGGCCTCGCGCGTCGGCGTGCGCAGGGCCATGGCGATGTCGTTGGTGATCTGGTCGCCGGCGATGGGAATCACCGAGGTGTGGCGGATCGCACCCTGGGTCCACACGGCCAGGTCGGTGGTGCCGCCGCCGATGTCGATGAGACAGACGCCGAGATCCTTCTCGTCCTCGGACAGCACGGCGTAGCTGGAAGCCAGCGGCTGCAGTACCAGGTCGTTTACTTCCAGGCCGCAGCGGCGCACGCACTTGACGATGTTCTGGGCAGCCGAGACGGCGCCGGTAACGATGTGCGTCTTCACTTCCAGGCGCATGCCGCTCATGCCGATCGGCTCGCGGATGCCGTCCTGGCCGTCGATGACGAATTCCTGGGTGAGGATGTGCAGGATCTCCTGGTCGGCCGGGATCGGCATCGCCTTGGCCGTCTCGATGACGCGCTCGATGTCGGCCTGGGTCACTTCCTTGTCCTTGATCGCCACCATGCCGTTGGAGTTGAAGCTCTTGATGTGGCTGCCGGCGATCCCGGTATAGACGTCGCGCACCTTGCAGTCGGCCATCAGCTCGACTTCCTGGATCACACGGCTGATGGTGTGCACGGTCTCCTCGATGTTGACCACGACACCCTTCTTCAGCCCGCGCGAATCCTGCGAGCCCATGCCGATCACGTTGAGATGGCCCTCGCCGTCGATCTCGGCGACCAGCGCGACGATTTTCGAGGTGCCGATGTCGAGGCCGACGATCATGTCCTTGTTGTCCCTGCTCATGTTTCTACTTTCCCTTCCCCCCGCCCGCGAGACGCATGGCGAAACCGTTCGGATAGCGCAAATCGACCATTTCCGGATGCGTCGCCAGCTTGCCGACGGTCTCCGGATAAACCTCGAGGAAGCGCTGCAGCCGCGCGCTCAACGGCGCCTTCGGCTGCTCGCGCCCCATGTTCACCAACATGCCGCCGGTCAGCCTCAGTTGCCAGGCCAGGCGCGGCGTCAGCAGCAGCTGCACCGGCCGCTCGCCGACCGCCGCGAACTGGCCGACCAGTTCGCCATAGCGGGCCAGCACTTCCGGCGCCGTGCCGGCCGGCCCGTAGAGCAGCGGCAGCGCCGCCAGCCGCTCCTCGCCGGCCGTCGCGGCGAACACCTCGCCGTAGCTGTTGACCAGCTCGCCGCGGCCCTCGCCCCAGCGCGCCGCCGCCTTGTGTTCCTCGATCCGCACTTCCAGCCGCGCCGGCCAGACCCGCCGCACCTGCACCTTGCGCACCCATGGCAGGCGCTCCAGCGCGCCGCGCACCGCATCCAGATTGACGCTGAAGAAATTGCCCTTCAACGTCGGCTGCAGCACCCGCCCGACTTCCTCGCGCCGGGTATTGGCCAGCGGTTCGGCGAAATCCACCCGCTCGACCGGCAAGGCCGGCACGCGCACCAGCCACACCGCCGCCGCGGCCAGCACGGCGGCGGCCGCCGCCAGCAGCAGCAGGTCGGCCAAGGCGTTGAGCAAGTGCGGTTTGTTCCACATTCATCGTCTCAGTCAGTCGTTGGCTGCCAGTTCGAGCACGCGGCGCACCAGTGCCGGATAGTCCAGGCCGGCGACGCGGGCGGCCATCGGCACCAGCGAGTGGTCGGTCATGCCCGGCGAGGTATTCACTTCCAGGAAATAGTGATTGCCCGCCTCGTCCATCAGGAAATCGACCCGGCCCCAGCCGCGCCCGCCGATCAGGCGGAAGGCTTCCAGCGCCCCGCGGCGGATTTCCGCCTCCTTCTCCGGCGCCAGGTTGCAGGGGCAGAGGTAGCGCGTGTCGTCGCGGTGGTACTTGGCCTCGTAGTCGTACCACTCGGTGGCCGGCTCGATCTTGATGATCGGCAGGGCCTCGCCGCCGACGATGCCGACCGTGTATTCGCCGCCCATGACGCCCTTCTCGGCGAGCACCAGCGCATCGTAGCGGGCCGCCTCGGCGTAGGCGGCGGCCAGCGCGCCGGGCGCCTTGACCTTGCTGATGCCGATGGACGAGCCTTCGTGCGCCGGCTTGACGAACAGCGGCAGACCGAGCGCCCGCTCGACGGCGGCGAAATCGCTGCCGGCGTCGAGCAGCGCGTAGTCGGGAATCGGCAGGCCGGCGGCCCGCCACAACAGCTTGGTGCGGAACTTGTCCATGCCCAGCGCCGAGGCCATGACGCCGGAGCCGGTGTAGGGAATGTGCATCAGTTCGAGGGCGCCCTGGATCGTGCCGTCCTCGCCGTGACGTCCATGCAGCGCGATGAAGGCGCGGTCGTAGCCCTTGAGCGCGTCGAGCGGCTGCGTCGCCGGATCGAAGGCATCGGCGTCGATGCCCTGCCCCTGCAGCGCGGCCAGCACCCGCGAGCCGCTGTTCAAAGAAACCTCGCGCTCGGCGGAAACCCCGCCGAAAAGCACCGCGACCTTGCCGAAACCGCTCATTTCATCTCCACCAGTTTGCCCGGCACGGCGCCGATCGAGCCGGCGCCCATGCACAACACC
This sequence comes from Azonexus sp., assembly GCA_031547725.1. Taxonomy (GTDB): domain Bacteria; phylum Pseudomonadota; class Gammaproteobacteria; order Burkholderiales; family Rhodocyclaceae; genus Azonexus. The sequence goes on along the minus strand of JAVBRT010000013.1, from coordinate 45,609 downwards.
ACGTCGCCGTCGCGGGCGACCTCCATGATCGTTTGCGGCAATGCCGCGATGTCTTCGACGAACACCGGCTCGACCTTGCCGCCGACGCGCAGGGCGCGCGCCAGCGAGCGGCCGTCGGCGGCTACGATCGGCGCCTCGCCGGCGGCATAGACCTCGGCCAGGCACAGCGCGTCGACAGTGCCCAATACCTTGACGAAATCCTCGAAACAGTCGCGGGTACGCGAATAGCGGTGCGGCTGGAAGGCCAGCAGCAGGCGCCGGCCGGGGAAGGCGCCGCGGGCGGCGGCCAGCGTCGCGGCCATTTCCACCGGATGGTGGCCGTAGTCGTCGACCAGCGTGAAGCTGCCGCCGGCCGGCAAAGCCACCTCGCCGTAGCGCTGGAAGCGCCGGCCGACGCCGTCGAACTCGGCCAGGGCCTTGACGATGGCCGCATCCTCGACCTGCACCTCGGTGGCCACGGCGATCGCCGCCAGGGCATTGAGCACGTTGTGCAGACCCGGCGTATTGAGCACGATCGGCAATCGGGTAGTCGTGCCGTTGACGCGCACGCAGTCGAAGCGCATCCGGCCGCCGTCGGCGACGATATTGTCGGCGTAGAAATTGCAGTCCGGCGTCAGGCCGTAGGTGACGATCTGCTTGCTGACCTGCGGCATGATCGCCCGCACGTTGGGATCCTCGGCGCAAAGCACGGCGACGCCGTAGAACGGCAGGCGGTTGAGGAAATCGACGAAGGCGCCCTTGAGGCGCTCGAAGTCGTGACCATAGGTTTCCATGTGGTCGGCGTCGATGTTGGTGACCACGGCCACCACCGGCGACAGGAACAGGAAGGAGGCGTCCGACTCGTCGGCCTCAGCCACCAGGAAATCACCGCCGCCCAGCCGGGCGTTGGCGCCGGCGGCATTCAGCCGGCCGCCGATGACGAAGGTCGGATCGACGCCGCCCTCGGCCAGGATGCTGGTGACCAGGCTGGTCGTCGTGGTCTTGCCGTGCGTGCCGGCGATGGCGATGCCGTGCTTGAGGCGCATCAACTCGGCCAGCATCTGGGCGCGCGGCACCACCGGAATCTTCTTCTCGCGGGCGGCGATCACTTCCGGGTTGTCGGCCTTGACCGCCGTCGACACCACCACCGCGTCGGCACCGTCGATGTTCCCGGCGGCATGGCCGATGCTCACCCGGACGCCTTCGCCCTCCAGGCGGCGCGTCGTCGCGCTGGCGGCGAGATCGGAACCGCTGACGGTGTAGTCGAGGTGGGCCAGCACCTCGGCGATGCCGCTCATGCCCGAGCCGCCGACGCCGACGAAATGGATGTGTTTGACTTTGTGCTTCATGCCCGACCTCTGTGTTGCCTGTTCGTGTTCATTTGGCCGCCTCGGCGCAGATGCCGGCCAGCTCGGAAGCGGCCTCGGGACGCGCCAGGCTGCGCGCCTTCCCGGCCATTTCCAGCAACTGGCTGCGGCTGTAGTTGCGGATCAGCGCGATGCTGTCGGCGCTCAGTTCGTCCTGCGGCAGCAGGAAAGCGCCGCCGACATTGACCAGGAAACGGGCGTTGCCGGTCTGGTGATCGTCCACGGCATGCGGGAAGGGCACCAGGATGCTGGCCACGCCCGCCGCCGCCAGTTCGGCGACGGTCAGCGCGCCGGCGCGGCAGATGACCAGATCGGCCCACTCGTAGGCGCCGGCCATGTCCTCGATGAACGGCACGCAATGGGCCTGGACGCCGACCGCCGCGTAATTGGCCTTGAGTGCGTCGATCATCTTCTCGCCGGCCTGATGCACGATCTGCGGCTGCTCGGCCGCCGGCAGCCGGGCCATGGCCTGCGGCACCGCCTCGTTCAGGGCGCGGGCGCCGAGGCTGCCGCCGATGACCAGCAGGCGCAGGGCGCCGTCGCGACCGGCGAAACGCTCGGCCGGCGGCGCCAGCTTGGCGATCTCGTCGCGTACCGGGTTGCCCAGCCACTGGCCCCTGGCCAGCACTTCCGGGAAGCCGGTGACGACGCGGTCGGCGACGAAAGCCAGCACGCGGTTGGCCAGCCCGGCCACGGAATTCTGTTCGTGCAGCACCAGCGGCACGCCGGTCAGCGCCGCCATCATGCCGCCCGGGAAGGTGATGTAGCCGCCCATGCCGAGCACGACATTGGGCCGCACCTGACGCATGGCCTTCAGCCCCTGCCAGAAACCGCGCAACAGGTTGACCGGCAGCAGCAGCTTGCGCAGCAGACCCTTGCCGCGCAACGCCGAGAACTTGACCCAGACCATCTCGAAATCGTGCGGCGGCACCAGGCGGGCCTCCATGCCATCCGGGTTGCCCAGCCAGACCACCCGCCAACCGGCGTCGCGCATCTTGTGGGCGACGGTCAGGGCCGGAAAAATATGCCCGCCCGTACCGCCAGCCATGACCAGGATAGTCTTAGACATGGCGTCCCCCCTTGCCCGGAGCGACATCGGGCATATTTTCAGCGCAGGCTAATGCGCGCGCAGCGCGCGTTACGCCGGAGCTAAAAATATGCCCGCCGGTGCCGCCGGCCATGACCAGGATGGTTTTGCTCATGAACGGCCTCCGGTTTGCAGCGGCCTGTTTTGTCTACGGCCGGGCTGCGCCCTTAACGTGCTGCGCACGTGATTGGCTCCGGCATCACATTCGCTGCGCGAATATGAGTCTGCGCCGCAACGAGCCGCTTCGCGGCGCGTTGTCTGCGACGAAATCGCCGAGCGGCAATTTTGGCTTCGGCCGCGCGATGCGCTTAACTTGCTGTGCAAGTTAGCCTTCGCCGGAATAGGCAATTGATGAATCAGCGCTTGCGGTCTCATACCTTTCCTCCGCGCATCAATTGCCTATTCTCCCAATCCACGCGCAGGAGAATCGCCAGCGCCACGCAGTTGGCGAGGATGCCGGAGCCGCCGAAGCTCATCAGCGGCAGGGTCAGGCCCTTGGTCGGCAGCAGGCCCATGTTCACACCCATGTTGATGAAGGACTGGACGCCCAGCCAGATGCCGATGCCCATGGCCACCAGCGCCGGGTAGAGGCGGTCGAGCTGCACGCACTGGCGGCCGATGGCGAAGGCGCGCTGGACGACCACGGCGAACAAGGCGACGACGGCCAGGACGCCGACGAAGCCGAGTTCCTCGGCGATCACGGCGAGCAGGAAGTCGGTATGGGCTTCCGGCAGGTAGAACAGTTTTTCGACCGAACCGCCGAGGCCGACGCCGAACAGTTCGCCGCGGCCGAAGGCGATCAGCGAATGCGACAGCTGGTAGCCACGGCCGAAGGCGTCGGCCCACGGGTCCATGAAGCCGAAGATGCGGTCGCGGCGGTAGGGGGAGACGACGATCAGGATGGCGAAGGCGACCATCAGGCCGACGGTCAGCAGCGCGAACAGGCGCGCCTTGAGGCCGCCGAGAAAGAGAATGCCCATGGCGATGGCGATGATGACGACGAAGGCGCCGAAATCCGGCTCCTTGAGCAGCAGCATGCCGACCACGGCCATGGCGCCGAACATCGGCAGGAAGGCCTGCTTCAGGTCGTGCATGACGTTGATCTTGCGCACCGTGTAGTCGGCGGCGTAGAGCGCGGCGAACAGCTTCATCAGCTCGGACGGCTGCAGGTTGGCGAAACCGAGCGGCAGCCAGCGGCGGGCGCCGTTGACGTCGCGGCCGATGCCGGGGATCAGCACGATGGCCAGCAGCACGACGCCGATCAGGAACAGCCAGGGCGCGTACTTCTGCCACAGCGCCAGCGGCACCTGGAAGGTGACGGCGGCGGCGACCAGGCCGATGCACAGGAAGACGCCGTGGCGCACCAGGTAGTAGGCCGGCTGGTTGTTGGTGTAGCGGTTGCCTTCGGCGATGGCGATCGAGGCCGAATAGACCATGACCAGGCCGGCGAACAGCAGCAGCAGCACGCTCCACAGCAGGGCGTAGTCGATTTCGGCCAGTTGCCGGCGCGGCGCGTCGAGAGCCGAGATCAGCATGGCAGCTCCTTGACCGCGGCGATGAAGGCCTCGGCGCGGTGGGCATAGTTGCGGTACATGTCGAGGCTGGCGCAGGCCGGCGAGAGCAGCACGCAGTCGCCGGCGCGGGCCTGGCCGGCCAGCCAGGCGACGGCCTCGGCCATGTCGGCGCAGCGCCGCAGCGGCAGGCCGCAGCCGGAGATGGCCCGTTCGATCGCCGGCGCATCGCGGCCGATCAGCGCCACGGCGCGGCCATGCTTTTCCAGCGCCGCCTTGAGCGGTACGAAATCCTGGCCCTTACCGTCGCCGCCGAGGATGATGGCGACCGGCCGGCCGAGACCCTCGATGGCCGCCAGCGTGGCGCCGACGTTGGTGCCCTTGGAATCGTCGACGTAGCGCACGCCGCCGATTTCGGCCACGGTCTCGACGCGGTGCGGCAGGCCGCGGAAAGTCTTGAGCGGCTCGACCAGGCGCGCCGGCGCGATGCCGAGCGCTTCGCACAGGGCCAGCGCCGCCATGGCGTTGGCGGCGTTGTGCAGGCCGGGCAAGCGCAGGTCGGCGAGGGCGAGCAGGCGCTCCGCGCCGCGCACGATGGCGCCGTCGACCAGGCCGTAATCGGTGGCGCGCGGCGCCGCATCGCGGCCGAAGGTCGTCATCTTGCGGCCGCAACGGCCATTGGCCATCGACCAGTCGTCGTCGCGGTTGAGCACCAGCACGCCCTTGCCCTGGAAGATGCGCGCCTTGGCCGCGGCGTAATTGGCCAGGCTGCCGTCGTAGCGGTCGAGATGGTCTTCGGTGACGTTGAGCACGGTGGCCGCGGCGGCGTTCAGATGGTGCGTGGTTTCCAGCTGGAAGCTCGACAGTTCGAGCACCCAGACATCCGGCAGTCGGCCACTGTCCAGCGCATCCATCAGCGCATCGAGGGCCGACGGCGAGATGTTGCCGCAGGCCACGGCCGGCACGCCGGCGCCGTTGAGCAGGTGGGCGGTCAGCGCCGTGGTCGTGGTCTTGCCGTTGCTGCCGGTGATGGCGACGATCCGGGTGGCCGGCGCCTGGGCGCGGACGCCGGCGGCGAACAGCTCGATTTCGGAAACGATCGGCACCGTCAGCGCGGCGATTTCCGGCGCCGCCTTGGGCATGCCCGGCGACAGCGCCACCAGCTCGGCATCGGCGAAGGTGGCGGCGGCCAGCGGCCCGGCGACCAGTTCGGCAGCCGGCGCCGCCTGGCGCAGGGCATCGACATTGGGCGGATTGGCGCGCGAATCGGCGACGCGCACGCGCGCGCCCTGGCGATGCAGCCACTTGGCCATGGCCAGGCCGGACTCGCCGAGTCCGATCACCGCAACGCGTTTGCCTCGCAATTCCATGTCAGCGCAGCTTCAAGGAGGACAGCCCGACCAGCACGAGCATGATGGTGATGATCCAGAAGCGGACGACGACCTGCGTCTCCTTCCAGCCCGTTTGTTCGAAGTGGTGGTGCAGCGGCGCCATGCGCAGGATGCGCCGGCCTTCGCCGAACTTCTTCTTGGTGTATTTGAAGTAACTGACCTGCAGCATCACCGACAGCGTCTCGACGACGAAAACGCCGCCCATGATCAGCAGCACGACTTCCTGGCGCAGGATCACGGCGACGGTGCCGAGCGCGGCGCCGAGCGCCAGGGCGCCGACGTCGCCCATGAAGACCTCGGCCGGATAGGCGTTGAACCACAGGAAGCCGAGGCCGGCCCCGGCGATGGCGCCGAGCAGGATGCACAATTCGCCGGCGCCCGGCACGTAGGGAATGAACAGGTACTTGGCGTACACGGCGTGGCCGGTGACGTAGGCAAAGACCACGAAGGCGGCGGCGATCATCACCGTCGGCATGATCGCCAGGCCGTCGAGGCCGTCGGTCAGGTTCACCGCGTTGCTGGTGCCGACGATGACGAAGTAGGTCAGCACGATGAAGCCGACGATGCCCAGCGGATAGGCGATCGACTTGAAGAAGGGCACGATCAGCTCGGTCTGCGCCGGCGAGTTGGCCGAGAAGGCGAGGAACAGCGCGGCGCCGACGCCGAGCACCGATTGCCAGAAGAACTTCCAGCGGCTGGCCAGGCCGTTCGGGTCGCGGTACACCACCTTCTTCCAGTCGTCGTACCAGCCGACGATGCCGTAGCCGAGCGTGACCACCAGCACGGTCCACACGTACTTGTTGCTCAGGTCGCCCCACAGCAGCGTGGTGATGCCGATGGCGATGAGGATCAGCACGCCGCCCATGGTCGGCGTGCCGGACTTGACCAGGTGCGTCTGCGGCCCGTCGGTGCGCACCGCCTGGCCGATCTTCTTGGCCGCCAGCCAGCGGATCACGCGCGGCCCGGCGGCGAAGGAGATGAGCAGCGCCGTCATCGCCGCCAGCACGGTACGCAGCGTGATGTAATTGAAGACATTGAAAAAGCGGATGTCCTGGGCGAGCCATTGCGCCAGTGCGAGCAGCATCAGTCGTTCTCCTCCGGCAGGGCGGCGAGCGCGTCGGCCACCCGTTCCATCTTCATGAAGCGCGAGCCCTTGACCAGCACGGTCGTGTCCGGCGCCAGTTCCTTGTCCACGGCGCTAACCAGCTTCTCGACATTGCAGAAATGGTGGGCGCCCTCGCCGAAATTGCGCACCGCCTGCTGGCTGGCCTCGCCCAGCGCGAACAGGCGGTCGACGCCTTGGCTCTTGGCATAGCCGCCGATCTCGTCGTGGTACTGGCCGCTGGCCTCGCCGATCTCGCCCATGTCGCCGAGCACGAAAATCTTGCGGCCGACGGTGGCGGCCAGCACGTCGATGCCGGCGCGCACCGAATCGGGATTGGCGTTGTAGGTGTCGTCGAGAATCTCGGCACCGCGACGGCCGGCGCGGCGCTGCAGGCGCCCCTTGACGCCGGCGAAAGCTTCCAGCCCGGCGACCACGGCGGCCAGCGGGATACCGGCGGCGAGACAGGCGGCGGCGGCGGCCACGGCGTTGCGGGCATTGTGGCGGCCGGCGACGCGCAGGCGCAGCGTCGCCTCGCCTTCGGCGGCGCGCAGCGTCAGTTCGGTTTCCAGGCCGTGCTGGCGGACCTGGCCATGCACATCGGCCGCCTGGTCGATGGCGAAACTGCGCACCGCGTGCGGCGCCGCCATGGCGCGCCAGCAATCGGCGTAGGCGTCGTCGGCGTTGATCACGGCGACGCCGCCGGCGCCCAGGCCGGAAAAGATGCAGCCCTTCTCGCGCGCCACTTCGTCGAGATCGCCCATGCCTTCGAGGTGGGCGCGCTGGGCATTGGTCACCAGCGCCACCGTCGGCGCGCCGAGCGGCGCCAGATAGGCGATCTCGCCGGGACGGTTCATGCCCATCTCGATCACCGCGGCGCGGTGGCCGGCGTTCAGGCCGAGCAGCGTCAGCGGCAGGCCGATGTCGTTGTTGAAATTGCCGCGCGTCGCCAGCACCGCGTCGCCGAAGGCGGCGCCGAGGATGGCGGCGATCATTTCCTTGGTCGTCGTCTTGCCGTTGGAGCCGGTGACGGCGATCACCGGCAGCGCGAATTCCGCGCGCCAGGCGCCGGCCAGGGCGCCGAGGGCCAGCCGGGTATCGGCGACGACGACGGCCGGCACGCCGGCCGGCAGCTTGCCTTCGGCGGCGACCAGCACGCCGGCGGCGCCGGCGGCGACGGCCTGGGCGAGAAAATCGTGGGCGTCGAAGCGCTCGCCGCGCAGGGCGACGAACAACTGGCCCGGCCGCACGGCCCGGGTATCGGTGCCGACCCCGGCCAAAGCCGTATCGGGGCCGATCAGCCGGCCGCCGGTGACGGCCGCGACGTGGGAAAGCAGCCAGTTCATGCGCCGGCCTCCTGAGGATCGGGGTTGGGGTCGCGTCGCAGTTCCAGCGCCTGTTGCGCCTGCTCGACGTCGGAAAATGGGTGGCGGACGCCGGCGATTTCCTGATAGGCCTCGTGGCCCTTGCCGGCGATTAGGATCACGTCGCGCGCATCGGCTTCGCGCACCGCCCGGCGGATCGCCGCGGCGCGGTCGAGCTCGGCTTCGCCGTGGGCGAGGCCGGCCATGATGTCGGCGACGATGGCCGCCGGATCCTCGCCGCGCGGATTGTCGCTGGTGACCAGTACGCGGTCGGCGCGGCGGGCGGCGACTGCGGCCATCTGCGGACGCTTGCCGCGGTCGCGGTCGCCGCCGCAGCCGAAGACCACGGCCAGGCGGCCGCCGCGCCCGGCGGCGACGGCGCGCAGCGTGGCCAGCGCATTGTCGAGCGCGTCCGGCGTGTGGGCATAGTCGATCACCACCAGCGGCTCGCCGTTGCCGCCGACCCGCTCCATGCGCCCCGGCGGCGGCGTCAGACCGGCCAGGCGGCGGACCACTTCGCTCGCCGGCAAGCCAGCATCGTGCAATACAGCGGCGACGGCCAGCAGGTTGGCCACGTTATAGCGGCCGACCAGCGTGGTATCGACGGTGCCGCGCCCGTTCGGCAGGATCAGTGTGAAGCGCTGGCCGAAGGGCGTGTCTTCGAGATCGTCGGCCCGCACCTGGGCGAGGAAGTCGCGGCGTTCGCCGCCGATGCCGTAGCCGAGCACGCGCAGCGCCGTCGTTTCGGCGGCCAGGCGCGGCCCGAGCGGATCGTCGAGATTGACCACGGCGGTGCGCAGGCGCGGCCAGCGGAACAGTTTTTCCTTGGCCGCGGCGTAGGCTTCCATGCTGCCGTGGTAGTCGAGGTGGTCGCGGGTGAAATTGGTGAACACCGCGACATCGACGCGGGCGCCGTTCATCCGCCCTTCCTCGATGCCGATCGAGCTGGCCTCCAAGGCGCAGGCGGCGGCATCGCGGGCGCGGAATTCGGCCAGATAGCGCATCAGCACCGTCGCTTCCGGCGTGGTGAAGCCGGTCTCGACCAGTTCGCCGGGGAAGCCGGCGCCGAGCGTGCCGATGATGGCGCAGGGCTTGGCATAAGCCTGGGCCAGGCACTGGCTGACGGTGGTCTTGCCGTTGGTGCCGGTCACCGCGATCAGCGACAGGGCTTCGCTCGGATGGCCGTAAATGGCGTGGGCCAGCGGCCCGGCCAGCGGACGCAGGGCCTCGACCGGGCGGTTGGGCACGGCCCAGGCCGGGTCCCAGGCGAAGTCGCCGCCCGGCTGCCAGAGCACGGCGACGGCGCCGCGGGCGATGGCGTCGCCGATGTAGCGGCGGCCGTCGGCCAAATCACCGGGATAGGCGATGAACAGGTCGCCCGGACGTACCTGGCGGCTATCGTCGGCGGCGCCGCCGAGGGCGATGCCGAGTTGGTCGATCAATTCGCGCGGCGTGCTCATAGCGGTTCCTTGCCGTTGGCGGCGGCGGCCACCTGCAGCGGCGCATCGAGCGGCACGCCGAGGGCGCGCAGGGAGCCGGCGGCGATCTGGGCGAAGGCCGGGCCGGCGACGTCGCCGCCGTAGTGGCCGCCGACGCTCGGCTCGTCGATCATCACGGCGATGACCAGGCGCGGATCGCTGATCGGCGCGATGCCGACGAAGGAAGCGACGTATTTGCGGGCATAGACGCCGCCCTCGATCTTGTAGGCGGTGCCGGTCTTGCCGCCGACCCGGTAGCCGGCGACGCGCGCGCGCGGCGCGGTGCCGCCCGGCTGCACGGCCATTTCCAGCATCAGCCGCAGTTCGCGCATGGTCTGCGGCGAGAACACCCGGCTGCCGTGCACCGGCGTCTCGTCGACCCGCAGCAACGACAGCGGCATCAGTTCGCCGTCGGTGGCGAAGACGGTGTAGGCGCGGGCCATCTGGATCAGGCTGACGGCGATGCCGTGGCCGTAGGACATGGTCGCCTGCTCGATCGGCCGCCAGTTCTTCCACGGCCGCAGACGACCGCTGACCTCGCCGGGGAAGCCAAGGCTCGGCGCCTGGCCGAAACCGAGCTTGTCGAACAACTCCCACATTTCGCGCGGCGTGAAGCCCAGCGCGATCTTGGCGGTGCCGATGTTCGACGACTTCTGGATCACTTCGGCGACGGTCAGCACGCCGTGCGGATGAGCGTCGGCGATGGTCGCGCTGCCGATGGTCAGGCGCCCCGGCGCCGTGTTGATCGGGGTGTTGACGCTGACCTTGCCCTGCTCCAGCGCCAGCGCGGCGATGAAGGGCTTCATCACCGAGCCCGGCTCGTAGGTGTCGGTGATGGCGCGGTTGCGCAACTGGGCGCCGGACAGGCTCTGGCGGTTGTTCGGGTTGTAGGTCGGCCAGTTGGCCAGGGCCAGGATTTCGCCGTTGCGGGCGTCGATGACGATGGCGCCGCCGGCCTTGGCCTGGTGGGCATCGACGGTGGCCTTGAGCTGGCTGTAGGCCAAGTATTGGATTTTCGAATCGAGCGCCAGGCGGATGTCCTTGCCGTCCTGCGGCGGACGCATAGCGCCGACGTCCTCGATGATGTTGCCGCGCCGGTCGCGGATCACCGTGCGGTTGCCGGGGCGGCCGAGCAGGCTTTGCTGGAAGGCCAGCTCGACGCCTTCCAGACCCTTGTCGTCCACGCCGGTGAAGCCGACGACATGGGCGGTCATGTCGGCGGTCGGGTAGAAGCGGCGGTATTCCTTTTCCTGATGGATGCCGGGCAGTTTCAGCGCGGCGATGCGCTCGCCGGTCTCCGGCGAAACCTGGCGGCGGACGTAAACGAAGGTCTTGTCGGCGGCGATCTTGCCGTCCAGTTCGCGCACACCCATGCCCAGCAGCTCGGCCAACTGGCGCTTCTGCTCGGCCGTCATCGTCCGCGCATCGCCGGGAATGGCCCAGATCGACTTCATCGGCGTCGACACCGCCAGCATGTCGCCGTGGCGGTCGACGATCTTGCCGCGCGAGGCCGACACCTCGATGTCGCGGCGATAGCGCGAGTCGCCCTTTTCCTGCAGGAAATCGTTGTTGATCACCTGCAGGTAGAAGGCCCGCAGCACCAGGGCCAGCAGCGCCGCCATCAGCAGCAGGCCGACCGTGCGCGAGCGCCAGCCTTGCAGCGCCAGTTCGAGCACCGGGCTTTCGGTATAGCGGTGACCGCGCTGCGGCCGGCGACGGACGACCATCAGCGCCCTCCCGCCGGCTTCGCCGCCGCCACGATCGGGCGGCCGGCGGTATCGGGCTGGACCATGCGCAGCCGTTCGCGGGCGATCTTCTCGATGCGCGGGTGGGTGGCCCAGGTCGACATTTCCAACTGCAACTGGCCGTATTCGACGTCGAGCTGGCGCGCCCGCTCCTGTTCCTGCTCCAGTTCCTGGAACAGCTTGCGCGCCCGGTGCTGCGAGGTCACCAGCGCCAGCGCGCAGACCACCAGAACGAGCAGCAGGGTCATGTTGAAGCGCAGCATCAGAGCTTCTCCGCGACCCGCATCACGGCGCTGCGCGCGCGCGGATTGGCCGCCACTTCGGCGGCGTCGGGACGGATCGCCTTGCCGACCAGGCGCAGCTTCGCCGGCGGCAACTGGTCGGCGCGCAACGGCAGCCCCTTGGGCAAGGTATCGGGCGACGCCTGGGCGCGCATGAAATTCTTGACGATACGGTCTTCCAGCGAATGAAAGCTGATCACCGCCAGCCGCCCGCCCGGCTTCAACAGGTCGAGGGCCTGCGGCAGGGCTACCTCCAGCTGGCGGAGCTCTTGATTGATATGAATCCGTAGAGCTTGAAAGCTGCGCGTCGCCGGGTCCTGCCCTGGTTCACGGGTGCGCACGGCCGCGCGTACGAGGGCCGCGAACTGAGCTGTTGTGACAACAGGTTGTTCGAGCCGAGCAGCCACAACCTTCTTTGCAATCTGGAAAGCAAACCGTTCTTCGCCATAGTTTTTAATAACCTCCGTGATGTCCCTCAACTCGGCCCGCGCCAGCCACTCGGCGGCCGTCTCGCCCTGCGTCGTATCCATCCGCATGTCGAGCGGCGCGTCGTGGCGAAAGCTGAAGCCGCGTTCCCCATCGTCGATTTGCGGCGACGACACCCCTACGTCAAACAAAATTCCATCCACCCCGGAAACGCCAGCCTCGTCCGCCGCCGCGGCGAGCTCGCCGAAGGCCCGGTGCACCAGTTGGAAACGGGAATCGTCAATGGCCGCGCCGGCGGCAATGGCCCGCGGGTCGCGGTCGAGGGCAACCAGGCGCCCCCGCGCCCCGAGCGCCGCGAGAATGCGGCGACTGTGCCCGCCACGGCCGAACGTGGCGTCCATATAGACACCGTCCGTCTTGATCGCCAGGGACTCCACCGCCTTGTCGAGCAGCACCGTGACGTGGGTGCCACTCGCGCTCACAGCACCAAGTCTCCGAAGCAGCCCGGCAACTCGCCGCTGGACATGACCTCGGCGGCCAGATCGTTCTGTTGTTTCCAGGCCGTCTCGCTCCAGACTTCGAAGTGACTGCCCATGCCGACCAGGTAGACGGTTTTTTCCAGCCCGGCGTATTCGCGCAGTTCGGGCGCGACCAGGATGCGCCCGGCCGAATCGAGCTCCTCGGTGCGGGCATTGCCAACCAGCACGCGCTTGATCGGCGCCGCCCGGGGATCGAGGCTGGAAGCCTTGAGAATCTGGTCGCGGATCGGCTGCCAGGCCGGTGCCGGATATAGCAGCAGGCAACGGTGCGGATGCGCCGTCAGGACCAGCGAACCCTCAGCGGCGGCGAGCAGGGGGCCGCGCTGCTTGGCCGGTATGGCAAGCCGCCCCTTCGCATCCAGACTGAGCGCTGTCGCCCCTTCGAACATTCCCGAAACCCCCGTTTACCCACTTTTCGACACGTTTTCCCACTTTAGAGCAAGGTGTCAGCACCGTCAAGACAAAAAAGGGAATTTTTTTCTTACGCAACAATGACTTAGGAGCGATTTTTTCAAGCGGCGGCAATGAAATTAATCCTTAAAAATCAATGCGTGAAAAACAACTCTTAAAGTGACTTATAAGCATCGGGAGCAGCCACGAGCTGGCCCGCCCCGGCCATTCCGATCGGGTAAAACTAGGTGATACGGGGAAGGGATTGCGCGCCCGGCAGGCGCTCAGCCGGCGCGGTAAGCCAGTACCCGGTTGCGGCCGGCGGCCTTGGCCCGGTACAGGGCCTGGTCGGCGCAACGGGTCAGATCGTCGGGCGTCTTGCCGTGCTCGGGATAGGCGGCGACCCCCAGCGAAATGGTGAAGGTGATGGCGAATTCGCCATGTCCAACCGTCAGCGCCTCGACCGCCCGGCGCCAGCCTTCGGCCCGCTCGATGGCCGCCGCCAGCGGCATGTTGGGCAGCAGGATGAGGAACTCCTCGCCACCGTAGCGGCAGGCGGTATCCTCGGCGCGGATGTCGGCCTGCAGCGTCGCCGCCAGGACGCGCAGCACCTCGTCGCCGGCCTGGTGGCCGTAGGTGTCGTTAACCCGCTTGAAGTGATCGATGTCGAGCATCACCAGCGCCAGCGGGCTGCCCTCGCGACGCGCCCGCGACACCTCGCGGTCGAGGATGCCGTCGAGATAGCGGCGATTGAACAAGCCGGTCAGTCCGTCGCGCACGGCCTGTTCCTGCAGGGCCGATTGCAGGCGGCCGATCTCGTCGAGGCGCAGCTGCAATTGCCGGTTGCTCTCGCGCAACGCCTGCTCGGCCCGCTTGCGCTCGCTGACGTCGCGGGTGATGCCGAGCATCTGGCGCGGCACGCCGTCGCCGTCGAACAGGTAGCTGGCGACCACCTCGGTCGGCACGCTGCCGCCATCGCGGCACAATTGTTCGAGTTCGCAGGTGACGACCTGCGCCGCACGGTCGCCGGCGACAATGCGCTTCAGGTGCTGCTCGATTTCGCCGTCGAGGCGGCTGGCCGAATCCGCCGTCAGCCACTGCTCCAGCGTCTGCCCGACCGCCTCCTCCGGCGTATAGCCGCGCAGGGCGGTGACCGAGGGGCTGACATAGGTGAGGCGGCGCGAAGCGATGTCGAAAGTCCAGATCACGTCGTGGCTGTTGTCGGCGAGCAGGCGGTAGCGCGCCTCGCTCTCGGCGAGACGGGCGCCGGTCGCCGCTTCCTCGCGCTCGGCGCGCAGCAGGCGGATCATGACCAGGCTGAGAACCAGCACCAGCAACAGGGTGAACACCCCGACCCCGGCCACCAGCGTCCGCCAACCGGCCAGGTAATCGTCGGCGGCGATGCCGGCGGCGACATAGAAGGGGTAATCGCCGAGCCGGCGATAGGCATACTGCCGCTCGACGCCGTCGAGCGCGCTGCGGAAGCGGATGTTGCCCGCCTGCTCGCCGGCGTGGATACGCCGCTGCACCGGACTGTCGACCAGGTCCCGGTTGGCACCGTCCGGCATCTGCGACCGGCTCAACACCAGGTGTCCGTTGTCGCTGCGGCGAAGCATCAGATCGCTGCGACCGCCCAGCTTGGCAGCATCGAAAATCTGCCGCAACTGGCCGAGATCGAGCGGAGCCATCACCACGCCGCGAAAAGTTCCGCCGGCATCGCGCACCGGCATGGCGACGATCAGTATCGCCCGGCCGCTGTCGCGCCCGATCAAGACCTCCGAGAAATAGAGCGACAGCGACTGATTATCGCGCAGCACGACGAAATAATCGCGATCGCCGACATCGATCGGCGGCCGTCCGGATTGCGAGTAATAACGCAGTGATCCGCCGGCATCGAGCACCCCGTAGCCGAGTATTTCGGGAAAGCGTTCGGCCTGGAGCGCCAGTTGGTGTTCGACGAGCGGCCGCAAATGCTCGCCGCGGCCCGGCACCAGCGCCTCGAGCGGCAAGGAGGCGGCCAGGTATTCGAGATCGGCATGGACACGACGCAGTGCCCCCCCCAGACGCTGCTCGATGACGCTGACCAGGTTGCCGGCATCGACCTCGGCCCGCTGCCCGGCTTGCTGATAGACCTCGCCGAGCACCAGCGCCAGCAGCAAGACCGTACCGGCCAGCGTGGTGACGAAGATGGCTAGCAGGCGCCGCTCCGGCCGCCGGCGCAGCAGCAGCCGCTCACGGTCGGACGGGGCGGGCATCGGGCGCCTCCGGACTCGCCTGGGTTTGCGCGCCGACCGCGACTAGCGCGCCTGCGCCAACTTCTGCTCGATGCGCGCCAGCGGCACCGCCCCCGGCACGCGCTCGCCATCGGCGAAGAACAAGGTCGGCGTGCCGGAGATGTTCAGCCGTCGGCCGTACTCCTGGTTGCGCGCCACGGCTGCCGTGTCGCAGTCCTCGCGCCCGGCCGGCGCCTTGCCGTCGACCATCCAGTCGGTCCAGGCCTTGGCGCGATCGGCCGAACACCAGATCTGCTTCGACTTGCGCACCGAATCCTCGGACAGGATCGGGTACAGGAAGACGTAGATGGTGACGTTGTCGAGCTTCTGCATTTCCTTGGCCAGGCGCTTGCAGTAACCGCAATTGGGATCTTCGAAGGTGGCCAGCACCCGCTTGCCGTCGCCGCGCACCAGCTTGATCGCCCGCTCGAAGGGCAGGTCGCCGAAACGGATCGCGGTCAGCTTGCGCAGCCGCTCCTCGGTGACGTTCTTCATGTTGCGGCCGTCGATCAACTGGCCGCCGACCATGATCGCGCTGACCTTCTCATCGGTATAGAAGATGCCGCCGTCGGCGTATACCTCGTAGAGACCGAGATAGCCGGCCTTGGCGACGCTCTCGACCTTGGTCCCGAGGCGCTCCTCCATGATCTTGCGAATCTCGGCCTCGCCGGAGGCAAAAACGGGACAGGCCAAGACGGCCCAGGCCAGCGCCAACAATTTCTTCAACATGCGGTTCTCCTAGAAGGCGCCGAGCGCGTAGCGCGTCAGGGCATTTTTCATGAAAGGCAGACGGTCGGTCAGGTTAAGACCGAAGTTGCGCAGCGGGCGCCAAGCGCCGCCCTGCTTGAACAGACGCCGCAACGCATCGGTCGTTCCCTGCAGCAGCACGGTTTCCTCCCGCCGCGCCCGCTGATAGCGCTGCAGCAAGCGCAATTCGCCGATGTCCTGCCACGGCGGCGCGGCGGCCAGCAAGGCGGCCAGTTCGCGGGCATCCTGGAAGCCAAGATTGATGCCGTGCCCGGATAACGGATGGATGCCGTGCGCCGCGTCGCCAATCAGCGCCAGCCGCGGCGCCACCGTTTGCGGCACGCGCATCAGGCGCAACGGAAAGGCCGCCGCCGGCGTCAGCAATTCGAGCTCGCCGAGCACCCCCTGGCCGGCATCGGCCACTCGCCGGCACAGCGCCTCGGGCGGCAAGGCGCACAATTCGTCGGCCTGCGCCTCCGGTGTCGACCAGACGATCGACATGCGTTTTCCCGGCAGCGGCAGGTAGGCCAGCACCCCATCGTCGCGAAACCATTGGTAGGCCGTCTCGCGCGGCGCCTTGGCGGTGGCGAAATTGGCCACCACCCCCTTCTCGCCGTAGGGGATATTGACGGCCGCCAGGCCGGCGGCCTGGCGCGTCCATGAGTCGCGCCCATCGGCACCGACCAGCAGGCGGCCGGACAGCGCCGTCCCGTCGGCCAGACGCAGCACGGCGGCATCGTGGCGAAATTCGAGGGCGGCCGGCGCCGCCGGGCAGAACAGGGTCAGGTTGCTCTGGCGCTTGGCGCTTTCCCAGAATTCGCAGGCCATCAGCGAGGATTCGAGAATCCAGCCCAGTTCCGGCACGCCGGTCTCATAGGCGGAGAAATCGAGCCGGCCGCCGCCATCGCCATGCACCTGCATGCGCCGGATCGGCGCCATGCGGGCCGGATCGAGATGCTTCCAGGCGCCGAGCGCCTCGAGGAAAGCGGCATTGGCCGGACTGATGGCATAAATTCGCGCATCCCAGCCGTCCGCTACGCGCGGCGGGCGGTTTTCGATCAAGGCGATGCGCAGGCGGCTGTCGCGCAAAGCCAGGGCCAAGCTGGCGCCGGCCAGGCCGCCGCCGACGACGATCAAATCAAAATGCTGCATGCCGCCAATTATGCCGTGTCACGGCAGGATGTGCGCACGCTCAGGCCGGATTACCGCCGGAAGGCGGCTTGTTCTGGCGTCCCCGCCGATTGTTGTTGGTGCGGGGACGATGTTTCTTCTGGGCATTACCGCCGCCCCCGGGCTTGTTCCCCTGGGACTGCGGCAAGCGCCCCCCCGGCCCGGGCTCGTTGCCCGAAATGCGGTTGCCAGGAGCGAGCTGAATCTCCAGCTCGATGATTTCGTCCCACTGCTCATCGCTGCGGTCGCGCTCCGGAATCGACAGCAACTCGCGCAGGCGGCGGCGGCTGTCGCTGGGCGGCGGTGCGACGTTCGGAACTTCGGAAGGATTATCGGGATTGGAATTGGTCATCGCAAATTAAAAGCGGAGCCCGTTCGCCACGGACCCCGCATAGGAGTAACGCCAGAACTTACTTCTTCTTGGCGGCAGGCTTCTTGGCGGCGACAGAGGCCTTGAATGCCGTGCCGGCGGTGAACTTCGGCACCGTGGTGGCCGGAATCTTCAGCGTGGCACCGGTCTTCGGGTTCTTGCCGGTGCGCGCGGCGCGCTTGGCAGATTTGAACGTGCCGAATCCGACGAGCGTGACCGACTCCCCCTTGGTCACGGTTTTGACCACAGCCGCGACGATGGCGGACAACGCCTTGTCGGCAGCAGCCTTGGTAATACCAGCTTCTTTTGCAGCAACTTCGACCAGCTCGGATTTATTCATCTAAGTGCCTCCTAGTTACCTGTGTTGAATGAAGAAAACTGGCCGTCAGAACGGCAGCACGGTAAAAGTAGCATACCTTTCTACCGAAGTGTTGCGCCGCAAAGCCTTTATTCACGGACCTTGCGACTATTTTTGCGCATTACATACGGCATATGGCCGGGCAGAAAAAACCCCGGCCGGGCCGGGGTCGTGAATGCGCTGGCAAAGGCTGCTTACTTCTTCTCCTCACCCTCGCCCTCGGCCGCCGGCTTCTCGCCGTGGTTCAAGACGACGGCGCCTTCGTTCTGCACGCCGATGTGCTGGTCGATGGCCGGCAACTGGTGGGCGATGCCCTTGTGGCAGTCGATACAGGTCTTGCCCTCGCTGAAGGCCACGGGGTGCTGCTTGGCCGCCCGGTTGCCCTGCTCGGTGTAGTCCATGTAGTCGTAGTTGTGGCAGTTGCGGCACTCCTTCGAATCGGTGGCCTTCATCCGCCGCCATTCGTTCTGCGCCAGTTGGGCGCGCTTGGCGTTGAACTTCTCCGGCGTATCGATGGAACCGAGAATCTTGTGGAAGACCTCGTTGGATGCCTGGATCTTGCGGATCATCTTCGGCCCCCATTCCTTCGGCACGTGGCAGTCCGGGCAGGTAGCGCGCACGCCGGTACGGTTCGTGTAATGGATGGTGTTCTGGTATTCGCGGAAGACGTTCTCCTCCATCTCATGGCAGGAGATGCAGAAAGCTTCCTTGTTGGTCGCCTCGAGCGCCCAGTTGAAGCCGCCCCAGAACACGATGCCGGCGACGAACAACAGCAGGGCGGTGGTCAGACCGATGCGCTTGACCCAGGCGGGCATGTACTTGTCGAGACTCATCATTCCCCCTTCTTGGCTGCCGGCTTATAGGTATTTTCGACGAGCGGCTTGGCGTCGAACTGCGGCACATGGCACTGCATGCAGAAATAGCGCCGCGGCGAAATGTTCTTCAGCTTCTTGTCGTCGCGATCCAGGTAGTGCGACTTGGCGACCAGGGTGGCCCCGGTTTCCTCGGCGCGCTCCTTGGAGTGGCAGTCCATGCACTTGTTGAAATTCTGGGTGATGTTGTAGCCCTTGACGCTGTGCGGAATCAGCGGCGGCTGCTTCTGGAAATTGCGGGGAATGACGTCCGAATCCTTTTCCGGCCGGAACATGTCCACCTTGGACTCCTGCTCGATCGCAACGTCACCCCGCTCCGACAGCAGTTTCTCCTGGGCCCCCGCCAGGCCGGCTCCGGACAGGAACACGGCGGACGCCAGGGCCAGCGCTGTGATGAATCTCATGATTGCTTACCTCCGATATGCGGCCGCGCTCACCGCGGCCGCCTGTCGCTTGTTGTTTATCCGGACGCTCAGGCGCGGACGACCTTGACCGCGCACTTCTTGTAGTCGGTTTCCTTCGAAATCGGGCAGGTGGCGTCCAGCGTCAGCTTGTTGACCAGACGCCCGGCATCGAAGAAGGGGATGAAGACCAGGCCGCGCGGCGGCTTGTTGCGCCCCCGCGTCTCGACGCGCAGCACGATTTCGCCGCGCCGCGAGCTGACCTTGACCTCCATGCCGCGCTGCAGGCCGCGCTTCTTGGCATCGTCGGGATGCATGAAGACGACGGCGTCCGGGAAGGACTTGTACAGCTCGGGCACGCGCCGGGTCATCGAGCCGGTATGCCAGTGCTCGAGCACGCGGCCGGTGGACAGCCAGAGGTCGTACTCCTTGTCGGGCGACTCGGCCGGCGGTTGGTAGGGCAGCGCGAAGATGACCGCCTTGCCGTCCTTGTGGCCGTAGAACTTCACGCCTTCGCCCTTCTTGACGTAAGGGTCGTAGCCTTCGCGGAAGCGCCACAGGGTTTCCTTGCCGTCGACCACCGGCCAGCGCAGGCCGCGTGCCTGGTGGTAGGTGTCGAACGGCGCCAGGTCGTGAGCATGGCCGCGGCCGAAGGCGGCGTACTCCTCGAACAGGCCCTTCTGCACGTAGAAACCGAAGTGCTTGGATTCGTCGTTGTCGAAGCCCGGCTGCAACTCGTTGACCTTGTACTTGTTGACCACGCCGTTGGCGAAGAGCACGTCGAACAGCGTCTTGCCCTTGTAGTGCGGGGCCTTGGCAACCAAGTCGGCCGGCCAGACTTCCTCGACCTTGAAGCGCTTGGCGAATTCCATGACCTGCCAGACGTCGGAACGGGCCTCGCCCGGCGCCTTGACCTGCTGCCGCCAGAACTGCGTGCGGCGCTCGGCGTTGCCGTAGGCGCCTTCCTTCTCGACCCACATCGCGGTCGGCAGGATCAGGTCGGCGGCCATGCAGGAAACGGTCGGATAGGGGTCGGAAACGACGATGAAATTGTCCGGGTTGCGCCAGCCGGGGAACATTTCCTCGTTGATGTTCGGGCCGGCCTGCATGTTGTTGTTGCACTGCTGCCAGTAGAAATTGACCTTGCCGTCCTTCAGCGCGCGCTGCATGGCGACGGCGTGCAGGCCGATCTTGTCCGGCAGCGTGCCGTCCGGCAGGCCCCACAGCTTCTCGGAAATCTTGCGATGCTCCGGATTGGTGACGACCATGTCGGCCGGCAGGCGGTGGGAGAAGGTACCGACCTCGCGCGCCGTGCCGCAGGCCGACGGCTGACCGGTCAGCGAGAACGGGCTGTTGCCCGGCTCGGAAATCTTGCCGGTCAGCAGGTGGATGTTATAGACGAGGTTGTTGGCCCAGGTACCGCGGGTGTGCTGGTTGAAGCCCATGGTCCAGAACGAGGTGACCTTGATCTTCGGATCGGCGTACAGCTCGGCCAGCGCCTTCAGATCCTTCTCGGCGACGCCGGAGAGCTTGGAGACCTTCTCGACCGTGTAGTCCGAGACGAACTTCTTGTATTCCTCGAAGGTGATCGGGTCGGACTTGCCGCTATCGCCCTTGGGCTTGCCGTCGGCGCCGGGATAGCCGTTGCTGGTGGCGTCCTTTTCCAGCGCGTGGGTCGGCCGCAGGCCGTAGCCGATGTCGGTGGCGCTCTTCTTGAAATTGACGTTCTTATCGATGAAAGCTTGATTCACCTTGCCGTTCTGGATGATGTAGTTGGCGATGTAGTTGAGGATCGCCAGATCCGTCTGCGGCGCGAAGATCATCGGGATGTCGGCCAGCTCGTAGGAGCGGTGCTCGAAGGTCGAAAGCACGGCGACCTTGACGTGCTTGTTCGACAGCTTGCGGTCGGTCAGGCGCGTCCACAGAATCGGGTGCATTTCGGCCATGTTCGAGCCCCACAGCACGAAGGCGTCGGCATGCTCGATGTCGTCGTAGCAGCCCATCGGCTCGTCGATGCCGAAAGTGCGCATGAAGCCGGCGACGGCCGAGGCCATGCAGTGGCGGGCGTTGGGATCGAGGTTGTTGGAGCGCAGGCCGGCCTTCATGAACTTGGCGGCGGCGTAGCCTTCCCACACCGTCCATTGGCCCGAGCCGAACATCGCCACGCCGTTCGGCCCCTTGGCCTTCAGCGCCGCCTTGGCCTTCTCTTCCATGATGTCGAAGGCCTGTTTCCAGGAAATCGGCGCGAATTCGCCGTTCTTGTCGTACTGGCCGTTGCTCATGCGCAGCATCGGCGTTTTCAGCCGGTCGGTGCCGTACATGATCTTGGACAGGAAATAGCCCTTGATGCAGTTCAGGCCGCGGTTGACCGGCGCATCCGGGTCACCCTGGGTGGCGACGACGCGCCCGTTCTGGGTGCCGACCAGGACGCTGCAGCCGGTGCCGCAGAAGCGGCAGGGCGCCTTGTCCCAGCGTATTTCGTCGGGCGCCGCGAGGGCGCTGCCGGCCGGCAGGCCGGCCGCGGAAATGGCCGCCGCCGCAGCATTGGCCTTGATGAAATCCCGTCGATTGAGTTTCACGACTCTACCTCCTCGGTATCAGTATCTGACTCGTCGTCGCTGTATTGATAAACCATGGCCACCGATGCGACGCCGGGTACACCATGCAAAGCCACGTAACGGTCCGCGGCCGCTTTTGTGTCGTCGTCTTCGAGCGTCACCACCACCTTGCCCTCGTCCGAGCGGGCGTGAACTTCCACGCCGGGCATGGCGCCGAGCAGGGCGCAGGCCTCGTCGAGGCGCGCCGGGGTGACATACAGAATGGCACTCGATATGTTCATCCGGATTAATCCCTTCTGAAAGCAGTAACAGACGACAACTTACGGGCCGCAATATTCCTGCCCGCGCAGGGAGTCGAACTTGATGCGCATCAAGCGAATACGGCTGATGGATAAACCTTAGTTCGAATGCGGATATGGAACTAGTACTTTAGAACTAGTCGATGCATGGTTTTTCCCTGCCCGCAAGGAAAAAGGACCGCCAAAGGAAATAGTCCCGACCCTCGTCCCCCGACCAGCGCCCAAGCGACGACAATAGCCGTCCGCTATGCAGAAAATTTAGCCAATCAATTGGCACAATTACCTACCCGATCTTAATATGGCGCTGTTTTCTTTCACCAACCCAAGAGGAAAAGCCCATGTCGCTCATCAATACCCAAGTCCAGCCGTTCAAGGTCGAAGCCTTCCACAATGGCAAGTTCGTCGAAATCACCGAAGCCAACTGGAAGGGCAAATGGTCCGTCGTGATCTTCATGCCGGCCGCCTTCACCTTCAACTGCCCGACCGAAATCGAGGATGCCGCCGAGAACTACGCCGAGTTCCAGAAGGCCGGCGCCGAGGTGTACATCGTCACCACCGACACCCACTTCTCGCACAAGGTCTGGCACGAAACCTCGCCGGCCGTCGGCAAGGCCAAGTTCCCGCTGGTCGGCGACCCGACCCACCAACTGACCCGCGCCTTCGACGTGCATATCGACGAAGCCGGCCTGGCCCTGCGCGGCACCTTCGTGATCAACCCGGACGGCATCATCAAGACGATGGAAGTGCACGACAACGCCATCGCCCGCGACGTCGCCGAGACCCTGCGCAAGCTGAAGGCCGCCCAGTACGTCGCCAGCCACCCGAACGAAGTCTGCCCGGCCAAGTGGAAGGAAGGCGAAGCCACCCTGGCCCCGTCGCTGGATCTGGTCGGCAAGATCTGATCGGCCGCTAGTTATTAGCCGTTAGCTACTGGCTGTTGGTCGCGACGACCAGCAGCCAGTGTCGAACGACTCTCGCACAAGGGAAACCATCATGCTCGACACCGCCATCAAGGAACAACTCAAGGCCTATCTCGGTAAGCTGCAGCGCCCGATCGAACTGGTCGCCTCGTTCGACGACAGCGCCAAGGCCGCCGAAATGCGCGCCTTGCTGACCGACATCGCCGGACTCTCCGACCTCGTCGGCCTGCGCGAAAACGGCAATGCCGCCCGCCGCCCCTCCTTCGCCATCGGCCTGCCCGGCGAGACGCCGCGCATCCACTTCGCCGGCATCCCGATGGGCCACGAGTTCACTTCGCTGGTCCTGGCCCTGCTGCAGACCGGCGGCCACCCGCCCAAGGTCGAGCCGGAGGTGATCGAGCAGATCAAGAACCTGTCGGGCCGCTTCGACGCCGAAACCTTCATTTCGATGTCCTGCCACAACTGCCCCGATGTAGTGCAGGCTTTCAACCTGATGGCCGTGCTCAACCCCAACGTGACCAGCACGATGATCGACGGCGCGCTGTTCCAGGACGAAGTGAACAGCCGCCAGATCATGGCCGTGCCGACCATCTACCTGAACGGCGAGGAATTCGGCCAGGGCCGGATGACCATCGAGGAAATCCTGGCCAAGCTCGACACCGGCGCCGCCGCACGCGCCGCCGAAGCGCTGGCGCAGAAAGACCCGTTCGACGTGCTGGTCGTCGGCGGCGGCCCGGCCGGCGCCGCGGCAGCCATCTACGCGGCGCGCAAGGGCATCCGCACCGGTGTCGTCGCCGAGCGTTTCGGCGGCCAGGTGATGGACACCCTGGGCATCGAGAACTTCATTTCGGTCAAGGAAACCGAGGGGCCGAAGCTGGTCGCGGCGCTCGAACAGCACGTCAAGCAATATGAAGTGGACGTGATGAACCTGCAGCGCGCCACCAAACTGACGGCCGGCGAACTGGTCGAAGTGCAGCTGGAGAACGGCGCGACGCTGAAGTCGAAGTCGGTGATCCTCGCCACCGGCGCCCGCTGGCGTGAAATGAACGTGCCCGGCGAGAAGGAATACAAGGCCAAGGGCGTATGCTTCTGCCCGCACTGCGACGGCCCGCTGTTCAAGGGCAAGCGCGTGGCGGTGATCGGCGGCGGCAACTCCGGCGTCGAGGCGGCCATCGACCTGGCCGGCATCGTCGGCCACGTGACCCTGCTCGAATTCGCCGACACGCTGCGCGCCGATGCCGTGCTGCAGAAGAAGCTGCACAGCCTGCCCAACGTCACGGTGATCATGTCGGCACAAACCACCGAAGTCACCGGCGACGGCCAGAAGGTCAACGGCCTGAGCTACAAGGACCGCGTCGGCGGCGAGGTCAAGCATCTCGAACTGGAAGGCATCTTCGTCCAGATCGGCCTCTTGCCGAACACCGACTGGCTGAAGGGCACGCTCGAATTGTCGCGCTTCGGCGAGATCGAGATCGACGCCAAGTGCCACACCTCACTGCCCGGCGTGTTCGCCGCCGGCGACTGCACGACGGTGCCGTACAAGCAGATCATCATCGCCATGGGCGCCGGCGCCACCGCTTCGCTCTCGGCCTTCGACCACCTGATCCGCAGCTCGGCCCCGGCTTGATACCGGTTCGCATTCGACCGGATAACAAGGCGGGGAGCCGAAGACAGTGCTGTAGCACGGCAAGGCGACCCAACGAAGTTATACGGTTGAAGGCGAGGCCGCATGAGCCAGCGCGAGTGCCGAGCGGGTGCCCGCCGTTTGGTGGGCACCCGCTCTTGCGTTAACATGGCGGCCTTTCCAACCGCGGCCCGCCGCCCGCTTCCTCGCGATGACGCCCGCTCTCCCGTCCGCGCCGACTGCCGCATGCTGAGCGCCCTCTACAGCCTGCCGGTCGCCATTCTGCTTTGGCTGCTCCATTTCCTGCCGCTGCCCCTGCTCGCCGTCATCGGCCGCGGCCTCGGCCGGCTGCTGATGCTGTTCGGCCGCAAACGCCGGGCCGTCGTCGCCCTGAACCTGGCCTGGTGCTTTCCCGAACTCGACGACGCGGCGCGGCGCGACCTGGCCCGCCGCCATTTCGCCGGCCTCGGCCGCAGCATCCTCGAACGCGGCATCTTCTGGTGGAGCGGCCGCCGGCGCCTGGAAAAACTGATCCGCGTCGAGGGCGAACAGCACCTGCAGGCGCAACTGGCCGCCGGCCGCCCGGTGATCCTGCTCGCCCCCCATTTTCTCGGCCTCGATGCCGGCGGCGTCGCGGTGACGATGCGCTACGACATCGTCTCGATCTACGCCGAGCAGAGCAACCCGCTGTTCAACCGCCTGCTGCTATGGGGCCGCAGCCGCTTTGGTGACCAGCAACTGCTGTCGCGCCAGGACGGCGCCCGCGCCACGGTCAAGGCGATGAAGTCCGGACGGCCCTTCTACTACCTGCCCGACCTCAACGCCCGCCGCCGCGACGCCGTGTTCGTGCCCTTCTTCGGCATTCCGGCCGCCACCATCACCGGCCTGCCCCGGCTGGCCCGCGCCGCCGGCGCCGCGGTGCTGCCCTGCGTCACCCGCATGCTGCCGGGCGGCAAAGGTTACCGGGTCGAGATCGGCGCGCCGTGGGCCGACTACCCGACCGACGACATCGTGGCCGACACCGCGCGCATGAACGCCTGGCTGGAAGGTGTGATCCGCACCATGCCGGAGCAGTATTACTGGGTCCATCGCCGCTTCAAGACCCGGCCGCCCGGCGAAGCCAAACCGTATTGAAGGCCGGCGAATGAGCAGCGCAAACAACCCGAGCACGCCGCTGCCGAGCGATTTCGCCGGCTGGTGGGAAGCTCCCGGCGACTGGGTGGAAGAGCCGAACCAGCGACGCAGCGGCTGGAGCGGCATGCTGCGCGTCCGCCTCGGCGGGCGCACCTACTACGTCAAGAAGCAGTGCAACCATCTGTGCCGCACGCTGCGCCATCCCTTCGGCTGGCCAACGGCCAGCCGCGAATACCACAACCTGCTGCGCCTGCAGGCGCTCGGCATCACCGTGCCCAAGCCGGTCTTTCACGGCAGCCGCAAGACGGCCAAAGGCTGGGAGGCAATTCTCGTGACCGAGGAATTGGTGGACTTCATCGCCCTCGACAGCCAGGGAGAGCGCTCGCCGGCGGAAAAATCCCTGCTCGCCGCCACCGCCGGCCGGCTGCTCGCCCCGATGCACCGCCGCAACCTGCGCCACAGCAGCCTCTACGACAAGCACATCATGGTCCGCTGGCAGGACGGCCAGCCGACACTGGCCCTGATCGACCTGGAAACCCTGCGCCGCGACTGGCTGCCGGGCAAGGCCGCCCGCCGCGACCTGGCGCAATTGAAGCGGCGCCAGCGCATCTGGGACGATGCCGACTGGGCCTTGCTCGAACAGGCGCACCGCGCGGCCGGCAAACCCGCCTGCCGGTGAGCCGGGTATACTTCCGCCCCTAGTTACCGACACCAACGAAGAGAATCCGACCTTGGCCCTCACTATCCTTGGACTTTCCGGCGCCCTGACGCACGACCCGTCGGCCGCCCTCTACATCGACGGCAAGCTGGTTGCCGCCGCCGAAGAAGAGCGTTTCGTCCGCGACAAGCACGCCAAGAACCGCATGCCCTACGAGTCGGCGCGCTTCTGCCTGGACTTCGCCGGCATCAAGCCCCAGGACGTCACCGCCGTCGCCATTCCCTTCGCCCCGATCAGCCTCGCCGACAAGGCCCGCTGGCAGTACGCCAAGCGCTACTGGTACGCGCCGGACCGCGCCCTCGACGCACTGCTCAACGGCAACCGCCGCTTCAAGCGCTACAAGAAACGCATCGAGTGGTGTTTGCAGCAGCTCGGCTTCGACCTGGCCAAGACCGAGATCGTGCCGGTCGAGCACCACCTGACGCACGCCTCCTCCGCCTACCACTGCTCCGGCTTCAAGGAAAAGACGGCGATTCTCGGCATCGACGGCAAGGGCGAGTACGCCACCACCTTCTTCGGCGTCGGCGAGAACGGCAAGATCCGTAAGATCAAGGAGTTCTACGACCCCGATTCGCTCGGCGGCCTGTACGGCGCGCTGACCGAATACCTCGGCTTCGAGATGCTCGACGGCGAATACAAGGTCATGGGCATGGCCCCCTACGGCGACCCGACGAAATACGATTTCTCGCGCCTGGCCAAGTTCGAGAACGGCGAGCTGATCGTCAATACCGACTACGCCAACGTGATCGGCTTTCGCCGCTACAAGGAGAAGGGCAAGGGCTACTACTTCTCGCCCAGGCTGATCGACTGGCTCGGCCCGATGCGCCACGGCGACATCGCCGACGACCCGTACATCCACTACGCGGCGAGCATGCAGAAGCTGTTCGAGGATCTGTCGCTGCGGATGATGGACTACTACCTCGGCGACATCATCAAGGAAACCGGCCGC
The DNA here is from genome assembly GCA_031547725.1 of Azonexus sp. Classification (GTDB taxonomy): domain Bacteria; phylum Pseudomonadota; class Gammaproteobacteria; order Burkholderiales; family Rhodocyclaceae; genus Azonexus. The sequence goes on along the minus strand of JAVBRT010000013.1, from coordinate 18,556 downwards.
CTCGCCTTCGCCGGCGGCGGCGCGCTGAACGTCAAGCTGAACCAGAAGATCATCGCCCGCCCGGAACTCAAGGAACTGTTCGTTCAGCCCGCCTCCGGCGACGCCGGCACGGCCATCGGCGCCGCCGCCTACGTCTCGGTGGCGCGCGGCGTGCCGGTCGAGAAGATGGAGCACGTCTACCTCGGCCCCGAATACAGCAACGAGGACGTCATCGCCGCCTGCGCCCGCCACCCGGCCAAGCCGCAGTGGGAAGTCATCCCCGCCGGTGACAGCGCCGTGCCCGAGCGCATCGCCCGGATTCTCGCCGACGGCAACCCGGTCGCCTGGTTCCAGGGGCGCATGGAATTCGGCCCGCGGGCGCTGGGCGGCCGCTCCATCCTCGGCTGCCCGAGCGCCCCCGGCGTCGCCGACCGGATCAACGAGCAGATCAAGTTCCGTGAACGCTGGCGCCCCTTCTGCCCGAGCATGCTCGACACCGTCGGCCCGCAGATGCTCGGCAGCGACCACCCGGCGCCGTTCATGACCTTCACCTTCGAAGTCGCCGAGGAATGGAAGAGCCGCGTGCCGGAAGTCGTGCACGAAGACGGCACCTCGCGCGCCCAGGTGCTCAAGCGCGAGTACAACCCGCGCTACTACGACCTGATGAAGGAAATGGAAAAGCTGACCGGCAACGGCGTGGTGCTCAACACCTCGCTCAACCGCCGCGGCGAACCGATGATCTGCTCGCCGACCGATGCCCTGAACATGTTCTTCGGCTCGGACCTGCAGTATCTGATCATGCAGGATGTGCTGATCGTCAAGAACCCGACCTAGACCATGAGCGACCGCTGGGTTCTCCAATTCTGCCATTCCCACTACGGGCCCTTTCTCGACGTCGCCCGGCAATATGCCGCGCTGTTCAAGAACTCGCCGTACAAGGTCCTGACCGTTTACCTGACCGGCAAGCCGACGGATGCGGTAAAAACCGGCTCGGCCTCGGACGAGGTCATTTTTCTCGATTTCGACAAACGGGCGGTTGCCGGCCTGAAATTGTCGGCCATTCGGGCCATCCGGAAAATCGTCCACGGCCGCAATGTCTCGCTGGTCATCGCCCACCGGGCCAAGCCGATCTACGTCGCCTGCCTGGCCACGGACCTGCCGGTGATCGGCGTGCATCACGCCTTTGGCGACTATCGCCGGGCATCTCGGCGCTGGTTCGCCAACTGCTTCCGCAAACGCCTGTCGTTGCTCGGCGTCTCGGATGCCGTGCGCGACGATATCCGCCGCCACCTGGCCAACTGGCCGTCCGAGCGGATCGAAACGCTGCACAATCGCATCGACGTCGAAGCCTGCAGGCAGGACATCCTCCCCAGGAGCGCGGCCCGGGCCGCACTGGGCCTGCCGGAAGACGCCAGGGTCATTGGCAACGTCGGCCGCCTGCACCCGGACAAGGACCAGAAAACGCTGCTGGCCGGCTTCGCCAAAGCCCTTCCGAACCTGCCTCCCGGCACCTTGCTGGCCATCGCCGGCAGCGGCCCGCTGGAGAGCGAATTGAAGCGACAAGCCGCAACACTGGGGATTCAGGAGCGCATGATTTTTCTCGGCCAGGTGGCGGATGTGCGAAAGCTGTTCGGCGCCTTCGATCTGTTCGTTCTCAGTTCCGACCACGAGCCGTTCGGCATGGTGCTGCTGGAGGCCATGGTCGCCGGCGTCCCGGTCATGGCGACGAACTGCGGCGGCGCCCCCGAAATCGTCGCCGATGAGAAATCCCTTTTCCCGCTGGGCGATGACCGCGCGCTCGCCGAAAAACTCATCGCCTTTTTCTCGGCGCCGCCGCTAGCGGCAAACGTTCCCCTCGATCGACTGAAAGAATGTTTCTCCGACGAAGCCGCTCGGCAGCGTTTTTTTTCCCTCGCGCAGGTGAAAAATGCGATCGCAACGTGACATGCCGCCAAACGGGAGCGATGTGCAAAACGAGGCGTCTGCTCCTGCGATCTGCTTCGTCATCCCGTATTTCGGCCGCTGGCCATTCTGGTTTCCATTCTTCCTGGAGAGCTGTCGCGCAAACCCGACAATCCGCTGGATCCTGCATAGCGACTGCGGAACGCCTGCATCCGTCCCGGACAACGTACGGATCGTCGACACCACGTTCGACGCCTATTGCCACCGCGCTTCCGATGCGCTGAAAATTTCGTTCCGGCCGAAAAATCCATACAAGCTATGCGACTTGAAGCCAGCCCTCGGCTATATCCACCGGGATGAACTTCACGACTTTGACTTCTGGGCCTTCGGCGACATCGACCTGGTCTACGGCGATCTGCGCAAGTATTTCACCGCCGAGAGGCTATCCCGCCACGACATTTTTTCGACGCACCGGCGCCGTATTTCCGGCCATTGCTGCCTACTCCGCAACACGCCTCTGATGCGCGAAGCCTTCATGGCGGTCGTCGGCTGGCAGTCGCTGCTGAGCAAGGACGAGCACGTTGCCTTCGATGAAAGCGCCTTCAGCCGTCTCTTCGTACGCCACAAGAACTGGCCGGGCTGGCTGGCAGACTTGGCAAAACCCTTCCATTACTGGGCGCGGCGAACCGAAAACGTCGAAGCGTTCAGCACCCCCAACGCCGGTCTGGCGTGGATCGACGGCAGCCAGGATTTTCCTGCGACATGGTACTGGGATACCGGACGGCTGACCAACGACCGGGACGAAGCAAGGGAATTCCCCTATCTTCATTTCATGACCTGGAAGCAGCGAGAATGGCAGACGGGAAACGTAGCAGGCGGAACTGATGCCGAAGCCATTGCGACAACAGGCAGATGGCAAATCTCGGCGGAAGGCTTTCGTCGGACTTCGTGAATTGCCGCCTGCCTTGGCATCACGTAAGCATCGACAAACCTTTCGTGGTGGTGAGATCCAGCCGCTCGCAGAAACCAAGCAGGAAAAAGAAACGAAATAGCGAAAGCCGCGATGAGACACAAACAACGAATCAGGGTTCTGCAGCTTCAGCCGAACTATCATGAGAACTCACACGACCCGACCGATCTTGCCGAACAAATCGTCGCCGCCTTTCCGGGCGAGCGCTTCGAGGTCACCTCCGCCTTCCTCCAGGGCCGGCCCGAGCCGGGGCACCCAACAAGCTGCGCCGAACACGTCCACTACTTCCAGTTTCCAGAAAAAACCATGCGCGGTCTGCGTATCGGTTTGCACCGCGCACTGTGGCGTTATTGCAGGGAGGGCCAGTTCGACGTCGTCATTTGCAATCGCTACAAGCCTGTCAGCACACTGATGACAATCAGCCGCTGGCTGCGCATTCCCGTCTGCGTCGGCATCTCGCACGGCTTGGGTGAATACGACAGCTTCTGGCGACGGCGCTTCGCCAGTTCCTCGATACGGCCAAACTGGCGCTTCGTCGGCGTTTCTTCCGCCGTCAGGGATTACCTCATTGGTCTGGGATGCGGTTTCACACCGGACAACACTGTCGCCATCAACAACGCGCTTGATCTGCGAATCGTCGAGGCAATGTTTTTACCGCGCGCGCTCGCCCGGGAGGAACTTGGCCTGCCTCAGGAAGCACGCCTGATCGGTGCGATCGGCCGACTGGTCCCGGTCAAGGGACATATTTATCTGGTCCGCGCATTCGCCGCCATTGCCTCTCGCCACCCGAACGCTCACTTGGCGATCATCGGCGAGGGAAGAGAGGGGAAACGATTGCACGAAGCCGCGCAACAACTCGCAGTCGCCGACCGAGTCCACTTTCTTGGTCGGCGGACACGCGCCAAACGCTACATCCGCGCTTTCGATCTATGGACCCTGCCATCGCTCAGCGAAGGACTCAGCCTCGCCCTGCTGGAAGGCATGTGCGGCCAATTGCCGATCATCGCTTCCGACATACCGGCGATGCGCTCGTTGATCGACAGTGTCGACGGCTTGGCCGTACCGCCAGCCGATACGGAAGCATTGGCGATGGCACTCGATCAGTATCTCAGCCTCGATGACGAGACGCTGCGCCAGAAGGGGATGCAAGCTTACGCCTACGTGCGAGACAACATGTCGATCGAGCAGTACCGCAACGCCTATTTGCAACTGATCGAGCAGGCGCTGACCAGCCGGCGAATAGTGCCCACCGCTAACACTGACTAAACAATTTGTCGGCCATCATTCGGAATCGTACGTCCCCTTCATGCCAAACCAAGAGCTCGTAACCGTCATCATCTCTTCCTACAACCACGCGTCGTATATTGAACAGTCCATTCTCAGTGTCATTGGACAGACCTACCCGCATATCGAGCTACTTGTCATCGACGATGGTTCAACAGATGACAGCGTCAGCAGGATCGAGGCACTGCAACGCATCCACGGTTTTGATTTTCGCGTCCAGAAAAATCAGGGCTTGACCCGCACGCTGAACGAAGCCATAGCCCGCGCCAAAGGCAGTTTTGTCGCACCGTTCGGCTCGGACGACATCATGATCAATGACCGGCTATCACTACAAATGGCATACATTGTCGACAAACCGGAGGTCGGCATATGCGCTGGCAATATGGAGCTCATGCACAGCGACGGCACTCCCTATCCCGCTCAGAATCCCCAAAACGATCCGCCATTCCGGCGAATGGATTTCGAAGACGTTTTTCTCCAGAGGAAACCATATATTCCCGCGCCAACCATGTTGATCCGCAAAGCAGCTTTTGAGAAGGCTGGCGGCTTCAACCCGGACATCCGGCTCGAAGACCTCTATATCCAGTTGAAAATCACGCATACCGGCTACTACATTGACGCTTTGGGCGCTCGCATGGCCCGCTACCGGAAACACCCGACAAATACCTACAAGAACATCCGTTTCATGACGGAAAGTGTTCTGCGCATTTATCAGGATTACGCCGATCACCCAGCCTATGAACAGGTCCGCTGCCGTTTCCTCAACTCCATGCTCGCCAAAGCCTCCCGACGCGACAAAAAGCTGGCCGGGGAAATTCTGAGGCAACTTCCCCTGCGCGCCTGGAACAAGCGAACATTCTCCAGTCTGCTGCGCTACCCGTTCGCGCCCACCGTTTCCTGACTGGCACCATCCGTCGTTTTCGCCTGATGTACTGCAGCGGCAGTCAAGGCCAGCGGTATCCAGATCAGAAACCAATGTTCCTTTGGCCTGGAGAGAAAAGACCCGCCCTCAGTCATTCCTGCCATCAACCCGTAAATTACAGTTGCCGAGCAGGCCATCACCCATTGGTTGCTGCGCCAGCGCCAGTTTTCCCGAAATGCTGTCAGGTAGAGTGCCAGCCAAAGCAGGCCGCCGCCAATGCCGCCGGAGAAAAGGATCGAGAGCGTAAGGTTATGCGGATCCCGCAAAGGGTAGGGAAGTCCTTCGATCCATATCCATATCGGCGTGTCCAATCCATGACCGAACCAAGGCGCTTCAGCAATCTGCCGCAAGACGTTCCCCCATATTTCCGTTCGATAAGATAGACCACGCTGCATAAGCATTTCCGGCGCAAACAGGAAAATCGCGGCCGCAGCAACTACCAGTACGGCGATAGCCAGCACGCCCTTGCGACTCCTGGAAATTGCCGCCAACCAGAATATCGTCGCCGTCATGGCAACCAACGGAGTACGCGACCCAGTTGCCAGTAACAAGGCCGTCAGGACCAGAAGCATGGCTAGTGACAGCGGCTCGAATAACCGGCTCCGGGAAAAATAGACTCCCAGCCACAATGCCAGATAAAACCCGAAAACATGGGAAACCAATAGCGGATTGAAAAGAGCGCCATACCCAGCAAACCGGTCATTGGCACCGGAGTGGAAAAACACCCCCAACATAACGATTCCGGCGGCGAACGCAAGCATAGCCGCCCATTTCACAGCCGCAATGAGAAGATCGAAGCGCTGGCGCCCCAGTTCAAAAACAAAATAGAAAAGCAACAGAATGAAAAAAGGGAGTTTTACCAAGTCAATCAATTCCTTCTCGCTTTCCGACCATAGCGACGACATCATCACGTAGCAGGAAAATGCGAGACCAACAAGAAAAATGGGCGACGACGCAAGCCACCGTACGCTACCTGGCGAGTTGATCGCCGACAATATTGCGGGAAGCAAGACAGCCCAATAGAAAAGTTTGGGGTATAAGCCGCGATCGCCAATCCAGAACATTCCCGTCAGCAGCAGAAAAAAGCCGAATGGAAATACCCGGCAGACAAGAAAATCATTGACTTTGTCAGCCCACGCTGGATTTCTTTTTGCAAACGACAATCTCACTATCAACCTCAGATCATTTTTCATCAATCGCACCCGGCAAGGCGACGGTCCGCATTCATCGGCATACTCAACGCTACAATCAGCGTTAGCCGATGGCCCTGCTACGCGCCCGGTTGGCGTCACCAGTTCATCGTGTCGCTGCCATGAATGGCCAAACGCCATTGTCTCAAATCATATTGCTTGTGCGGAGCTTTCCCTTGTCTCCCAGACTAGCCGGGCAATACGCGCTGCAGCCAGTTGGCCAGCACCGACCCAGCCGGCCAGTTGCGCAACAGTCGGCCCCTATCCCGTCGCCAGGCACGGGCAAAGGCAGATTTCGAGCGGTGCTCGGTCAGCGCATCGAGATCGATCAGGACGACCCGGCCGGCCTGCCACAGCAGGTTGGTGGCTTTCAGGTCGCCATGGGTGATCTGCAGCCGATGCAGGGTCTCGAACGTTTCGCGTAGCGCCTGCTGCATGACGGGTTCAGGTTCCCGCGCCGGATCGAGCAAATCCAATAGATTGGTTCCGGGACAATGCTCGGTGACCAGGAAAGCGCGGCCGCGCAACGCGCCCAGCCGTTCCTCTACCAACGCCAGCGGCCGCGGCGTGGCGATGCCGTAGAAAGCGAGACGGTGGGCCGCCTGCCACGAATGCCAGGCGCGGCTCGGACGCCAGGCGCGCGACAGCGCGTGGCGCCAGTGTTTGAGGTTGTAGCGCTTGACCACGACCGTCCGACCGGCCGCCTCGACCGCGGCAACCGTGCAGGTACCGCCATCCTTGAGCAGCTTTCCCGCCGCCATCGTCGCATCCGGGTCTTGCAGCAATGGCTGCAGCCCCGGCCACTCGTCGCGCAGGGCGGCGGTGAAGCGCCAGAATGTCTTGTTCACCGCGAACTGGCTGCAGTCGCGTACGGTCTTGACCAGGAAGTGCCGCAAGCGCTTCTGCCGGGCCACGGCCACCGCCGCTGCCAGAGCGACCGTGTCGATTGTCCGGCCATAGGCCTGCAGCAGCCGTTCGTGCTGTCCATCCCAAGCCGGCGTCAGTTGCGCCAGCAGCAAGGCCAGGTTGGTCAACTGCCCGGCGGCCGAGGGGTCGGAGCGCACACCGTCGCCGTCGATCAACAGCAGTTGTCCTTGGTGACAAAGAAAATTGCCCGGATGTAGATCCCGTTGCACCAGGCCGGCGCCATGCAGGCGGCCGAGCAGGGCCATGGCCGGCAGCAAGGGCTGCGGATCGTGCGGCGACAGCGGCGCTTCGTCAAGCGCCGCCGCGCCGGCGAGAAACTCGCTGAGCACCAGGTAGCCGCCGTCGCCGACCGCACCGGCGAAGAGCACCGTCGGCGTCGGCAAGCCGGCGGCCGTCAGCGCGGCCAAACCGGCGTGCTCGCGCTGGCCATGCCGGAGCGCATCGGCACCGATGAATAGTTTGGCGAACACTGGACGGCCGTTCCAGGCTGCCTGCCCGGCCAGGCGCCGGGCAGGCAGCAGGCGCAGCAGACGAACGAACTCCAGCCGGCCATCGGCCAGCGCCAATGCGAACGGCAGCGCAGGCCGGCGCCCGGCTTGGCGCAAGATATCCAGCGACACTACAGGCACTCCGCTCATTCCCGCCCCGCAAAGAATTTCAGTATTTTCGCCACGGCCTTGCGGTCGCCCGCATCGAGTCGCGGCCGCTGTACGTAATCGAGGTAGAAGCGCAGCCGCTGGGTTTGCGAAAACTGGTACTTGGCGATCTTGTCGAGACAGGCGAGATCCTTGATCTTGCGGTACTCGAGGAACGGTCCCCACCAATATGAGCCGGCCGGACAGTCAATAAAATAGAGATGCGGCGGTTCGTGGCGGTCGACCAGCAGGTTGCGCCATTTCAGGTCGTTATGGGCGAAGCCGGCCGCATGCATGGTCCGCGTCGCCTGCGCCAGCTGCCGCGAGATAGCGGCGACCCAGCGCCGGTCCTTGAGTCGCGGATCACCGTCACGCGCCATCTGCGCCATGTCGACCGTCTCCGGCAGTTCCTCGGTGATCAGCGCCCCGCGCACGAAGCGCCCGCCGCGGCGCTCCAGGCCGTAGGCCGCCAGCCGGGCGGTGGGAATGCCCCAGATCTGGAAGGCTTGCAGGTTTTCCCACTCCTTTTGCACCGGCGGCTTCAGCAGCCGGCTGCGTAGACCGAACCAGCTGCGCAGCAAGCCTTCGCGGTCGCCGATGTAGCGTTTGACGTAATAGCGCCGGCCGGCAAGCGCCACGCGCAGGACGCGGCTCAGCGGCGAGCGGGCAATCAGTTCGCCCTCCAGCGCAAACACGGCATCGAGACTGGCGAAGGCCTTGCCGGCCTCGGGCGGCAAGGCCGGATCGATCGACCAGCAACTCATCGGCCCGCTCCGGGCGCGTACTTGCGCCGGTAGCGCGCCATCAAACGCTCGCCCTCGCGGGCCAAATGACGCAGCAGCGGCGCCTCGTCGCGCAGGATGTCGCGCAGCGGCCGCTCGAAGTAGCCGCGCAGGAAGCGCAGGAAATCGCGCCGAGTCAGGCCGATCTCCAGGGCCGAGAAATACAGCGCCGCCAGATCCTTGTCGCGCCAGCGGCGCGGCGTCGCCGGCCGGCATTGGGCGCGGTGCAGGTCGATGATGGAGAGCCGGAAAGCCGTCGGCGCCGGCGCCGGATCGAGATGCAGCAGAAAGTGGCAGATGTAGAAGTCACGGTGATTGACGCCGGCGCGATGCATGCGTCCGGCCATCTCGGCGACGCGGGCGATCAGCGCCCGTTTCAGCGCCGGTTCCGGCGGCCGCTGCGGCCAATCGCGGCAGAAATCTTCCAGGCTGACGGTCGGCGCCAGCTCCTCGGTGACGATGAAGGAATGCTCGCGCGCCGGGTTGCCGCCGCGCCGGCCGTAGGCCACGGCGCGCATGGTGGCGACGCCGGCCGCCTCCAGGCGGCGGATGGCCCGCCATTCGTTGGCCGCCCCGAGCACCGGCAGGCGCAGCGAGAACAGGTTCTTGAAAATCTCGCCCCAGCCGATGCCGCGATGAATCTTGACGAAATAGCCGCGCCCGGCAACCTCGGTGCGCAGCGTGCGGCGCCCTTCCAGTTCGCGGAAAACCTGGCCTTGCAGCGCCTCGACCGCGACGAAGGGGTCCTGCCCGGCCCACAGCGCGGAAAACGGAGCTTCGAGCTGCAGTTCCGCCGCCATCAGCCGCGCTCCCTCAGGATCAAGTCGGCCGCCCGTTCGGCATTGCTGTAGATGTCGGCCGTTTCCGCCCAGGCCAAGGCATTGCGTTGCCAGGCGGCACGCTGCTCGCGGTCGGCCAGCATCTCGCGCAGCAAGCCGTCCATGGCCGCCTGCGCGAACGGTTCCGGAATCACCCGCCCGCCCTTCGCCTCGTCGATGTAATGGGCGTAGCCGCAGATCGCCGAACAGAGTACCGGCAGGCCGGCGACCAGGGCTTCGAGCAGCACGGTGCCGGTATTCTCGTTGTAGGCCGGATGCACCAGCAGGTCGGCGCCGAGCAGGAAGCGCGGGATGTCGCCACGGCCCGGCAGGATGCTGACTTGCCGTTCCACGCCGAGCGTGCGCGCCAGGCGCAGGAAGGCGCTCGGCTCGTCCTGGCCGATGGCGATCAGGCGCGCGCGCCGGCGTAGTTCGTCGGGCAGGTTGGCCAGCGCCTGCAACGAGCGGTCCAACCCCTTGGTTTTGAAACCGGAGCCGACCTGCAGCAACAGCAGATTGGCATCGGCCAGCCCGAACTCGGCACGGAACTCGGCACGGATTTGCGGCGCCTCCGGCGGCGCCCGCCGGTCGAGCGCGATGCCCGGCGGCAGCAGATGGAAACGCGCCGGCGGCGTGCCATAGTGCTTTTCGAACAACGGCTGCTGGACCTGCGAGATCATCAGGATTTCGGTCCGGCTCTCCGGTGCGAAGACCGCCCGCTCGTAGGCGGCGAAATGGCGATAGCGCGCGGACAGGCGGTAGAAAGGATTGCGCAGCGTCCGCGCCTTGTCCTCGTAGCAGGGGTCGGCGGCGAAATAGAGGTCGAGACCCGGCATCTTGTTGAAGCCGACGACGCGCGCCGCCGGCCGGCGGCGGAGATCAGCCGCCACCCAGGCGGTGAATTTCCCGTAACGCCGCGCATTGGTCAGCGCCTTGACCGGCACCCGGACGACCTCGAAACCGTCGGGCGCTTCGCCGTCCCAGCTCAGCGTGTAGACGCGAACGGCATGGCCACGCGCCTGACATGCCAGGGCGATGCGCAGAAAGTCGCGCTGCAAACCACCGTAGGGAAAATATTTGTAGAGGCAGAAGGCAAGCTGCATCGTGCATCCAGTCGCCATCCAGCAAACAAAGGAGGCTTGGTCCGCCTGTCACCCGGAACTCGGCGAACAGTGCCGGAACGACACGGTAGCGAACAGGTGAAAAGTGGTGGTGATGGGCAGAATCGAACTGCCGACCTATGGGTTATGAATCCATCGCTCTAACCGTCTGAGCTACATCACCACGCTAGAGGGCGCGGATTATAGAGGAGCGGTGGCGAGCCGGTCAACCGCGATATAATCGGCGACTTTTCCGCAGTCCGGCTGTCCAACGACGCCCCGTTCCAAGAAGTCACTCCATGCCCAAGAAATTGTTCATCCGCACCTTCGGGTGCCAGATGAATGAGTACGATTCGGACAAGATGGCCGACGTGCTCAACGCCGCCGAAGGGGTCGTCAAGACCGACAATCCCGAGGAAGCCGACATCATCCTGTTCAACACCTGCTCGGTGCGCGAGAAGGCGCAGGAGAAGGTGTTCCACGACCTTGGCCGGGTCAAGCACCTGAAGAAACTCAAGCCGGAGCTGGTGATCGGCGTCGGCGGCTGCGTCGCCAGCCAGGAAGGGGAAGCCATCGTCGCCCGCGCGCCGTACGTCGACGTGGTGTTCGGCCCGCAGACCCTGCACCGCCTGCCGCAGCTGATCGCCGAGCGAAAGAGCGGCGGCAAGGCGGCGGTCGACGTCTCCTTCCCGGAAATCGAGAAATTCGACGCCATGCCGCCAGCCGAGGTCAAGGGCGCTTCGGCCTTCGTCTCGATCATGGAAGGCTGCTCCAAGTTCTGCACCTACTGCATCGTGCCCTACACCCGCGGCAACGAAGTCTCGCGGCCGTTCGCCGACGTGCTGACTGAAGTTGCCGACCTGGCCGCGCACGGCGTCAAGGAAGTCACGCTGCTCGGCCAGAACGTCAACGCCTATCGCGGCGACCTGGACGACAGCGACGAGCAGGCCGACCTGGCGCTGCTGATCGAGTACATCGCCGATGTCCCGGGCATCGAGCGCATCCGCTACACCACCTCGCACCCGTGCGAGATGAGCCAGCGCCTGATCGACGCCTACGCCAAGGTGCCGAAGCTGGTCTCGCATCTGCACCTGCCGGTGCAGGCCGGCTCCGACCGCGTGCTGGCGGCGATGAAGCGCGGCTACACGACGCTCGAATACAAGTCCGTGGTGCGCAAGCTGCGCGCCGCGCGGCCGGACATCGCGCTGTCGACCGATTTCATCGTCGGTTTTCCCGGCGAGACGGACGGCGATTTCGAAAAGACCATGAAGCTGATCGACGACGTCGGCTTCGACGCATCGTTCTCCTTCATCTACAGCCCGCGTCCGGGCACGCCGGCGCTGGAACTGGCCGACGAGACGCCGGCCGAGGTCAAGTCGGCCCGCCTCGCGCGCTTGCAGAAGCGCATCGACGAACTGGCGCAGAACGTCAGCCAGGCCATGGTCGGCAGCGTCCAGCGCGTGCTGGTCGAGGGCCTGTCGAAGAAGGACGCCGGCGAACTGGCCGGGCGCACCGACAACAACCGCATCGTGAACTTCGTCGGCCACCCACGACTGACCCATACCTTCGTCGACGTCCGCATCACCGCGGCCCTGCCGCACAGCCTGCGAGGCGAAATTGTCATCCGCGAAGACTAAATCGCCGCCGAAGAACCGGCCGGTCGAGTTCGCCCTGGCGCCGATCGACAACACCCTGTTGGCCAATCTGTGCGGGCCGCTCGACGAGAACATCCGCCAGATCGAGACCGGCTTCGACGTCGTCATCCGCCGCCGCGCCGAACGTTTCTCGATCAGCGGCGACAAGGCCCAGCTGACGGCCGACGCCATCCGCCACTTCTACGCCATGGCGCGGGCGCCGCTGTCGGTCGACGAAATCCAGCTCGGCCTGATCGAGCTGCTCAACGCCCCGGTCCGTCGCATCAATGCCAGTGGCCTGACCGACGGGCCGCAGCTGATCACCCGCAAGACCGAACTGCACGGCCGCACGCCGCGCCAGGTCGCCTACCTGAAGGCGATCCAGGAACACGACATCACTTTCGGCATCGGCCCGGCCGGTACCGGCAAGACCTATCTCGCCGTCGCCTCGGCGGTCGACGCCTTCGAGCGCGACCTGGTCGAGCGCATCATCCTGACCCGGCCGGCGGTCGAGGCCGGCGAGCGCCTCGGCTTCCTGCCCGGCGACCTGACGCAGAAGATCGACCCCTACCTGCGCCCGCTTTACGACGCGCTCTACGACCTGATGGGCCACGACCGCGTCAGCAAGCTCTATGAGAAGCACGCCATCGAGATCGCGCCGCTGGCCTTCATGCGCGGCCGGACGCTGAACCACGCCTTCATCATCCTCGACGAGGCGCAGAACACCACGCCGGAGCAGATGAAGATGTTCCTGACCCGCATCGGCATCGGCGCCAAGGCCGTCGTCACCGGCGACATCACCCAGATCGACCTGCCCAAGGGCCACAAGAGCGGCCTCAAAGAGGCCATGGACGTGCTCGACGGCGTGCGCGGCCTGGCCTTCACCCATTTCAAGAAGGAAGACGTGGTGCGCCACCCGCTGGTCGCCCGCATCGTCGAAGCCTATGAAAAACGCAGCCAGCAAGCGTCTTAACCTGTCCGTGCAATACGCCTGCAGCCGCGACGGCCTGCCCGTGCGCGCCGATTTCGTCCGCTGGGCGCGGGCGGCGCTGCAGGGCGGCGGCGAGATCGCCATCCGCCTCGTCGACGCCGGCGAGGGTCGCGAGCTGAACCGGGAATACCGCGGCAAGGACTACGCCACCAATGTCCTGTCCTTTCCCTACGAAAGCGAGCCGCTGGTCATGGGCGACCTGATCATCTGCCCGAGCGTCGTGGCGCGCGAGGCGGCCGAGCAGAACAAGCCGTTGGCGGCGCATTACGCCCACCTGACGGTGCATGGTATGCTGCATTTGCAAGGCCGGGATCATGACAATGACGAAGACGCCCAGGCCATGGAAGACGAAGAGAGGGAGATTCTCGCCGCGCTGGGCTACCCCGACCCCTACGCGGCCTGACCACCATCATGGACAGCGACAGCAAACCGAGTTTCGTCGAACGCCTGACTTCCTTCCTGCTGCGCGAGCCCGAAGACCGCGCCCAGCTCATCCAGATTCTGCACAACGCCCACGAACGCCGGTTGATGGACGGCGACGCGCTGACCATCATCGAAGGCGCGCTGGCGGCCTCGGAAACCCGCGTCGCCGACGTCATGGTGCCGCGCGCCCAGATGGAAGTCATCGACGTCGGCGCGCCGCTCGCCGACATCCTGCCGGTGGTGATCGCCACCGCCCACTCGCGCTTTCCGGTCATCGACGGCGACCGCGACGACGTGCTCGGCATCCTGCTCGCCAAAGACCTGCTGCGCGTCCGCGACGACGCCGGCTTCGCGCTGCGCGACTGGCTGCGGCCGGCCGTCTTCGTTCCCGAATCGAAGCGCCTCAACGTGCTGCTGCGCGAGTTCCGCGTCTCGCGCAACCACATGGCCATCGTCGTCGACGAATTCGGCAGCGTCGCCGGACTGGTCACCATCGAGGACGTACTCGAACAGATCGTTGGCGACATCGCCGACGAATACGATTTCGACGAGGCGCACGACAACATCCGCCGCGACTCGGCCGGCCGCTTCCGGGTCAAGGCGCACACCGCCATCGCCGACTTCAACGCCGCCTTCGCCACCGCTTTTTCCGACGCCGAGTTCGACACCGTCGGCGGCCTGCTGCTGCGCCACCTCGGCCGCGTGCCGAAACGCAACGAAAGCGTCGTCATCGACGGCCTGCGCTTCCAGGTGCTGCGCGCCGACAGCCGCCGGCTGTACACCCTGCTCGTCGATCCCCCGCCCCCGGTCGAAAACGGTGCCGACACCGCCGGTTAGGAGCCTGGCGGCTCGCTTGCCAGCCGGGCTGACGGCCCGCCTGCTGGTTGCCGCCGGCCTCGGCGCGGCCGGCGTACTGGCTTTCGCGCCCTGCGAGCTGTTCTGGCTGGCGCCGCCGGTCTGGCTCGGCCTCTTGCTACTGCTGCGCCGCGCCGCCGATGTCCGCCAGGCGGCGGCGACCGGCTTCGCCTTCGGCCTCGGTTTCTTCCTCGGCGGCGTCTCCTGGGTCTACGTCAGCCTCTCGGTCTTCGGCGGCATGCCCTGGTGGCTGGCCGGCGTCGCCGCCTTCCTGTTCTGCGCCGTGATGGCGCTGTTCCCGCTGCTCGCCGGCGCCGCCTTCAAGCGCTGGCAACCGGCGGCCGCCTGGCGCCAGGCGCTGTTCTTCGCCGCCCTGGTCGCCGCCGGGGACTGGCTGCGCGGCTGGATCTTCACCGGCTTTCCCTGGCTGGCCGTTGGCTATTCGCAGACGCCGCCCAGCCCGCTGGCCGGCTTCGCGCCGCTGATCGGCGTGCATGGCCTGTCGCTGCTGGCCGTGCTCAGCGGCACCCTCCTCCTCTGCCGCTGGCGCGGCGCCCTGGCGGTCGCCGCCCTTCTCGCCGCCGGCTGCGGCCTGCGCCAGGTGGCCTGGACGGCGCCGGACGGCGAGCCGATCAGCGTCGCGCTGATCCAGGGCAACGTGCCGCAGGAAATGAAATTCCGCCCGGAGGCCCTGGTCCGCACGCTCAATCTCTACCACGAACTGGTCGCGACCCACCCGGCGCAACTGACCTTGCTGCCGGAAACCGCCATCCCGGTCTTCTTCGAACAGTTGCCGCCGGCCTACGTCGAGGCGCTGAAAGCGGCGGCGGCCGGCCACGGCGGCGACCTGATCCTCGGCACCCTGACCGGCGACAACGCGCATTACTGGAACAGCGCCCTGAGCCTCGGCCGCTCGCCGTTGCAGATCTACAGCAAGACGCATCTGGTTCCGTTCGGCGAGATGATTCCGCCCGGCTTCTCGTGGTTCATGCAACTGGCGACGATCCCGATGTCGTCCTTCGCGCGCGGCCCGGAGCGGCAGCCGCCGCTCGACGTGGCCGGCCGCCGGGTGGCGGTCAACATTTGCTACGAGGACGCCTTCGGCGAGGAAATCATCGCTGCCCTGCCGCAGGCCGGCATCCTCGCCAACCTTTCCAATACCGCCTGGTTCGGCCGCTCGCTGGCGCAGCCGCAGCATCTGCAGATCGCCCGCCTGCGCGCCCTGGAAAGCGGCCGGCCGATGCTGCGCGCGACCAATACCGGCATGACCGCGGTGATCACCCCGGACGGCAGCGTCACTGCCCAGCTGCCGCCCTTCACCCAGGGCGTGCTGCGGGCCGAGGTCACGGCCTACCGGGGCCTGACGCCCTACGCCCGTTTCGGCAACGGGCCGGCGCTGGCGCTGATGTTCCTATTGCTGGCCGTGGCTAGCCGCCGCCGGCGAGCCTGACCACTTCGCGCTGCACCAGCGACTCCAGGTAGCGCTCCGGCGCCTCGCCGATTTCGCGGCCGTCGTGGTAGAGCACGGCCACCGCGAACGGCCCGTCGCCGGTGGCGAGCACGGCGATGTTGTCCGGACTGACCGTCGACCGGCCGAGATGGCGCGCCGTCGGCCAGCGGATGTCGCCGTAGGCGTGATAGACCAGTTCGGAGCAGACGATGCGGTCGGTCGACTCGACGTCGAAGTTGAAGTCGTAGGCCTTGCCGACCTGGCGCAGCGCCTGCAGCACCACTTCCCTCCGCTCTTCCGCGCTGGTCGTGCGCGGCCGCAGCACGGCCAGGTCGTCGACATTGACGAAATGGGCCAGCGTGTTCATCTTGACCCCGCCGCGCAGCGCCTCGACGACGCCGCGCCCGGCGCGGATGCGCTCCTGGTGCGGCCGCACCACCGGATGTTCCCAGAGGCCCAGTTCGCGCAATTCCGCCTCGCCGCCGACCCACACCGCGGCATGGCCCCAATGGCCTGGAATGAAAGCGTCGGTCAGGCGGAACGGCGTCTTCTCCAGCAAGATGTCGCCGGCCTGCAGCGCGCCGCCGACCTTGCCGATCACCTCCGCCCGCCCATCCAGCTTGCCGCGCCGCGATTCGACCAGGCCGACGGCATTGCCGAAGACCATGCTGAAGAAATTGACGCCATCGTTTTTCAATTGATTCAGGGTATCGACCGAGAGCACGCCGAAGAAGCCCATCAGGTTCTCGGCGTAGCCGACCGGGCGGACCCGCCGGACCATGTTGTAGGACGGACTCTGGGCCACCAGGGCGGCGACGTAGCGCTCGTCCCCGTTGGCCGAGCCGGCCAGCAGCTGGCGGCCATGGTTCTCGTGCCAGATCAGCCCGCGGCGCACCCGCGAGCGATTGACCGCCGAGGCGAAGGACGCCGAGATCCGGGTCAGTTCACCCTGGGAAATGGCGAAACCCTGGTCCTTGCGGTTCAAATGCTGGCGCAGCGCCGGCGTCGCCCGGTAGAGGCCGACGGCGGTCAGGTAGTTGTCGTAGAGCAGCAGCGCCGCCGCCAGCGACATCGCGATGCCGGTCGCCTGCACCCGCGCCGCCACCGGATCGGCCGGCACCGGCACATCGAGCCAGCACTCGTAGCGGCCGGCCAGGGCCAGCAGCGCCTGGCGCTGCTCCAGCAACACCGCGGCCCCCTGGTTCAGGCGTCGCAATTGCCCACCGGACAGCGGCTGGCCGCGGGCATCGGCGGCTTTCAGATCGGCCAGGAAATCAATCGCCTGCTCGCGCAGGCCGAGCGCCTCCTCGGCCAATACCTGAAAAGCGGCGATCCGTGCCGGCATGTCGGCAGGCGCGAAATCGCCGCCGGCGGCACCGGGACAAGCCCCGGCCACGGCCGGGACGGCGGGCGGCTCGGCGGCCCGCGCCGGCAGCGTCGAAAAAAGGAGCGCCCCGCCGAGCAGGCAGGCTGACAGGTACGGGTTCATCGCCGGATCCACGAGAAAAAACGTGGCCGGATATTACAGCGCAATATCGGCCGGCCCAAGCGCCGGCCGCCGCAGCCGGAATCAGGCGGCGCGCAGGCGCAGCGTGGCCTGTTCCAGGCGCAGCTTCTCGGCCAGCACCTTGCTCGAATAGCGCCGCGCCGGATCGTTGGCGGCGCCGCCGAACTGCTGCAGGCCGTCCTCCAGGCTGCCCATGCGGCTGATCGACTCGCGCAGCACGCTGGCGCCGACCCGGACGTTGGTCACCGGATCGAGGAAAGCCGCCGGCGCCGCCTCGTCCGGCAGCTTGTCGGCATGGAAGCGCGGCACCACCTGCATCAGCCCCTGGGCGCCATAGACGCTCTGCGAGAACGGGTTGAAGCCCGACTCGACGCCGATCACGGCGATGATCAGCAGCGGGTCGAGATGCAACTCGCGGCCGGCCAGCTGGGCGGCGGCGAAAATCGGCCGCAAGGCCTCGCCGGCGACGCGATAGCGGCGCGAGACGAAATCGAGAGCGCCCTGCATGCGCGGCGTCAACGCCGTGGCCGACGCTTCCGTGCCGGCCTCGCCGCCGCTGGCCGCCGCGACGGCCGGAACCTCGCCGACACTGGCGGCAGCCGGCGGCAACAATAGTTTGAGAGCGTCGGCGACGCCCCCGTGAACCACTTGCAGGCCAAGCAAGCCAAGCAAGAGAACCAGACCGGCAGCCATCAAGGCCTTGCGGAACAGCCTGCCGGTCACCTGGAAAATCCGCTGGGCAGCGGGAGTAAGAATAGTCGTAGCGAACATGCGACCTCCTTCACTTTGCCACCGGCAAGGAACTGCATTGCCGGCGAACAGTTACAGGGGGCACGACATCGGCGGCCGCGAAAAACGCGAAGGCCGGAATCCCTGGGCAAACCGCCGTGGGCGGGGCCGGGAACCGATGTTGCACCGCAACACGGCGCGCATTCTATTGATTCAATTGGATTTCGTCAAATCCACCAGCCCGCCGGACGACGCCATCGTCACGCCGCCACCGCTGCCCCGCCCGTCGCCGCCCGGCATTCGGCTCGCCGGGACACGCCCAGGGCAATTGCACGAATCTACCCGAGTCCGAGTATCTGAGCGCGGTAGCGATCAGAAGTGGCGGCGATGAGGCGGCGAGCTTTGATTCCTCCTTTGCGCGGAGTGGGGTCAAGCCGGATGAGATTGAGCGTGATGTG
>JAVBRT010000022.1:0-12465 GCA_031547725.1 Azonexus sp. | reverse complement strand
CTGCCCTTCCCGGCCTACGAGAAGCTGGCCGGCTTTCCGCACGCCTACCACCTGCCGCTGTTCGCCTACGAGAAGCGCCACGGGGCGACGATGATCACCTCGCGCGGCTGTCCCTACACCTGCTCCTTCTGCGACCGCACGGTGTTCGAGCGCCTGTACAAGACCAATTCGGCGCAATACACCTACGACCACATGAAGTACCTGCGGGACAAGTTCGGGGTCTACCACATCAACATGTACGACGACTTGTTCACCGCCAAGAAGCAGCGGGTGATGGATCTGTGCGAACTGTTGATCGAGAAGCCGCTCGGCATCCAGTGGAACTGCGCCATCCGCACCGGTCATACCTCGGACGAGATGCTGGCCAAGCTGAAGCAGGCCGGCGTGCTGATGGTGTCGATGGGCATCGAGTCGGCCGACCCGGCGATGATGGAGCGGCACAAGGCCGGCGTCACGCTCGACGCCGTGCGCGACACGGTACGCCAGATCCATGCCGCCGGGCTGCGCGCCAAGGGATTGTTCATTTTCGGCATGCCCGGCGAGACGCCGGAAACGGTGCGCACGACCAGCGACTTCATCCTCTCGCTCGACCTCGACGAGATGAACATGACCAAGTTCAGCCCGCTGCATGGCGCGCCGATCTGGGACGAATGCGCCAGCGGCGTCGGCGGCGAGACGATCGAGGACTGGCGGCTGATGAACTGCCTGAATTTCGTCTATCTGCCGGAAGGCTTCGCCTCGCGCGAAGAGATGGACGCGCTGTACAACTGGCACGTCAAGCGCTTCTACGACAGCAAGGGCTACCGGCGGCGCTTCGCCAAGCGCCTGTGGGCACACCGCTGGAGCCTCTGGCACGTGCTCAAGCATCTGCCGGAAACCATCGCCGCCGCCCGCTATTTCAGCGCCAACAGGGAGCAGCTGGAAAAGGCCAAACGCGAATTCGCCCGCCACCCGCGTCAGCCGGTCGGCCTCAAGCCCCATCTCAGCCCGGAGTTGCAGGTCGACAATCTGGTTTCGATGTCGCGGATCGGACTTTCCCGGCGCGAGGCCATGAAAGCGGTGCAGGCCGCCGTCGAGGAATCTGTCGTTTGCTGTCCATCGCCGCCGGCAACGGCGGCGGTATAATCCGCCGGTTCTGGGGAGAGCACACATGAAACCGAATTGCATATCCGCGCCTTTCCGGCTGCTGGCCGCAGCCATGGTCTTCGTCGCGCTCGGCGCCTGCAAAAGCGGCGACACCCGGCCAGCCGACGGCAGCGCCGGCCAAGCGGCGCCGGCCGCCGCCGAGCAGAGCCGCGAAGCCTATGTCCGCGTCGGTTACGCCTGCTGCAACCTGCACTATTCCGGCGACTGGATCAGCGACTCCAACCTCGCCCAGCTGCCTTTCGTGCCGGTGGGCACGCCGATCAAGGTCAAGAAGATCGACGGCTACCGCGCCTATGTCGAGGTCGACGGCAAGCCGATGCGCCTCGGCCACGACTATGGCCGCGAGCAGGAAACGACCGAGCAGTGGGTCAACAAGATTGTCGTCGTCGACGATCCGAAGACGCGCCTGGCCAAGTTCCCGGCCCGCACCCGCAACGCCATCGCCAAGGGCCAGCTGTTGCGCGGCATGAGCCGCGAGCAGGTGATCATGGCCGTCGGCCACCCGCAGACCAACGAGAACCCGCGCCTCGACGGCCCCTACTGGCGCTACTGGTGGTCGAGCTTCGGACCGTACTACGTCTACTGGGCCAAGGGCGGCACCGTCAGCAAGATCGACGGCCATTCCGAGACGGTCGGCTACATGACTTACAGCGGCAAGTAATCCATTCAGCGGCAGGGAAAACCCAGGGGGGTGGTTTGTGATGGAAGAAAGAACGGAAATGGCGCCGTGCGAGTGCGACGTCCTGGTCATCGGCGGCGGGCCGGCCGGGACGACCGTGGCGCCGTTGCTGGCCGAGAAGGGCTATCGCGTGGTGCTGCTGGAAAAGGCGCGGCATCCGCGTTTCCACATCGGCGAATCCCTGTTGCCGGCCAATCTGCCGCTGTTCGAACGGCTCGGCGTGGCCGACGAGGTGCGGGCCATCGGCATGGAAAAAAGGGGGGCCGAGTTCGTTTCACCGCATCACGACTGGCCGCAGGTTTTCAACTTCGCCAGGGCCTGGGACAAAAGCATGCCCTACGCCTACCAGGTGCGGCGCGCCGAGTTCGACACCATCCTGATCCGCAACGCCGAGCGCCAGGGCGTCGAGGTGCATGAAGGCTGCAAGGCGCGGGCCGTCGATTTCCGGCCAGACAACACGGCCATGGTCCGCGCCGAGCACGACGACGGCCGCCAGGTCGACTACCGCGCCCGCTTCGTCGTCGATGCCTCGGGGCGCGATACTTTCCTGGCCAACCGCTTCCAGATCAAGCACCGCAACCCGAAGCACAACAGCTCGGCGGTCTACGGCCATTTCGCCGGCGCCCGCCGGCACGACGGCCAGGCCGAAGGCAACATCACCATCTTCTGGTTCGAGCACGGCTGGTTCTGGTTCATCCCGATGATCAACGACGTCACCAGCGTCGGCATGGTGACCTGGCCCTACTTCATGAAAACCAAGGGCGAGCGCAGCCTGCAGCAGTTCCTGATGGACGGCATCGCCGGCTGCCCGGCGCTGGCCGAACGGCTGCAGGCGGCGACCCTGGTCAACGAAGTCGAGGCGACCGGCAACTTCTCCTACGTTTCCGAGCGCAATCACGGCAGCAATTACCTGCTGCTCGGCGACGCCTACGCCTTCATCGACCCGGTGTTCTCGTCCGGCGTGCTGCTGGCGATGAACAGCGGCGTCATCGGCGCCGAAGCCATCGACACCTGCCTCAAGCGCCCGGCCGAGGCGGCGGCGGCGCTGCGGCGCTTCGACCGGTTGATGAAGCACGGGCCCAAGGAATTCTCCTGGTTCATCTACCGGATCACCAATCCGATCATGCGCGACTTCTTCATGTATCCGAAGAACATTTTCCGGGTCGAGGAAGCGCTGCTGTCGGTGCTGGCCGGCGACATCTTCGGCAAGACGCCGATCTGGCGCTCGATCAAGATGTTCAAACTGCTCTACTACATCGCCAGCATCGGCCAGCCGAAGCGCGCCTTCATGGGCTGGAAGCGGCGGCGCTTCAACATCCGCCGGGTCGACGATCCGGCCATGAACAACGCCTAGTGTCCCTGCAACTCCTGACCCGATGTGTCCGTTCCGAGTCCGCGCCGGTTTCACGTGAAACCGCGGCGCTGCTCGGCGGCGCCCTGCTCGGCCCGGCCGCCGCCGCCTCTGCCGCCGACTGGCCGGAACAGCGCCTGACGGCGGCGCTGCCCGGCCATGACGTGGCGCTGCTCGGCGAGTGCTGGCTGAGCAGCTTGCCGGTCAGCGCTGGCGAAAGCGAGGGCATCGTCTGGCGGCGCAGCGGCGACGTGCTCTATGGCGTGCTCGAACTGGACGAGGCGCTGTTCGTCGGCGAGAACGGCCGCACGCCGCTGCAGGCGGCCGGCGAGGAAGCCTACCGGAGCATCTTCCGCCTGCTCGAAGCGCAGGAATTGCCGCAGTTGTGGCGGGTGTGGAACTACATGGCCGACATCAACGGCGAGAGCCACGGCCTGGAACGCTATCGCCAGTTCAACATCGGCCGCCAGGACGCCTTCCTCGAATTCAGCCGCGGCGCCACCGGCAACGTGCCGGCCGCCTGCGCCCTCGGCCTGGCGGGCGGGCCGCTGTCGATCGCCTTCATGGCCGGAGCCGTGCCGGCGGTGGCGGTGGAGAATCCGCGCCAGGTCAGCGCCTACCATTACCCGGCCGAATACGGGCCGCGCAGCCCGACCTTCTCGCGGGCGGCGCTGGTCTATCCGCCGGGGCGGGAAATCCTGTTCGTTTCCGGTACCGCCAGCATCGTCGGCCATCGCACCGTGCATCCCGGCGACGTCGTCGCGCAGTGCCGCGAGTCGCTGGCCAACATCGCCGCCGTCGTCGGCGAAGCCAACCGCCTGGCCCGCGCCGGCGACTACGCGCTGGGCGAAATGGCCTATCGCGTCTATCTGCGCCGCGCCGTCGACCAGCCGCCGATCGCGGCGGTGCTGACCGAACTGCTCGGCCCGGCGGCCGATATCGTTTATGTCGAGGCCGATGTCTGCCGCCGCGACCTGTTGATCGAAATCGAGGCCACGGCCTCGCACGCGCTGGGGGAGCGCTGATGGACATGATCGGAAAACTGGGAATACTTGTCGTGGCCGGCTGCCTGGCCGCCGGCGCCGGCGCCGCCGAGGACAAGCCGCTATGGGAAATCGGCGTCGGCGCCGCGGCCTTCAGCTTTCCCGCCTACCGCGGCTCGGACGAGACCAACAATTTCCTGATGCCGGTGCCGCATTTCACCTACAACGGCGATTTCTTCAAGGCCGACCGCCACGGTATTCGCGGCAGCCTGTTCGATTCCGACCGGGTCGAGCTGACCGTCAGCCTGGCCCTGTCGCCGCCGGCGCCGAGCGACGACGTCAAGGCCCGCGCCGGCATGCCCGACCTTGAGACGACTTTCGAGATCGGTCCGCAGCTCGACCTGACGCTGTGGCGCTCGGAGAACCGCGCCCGCTTCGTCAAGCTGCTGCTGCCGCTGCGCGCCGCCGTGACGCTCGAAAGCTCGCCGGAGAGCATCGGCTGGGTCTTCCACCCCAAGCTGAACATGGACATCACCGACCTGCCCGGCCTGCCCGGCTGGAATCTCGGCCTGCTGGCCGGCCCGCTGTGGGGCGACAAGCGCCAGCACGCCTATTACTACTCGGTCGACCCACGCTACGCGACGGCGACGCGCCCGGCCTACGCCGCCGATTCCGGCTATGCCGGCATGCAGTACCTGGTGGCCCTGTCCAAGCGCTTCGCCAAGCACTGGGTCGGCGGCTTCATCCGCTACGACAACCTCTCCGGCGCCACCTTCGCCGACAGCCCGCTGGTCCGCCAGAAGGACTATGTCGCCGCCGGCATCGCCATCACCTGGGTGCTCGGCGAGTCGTCCACCCGCGTGCCGGCCAATGACTGACTGCCGGCCCCCCGGCCCGCCCGGGTGGCGGGTCTACGAGGCGCTGGCAATGCTGTTCGGACTCGGCCTGCTGGCCCTGCTGTGCCTGGCCTGGCTGCCGCCCGCCCTGCTGCTGCGGCCGCTGCTGCCGGCGGCGGCCGGCCAGCGTGTCGGCCGGCGGGCGATCATGGTCGGCTTCCGCCTCTACCTGCGCCTGCTCGAAATTTTCTGCGCCTGCCGCTTCGATCTGGCCGAACTCGACCGCCTGCCCGCCGCCGGGCCGCTGGTCATCGCCGCCAACCATCCGTCGCTGCTTGACGCGGTGCTGATCGTCTCGCGCCTGCCCAACGCCGTCTGCGTCATGAAGGCGGCGCTGATGGACAACATCCTGTTCGGCGCCGCCGCCCGCCTGGCCCGCTACATCCGCAACAACGCACCGCTCGAAGTGGTGCTCGGGGCGCGGGAGGAATTGCGGGCCGGGGCGCAGCTGGTGATTTTCCCGGAAGGGACGCGCACCGTGCATTTCCCGCTCGATCCGTGCACCCCGAGCACCGGCCTGATCGCCGGCCGCGCCGCGGCGCCGGTGCAGACGCTGCTGATCGAGTTCTCGACCCCTTACCTCGGCAAGGCCTGGCCGCTGTTCCGGCCGCCGCGCCTGCCGCTGCACTGCCGCGTCCGCCTCGGCCGGCGCTTCGCGCCGCCGCGCGACATCGCCGCCTTCACCGCCGAGCTCGACGCCTATTTCCGCGCCGAGCTGGCGCCGCCCGTTGCCGCCTGAAGCCATGCCCGCCGCCTCGACCACACACCTCGTCCTGATTCCCAGCTACAACCCCGGCCCCAAGGTGCTCGCCACGGTGCGCGCGGCACTGGCCCAATGGGCGCCGGTGTGGGTGGTGGTCGATGGCAGCACCGACGGTAGCGGCGAGCGGCTGCAGGCGCTCGCCGCCGAGGTCGAGGGACTGCGTGTCATCGTCCTGTCCGAGAACAGTGGCAAGGGCGCGGCCGTGCTCGCCGGCCTCGACCAGGCCGCGGCGGCCGGCTTTACGCACGCGCTGACCATGGATTCCGACGGCCAGCACCCGGCCGACCTGATTCCCGCCTTCATGGCCGCCTCGCGGGCCGAACCGGCGGCCATGGTGCTGGGCAAGCCGGTGTTCGATGCCGACGCGCCGGCGCTGCGCGTCAATGGGCGCAAGGTGTCGAACGCCTGGGCCAACCTGGAGACGCTGTGGATGGGCATCGGCGATTCGCTGTATGGCTTCCGCGTCTACCCGGTGGCGCCGTTGCGCCGCATCATGCGGGGCAACCGCTGGATGCGCCGCTTCGACTTCGACCCGGAGGCCGTGGTCCGCCTGTGCTGGGCCGGTGTCCGGCCGATCAACATCGATGCGCCGGTGCGCTATTTCCGCGCCGACGAGGGCGGCGTCTCGCATTTCAACTACTTGCGCGACAACACCCTGCTGACCTGGATGCATACCCGGCTGTTCCTCGGTTTCCTGCTACATTTGCCACTTCTTTTGTGGCGGCGGCTGACGAGATGAACACCACCGAAATCTTCCTGATCGCGATGACGATCATCTTCACCGTGCCCTGGCTGATCTGGCGCTTCGGCAAGACCGACTATTACGCGCCGCTGGTGGTGGTGCAGATCCTGACCGGCATTTTGCTCGGTCCGGGCATCCTCGGCGCCGCCTTTCCCGACTACTACACGTTTGTCTTCAACCCGGCGGTGATCCAGTCGCTGAACGGCATCGCCTGGTGGGCGGTGATGCTGTTCGTGATGATCGCCGGCGTCGAACTGGACTTGAAGAAGGCCTGGGCGCATCGTCGCGAGAGCGGCATCACCGCCGGCCTGGCGCTCGGCATGCCGCTCTTGTTCGGTTGCCTGGCCGCCGCCGTCCTGCTCGGCTTCGACGGCTGGATGGGACCGCGGGCGCTGACCTGGCAGTTCGTGCTCGGCGTCGGCATGGCCTGCGCCGTGACGGCGCTGCCGATCCTGATCCTGCTGATGGAAAAACTCGACATCCTGCGCCAGCCGGTCGGCCAGCGCATCCTGCGCTACGCCAGCCTCGACGACATCGCCATCTGGGGCGTGCTGGCGCTGATCCTGATGGACTGGCAACGGGTCGGCAAACAGTTCATTTTCCTCGTCGCCTTCTTCTTCATCGCCTGGGGCTTCCGCCGCCTGATGCGGGCCCTGGCCGAGCGCGACCGCTGGTACGTGGCGCTGATCTGGCTGGCCGCCTGCGCTTTCGGCGCCGACTGGGCCGGCCTGCACTTCATGGTCGGCGCCTTCCTCGCCGGGGCGACCATCGACGCCGACTGGTTCGACCAGGAAAAGATGGACCAGCTGCGCCACCACGTGCTGCTCGCCTTCATGCCGGTCTTCTTCCTCAGCACCGGCCTGCGCACCAACTGGGCGGTCGGCGGCGAGGCGGTATTCATTGCGGCGGCCCTGCTGCTCGTCGCCTCGATCGGCGGCAAGCTGCTCGGCGTCCGTCTGGCCGGCCGCATCCTCAACTGGGAAGCGGGCGAAGCCAGCATCATCGGCTGGCTGCTGCAGACCAAGGCGCTGATCATGATCATCTTCGCCAACATCCTGCTCGACCGCCAGATCATCACCAACGAGGCCTTCACCGCCCTGCTGCTGATGGCCGTCGCCAGCACCATGCTGACGGTGCCGATGGTGGCGCCGAAGCTGGCGCGGCTGAAGGAACTGATCGTCCGCTCGGCTTAAGGCGTGCTCGCAGCAAGCGGCGGGCGGCGCCAGGGACTGGTGGGGAGGCCGCTCAAGGCGCCCGCCGCAGCGGGCGCCGTCGGGGCTCAGTAGTAGCGGTTCTTTTCCGCCGCGCGCTGGCGCAGGAAAGCCTGCTCGCGGGCCAGCTGGCGTTCGGCTTCGCTCTGGCGCTGGCGTTCGGCCTGCGCCTTCTGCCGTTCGTCGCGCGCCAGCTGCTGTCTTTCCTGGTCGCGCGCCTTGTCCTCGGCCCGTTCGAGATCGCGCGACACCTGGCGGCTGTAGTTGAGCGCCTGTTCCTGCTCCATGCGCTCGCGGCTTTCGGTTTCCCGCCGCTGCCGTTCCTCGCGCTCGGCCGCCAGGCGTTCCTCGCGCCGGCGCTGGGCCTCGATCTGCGCCAGGCGGGCCTCGGCGGCGGCTTGTTCGGCCTGCAGGCGCAGTCTCTCCTGGGCGGCGGCCTGTTCCTGGTTGACCGAGTACTTGTGCGTGGCGAAGCCGGTGACGCCGAGAACGGCGAGCAGCATCAGCCACTTGAGGCCGCCGCTGCCGGCGGCTGGCGTTTCGCTCCGGGCTTCGCGTTCCGCCAGGCCGTCGTCGTAGCGCTGGCGGCGGAGCGGATCGGACAGCGTGGCGTAGGCTTCCTTGATGGCGATCAGGCGATGCAGGGTGCTTTCGTCGCCGGCCGCCGCCGGTGCCGAATAGGCGGTCTGCAAGCGCTTGTAGTTGGCGGCGATGCTATCGCCGGAGGCCGTCCGGCTGACTTCGAGCAGATCGTAAAGCGTATTGGCCATGGTGTGTCCGACGTGGGGCGGTGTCAGGCGGGGCCGAAGAAAATCTCAGCGCCTCTGGTCGTTGATTGCGGATGACATATTTTACAGAAATTGCATTTTTGGTGTTGGGCCGGCGTTCAAATCATGCCGCCGTTGATCGAAACGATCTGGCCGGAAATGTAGGCGGCCTGCTCGGAAGCGAGGAAGGCGACCAGCTCGGCGACCTCCTCCGGCTGGCCGGCGCGCTGCATCGGGACGAGCTTCTTGATCGTCTCGGCGTCGAAGGCGCCGTCGCTCATCTCGGTGGCGATCACGCCGGGCGCCACGGCATTGACCGTGATGCCGCGGCTGGCCACTTCCAGCGCCAGCGACTTGGTGGCCGCGTGCAGCGCGCCCTTGGCCGCCGAATAATTGACCTGGCCGCGATTGCCGGCGATGGCGGCGACCGAGGAAATGTTGATGATGCGGCCCCAGCGGGTGCGGATCATCGGCAGGCTGAGCGGCTGGGTGACGTTGAAGAAGCCGTGCAGCGAAACATCGATCACGCCATGCCATTGCTCGGCGCTCATGCCGGGGAAAACCGCATCGGCATGGATGCCGGCGTTGTTGACCAGGATCTGGATCGGTCCTTGCGCCAGCAGTTCTTCCAGTGCAGCCGCTGTCGCCGCCCGGTCGGCGACGTCGAAAGCGATGGCCTCGGCACAGCCGCCGCCGGCGACGATGTCGGCGACGATGGCCTCGGCCTTGGCCCGGCCGCGGTTGGCATGGACGATGACGTGATGGCCGTCGGCGGCGAGGCGCCGGCAGATGGCGGCGCCGATGCCGCCGCTGCCGCCGGTGACGAGGGCGCGTTTCATGAGCGGGTTTCCGGCAAGGCCTCGGCATCGAGCACGACGGCGGCGCGGCCGTCGAGCAGCAAGCGCCCGGCGTGATGCAGCGAGAACTGGTAAAGGATATGGTTGGCGTCGCCTGACAGGCGCTCGGCGCGGATTTCCAGCGGCCCGGCCAGGTCGTCCAGGCGTTCGACCCGCAGGCCGACGCCGCGCACGCTGGTCAGGTAGCCCTGACGCGGTGCGTCGTTGCTCCCGGCCAGCAGGGCGCCATGCACGGCCATCGCCTGGGCGGCGTACTCGATGCCGGTGGCGGCGCCGAGGCGGCCGTCGGCGCGCAGCGGATTGGCCGGATCGCGGTGACTGTCGGCGCGGCAGTCGATGGTGGTGTCCGAATAGGCAAGTACCGCGTCGAGCAGGCACATGCTGCCCTGGTGCGGAATGCGGGCGGCGATGCCGGCGCGATCGAGGAGCGCATCCGTGGCTGTCGCCGTGCCGCCGGCGGTGGCCGGCCCTAGCACGGGGCGAGCGCCAGTTGCAGTTGCAGCGGCGGCAGGTAGTCGACCACCACGGTGCCGTATTCGCCGCGCGCCAGGCGTTGCAGCAGCGGCAGGGCGCGCAGCGCCGGAATCGCCAGGTGCTGGGCTTCCAGCGCCGGATCGGCCAGCCGCTCGGCGGCGGCGCGGGTCGGCGTCAGGGTCAGGCGGGCCAGGCTGTGGCTCGTGGCTTCCGCCGTCAGCAGCAGGGCCACGCCGCCGACGTCGGGTACCGGCCGGGTGGCGTGCAGCGGCTCGGGATACTCGCTGTCGTAGGCGATCAGCAGCACCGGCTGGCCGTCGAGCGCGACCTGGCCGAGGGCGTCGAGCAGGCCGGCGCCGAAGCTGGCATCGTAGGCGCACAGCACCTGGCACGGCGCCATGGCGCGGGTGGCGATGCCCCAGTAGCCGGCGGCGGCGTTATGGACCGAATTGTGGAAGCGGGTCGGCGATATCTGCCGGTCGTCGCTGGCCAGTTGCTCGCACAGGGCGTGGCAATTGTGGCCGTCGGCGCCGGAAGCGGAAAAGACTGTGGCCAGCGTGGCGGCGTCGGCGCCGCCGTGGGCGGCGGCTTCGAGGCCGATGGCCAGGGTCAGCTTGACCACCCGGCTGGCCCGCCGGCGCTCGGCCGGCGGCAGGATGGCCGGCGCCGGCAGGACGCTCGGGGCGGCGGCGTAGGCCGTCTCGCCGCGTAGCACGGCGCGGGCGCTGGGCCAGTCGGGCAGGCCCGGGGCGAGGAAGCCGATGCCGGAAATGCAGGCGGACAGGGGCGGATTCATGCGGCGACTCCGAAAACCAGGCTGCAGTTGCTGCCGCCGAAACCGAAGGAGTTGGACAGGGTGTGGCGGACGGCGGCCGGCCGGCTCTCGAGCACGTACTGGATCGGGATCGCCGGGTCGAGCGCCGCGGTGCCGGGGCTGCCGGGCAGCAGGCACTCGCTCATGGCCAGGGCGCAGATCACCGCCTCGACGGCGCCGGCGGCACCGAGGGTATGGCCGGTGGCACCCTTGGTCGAGCTGCACGGCACGCGCTCGCCGAACAGCGCGGCGATGGCCTTGCCTTCGGCGGCGTCGTTGGCCGGCGTCGAGGTGCCGTGCAGGTTGATGTAGTCGATGTCGGCCGCCGCCAGGCCGGCCGAGCGCAGGGCCGCGCTCATCGCCAGGCGGGCGCCGAGGCCTTCCGGGTGCGGCGAGGACATGTGGTAGGCGTCGCTCGATTCGCCGGCGCCGAGCAGCAGCACGGCGCCGGGCAGGATGCCGGCCGGCCGTTCGAGCAGCGCGAAGGCGGCGCCTTCGCCGATGGAGATGCCGTTGCGCGCCGGATCGTAGGGCCGGCACGGCGCCGCCGACGTCAGTTCGAGCGAGGAGAAGCCGTACAGCGTGGTCAGGCACAGCGAATCGACGCCGCCGACGATGGCCGCGTCGATGCTGCCGAGAGCCAGCTGGCGGGCGGCGGCGGCGAATACCTTGGCGCTCGAGGAGCAGGCGGTCGAAATGGCCATGGCGATGCCTTCGAGGCCGAAGTAGTCGCGGGTGAACTCGGCCAGCGAGAAGGAGTTGTGCGTGCAGCGGTAGTTGAAGTCGGCCGGCAGCGCGCCGCTGTCGGGATCGCGGCGGCGGTAGGCGAGTTCGGTCTGCAGGATGCCGGCGGTGCTGGTGCCGAGGAAGACGCCGACCCGGTCGCGCCCGTAGCGCTCGGCGGCGAGGCGGACGCGTTCGGCGAAGCCGTCGCTTTCCAGGCCGAGCAGGGTCAGCCGGTTGTTGCGGCAGTCGTAGCGGGCCAGCGCCTCGGGCAGGCGGACCGCATCGACGCCGGCGACCTCGCCCAGCCAGGTATCGAGGCGGACCGTCTCGAAGGCGCAGGGGGCAAGGCCGCTACGCCCGCTGCGCAGGGCCTCGCGGGTGGCGTCGAGGCCGCGGCCGAGACAGGTGGTGGCGGTGTAGTGGGAAAGCAGCAGGGGAGTCACGAGTCACGATCGAACCTGGAACATTATCCTGATCGATTCTAGCAGAGGCCCGATGCGGTCAGCCGTCGGCGAACAGGTCGGGAACGCCTCGCTATTGCCGGAAAATAGGCGAGAACCGCCAATCATTTGCCATGCTTAAAATACAATTGCATAATCCGAAGTCTCTCGTTCACGCCTGGAGCCCCCCATGCAATCCGATTTTCTATCCGGCTTCTTCACCGCCGAGACCCGTCTCTATGCGCTGGAGTGGGTGGACGGAGCCGGCCCGGAGCTGGCCGTCGAAGCCTGGTGGGGCAAAGAGCAACTCTCGGGCGGTTTCGAATACTGCATCGACCTCCTCACAACGGATTCGCTGCACGAACTCAAGACCTTCCTCGGCCGCGCCGCCACCCTGCACACCCGGCTCGCCGACGGTAGCGAATACCCGCGCAGCGGCTACGTGCGCCGGGCGGAGAAGCTCGGCGCCGACGGAGGTCTGTGCCGCTACCGCCTGACGCTGGTCCCCTGGCTGTGGCTGCTCGGGCGCGGCCGGCACAACCGGGTGTTCCAGGAGAAGAGCGTCGTCGCCATCGCCGAAACCGTCTTCGCCGACTACGCCGACGTCGCCGCCTGG
>JAVBRT010000054.1:0-8024 GCA_031547725.1 Azonexus sp. | reverse complement strand
GCCAGACGCAGGGCGCTTGCTGTCTTCATGGCATCACCAAAAAGACAGAAAACTACACACTTCAAGGCGCTGTGAACAGCCCCCGCCTAACCGATTGATCGTCAACGACTATTTCGTGGCGCAGCAAGGGTGGCTTCGTGCGATTGCCCTGCCGCGCCGCAGCGGGGAAACCGGCCACAAGCGCCCTTCATGATAGACTTTCCGTTTGCCCGGTATCTGCCCTTCGTGAATCCTGCCAATTTCGACTTCCATTGTCATTCGATCGTCTCCGACGGCCTGCTGCCTCCCGAAGTGGTGGCGCGGCGGGCGGCGGCCAATGGCGTCGACCTGTGGGCGCTGACCGATCACGACGATCTCGGCGGCCTGACCACCGCCCGCGCGGCGGCCACGGAAGCCGGCATGGGCTTCGTCGACGGCGTCGAGATTTCCATCGAATGGCAGGGCGTGCCGATCCACATCGTCGGCCTCGGTTTCGCTGCCGACGACCCGGTCCTCGGCGCCGGCCTCGACGAGCTGCGCAACGGCCGCATCGAGCGCGCCAAGCGCATGGGCGCGGCGCTGGCGGCGATCGGCATCCCCGATGTCTATGAAGGCGCGCTGTGCTTCGTCACCAACCCGAGCCTGGTGTCGCGCGCCCATTTCGCCCGCTATCTGGTGTCGATCGGCATCGCCCGCGACGTGCCGGGCGTGTTCCAGCATTACCTGACGCCGGGAAAGCCGGGCTACGTCGACCACCGCTGGGCGACGCTGGCCGACGCGGTCGGCTGGATCCGCGGCGCCGGCGGCGTCGCCGTGGTCGCCCATCCGGGCCGCTACAAGATGTCCGGCGGTGACATGCGCAAGTTCCTCGACGACTTCAAGGATCTGGGCGGGCAGGGTATCGAGGTCACTTGCGGCAGCCATTCGCCCGACCACGTGCTGCACTTCGCCCGGCTGGCTCGCAGCTATGCCTTGTATGCCTCGCGCGGTTCGGATTTTCACGGCCCGATGGAGAGTTACGTCGATCTCGGCAAGCTGCCACAGTTGCCAGAAGACCTGAAGCCGGTCTGGCGCCTGCTCCGCTAAGCCATGGCCCGCGTTGTCAATATCCATCCGGATTCCCCGCAGCCCCGGTTGCTGGTGCAGGCCACCGAATTCATCCGCAACGGCGATGTGGTCGTCCTGCCCACCGATTCCTGCTACGCGCTGGGCTGTCATCTCGGCGACAAGGATGCGATGGACCGCATCCGCCTGATCCGCCAGATCGATGAGCGCCATCACCTGACGCTGATGGTCCGCGATCTGTCGGAAATCGCTCATTTCGCCCGTGTCGACAACGCCCAGTACCGGCTGTTGAAGGCCACCACGCCGGGCAGCTACACCTTTATCCTCGAAGGCACCAAGGAATTGCCGCGCCGCGTGCTGCACCCGAAGCGCAAGACTATCGGCCTGCGCGTGCCCGATCATCCGGTGGCGCTGGCCTTGCTCGAGGAACTGGGCGAGCCGCTGCTGACGACGACCCTGCAGCTGCCGGGTGACGAGGCGCCGCTGACCGAAGGCTGGGAGATCCAGGAGCGCCTCGACGAACAGGTCGAGTTGATCCTTGATTGCGGCCACTGCGGCCACGAGCCGACCACTGTCATCGACCTGACCGGCAAGGTGCCGGAACTGATCCGCGCCGGCCGTGGCGCGCTGGCCCCATTCGGATTCGACTGAGCATGTTCGATCTCAACGCCCTGATCCAGACCATCGCCGTTGCCGCGCTGCCGGTGATTTTCGCTATCACCCTGCATGAGGCGGCGCACGGCTACGCAGCACGTCATTTCGGCGACCCGACGGCGTGGATGCTGGGGCGGATCAGCCTCAACCCGGTGCGCCACATCGACCCGATCGGCACCATCCTGATCCCGGCGGTGATCCTGCTGTTTTCCGGCGGTTCTTTTCTGTTCGGTTATGCCAAACCGGTGCCGGTCGATTTCAGCCGCCTGCGCAATCCCAAGCGCGATATGCTGTGGGTGGCCCTGGCTGGTCCCGGCGCCAACCTGTTCATGGCCTGCTGCTGGGCCTTGCTGCTGAAACTGGCCTGGGAACTGCCGAGCAACGTGTTCACGCTGCCGCTCTCCGAGATGAGCAAGGTCGGCATCGTCGTCAATTGCGTGCTGATGGTGCTCAACCTGCTACCGCTGCCGCCGCTCGATGGTGGGCGGGTTGCCGTCAGCCTGCTGCCGCACCGCCTGGCCTGGCAGTTCGCCCGGATTGAACCGTGGGGCTTCCCCATTTTGCTGCTGTTGTTGTTCTCCGGCATTCTCGGCGAGGTCATGACGCCGCTGGTGAGCTTCTCGGCGCGTCTCATCGAAGCGATTTTCGGACTTTATTGATCGACCATGTACGCAGAACGTGTTCTTTCCGGCATGCGCCCGACCGGCGCCCTCCACCTTGGCCATTACCACGGCGTGCTCAAGAACTGGGTCAAGCTCCAGGATGAGTATCCCTGCCTGTTTTTCGTTGCCGACTGGCATGCGCTGACCACGCATTACGACGATCCGCAGGGTATCGAGCAGGCGTCCTGGGACATGCTGGTCGACTGGCTGGCCGCTGGGGTCGATCCGAACAAGGCGACCCTGTTCATCCAGTCGCAGGTGCCGGAGCACGCCGAACTGCATCTGCTGATGTCGATGATGACGCCACTCGGCTGGCTCGAGCGCGTGCCGACCTACAAGGACCAGCAGGAGAAGCTGGCCGGCAAGGACCTCACCACCTACGGCTTCCTCGGCTATCCGCTGTTGATGAGCGCCGACATCCTGATCTACCGCGCCGACAAGGTGCCGGTCGGCGAGGACCAGGTTCCGCACGTCGAATTCACCCGCGAACTGGCCCGCCGCTTCAACCACATGTACGGCTACGAGCCGGGTTTCGCGGAGAAGGTCGAGGCGGCGCTGGCGACGCTGAACAGCAAGAACCGGCGCAGCTACAAGGAGGCGCGCACGCGCTTCCAGCAGAACGGCGACAAGGAAGCGCTGGCGCGCGGCAAGGCGCTGTTGCACGAAATCGACAGCCTGTCGGCCGTCGACCGCGAGCGGCTGGCCGGTTCGCTCGAAGGCACCGGCAAGATGATCCTGGTCGAACCGGGCTACCTGCTGACCGAGGAATCGAAAATGCCCGGCCTCGACGGCCAGAAAATGTCGAAGTCCTACGGCAACACCATCACCCTGCGCGAATCCGCGGAAGCGGTGAGCAAGAAGGTGCGAAGCATGCCGACCGATACTCAGCGCGTGCGCCGTACCGATCCGGGCGACCCGGCCCGCTGCCCGGTGTGGCAGCTGCATCTGGTCTATTCCGACGTCGCCACCAAGGAATGGGTGCAGCAGGGCTGCACCACGGCCGGTATCGGCTGCCTCGACTGCAAGCAGCCGGTGATCGACGGCATCCTGCGCGAACAGGTACCGATGCGCGAGCGCGCCCAGATCTACCTCGATAACCCGGCGCTGCTACGTGACATCGTCGTCGCCGGCTGCGACAAGGCACGCCAACTGGCAGGCGAAACCATGCGCGACGTGCGCGCTGCGATGGGGCTGGCCCGCGGCTGATGGTGCCCTTGCGGATTTTCGGCGGGCGCCAGCGATGAACACGGCTGTCGACGCCCCGCAGGCGGCGCTGTTCGAGCCGGTGGCGCTGGTCTATGGTCAGCCGCTCGACCAGTTGCCGCAGGATCTGTACATCCCGCCCGATGCCCTGGCGGTGATGCTCGACGCTTTCGAGGGGCCGCTCGACCTGTTGCTCTACCTGATCCGCAAGGCCAACGTCGACATCCTCGACATCCCGATGGCGCCGCTGACCCGCCAGTACCTCGACTACATCGACAGCATGCGGGCCGGCAATCTCGAACTGGCGGCCGACTACCTGGTGATGGCGGCGATGCTGATCGAGATCAAGTCGCGCATGCTGCTGCCGCGGCCCAAGCTGGCCGACGGCGACGAGGCGGAAGACCCGCGTGCCGAACTGGTGCGCCGGCTGATGGAATACGAGCAGATGAAGCTCGCCGGCCAGCGGCTCAACGAGCAGCCGCAGGCCGGGCGCGAATTCTTCTGGGTCGAGACGCTGGTCGAGAAGTCGCTCTACGTCCGCCTGCCGGAAGTCTCGGTCGACGACCTGAAGGACGCCTGGCTGGCGATCATCCGCCAGGCCGGCCTGAAGAAGCACCACAAGATCGCCCGCGAGGAACTGTCGGTGCGCGAGCACATGGGCATCATCCTGCGCGTTCTGCGGGAGCGCGGCGGCTTCGTCCAGTTCGAGACCCTGTTCGCCGCCGAGATGGGCGTGCCCGGCCTGGTCGTGCATTTCCTGGCGATGCTCGAACTGGCTCGCGAGAAGCTGATCGAGATCACCCAGAGCGAAGCCTTTCAACCCATTTACGTCCGAGTGCACAGCGGTGGAACCGAGCCAGGTCAAGAAGATTCTTGAGGCGGCGCTGCTCGCCGCGCGTGAGCCGATGACGCCGCACGACATGAAGAAGATGTTCGACGACGAACTGTCTTCCGACACCCTGCGCAAGCTGCTCGACGAACTGCGCGAGGAGTGGGCCGGGCGGCCGGCCGAACTGGTCCAGTTGGCCTCCGGCTGGCGCTTCCGCACCCGGGCCGAGTTCATGCCCTATCTGGAGCGCCTGAACCCGGAAAAACCGCCGAAGTATTCGCGGGCCCTGCTCGAAACCCTGGCCATCATCGCCTACCGCCAGCCGGTCACGCGCGGCGACATCGAGGAGATTCGCGGCGTCGTCGTCAACGCCAACGTCATCCGCACGCTGGAGGAGCGCGGCTGGATCGACGTCGTCGGCCACCGCGACACGCCGGGCCGGCCGGCGCTGCTGGCCACCACCAAACAATTTCTCGACGATCTCGGGTTGCGCAGTCTCAGTGAACTGCCGCCGCTCGAACAGATCAGCCAGACCCTGGAGTTGACTCATGAAAACCAATAAACGCACGCCTTTCCGTTCGCCGCAGGTCCGCGATGCAACGGCCAAGGCCGTCCCGGCCGGCGGTCGCGGCCGTGCCCGGCCGCCGCGTGAAACGCTGGCGCCGGACGCTCCGGCGGCCGAAGGCGAGGCCAAGCCGGCGCCGCGCCGGCGCCAGGGCGTGGCCCCGACCGGGCGCGCCAATCGCGGCAATATCGGCCGCAACGGCAAGCCGCTGGTCGAGGCCAAGCCGGAGCGCCTGCAGAAGGTGCTGGCCCAGGCCGGCGTCGGTTCGCGGCGCGAGATGGAAGAGTGGATCGCCGCCGGCAAGGTCAGCGTCAATGGCGAGGTCGCCACCATCGGCCAGTCCGTGGTGCCGACCGACAAGGTCAAGATCGGCGGCCGCCTGATCAACATCCGCTTCACCGGCAGCGCCCGGCCGCCGCGCGTGCTGATCTACCACAAACCGGAAGGCGAGATCGTCTCGCGCGACGATCCGGACGGCCGCCCGTCGGTGTTCGCCGCCTTGCCGCGCATGCGCGGCGGCCGCTGGATCGCCGTCGGCCGGCTCGATTTCAATACCTCCGGCCTGCTGTTGTTCACCACCTCCGGCGATCTGGCCAACCGCCTGATGCATCCGAGCGCGCAACTGGTCCGCGAGTACGCCGTGCGCGTGCTCGGCGAACTGACCCTGGAGGCGCAGCAGCAACTGCTCAAGGGCGTCGAGCTGGAAGACGGCCCGGCCAATTTTTCCAGCCTGGTCGATGCCGGCGGCGAGGGCGCCAACAAGTGGTACCGCGTCAGCCTGTTCGAGGGGCGCAACCGCGAGGTGCGGCGCCTGTTCGAGGCGGTCGGCTGCACCGTCAGCCGCCTGATCCGCGTGCGCTACGGCCCCTTTGCCCTGCCGCCGCAACTGAAGCGGGGGCGAGTGCATGAGTTGGCGGAAGCCGAGGTCAAGGCGCTGTTGCGCGAACTGGGGAAAAACACGGCGGAATGACGCAGTGGCGCATGTCTGCGCATAAATAGTCCGGCGAATTCATTTACCGGGAGGAGTAAACTCGTTACAATTCACGGGTTTGGTTCTCCCGCTGTTTCCTGGCGGGCATCTTTTTCAATGAGATGGGCGTTTCGCCCATTTTTTATTTGTGGTCATGGATTTAAACACGCTGATCGAAACGACCGTGAGCGGTCTGGGTTATGAGCTGGTCGACATCGAGATGTCGCCGCGCGGCCGCACCATTCGCGTCTTCATCGACGCGCCGGGCAAGGAAAACGGAGTCGACGTCGAGGATTGCGCACGCGTCTCCAATCAGCTGACGCGCGTTTTCGAAGTGGACAACGTCGATTTCGACCGCCTCGAAATCTCCTCGCCGGGACTCGACCGCGTGGTCAAGAAAGCCGAGGATTTCGCCCGCTTCGCCGGTCAGGACATCCAGATCAAGATCCGCATTCCGCAGGGCGGGCGCCGCAATTTCCAGGGCGAACTGCTTGGCTGCAAGGATGGCAAGGTCGGCCTGCGCCTGGAAAAAGATGACGTGGAACTGGAATTCGCCAATATCGAGAAGGCACGTCTGGTGCCCCGTTTCGACTGAAGGACTAGGAGGTTGTAGCCCATGAGCCGTGAAATTTTGTTGCTGGTCGATGCCTTGGCCCGCGAGAAGAACGTCAGCAAGGAAATCGTTTTCGGTGCCCTTGAGATGGCGCTCGCGTCGGCGACCAAGAAGCGCATCCACGACGAGGCCGACGTGCGTGTCTCCATCGACCGCAATACCGGCAATTACGAGTCCTTCCGTCGCTGGCAGGTGGTGCCGGACAACGAGTACGTCAACGAGTTTCTCGAAATTCCGCTGTCGGACGCGCAAAAGGACGACCCCGAGGTCGAGGCCGGCGATTCGCTGGAGGAGCCGCTGGAGCCGATCGATTTCGGCCGCATCGGCGCCCAGGCCGCCAAGCAGGTGATTCTGCAGAAGATCCGCGACGCCGAGCGCGAGCAGATCCTGGCCGACTTCCTGGAGCGCAAGGAGCACGTCGTCTCCGGCACCATCAAGCGCATGGAACGCGGCAACGCCATCGTCGAGGCCGGCAAGATCGAGGCCCTGCTGCCGCGCGACCAGATGATCCCGAAGGAAAACCTGCGCATCGGCGACCGCATCCGCGCCTACCTGCTGCGCATCGACCGCAACGCCCGTGGTCCGCAGATCATCCTGTCGCGCACGGCGCCGGAATTCGTCATCAAGCTGTTCGAGATGGAAGTGCCGGAAATCGACGACGGCCTGATGGAATTGAAGGCCTGTGCCCGCGATCCCGGCCTGCGCGCCAAGATCGCCGTCAAGTCCAACGATCCGCGCGTCGATCCGATCGGCACCTGCGTCGGCCTGCGCGGCTCGCGCGTCACCGCCGTGCGCAACGAGATCGGCGGCGAGAACATCGACATCGTGCTGTGGTCGGCCGATCCGGCCCAGTTCGTGATCGGCGCGCTGTCGCCGGCCGAGGTATCCTCCATCGTCGTCGATGAGGAAAAGCACGTCATGGACGTCGTCGTCGACGAGGACAACCTGGCCATCGCCATCGGCCGCAGCGGCCAGAACGTGCGCCTGGCCTCCGAACTGACCGGCTGGACCATCAACCTGATGACCCAGGACGAGTCGGCCAAGCGTTCCGAGGCCGAGTATGCGGTGACCCGCGTCACCTTCATGGAAAAGCTCGACATCGACGAGGAACTGGCCGATCTGCTGATCGAGGAAGGTTTCTCGACGCTGGAGGAGGTGGCCTACGTGCCGCTGGCCGAAATGCTCGAAATCGAGGGGCTGGACGAGGACATCGTCAACGAGTTGCGCAATCGCGCGCGCAATGTCCTGCTGACCGAAGCCATCGCCACCGAGGAGAAGCTGGAAAGCGTCTCCGAGGATCTGATCGGCCTCGAGGGCATGACCAAGGAACTGGCCGCCAAGCTGGCCGAACACGAAGTCAAGACCCGTGACGACCTCGCCGAACTGGCGGTGGACGAACTCACGGAAATGACCGGCATCGACGAAGAGCGTGCCAAGGAACTCATTCTCAAGGCACGGGCTCACTGGTTCGAGTGAGCGGGAGG
>JAVBRT010000008.1:0-49182 GCA_031547725.1 Azonexus sp. | reverse complement strand
CCATCCAGGCCGTCGGCAAGGAAGCCAAGGAAATGCTCGGCAAGGCGCCGGGCAGCATCACCGTCATCCGTCCGATGAAGGATGGCGTGATCGCCGATTTCACCGTCACCGAGCAGATGTTGAAGCAGTTCATCAAGAAGGTGCATGACTCCAAGCTGTTTTCGCCGAGTCCGCGCATCATCATCTGCGTGCCGTCCGGCTCGACCCAGGTCGAGCGTCGCGCCATCCGCGAATCGGCGATCGGCGCCGGCGCCAGCCAGGTGTACCTGATCGAGGAGCCGATGGCGGCCGCCATCGGCGCCGGCCTGCCGGTTTCCGACGCGACCGGCTCGATGGTCGTGGACATCGGCGGCGGCACCACCGAAGTCGGCGTCATCTCGCTCGGCGGCATGGTCTATGCCGGCTCGGTGCGCGTCGGCGGCGACAAGCTCGACGAGGCCATCATCAATTACATCAGCCGCAACTACGGCATGATGATCGGCGAGAACACCGCCGAGAACATCAAGAAGAACATCGGTTCCGCCTTCCCCGGCGCCGAGGTGATGGAAATGGAAGTCTCCGGCATCAACAAGGCCGAGGGCATCCCGCGCAAGTTCACGATTTCGTCGAACGAAATCCTCGAAGCACTGACCGATCCGCTCAACCAGATCGTCTCCGCCGTCAAGTCGGCGCTGGAGAAGACGCCGCCGGAACTCGGCGCCGACATCGCCGAGAAGGGCATGGTGCTGACCGGCGGCGGCGCGCTGCTGCGCGACCTCGACCGTCTGCTGATGGAAGAGACCGGCCTGCCGGTGATCGTCGCCGACGAGCCCTTGACCTGCGTCGCCCGCGGTTGCGGCATGGCGCTGGAAAAGATGGACAAGCTCGGCAGCATCTTCGCCTCGGACTGAAACGTTTAACCACCGCAGCACGATCGAACTAGCGCGATGGCCGGCATCGACCACGCACCGCCACCGTTTTTCAAACGCGGGCCGGCACCGCTGGCCCTGTTGACCTTCTACCTGGCCGTTTCGCTGGCGCTGTTCGTCGTCGACCTGCGCATGCAGAGCCTCGGCCTGCTGCGCCAGACCGTCGCCCTGATCGTCGATCCGGTGCAGCGCGTGGCGCAGACGCCGGGCAGCCTGGTCGACCATGCGCTGGCTTACCTGCACGGCCTGCAGGACATGCGCGAGGAAAACACCCGGCTGAAGCAGGCGCAGTTGCTGACGGCGCCCAACCTGCAGCGCCTCGAGCACCTGGAGGCCGAGAACGTGCGCCTGCGCCGCCTGCTCGCCGTCAAGGAACGGGAAAAAGCCCGCGGCCAAGTGGCGCAGATCATGTACACGGCGCGCGATCCCTTCTCGCGCCGCATCGTCATCGACAAGGGCCAGCAATCGGGCATCGTCGCCGGCCAGCCGGCCATCGACGAGGCCGGCGTCGTCGGCCAGGTGACGCGCGTCTTCCCCTTCTCGGCGGAAATCACGCTGATCACCGACAAGGACCAGGCGGTACCGGTTCAGATCGTGCGCAGCGGCCAGCGCTCGGTCGTCTTCGGCCTCGGCAACGGCCAGCTCGAACTGCGCTACATCCCGGCCAACGCCGACGTCCAGGTCGGCGACCTGCTGGTCACCTCGGGCCTCGACGGCATCTTCCTGCCCGGGTTTCCGGTGGCCAAGGTGACCAGCGTCGAGCGCGACAGCGCCTTCGCCTTCGCCCGCATCACGGCGGCGCCGCTGGCCGGCGTCGAGAACTTCGCCGAGGTCATGGTTCTCGCCCCGCGCCAGGAACTGCCTCCGCCGCCGCCGGAAGCGCCCGGCCGGCGCGGCAACACCGGCACCCCGAAAAAGCCCGGAGGCAAGTGATGCAGCCGACCTTCACCTCGTCCCGCATCCTGCTGCCGGTCCGCCCCTGGTTCATCGTCGCCAGCCTGTTCTTCGCGCTGCTCGGCAACCTGCTGCCGACCGCCCACTGGCCGGGCATTCCCGACTGGGTGGCGCTGGTTCTCTGTTTCTGGAGCATCCGCGAGCCGCGCCGGGTCGGCATGGGCTGGGCCTTCGCCCTCGGCCTGGCAATGGACGTCGCCGACGGCGCGGTGCTCGGCCAGCACTGCTTCGCCTACGTGCTGCTGGCCTATACCGCGGCCGGCCAGTCGCGGCGCATCCTGTGGTTCCCGGTGGCGCAGCAGGCCTTGCAGATCCTGCCGCTGCTGGTCGGTTCGCAGTTCCTGCAGCTGATCATGCGCCTGGTCGCCGGCGCCGACTTCCCCGGCTGGGGCTATCTGATCGGCCCCTTCATCGCCGCCCTGCTGTGGATTCCCGGCACTTTCCTGCTGCTGCTGCCGCAGTACCAGCCGGTGCACCGCGACGAGAACCGACCGCTCTGATCCGCCGATGAGCGACTTCTACCACAACGAACAGGATACCGACCGCTTCCGCAACCGCCTGCTGGTGGCCGGTGCCGCCATCCTGTTCGCCTTCCTGCTGCTGTTCGCCCGCTTCTTCTACCTGCAGGTGCTGCAGCACGATTATTACAAGACGCGCGCCGAGAGCAACCGCATCTCGCTGGTACCGATCATGCCCAACCGCGGCAACATCGTCGACCGCAACGGCGTCATCCTGGCCCGCAATTACTCGGCCTTCACGCTGGAAATCACGCCATCGAAAACGCTCGGCCTGGAAGAAACCATCGACGGCCTGGCCGAGATCGTCGAAATCCAGCTCAAGGACCGCCGCCGTTTCAAGCGCCTGCTCGAGGAATCGAAGACCTTCGAGTCGATCCCGATCCGCACCCGCCTCTCTGACGAGGAGGTGGCCCGTTTCGCCGCCAACCGCTACCGCTTCCCCGGCGTCGAGGTCAAGGCCCGGCTGTTCCGCCAGTATCCGGAAGGCGAACTGGCGGCGCACGCGATCGGCTACATCAGCCGGATCAACGCCAAGGACAAGGAAGCCATTGAGGAAAGCGGCCATGAGGCCAACTACAAGGGCACCGACCATATCGGCAAGGTCGGCCTGGAGGCCAATTACGAGTACGAACTGCACGGCGTTGCCGGCTACGAGCAGGTCGAGGTCGATGCCGGCGGCCGCGCCGTGCGCGTGCTGTCGCAGACGCCGCCGGTACCGGGCAACAACCTGACGCTGACGCTCGACAGCAATCTGCAGAGAATCGCCGAGCAAGCCTTCGGCAGCCGCCGCGGTTCGCTGACGGCGATCGACCCGAGCAGCGGCGCAGTCCTAGCCCTGGTATCGTCGCCGGCCTTCGACCCCAACCTATTCGTCGACGGCATCCGCTTCGACGACTGGGACGAGCTGAACAACAACCCCGACAAGCCGATGCTCAACCGGGCCATCTACAGCACCCATCCACCCGGCTCGACCTTCAAGCCGCTGATGGCCCTCGGCGCGCTGACCAGCGGCAAGCGCACGCCCGGCCAGGCGATCGCCGACCCCGGCTA
Source organism: Azonexus sp. (assembly GCA_031547725.1). GTDB lineage: Bacteria > Pseudomonadota > Gammaproteobacteria > Burkholderiales > Rhodocyclaceae > Azonexus. The sequence goes on along the minus strand of JAVBRT010000008.1, from coordinate 45,752 downwards.
CTTCAATTTCGGCAACCGCCGCTTCATGGACGACAAGGTCGGCGGCCACGGCATGGTGGACATGTTCAAATCCATCGTCGTCTCCTGCAACACCTACTACTACACCCTGGCCAACGATCTCGGCATCGACATCATCGCCCGCTTCATGGGCAGTCTCGGGCTGGGCAAGAGAACCGGCATCGACATTCCCGGCGAAGCCACCGGCATCCTGCCGTCGCCGGAATGGAAGCAGCAGCGCTTCAAGAAGAAGGAACAGCAGAAGTGGTATGCCGGCGAGACCATCTCGGTCGGCATCGGCCAGGGCTACAACGCCTATTCGACGCTGCACATGGCCCACGCCCTGGCCAACGTGATCAATTACGGCAAGGTCTTCCGCCCGCACCTGGTGCACACCATCAGCAACCCGAACACCGGCGAGGTGCGCACCGTCGAGGCCGAGCCGGTGCGCCAGGTGGCGCTGAAGACCGAACACGTCGACTTCATCAAACGGGCCATGGCCGGCGTCATCAAGGAAGGTACCGGCGCCCGCGCCTTCGCCGGCGCCGCCTACGAGGCCGGCGGCAAGACGGGAACCGCCCAGGTGTTCAGCCTGAAGGGCGGCAGGTACGTGGCCGGCCAGGTGCGCGAACGCCTGCGCGACCATTCGTGGTTCATCGCCTTCGCGCCGGTGGACCAGCCGAAGATCGTCGTCGCGGTGATGGTCGAGAACGGCGGCTTCGGTGCCCAGTCGGCGGCGCCGATCGTCCGCCAGGTGTTCGACTACTACCTGACCGGCCGGGTGCCGGGCGGCCCGGCGCCGGAAACCGAGGCACCGGAGGATGCCAGCGACGGCCCGCTGCTCGAGGAGGATCTGCATGAAGCTGATTAAGCGTTTCCTCCGCGCCATCGTCGCCCATCTCGACATGCCGCTGCTGATGATCGTCCTGGCGCTGATGGCGGTCGGCCTGCTGACCGTGTTCTCGGCGACCTCCAGCGACGGCTTCGACAAGCTCGACAAGCAGCTGGTCAACATGGCGGTATCCGGGGCCATGATGCTGCTGGTCGCCCGCACCCCGCCGCAGACGCTGATGCGCTTCGCCGTGCCGTTGTACGTCAGCGGCGTCGTGCTGCTGCTCGGCGTGGCGCTGTTCGGCATCGTCGTCAACGGCTCGCGGCGCTGGCTGTCGCTGGGCATCGTCCGCATCCAGCCATCGGAGATCATGAAGATCGCCATGCCGCTGATGCTCGCCTGGTATTTCCACAAGCACGAGGCCATGCTCAAGGCGCGGCATTTCGTCGTCGCCGGCGTCATCCTGCTGCTGCCCATCGGTTTCGTCCTCAAGCAGCCCGACCTCGGCACCTCGCTGCTGATCGGTGCCGCCGGCTTTTTCGTCATCTTCCTCGCCGGCCTGCCGTGGAAGGTGATGTTCGGCCTCGCCGCCGCCGCCGGCGCGGCGCTGCCCTTAGTCTGGTCGCTGATGCACGATTACCAGCGGCGGCGGGTGCTGACCCTGATCGACCCGACCTCCGACCCGCTGGGCGCCGGCTACCACATCATCCAGTCGACCATCGCCATCGGCTCCGGCGGCAGCTTCGGCAAGGGCTACCTGAGCGGCAGCCAGACCCACCTCGAATTCATCCCGGAAAAACACACCGACTTCATCTTCGCCGTCTTCTCCGAGGAATGGGGCCTGCTCGGCAACGGCATCCTGCTGGTGCTGTTCACGCTGCTGATCGGCCGCGGCCTGATGATCGCCGCCGGTGCCCCGACGCTGTTCTCGCGCCTGCTGGCCGGCGCCATCACGCTGGTCTTCTTCATCTACGCCTTCGTCAACATGGGCATGGTCTCGGGTATCCTGCCGGTGGTCGGCGTGCCGCTGCCCTTCATCAGCTACGGCGGCACCGCCCTGGTCACGCTGATGCTCGGCATCGGCATCCTGATGTCGATCCAGACCCACCGCATGCTGGTCAAGAAATGATGTCCCTGCGCCCGCTTCTCGCCCTGCTCCTGCCCATGCTGCTGCTCGCCGCCTGCGGCACCGCCCCGCGCTCTGGCGACGGCCCGGAAGCGACGGTGCCCGGCAGCCGCGCGCCGACCCCGACGCGCAAGCCGACGGTGACCCTGAAGCGCGGCGGCGGCTTCTACAAGGACGACGGCCCGGGCGACGAGATTCCCGACGGCCTCGACGACATTCCCGACGCCGAGCCGAAGTGGGAGCCGCTGCACAAGCCGGCGACCCGGCCCTACGTCGTGCTCGGCAAGGAATACGTGCCGAACACCGCGGTCAGGCCGTACAAGGAACGCGGCATTGCCTCCTGGTACGGCAAGAAGTTCCACGGCCAGAAAACCTCGAACGGCGACATTTACGACATGTTCGGGATGACGGCGGCGCATCCGACCCTGGCGCTGCCCTCGTACGTCCGCGTCACCAGCCTGCAGAGCGGCAAGACGGTGATCGTCCGCGTCAACGACCGCGGCCCCTTCCACGCCGGGCGCGTCATCGACCTTTCCTACACCGCCGCCTACAAGCTCGGGCTGATCAATGGCGGCAGCGGCCAGGTCGAGGTCGAGGCCATCCTGCCCGGCGAGCCGACCGGCACCGCCTATGCCCAGGTCGCCCCGCCGGCCGCCGGCGACGACGAGATCACCCGCCTGGCCCTGCGCGACGAGCGGGCAGCAGCGGCCGCCGCGCCGGCCAACGGCGACGACAACCGGCCCGGCATCTACCTGCAACTCGGCGCCTTCGCCAACCCCGACAACGCCGAGAACCTGCGCAACCACCTGGCGCGCGAACTCGACTGGCTGGCCGAGCCGCTGCGCATCCGCGCCGGCGGCGGCATCCATCGGCTGCAGCTCGGGCCCTACGCCAGCCGCGGCGACGCCGAGCAGGTCGCCGAGAAGATCCGCGCCAGCCTCGGCCAGCGGCCGACCCTGGTCACGCGCTGAGGGGACGATCCGTTTGACCAGGATCAATGGCCGGCGGAGCGCGCTGGCTATACTGCCTTGCTCGACATTCCGGACGCTCCCATGAGTCAGCTGCCCGATCTCATCTGCCCCGCCGGCAGCCTGCCGGCGCTCAAGGCTGCCGTGGATAACGGTGCCGATGCCGTCTATCTCGGCTACAAGAACGACACCAATGCGCGCAATTTCGCCGGCCTGAATTTCGACGCCAGGACCATGGCCGAAGGCATCCGCTACGCCCACGGCAAGGGCCGCGAAGTGCTGCTGGCGATCAACACCTTCGCCCAGGCCGGCCGCGTCGACGACTGGCGGAAAGCCGTCGACGCCGCCGTCGACCAGGGCGTGGACGCCATCATCCTGGCCGACGTCGGGCTGCTCGACTACGCCCGCAAGCGCCACCCGCAGCAGCGCCTGCACCTGTCGGTCCAGGGTTCGGCCACCAGCTACGAGGCGATCAACTTCTGCCAGCGCGAGTTCGGCGTGCGCCGCGCGGTCCTGCCGCGGGTGCTGACGCTGGCCCAGGTCGAGCACGTGATCAAGAACACCACGGTCGAAATCGAAGTCTTCGGCTTCGGCAGCCTGTGCGTGATGAACGAGGGCCGCTGCTGGCTCTCGTCGTATGCCTGCGGCGAGTCGCCCAACACCGTCGGCGCCTGCTCGCCGGCCAAGTACGTCAAGTGGGACAAGCAGCCGGGGCGCATGGACACGCGCCTCAACGGCATCCTCATCGACCGCTTCGGCGACGACGAGCCGGCCGGCTACCCGACGCTGTGCAAGGGCCGCTTCGAAGTCGAAGGCGACACCTATTACGCGCTGGAGGAACCGACCAGCCTCAACGTCCTGCCGATCCTGCCGGACATCGTCAAGATCGGCGTGCGCGCCATCAAGGTCGAGGGCCGCCAGCGCAGCCCGGCCTACGTCACCCAGGTCACCCGCACCCTGCGCGCCGCCCTCGATGCGCTGCGCGACGGTGCCGAGCGCTACCACGTCAAGCCGGCCTGGCAGGCCGAGCTGGCCAAGGTCTCGGAAGGCAGCCAGGCGACGCTGGGCGCCTACAACCGGCCGTGGCGCTGAAGGATTTCCGATGAAACTCTCGTTAGGCCCCCTGCTCTATTTCTGGCCCAAGGCCGAAGTCATGGAGTTCTACGCCGAGATGGCGCAGAACCCGGCCCTCGACATCATCTACGTCGGCGAGGTCGTCTGTTCGCGCCGCCAGCAGCTGCGCACCGCCGACTGGATCGGCCTGGCCCGCGACCTGACCGATGCCGGCAAGGAAGTCGTCGTCTCGGCCCAGGCCCTGCTCGAATCGGAAAGCGACCTGAAAGCCTTGCGCCGGCTGATCGACGAAGCCGGCTGCAAGGTCGAAGCCAACGACCTCGGTGCCGTGAACCTGATGGCCGGCCGCGATTTCGTCGCCGGTCCGCATCTCAACATCTACAACGAGGCGACGCTGGCCACCTTCGCCCGCTACGGCATGAAACGCTGGGTACCACCGCTGGAAGCGCCGCGCACGCTGGTCGAAACCCTGCACCGGAGCCGCCCGGCCGGTGTCGAGACCGAGGTGTTCGCCTTCGGCAAGATCGCCCTCGCCTTCTCGGCGCGCTGCTTCACGGCCCGCCACTACGAGCTGAACAAGGACGACTGCCAGTTCAAGTGCCTCGACCACGCCGAGGGCCTGACGCTGAAGACACGCGAAGGCCAGGACTTCCTGACCATCAACGGCATCCAGACCATGTCGGCGCAAAGCTACAGTCTGCTGCACGAAATTCCCGACATGCTGGCCATGGGCATCGACATCGTCCGCCTCAGTCCGCAGCAGCAGCACATGCCGGCCATCATCGCCGCCTTCGACGCCGCCCGCCGCGGCGAGGCCGTGGCGGCCGACACCGCCGGCTGGAACGCCAGCGGCCTGGTCGACGGCTACTGGTTCGGCGATGCCGGCATCGTCCAGCGCCACACGCAAGCCCTCGCCACATTGGGAGCCTGACCATGAACGCCCACTTCACCATTCCCAAGTTCCGCCTGCCGGCCTTCGTCGCCAGCCTCGGCCACAAGCTGCCGCAATGGCCGCATGCGCTGGTGCTGGTCGCCGGCCTCAACGCCGCCCTGAAAATGAAGCTGCTGCCGGAAAGCGAACTGGCCCTGCTTGAGGACAAGCTGTTCCGCGTGCGGGTCAACGACACCGGCGGCGAAGCCACCTACACCTACCGCAGCGGCCTGTTCCGCCCGGTCTTCCGGCCCGAGCGCGAGCCGGACTTGGCTTTCGCCGCCAATCTCTCGGCCTACCTGCAGCTGCTGGCCCGCCAGGAAGATCCGGACACGCTGTTCTTCAGCCGCGAACTGGAAATCACCGGCGACACCGAGCTGGGCCTGGTGGTCAAGAACATGCTCGACGCCGTCGAGTGGCCCCGCCTGCCGCGCCTGCCGCTGAGCAGCCACTGAAACGCCCGGTCACGTACCGGAAGGCTCGCTGCTGACCGGCGCCACCTCGTCCCGCAGTATGCCCGCCCGCCGTGCGGCGAGCTATCCAGCAACCGGCTGTCGTTACCGATAGAACGTGCCGCCGGCAACGGCAGGGACAAAAAAAGGGAGGCCGCAGCCTCCCGCTCGATCCGTGAATGCCCCGGCTCAGGATTTCTTCTGGGCGTCCAGGCGGAACTTGACGTAGCTGCCCGGCGCCGGCTCGATGACCTTCAGCGTGCCGGCTTCCGGCCGCCGCGCCTTGACCTTGGCCGAGCCGCCCGGCAACGCGGTCACCCACTGGTGCCAATGCGTCCACCACGAACCGGCGTTCTGCGTGGCGCCGGCCAGGAAATCCTCCGGGCTTTCCGGCAGATCGCCGTCGGTGGCGTCGTTGGTCCAGTAGCCGTACTTGTTGGCCACCGGCGGATTGACGATGCCGGCGATGTGGCCGGAGCCGCCGAGAACGAACTTGGTCGGGCCGGACGGCAGGCGGGCGCCCATGTAGGTGCTCTTCCACGGCGCGATGTGGTCCTCGATCGTGGAGATGAAGTAGCAGGGGGTCTTGACCTTGGAAAGATCGATCTTGACGCCGGCCAGGGTGATGCCGCCCGGCTCCCGGAGCTTGTTGGCCAGGTACATGTTGCGCAGGTAGAAGCTGTGCATCGCCGCCGGCATGCGCGTCGAGTCGGAGTTCCAGTAGAGCAGGTCGAAGGGGAAGGGATCCTTGCCCATCAGGTAGTTGTTGACCACGAAGGACCAGATCAGGTCGTTGGCGCGCAGCATGTTGAAGGTGCTGGCCATTTCCGAGCCTTCGAGATAGCCGCGCTCGTTCATCTTCTTCTCGAGGCCGGAAACGGCCCCTTCGTCGAGGAAGACGCCCAGTTCGCCGGGCTCGGAGAAGTCGAGCATGGTGGTGAAGAAGGTCGCGGAATTGGCGCGCTTGTCCTTCTTGGCCGTCATGTAGGCCAGCGTCGTCATCAGCAGCGTGCCGCCGAGGCAGTAGCCGGCCAGGTTGACGCTGTCCTCGCCGGTCTGGGCGCAGACCTGGTTGATGGCTTCGAGCGAGCCTTCGAGCAGGTAGTTGTCGAAGGATTTCTCGGCCAGCTTCTCGTCCGGATTGACCCAGGACATGATGAAGGTGGTGTGGCCCTGGTCGGTCGCCCACTTGACCAGCGAATTCTTCTCGCGCAGGTCGAGGATGTAGTACTTGTTGATCCACGGCGGCACGATCAGCAGCGGCTTCTTGTACTGGTCCGGCGTCTGCGGATCGTACTGGATCAGCTGGAACAGCTCGTTCTGGAAAATCACCTTGCCCGGCGTCGTGGCGACGTTCTTGCCCATTTCGAAAGCCGAGGTGTCGGTCATGCGGATGCGCAGCTGGCCGTCGCCGGCCTCGACGTCGTGCAGCAGGTTGTTGAGGCCCTTGATCAGGTTCTGGCCGTGGCTCTTGACCGTTTCGCGGAAGACTTCCGGATTGGTCAGGGCGAAATTGGACGGCGACAGCGCGTCGATGTACTGGCGGGTGAAGAAATTGACCTTCTGCTGCGTCGCCTCGTCGAGGCCGTCGGTGCCGGCCACGGTGTCATGGATGTGGCGGGCGGTGATCAGGTAGGACTGCTTGACGAAGTCGAACAGGAAATGCTGCTCCCATTCCTCGTCCTTGAAGCGGTTGTCGCCCTTCTTCGGCGCCGCCACCGGCGCCTGCACGGCGACGCCCATCATCTTCATCGAGGTGTTCTGCCACAGCGAGAAGTAGTCCCACATCATGTTCATCTGGGTCTGGGCCATCTTGTACGGATTGGCCAGCAGGCGCGCCGACAGGTCCATGAAGGCGCGGGCGACGCCGAGTTCGTCGCTCGGCGCGTCGACGCCCTCCTTGGCCTTCTTTTCCATGAACTGGGTGATCACCCGCGAGGCGCGCTGCGCCACCTCGGCATAGGTCTTGGCCATCTCGGCCGGATTGGGCAGGTTGAGGCCCTGTTCTTCGGTTTGCTGCGACATACGTGAATCCCCTCTGTCAGTACGCGGCGGCGTGCTGTTGCGGCCGCTGGAATCGAATCACGCCGTCGGCGTCGACCTTGCGCGACAACCGACCGGCTTGCTCCAGATAGTTCAGATGGGCAATCGCCTCGCCCATCGCGAACATCGTTTGATGCGTATCGAGCGCCCGCTGGAACAGTAGCTCGAGCACTCCGGCCGCGCTCTGCGGCGCGTCTTGACAGCTGTCCTCCAGTGCACGCAGGCGTTCGGCGTGGTGGGCGTGCAACGCCTGGACCCGGGCCGTCATTCCATAGAACGGCAGTCCGTGCGAAGGCAGTACCAGAGTATCGTCATCCGCAATTTCGCGCACCAGATCGTCCAGCGAATCCAGATACCAGCGCAGGGCATCGGCATCGGGCGTCGCCGCGAAAACACTGATGTTGGTGGAAATTTTCGGCAACAGCATGTCGCCTGAAATTAACACGCCGAGTTCGGCACAGTAAAGCGCCAGATGCTCCGGCGCGTGGCCGTGGCCGATCAGCGCCCGCCAGCCCCGGCCGCCGATGGCGATGACGTCGCCGGCACGCAGGCGGCGGTAATGCTCGGGCAGCGCCGGCACCGCCTTGCGATAGCCGGAACCGCGCTGGGCGAACTTGGCCAGGCGCGCCTCGTCCAGCCCGTGCCGGCGGAACTGCTCGACCATGAAGCGTGACCCGTGGCCGCCGACTTCGTGCCACACCGCGTGCGCCGTCAGGAACTCGCCGCTGGTCATCGACAGTTCGGCCCCGGTTTCCTCCAGCAGCCAGGTGGCGAGGCCGAGGTGGTCGGGGTGGAAGTGGGTGACGATCAGCCGCCGCACCGGCCCGTCGAGGCCGGCGATGACCTGGCGCCAGGCGGCGCGCACGGCGTCGTCGGGAAAACCGGTATCGACGATGGTCCAGCCGTCGCCGTCGCGCAGCAGCCACAGGTTGATGTGATCGAGCTGGAAAGGCAGCGGCATGCGCAGCCAGAAAAGGCCGGGGGCGACTTCGCTGCGCTCGCCGGCGGCCGGCGGCTCGGCATGGGGATAACGCGGGGACATGAAACGACTCTCGATGCAGGACGGGCAAGTTACCATACGGTGGCGGATTGAAAAACGCCCTCCTCTCTGCTCTACTTTGCCCGAATTATCCAAGGACCGCCGCGTGAACCTGCAGGCCAATCATTTCGCCATCTCCGACCTCGCCCGCGAATTCGGCATCACCCAACGCACCATTCGCTTCTGGGAAGACCAGGGCATCCTGGCGCCGCAGCGCGAGAGCGGCAAGCGGGTGTTCAATCGCCGCGACCGCGCCCGTCTGAAAATGGCCCTGCGCGGCAAGCGCCTCGGCCTGTCCCTGGCCGAGATCAAGGACTTGATCGGCATGTACGGCTCGACCGAGGACGAGACGCCGCAATTGCTCGAATGTCTGCGCCTCATGGAAAAGCGCCGCGCCGCGCTGGAGCAGCAGCGCGAGGACATCGAGGCGATGCTGGCCGAAATCGCCCAGTTCGAGCAGCAGTGCCGGGGCGAATTGAGCCGTCGCGAGGCCGGGGGTTAATACTTGATCGGTCGGTTGACGTTAACGTCAACGTCAATACAATCACGAAACTTCTTTCTGGAATCCCCTCGATGACCCAGCCCGCCGTTCCCGATTTCGCCGCCCGCGTCCGCGCCAGCTTCGCCAAGCAGCACGCCATGGCGCTGATCCGCGCGACGCTGCCGGTGGTCGAGGCTGGCCGCGCGGAAATCCACCTGCCGCACTGGGACGGCATCGAGCAGCAGCACGGCTTCGTCCATGGCGGCGTGGTCGGCATGATCGCCGACTCGGCCGCCGGCTACGCGGCGATGACCGTGGTCCCGGCCAGCGCCTCGGTGCTGACCGTCGAGTACAAGATGAACCTGGTCGCCCCGGCCGACGGCGAGCAGTTGATCGCCCGCGGCCAGGTGGTGCGCCCCGGGCGCACGCTGATCGTCACCCGGGCCGAAGTCTTCGCCGTCCGCGACGGCCGGGAAAGCCTGTGCGCGCTGATGCAGCAGACGATCATGGCGCTGCCGGGCAAAGAGGAAAAACCGTCGCCGGCGGCCGGTCGTTAGGTCGCCGGCGACGGGCAACACCAAGCAGCAAGCAATAAAACAACACTGGAGACAAACATGAACATTCCCAGCCTCGACTTCGGTCTCGGCGACGACATCGACGTGCTGCGCGACGCGGTCAAGGCTTTCGCCGACGCCGAGATCGCGCCGCGCGCCAGCGACATCGACCGCAACAACGAATTCCCCGCCGACCTGTGGCGCAAGTTCGGCGCCATGGGCCTGCTCGGCATGACCGCCGGCGAGGAGTACGGCGGCACCGGCATGGGCTATCTGGCGCACATCGTGGCGATGGAGGAAATCTCCCGCGCCTCGGCTGCGGTCGGCCTGTCCTACGGCGCCCACTCCAATCTGTGCGTGAACCAGATCCGCCGCAACGGCACGGAAACGCAAAAGCAGAAATACCTGCCCAAGCTGATTTCCGGCGAGCACGTCGGCGCCCTGGCGATGTCCGAGCCGGGCGCCGGTTCCGACGTCGTCTCGATGACCCTGCGCGCCGACAAGCAGGGCGACCGCTACCTGCTCAACGGCTCGAAGATGTGGATCACCAACGGCGGCGACGCCGACACCCTGGTCGTCTACGCCAAGACCGACAGCGCCGCCGGCGCCCGCGGCATGACCGCCTTCATCGTCGAGAAAGGCTTCGCCGGCTTCAGTCACGGCCCCCACCTCGACAAGCTGGGCATGCGCGGCTCCAACACCTTCCCGCTCTTCTTCGACAATTGCGAGGTGCCGGAGGAGAACGTGCTGGGCGGCGTCGGCAACGGCGCCAAGGTGCTGATGTCCGGCCTCGATTACGAGCGCGCCGTGCTCTGCGGCGGGCCGCTCGGCATCATGGCGGCGTGCATGGACACGGTCGTGCCCTACCTGCACGAACGCAAGCAGTTCGGCCGGGCGATCGGCGAATTCCAGCTGATGCAGGGCAAGGTCGCCGACCTCTACTCGACCTGGCAGGCGACCCGCGCCTACGTCTATGCCGTCGGCCGCGCCTGCGATGCGACCGACCACGCCCGCACGCTGAGAAAGGATGCCGCCGGCGCTATCCTCTATTCGGCCGAGAAGGCCACCTGGATGGCCGGCGAGGCGATCCAGGCGCTCGGCGGAATCGGTTACACCAACGACTACCCCAGCGGACGCCTGTGGCGGGATGCTAAGCTCTATGAGATCGGCGCCGGCACTTCCGAGATCCGCCGGATGCTGATCGGCCGCGAACTCTTCGCGGAAACCGCATAACACGCTCCCGCCGGGCTTCCGGACGGGAGCCCGGCATAGGAGCTGAACAGCCATGACCCTAACCCTACGTACCCTCACCGCCGACGACAGCGAAGCCATCGAGCAGGTCCGCCAGTATTTCCGCAATTACGCGGCCTGGCTCGGCGTCGATCTGTCGTACCAGAACTTCGACCAGGAAATGGCCTCGCTGCCCGGCGCCTACGCGACGCCGGAAGGCCGCCTGTTCTTCGCCGAAGTCGGCGGCCGGCCGGCCGGCTGCGTCGGGGTGCGCAAGTTCTCCGAGGGCGTCTGCGAAATGAAGCGCCTCTACGTCGACCCGGCCGAGCGCGGCCACGGCGTCGGCCGGGCGCTGGCGCTGGCGGCCATCAAGGCGGCCAAGGAAATGGGCTACAAGCGCCTCTTGCTCGACACCCTGCCGAACATGCGCATGGCCGTGAAGCTGTACCGCGAGCTGGGCTTCAACGAGGCGCCGGCCTATTACCCGACGCCGGTCGAGAACACCATCTTCCTCGCCCTCGACCTCGACAACTGGTCGGAAGAGGATGTCCGCAACGAGAACCTGTCCCACCTGTTCGACTACAACCGGGCCTGGGCGCGCCAGATGCGCGAGATCGACCCGACCTACTTCGACAAGCTGGCCCAGCTGCAGACGCCGGAATTCCTGTGGATCGGCTGTTCCGACTCGCGCGTGCCGGCCAACCAGATCGTCGGCCTGCTGCCCGGCGAGGTCTTCGTGCACCGCAACGTCGCCAACGTCGTCGTCCATACCGACCTCAACTGCCTGTCGGTGATCCAGTACGCGGTCGACGTGCTCAAGGTCAAGCACATCATGGTCGTCGGCCACTACGGCTGCGGCGGCGTGCTGGCCGCGCTGAACCGCGCCCGCGTCGGCGTCGTCGACCTGTGGCTGCGCCATGTGCACGACGTGCACAACAAGCATGTCGAAGCCGTCGACAAGCTGCCGCCGGAAAAGCGCCACGACCGCCTGTGCGAGCTCAACGTCCTCGAACAGGTGGTCAACGTCTGTCACAACACCGTCGTCCAGGACGCCTGGCAGCGCGGCCAGCAATTGACCGTGCACGGCTGGCTCTACGGCCTCAAGGACGGCCACATGCACGACCTCGGCATTACCGTAAACACCCTCGGCGACCTGCCGGCCCGCTACGAGGCGGCGCTGGAAGCGCTCGGGGACTGATTCCCGAATTCCCACAACGACACAGCAAGGAGAGAGCAGCATGCAACAAGATCCGATCGTCATCGTTTCCGCCGCCCGCACCGCGATGGGCAGTTTCCAGGGCGCCTTTTCCAGCCTGACCGCCGCCAATCTCGGCGCGGAAGCCATCAAGGCCGCCGTCGCGCGCGCCGGCATCGACGCCAACCTGGTCGACGAAGTGCTGATGGGCTGCGTGCTGCAGGCCGGCCAGGGCCAGGCGCCGGCCCGCCAGGCCGCGCTGCAGGCCGGGCTGCCGCTGACCGCCGGCTGCGCCACCATCCACAAGGTCTGCGGCTCGGCGATGAAGGCCACCATGCTTGGCCACGATGGCATTCTCGCCGGTTCCTGCAACGTCGCCGTGGTCGGCGGCATGGAGTCGATGACCAATGCCCCCTACCTGCTGCCCAAGGCGCGCGGCGGCTACCGCCTCGGCCACGGCCAGGTCTTCGACCACATGTTCATGGACGGCCTGGAAGACGCCTATTCCAAGGAAAGCCGTGGCCGCCTGATGGGCACCTTCGCCGAGGAATGTGCCGCCAGCTACGGTTTCACCCGCGAGGCTCAGGACGCCTTCGCGGTCCGCTCGACCACCCGCGCCATCGAGGCCAGCAACAACGGCAGCTTCACCTGGGAAATCGCCCCGGTCACCGTCGCCGGCCGCAAGGGCGACGTCGTCGTGGACAAGGACGAAGGCCCGTTCGCGGTCAACGTCGACAAGATCCCGACCCTGAAGCCGGCGTTCAAGAAGGACGGCACGGTCACCGCCGCCAACTCCTCGTCGATTTCCGACGGCGCCGCCGCGCTGGTGCTGATGCGCGCCTCGCAGGCCGCCAAGCTGGGCCTCAAGCCGCTCGCCCGCATCGTCGGCCACGCCACCAATGCCGGTCTGCCGGCGCTGTTCCCGTCGGCGCCGGTCGGCTCGATCCAGAAGCTGTTCGCCAAGACCGGCTGGACGGCCGACTCGGTCGACCTGTACGAGATCAACGAAGCCTTCGCCGTGGTCACCATGGCCGCGCTGCACGATCTCAAGCTCGACCCGGCCAAGGTCAACGTGCATGGCGGCGCCTGCGCGCTGGGCCACCCGATCGGCGCTTCGGGCGCCCGCATCGTGGTCAGCCTGCTCGGCGCGCTGAAGAAGTACGGCAAGCAGCGCGGCGTCGCCTCGCTGTGCATCGGCGGCGGCGAAGCCACGGCCCTCGCGGTGGAAATGCTGTAAGTGCCGCACAAGGCCCCGCACGGCGCCCTGCTGACCTACGTCAAGCTGGTCTTGGCGATGGCCATGTGGGGCGGCACCTGGATCGCCGGGCGGATCATCGCCCAGGAGCTGACGGCGCCGTTGGCCGTGGCCGCGCTGCGCTTCGTCGTCGCCGGCCTGGTCGTCGCCGGCGCCATGCTCCTCTCCGGCAGCGGCATTCCGCTGCCGCAGGACGGCCGGGCGTGGGGCCTGGTGTGGGCGCTGGGCTTCTTCGGCATCTTCCTTTACGGCCTGTGCTTCTTCTACGGCCTGCAGCACATTCCCGCCGGACGCGGGGCATTGGTCGTCGCCCTCAATCCGGTGGTGATCGTGCTGCTCGCCTGGGCCGCCGGCAAGGAACGCATGAACCGGCGCCAGGCGCTCGGTTGCGCCATCGCGCTGGCCGGCTGCCTGACGGTGATCGGCAACGGCGATCCGCTGGCCCTGCTGCACGGCGCCGTCGGCCTCGGCGAATGGCTGATCCTCGGCTGCGTCTTGAGCTGGGCCGCCTACACCTTCATCGGCTGGCGCGCCACCGGCCATTTCTCGGCGCTGGCGACGACGCTCTACGGCTGCTTCACCGGCGCCATCCTGCTCGGCCTGGCGGCCCTGGTGCAGGGCGGCGGACATCCCGGCGAATGGTCGTGGCGGGTGTGGAGCAGCATGCTGTTCCTCGCCGTCTTCGGCACCGCCATCGCCTACACCTGGTTCACCGCCGCCGTGCAGCAACTGGGCGCCGGCCGCGCCTCGATCTTCATCAACCTGGTCCCGGTTTTCGCCGTGCTGCAGGCCGCTGTCCTGCTTGACGAACACCTCGGCCCGTCGGTTCTCTTCGGCGGGCTGCTGGTGATCACTGGCGTCTGGCTGACCACCCTACAAAAAACCACTCAGGAGAAAACAGCATGATTCTTACGCACGAACAGGAAATGATCCGCGACGCGATGCGCGCCTTCGCCCAGGAGCGCCTGGCGCCCTTCGCCGGCGAATGGGACAGGAACCACACCTTCCCGGCCGAGGCGCTGAAGGAACTCGGCGCACTCGGCGCCATGGGCATGTGCGTGCCCGAGCAGTGGGGCGGCGCCGGCATGGATTACATGTCGCTGGTGCTGACCCTGGAAGAGATCGCCGCCGGCGACGGCGCCACCTCGACCATCGTCTCGGTGCAGAACTCGCTGGCCTGCGGTATCACGCAGAAATACGGCAGCGACCAGCAGAAGGAAGAATGGTTGAAGCCGCTGGCCCGCGGCGAAAAGTGGGGCTGCTTCTGCCTGACCGAGCCGCACACCGGCTCCGACGCCGCCGCCATCACCACCCGCGCCGACCGCGACGGCGATCATTTCGTGTTGAATGGCGTCAAGCAGTTCATCACCACCGGCAAGCACGCCCACATGGCCATCGTCTTCGCCGTCACCGACAAGGCCGCCGGCAAGAAAGGCATTTCCTGCTTCCTGGTGCCGACCAGCACACCGGGTTTCATCGTCGGCCGCACCGAGGAGAAGATGGGCCAGCACGCTTCCGACACCGTGCAGATCATTTTCGAGAACTGCCGCGTGCCGGCCTCGGCCCTGCTCGGCAAGGAAGGCGAAGGCTACAAGATCGCCCTGTCCAACCTCGAAGCCGGGCGCATCGGCATCGCCGCCCAGAGCATCGGCATGGCCCGCGCCGCCTTCGAGGCCGCCGTGCGCTACGCCAAGGAGCGCGTCACTTTCGGCGTGCCGATCATCGACCACCAGGCGGTCAATTTCCGCCTCGCCGACATGAACACGCTGCTCGACGCCGCCCGCCTGATGGTCTGGCGCGCCGCGACGCTGAAGGACGCCGGCAAGCCCTGCCTGAAAGAAGCCTCGATGGCCAAGATGTTCGCCTCGGAAGCCGCCGAGAAGATCGCGTCCGACGCCATTCAAATCCACGGCGGCGTCGGCTACACCAGCGACTTCCCGGTCGAGCGCATCTACCGCGACGTGCGCATCAGCCAGATCTACGAAGGCGCCAATGACATCCAGCGCCTGGTGATCGGCCGCAGCATCGCCGCCGAGTAAGACCGGCGGCGCGGTCGCCGGGCGCCGCCAAGACGCGCCCGCGACCGCCCCTTTCGAGGAGACAAACATGAACGACAAGGCCCCGGTCGACTTCTGGTTCGACTTTTCCAGCCCCTACGGCTACCTGCTGAGCGAACGCATCGACGCGCTCGCCGCCCGCCACGGGCGCCAGGTGCGCTGGCACCCGATCCTGCTCGGCGTCATCTTCCAGTCCACCGGCTCGCACCCGCCGGCCGGCAACGACAGCGCCAAGGCCCGCTACATCGCCAGGGATTTCCACCGCTCGGCCCGCTTCATGGGCATCCCCTACAACCCCCCCAGCCGCTTCCCGCTGCCGACCCAGGCCGCCGCCCGCGCCTATTACTGGCTGCACGACCGCGACCACGCGCTGGCCCGGCGATTCGCCCACGCCGCCTATCGCGCCCTGTTCGTCGACGACCGCGACATCTCGGCCCCCGACACCGTGCTCGACCTGGCCGCCGCCCTCGGCGCCGACCGCGCCCAACTGGCGGCGGCGTTGCAAACGCCGGAACTCAAGGCCCGGCTCAAGCAGGAATGCGACGCGGCCCTGGCCGCCGGCGTCTTCGGCTCGCCGCACGTGCTCATCGACGGCGAAGCCTTCTTCGGCGCCGACCGCCTGCCGCAGATCGAGCGCTGGCTGGAAACGGGCGGTTTCTAGGCCGCATCCTTCGAGGTTTTCATGCAACGACTGTGCGTCTTTTGCGGCTCCAATGCCGGCAAGCATCCCCTTTACCGCGGCGAAGCCGAGCATCTCGGCCGGCTGCTCGCCGAACGCGGCATCGAACTCGTCTATGGCGGCGGCAACATCGGCCTGATGGGCGCCGTCGCCGATGCCTGCCTGGGCGCCGGCGGCAGCGTCGTCGGCATCATTCCGGCAGCGCTGATGGGCAAGGAAGTGGCCGGGCGCCCAGTGGACCATCGGGCGCTGACCCGGCTCGAAGTCGTCGATTCGATGCACACCCGCAAGGCGCGCATGGCCGAGCTGGCCGACGGCTTCATCGCCCTGCCCGGCGGCTTCGGCACCTTCGAGGAATTCTGCGAGGTGCTGACCTGGGGGCAGCTCGGGTTCCACGTCAAACCGATGGGCCTGCTCAACGTGAACGGCTTCTACGACCTGCTGCTGGCGATGTTCGACCGGGCCGTCGCCGACGGCTTCCTGCGCCCGCAGAACCGGGCCATGGTGCTCGCCGACACCGATCAGGAACGCCTGCTGGCGACGATGGCCGCCTACCGGCCGGAGCCGGTCAGCAAGTGGCTGAAAGAGGAAAAACAGTTGTAAGTCAGGGTCGTCGGCGATAGCGGAACCGCCGACTACCGACAGCGCATCAATAACCGGCAACGAATAATCAGGAAGAGACATGACGACGCTGAAATCCCAACTCAACCCGCGCGCGGCCGATTTCCAGGCCAATGCCGCGGCGATGCGGAGCCTGGTCGCCGATCTGCGCGGCAAGGCCGAGAAAATCGCCCTCGGCGGCCCCGAGGCGGCCCGCCAGAAGCACCTGGCGCGCGGCAAGCTGTTGCCGCGCGAGCGGGTCGGCGGCCTGCTCGACCCCGGCACGCCCTTTCTCGAAATCGGCCAGTTCGCGGCTTACGGCATGTACGGCGGCGACGTACCGGCCGCCTCGGTGATCGCCGGCATCGGCCGCGTCCAGGGCGTCGAGTGCATGATCGTCGCCAACGACGCCACCGTGAAGGGCGGCACCTACTATCCGCTGACGGTGAAAAAGCACCTGCGGGCGCAGGAAATCGCCCTGGAGAACCGCCTGCCCTGCCTCTACCTGGTCGATTCCGGCGGCGCCTTCCTGCCGCTGCAGGACGAGGTCTTCCCGGACAAGGAGCATTTCGGCCGCATCTTCTTCAACCAGGCCAACCTGTCGGCCAAGGGCATCCCGCAGATCGCCGCCGTCATGGGTTCGTGCACAGCCGGCGGCGCCTACGTGCCGGCCATGTGCGACGAGTCGATCATCGTCAAGAACCAGGGCACCATCTTCCTCGGCGGCCCGCCGCTGGTGAAGGCGGCGACCGGCGAAGAGGTCTCGGCCGAGGATCTCGGCGGCGCCGACGTGCATACCCGCATTTCCGGCGTCGCCGACCATCTGGCCGAGAACGACGCGCATGCGCTGGCCATCGCCCGGCGCATCGTCCGCGACCTGAACTGGAAGAAGTCGCCACCGGTCAGCCTGGCCGAACCGAGCGAACCGGCCTATACCGCCGAGGAGCTGTACGGCGTGATCCCGACCGACGCCAAGAAGCCTTTCGACGTGCGCGAAATCATCGCCCGCCTCGTCGACGGCTCCGATTTCGACGAATTCAAGGCCCGCTACGGCACCACCCTGGTCTGCGGCTTCGCCCGCCTCTGGGGCTACCCGGTCGGCATCGTCGCCAACAACGGCATCCTGTTTTCCGAATCGGCGCAGAAAGGCGCGCACTTCATCGAACTGTGCGCCCAGCGCGGCATTCCGCTGGTCTTCCTGCAGAACATCACCGGCTTCATGGTTGGCAGGAAGTACGAGAACGGAGGCATCGCCCGCGACGGCGCCAAGATGGTCACGGCCGTGGCGACGGCGAAGGTGCCGAAATTCACCGTCGTCATCGGCGGCAGCTTCGGCGCCGGCAATTACGGCATGTGCGGCCGCGCCTACAGCCCGCGCTTCCTGTGGATGTGGCCGAACGCCCGCATTTCGGTGATGGGCGGCGAACAGGCCGCCGGCGTGCTGGCGACCGTCAAGCGCGACGGCATCGAGGCCAAGGGAGGTACTTGGAGCGCCGACGAGGAAGCCGCCTTCAAGACGCCGATCCGCGAACAGTACGAGACCCAGGGCCATCCCTACTACGCTTCGGCCCGGCTGTGGGACGACGGCATCATCGACCCGGCCGACACCCGACGGGTGCTGGGACTGGGGCTGTCGGCGGCGATGAATGCGCCGGCGGAGGAGACGAAGTTCGGGGTATTCCGGATGTGATGGCGATGGATTCGGCCTTCATTTCCTCTGAAGCGCAGGGCTTCGCCGCTTGCCGACGGGTGGGTTTGCTTTTTCGACGGCTGGGTTCCGCGCCTGAGGCGCGGGTGGGTTTTCTTGAAACGCTGGTTTCCGCCGTTGACCGGCGGGCGTACTTTCTTTTTGGTGGCAAAAAGAAAGTAGCCAAAGAAAAAACCACCCCAAGGTCGGCGCCCCGCTACGCGGGGTTCCCTGCGCTACTCGGACAGTCGGGCGTCTCGCTAAACTCGACCCTGCGGGCCTCAAACAACGCGAGACGACTTCTCCCGACTACCCTGCGTTGCTCAGCGCCTCCCAAGGGGGCCGAAACACCGATTGCAACGTGGCCGCACGTAGTTTCAACCTTGGCCTTTGAGCCACGACGCTTTTTGCCCCCCATGTGGAGCGCCGAGCAACGCAGGCGGGCCGGGGGCCTTCGGCTGGCGTTGTCTGAGGCCCATAGGGCCGAGTTCAGCCAGCCGCCCGGCCCGTCGAGTAGCGCAGGGAAGTCGGCGCAGCCGACCGCGCAGCCTGGGGTCGCCTTTTCTTTGGCTACTTTCTTTTGGCGAAGCAAAAGAAAGTACGCCCGCCGGTCAACGGCGGAAAACAGCGTTTCAAGAAAACCCACCCGCGCGTCAGGCGCGGAAACCAGCCGACGAAAAAGCAAAGAAACCCGCCGATCAACAGCAGAAAACAGCGCTTCAGCTTCAGTAAACAAAGCAGCCATAAAACAACCAGAAACCCGGGAGACAAACCCATGCCCTTCACCACTCTAGAAATCGAACTGACCGACCAGATCGCCACGATCTGGATGAACCGTCCCGATCTCCACAATGCCTTCGACGAAATCCTGATCGCCGAACTGACCGCCGCCTGCATCGCCCTCGACGACGACAAGGACGTCCGCGTCGTCGTCCTGGCCGGACGCGGCAGGAGCTTCTCGGCCGGCGCCGATCTCAACTGGATGCGGCGCGCCGCCAACAACGGCCTCGACGATAACCTCAACGACGCCCGCGCCCTGGCCGGGATGCTGCGCACCCTGGCCGAGATGAAGAAGCCGACCGTCGCCCGCGTCCATGGCGCGGCGCTGGGTGGCGGCATGGGCCTGGCGGCGGCCTGCGACATCGCCGTCGCGTCGAGCAAGGCGGTGTTCGCCACCTCCGAGGTCAGGTTCGGCATCATTCCCTCGGCCATCTCGCCCTACGTGCTGCGCGCCATCGGCGCCCGCCAGGCCGGCCGCTACTTCCAGTCGGCCGAGCGCATCGACGCCGCCCGCGCCCGCGAGATCGGCCTCGTCCATGAAACGGTCGAACCCGACCAGCTCGACGCCAAGCTGGCGGAAATCGTCGCCGCCCTGCGCGCCGGCGGCCCGCTCGCCCAGGCCGCGGCCAAGGATTTGATCCGCGCGGTCAACGGCCAGCCGGTCAATCAAACGCTGGTCGAGGAAACCGCCCGCCGCATCGCCCACCTGCGCGCCACACCGGAGGCCCGCGAAGGCATCGCCGCCTTCCTCGACAAGCGCCAGCCGGCCTGGCTCGCGGAGTGACCGCCATGTTCAGCCCCCTTCCCATCGCCCGGCGCCGCACGGCAACGACGTCAAACCGCCGGCATGCCCCGCACGCCCAAGCAATTTTCCTGCGGGAGCACGCTCATGTTTAACAAGATCCTCATCGCCAACCGCGGGGACCAGCCGCGCAGCGGCGCAGCGACGACGTCAAACCGCCGGCGGGCGCCGCACGCCCAGGCGATTTCCCTGCGGGAGCACGCTCATGTTTAGCAAGATTCTGATCGCCAACCGCGGGGAAATCGCCTGCCGCGTCATCAAGACCGCCCGTCGCCTGGGCATCCGCACCGTCGCCGTCTATTCCGAGGCCGATGCCGAGGCCCGCCACGTGCGCCTGGCCGACGAGGCCGTGCTGCTCGGCCCGGCCGCCGCCCGCGAGTCCTACCTGGCGGCCGCCAAGATCATCGACGCCTGCCGCCGCACCGGCGCCCAGGCCGTGCATCCCGGCTACGGCTTCCTGTCCGAGAACGCCGACTTCGCCGAGGCGCTGGCCGCCGCCGGCATCGCCTTCATCGGCCCGCCGGCGGCGGCGATCCGCGCCATGGGCTCGAAATCGGCGGCCAAGAAGCTGATGGGCGCCGCCGGCGTGCCGCTGACGCCGGGCTACCACGGCGACGACCAGAGCCCGGAGCTGCTGCAGCGCGAGGCCAACGCCATCGGCTACCCGGTGCTGATCAAGGCGGCGGCCGGCGGCGGCGGCAAGGGCATGCGCCTGGTCGAGCGCGACAGCGACTTCCCCGAGGCGCTGGCCTCCTGCCAGCGCGAGGCGCTGGCGAGCTTCGGCGACGCCCACGTGCTGATCGAGAAGTACATCACCCGGCCGCGCCACATCGAGATCCAGGTCTTCGCCGACAGCCACGGCCATTGCGTCCACCTCTTCGAGCGCGACTGCTCGGTGCAGCGCCGCCACCAGAAGGTGCTGGAAGAAGCGCCGGCTCCCGGCATGACGCCGGAACGCCGCCGGCGCATGGGCGAAGCGGCCGTCGCCGCCGCCAAGGCGGTCGGCTATGTCGGCGCCGGCACGGTCGAATTCATCGCCAACCAGGACGGCTCCTTCTATTTCATGGAAATGAACACCCGGCTGCAGGTCGAGCATCCGGTCACCGAGATGATCACCGGCCAGGACCTGGTCGAATGGCAGTTGCGCGTCGCCGCCGGCCAGCCGCTGCCGCTCGCCCAGGAGCAGTTGCAATTGCGCGGCCACGCGCTGGAGGCGCGCATCTACGCCGAGGACGCCGGCAAGGGCTTCCTGCCGGCGACCGGCCGCCTGGTGCGCCTGGCGCCGCCGGCCGAGAGCCTCAACGTGCGCGTCGATACCGGTGTCGAGGAGGGCGACGAGATCACGCCCTTCTATGATCCGATGATCGCCAAGCTGATCGTCTGGGACGACAACCGCGACGCGGCGCTGGCGCGCATGCGCCAGGCCCTGGCCGACTACCGCGTGGCCGGCCTGACCACCAACATCGCTTTCCTGTCGCGCCTGGTCGCCTGCCCGGCCTTCGCCGGCGCCGATCTCGACACCGGCCTGATCGAGCGCCAGCGCGATTTCCTGTTCCCGGCCGCCCAGGCGGTGCCGCGCGACGCGCTGCTCGTCGCCACCGTCGGCGAACTGCTGTGGGAGCAGCACGCGGCCCGCCAGGCCGCCCGCCACAGCGGCGATCCGTGGTCGCCGTGGCATGCCCGCGACGGCTGGCGGATGAACCTGTCGGCGGCGCGCAGCATCTCCTTCCGCACGCTGCAGGAAGGCGCCGGCGACGATGGCGAAACGCTGATCGACGCCATGGTGCGCTACCGCGACGACCACTGGGAAATCGCCCTGGCCGGCAGCACCACCCTGGCCCGCGGCAAGAAGCTCGACGGCGACCGCTTCGCCGTCGAGCTCGACGACCGCCGCCTGATCGCCAGCGTCGTCGCCGTCGGCGACAAGCGCAGCGTGTTTTTCCAGGGAAGCACGTACTCACTCCTGCGCGACGATCCGCTGCACCGCGTCGATGCCGGCGACAGCCACGGCGGCGGCCTGACCGCGCCGATGCCGGGCAAGGTCGTCGCCCTGCTCGCCCAGGCCGGCCAGAAGGTCGACAAGGGCACGCCGCTGCTGATTCTTGAAGCGATGAAGATGGAGCACACCATCACCGCCCCCGCCGCCGGCACCGTCAAGGCCTTCTGCTTCGCCGCCGGCGAACAGGTCGGCGACGGCGCGGCGCTGGTCGAGTTCGAGGCCGGCGCATGAACGGAAGGGTTTCGGGCCGCCCGGCGAGGGCAATGCCTCGTGCTTGTCCTAGGTGCCCAAAGGCTGACTTTCGGCGTAGCATCGAACCCCAAAGCATCGGCGGTACGGCTGTGGCCGGCCCGCTTCAATCCCCCGTCATGAGGCCGCTGCATGTCCTACGAGATCAACTGGGAGCCCGAAGGCGTCTTGGTGAGCTTTTCCGGCCGCGTCACGGCCCGCGATCTCGTCGGCTCGGCGCGGCAGATGCATGCCGACCCGCGCTTCGACGAAGCGCATTACGTCATCAACCAGTTGCCGGACGATGCCGGCCCGGCGTTGACGGAAGAGGCGCTGATCGAACTGTCGGCCCTGCACTACGGTGCCTACGCCTCGCACCCGAACTGCCGCATCGTCTTCGTCACCACCGATCCGGCGCTGGGCGCGCTGATCAAGCGCGTCCTCACGGCCCCGGAAATGGCCTCCTACCAGATCGCAGTGCTCGCTTCGCCGGATGCCGCCCGCGACTGGCTGGAAAGCCAGCCCAGCCTGCACGTCATGAGCAACGTCATGGGCTTCCGGCTGCGCTAGGCCGCGCCGTGCGCGCCGCCCACCCGGCGGCGCCGTTGTCCGCTTCCTCCCGGGGTTGATCGCCATGTCCCTGCCCAGCCAAGTCAAGATCGTCGAAGTCGGCCCGCGCGACGGGCTGCAGAACGAAAAGCAGATCGTCCCGACGGCCATCAAGATCGAATTGATCGAGCGCCTGGCCGATGCCGGCCTGCGCAGCATCGAGGCCACCGCCTTCGTCTCGCCCAAATGGGTGCCGCAGATGGCCGACAACAGCGCCGTGCTGCAAGGCATCCGCCGCCGCCCGGGCACCGTCTACCCGGTGCTGACGCCCAACCTGCAGGGTTTCGACGCGGCGGTCCAGGCCGGCGCCGAGGAGGTGGCGATTTTCGCCGCCGCCTCCGAAAGCTTCTCGCGCAAGAACATCAACTGCTCGATCAGCGAGAGCCTGAAGCGCTTCGAGCCGGTCGTCTCGGCCGCCAGCGCGCTGGAAATCCCGGTCCGCGGCTATGTCTCCTGCGTCGTCGGCTGCCCCTACGAGGGCGCCGTCGATCCCGAGCAGGCCGCCGCCGTCGCCCGCACGCTGTTCCAGATGGGCTGCTACGAAGTCTCGCTCGGCGACACCATCGGCGTCGGCAACCCGGCCAGCGTCGTGCGGCTGATCGAGGCCTGCGCCCGCGACATCCCGCTCGGCCGGCTGGCCGGCCATTACCACGACACCTACGGCATGGCCATCGCCAACATCCACGCCTCGCTGCAGGCCGGCATGGCCACCTTCGACGCCTCGGTCGCCGGTCTCGGCGGCTGCCCCTACGCCCGCGGCGCCTCCGGCAACGTCGCCAGCGAGGACGTCGTTTATCTGCTGGCCGGCCTGGGCATTGAAAGCGGAATCGATCTGGCTAAACTGGCGGCCATCGGCGACTGGATTTCCAGCGCCCTCAACCGCCCGAACGGCGCCAAGGCCGGCCGGGCCCTCTGCGCCCGAAACTCCGAGTGAGCCTTTTCTCCGCCGTCGCCGACTTCCTCAAGCCGACCCCGCCGCCCGACCCGCAACTGGCCGCGGCGCTGGCCCGGGTGGCCGGCCGGGTCGACCCGATCCTGCGCGCCGCCGGCGATTTCGACAACCGCCTCGCCAACCCGCTCAGCCACGCCCTCGGCTACTGCGCCGGCCTGGTCGCCGCCCTGCCGGGACCGATCGCCGTCGACCGCCGGGCCTTCGCCGACGACCCGCTGGTGCATGCGCTGTTCGCCACCGCCGACGACATCGACCAGATGCTCGGGCGCAGCCAGGCGGTGCGCGATTTCCTGGCCAGCCCGGCCAGCTGGGAGGCCGACCATTTCCACGCCCTGCTGGTCGCCCGCCGCCAGGAGAAGGTGCAGCTCGGCATGAAGCGCAACGGCGAAGTCATCGAAAACGACGTGCCGCAACGGGTGCTGTATTTTTCCGACCAGACGCTGATCGAGCCGCAATGCGACCTCGGCGGCCTGCGCGACTGCCTGCGCGAGAAGGCCCTGGACAGCCTGCTGCACACCTTCCAGGCGCATCTCGACGCCCTGCGCCACGAGCGCGACGGCCTGCGCGCCGACGCCTCGGTCGAGCGCGCCCACCTGACCGTGCTCCAGGGCGCCACGAGCGGCCCGGCCTGCGCCGTGCATACCCGCCACCTGACCGAGCTCGACGCCCGCCTGCGCGAGACGGTCGAAACGCTGATGCCCGATCCGCTGCTCGATGCCCTCGCCGACTTCCTGCGCGCGCCGGAGCCGGCGCTGCGGCTGTCGCCGTTCAGCATCAGCGTCGACCGCCTCGGCATCATCCGCGAACCGGCCGACGACATTGCCGTCCACACCCTGCATTTCCCGGAACTCAGCACCCGCGACCAGCGTCTGCATCTGGCCATGCTCGCCCGCATCGACCGCGACGAAGCCCGCGCGGCGGTCGCGGCCGTGCGCGACCAACAACACCGTTTCATGCTCATCTGAATGATCGCCTCGCCCTGCATCAACGTCTGCCGGATGGACCGGGCCAGCGGCCTGTGCACCGGCTGCCTGCGCAAGCTCGACGAAATCGCCGCCTGGGCGGCCGCCGGCGATGCCGATCGCCGGCGCATCCTGGCCGCCGTCGCCGAACGCCGGCGGCTGGCCGGACCGCCGGCCGACCGGCCCACCCCGCCGCTCCGCTGAACATCATGGAAACACCCGAAGAAGATCTCTATCTCTGCGTCGGCGTCTGCATGGCCGACCCCGACTCCGGCTACTGCCTCGGCTGCGGCCGGCCGCCGCTGGCGGTGCCGACCGTCGTCGCCGAGCCGGCGCCGGCGGTGCAGCAACCCGCCTACCGCGACGACGACCCGGGCACGCCCGAATGAGCCCGATTCTCCCCGCATCGCTGCGCGTCCTCGAGCGCGGCTGGCTGTCGGCCAACAATATCCTGTTCCTCGAAGGCGACGGGGCGACGCTGGTCGACAGCGGCTACGTCAGCCATGCCGAACAGACCGTGGCGCTGATCGGCGCGGCGCTCGACGGCCGCCGCCTGACGCGCCTGCTCAACACCCACTCGCATTCCGACCACATCGGCGGCAACGCCGCGCTGCAGGCCGCCTTCGGCTGCGCGATCACGGTCCCGGCCGGGCTGCACGCCTGCATCGCCGACTGGGACGAGGACGCCCTGCTGCTCTCGCCGCTCGGCCAGCAGGCCGCCCGCTTCCAGCACGACGGCCTGATCGGCGCCGGCAATGAGATCGAGATGGGCGGCCTGGTCTGGCGGGCCCTGGCCGTGCCCGGCCACGACATGGAGGCCCTGGCCTACTACAACCCGGAGCAGCGCCTGCTGATCTCCGGCGACGCACTGTGGCAGAACGGCTTCGGCGTCATCTTCCCGGAACTGCTGGGCGAGGCCGACGGCCTGGCGGCGACCCGGGCGACGCTGGAAATGCTCAGCCATCTGCCCATCGACATCGTCATTCCCGGCCACGGCAGCCCCTTCGTCGAGGTCGATACGGCCTTCGACCTGGCTTTCCGCCGCCTCGCCGCCTTCACCGCCGACATCGAGAAGCTGGCCTGGCACGCGATCAAGGTCATCGTCTCCTTCGCCATGCTCGAACGCCGGCGACTGCCGGTCGAGGCCTTCCGCAGCTTCGTCCGCCAGTTGCCCTTCGCCGTCGACGTCAACCAGCGCTACCTCGGCCTCGACGAGGAAACGCTGGCCGGCCGCGTCGAGCGCGACCTGCTGCTGGTCAACGCCCTGCGCCGCGAGGACGGCTGGATTTCCGCCGCGTAGCACCGGGCTGCTACCCGCCGCGCCGGCCGGCGGTCCAAGATAGGATTTTTCACACCGACGAGGAGACAAACATGGCCGCGAAAAAAATCCTGATGCTGACCGGCGATTTCACGGAAGACTACGAAACCATGCTGCCCTTCCAGGCGCTGCTGATGGTCGGTCACACGGTGCATGCCGCCTGCCCCGGCAAAAAATCCGGCGAGCAGGTGCGCACGGCGATCCACGACTTCGAGGGCGACCAGACCTATTCCGAGAAGCCGGGCCACAACTTCACGCTCAACGCCAGCTTCGACGAGCTGGATGTCGCCGCCTACGACGCCCTGGTCATTCCCGGCGGCCGCGCCCCGGAATACCTGCGCCTCAATCCCAAGGTGATCGCCGCCGTGCAGCATTTCGCCAGCGCCGGCAAGCCGATCGCCGCCATCTGCCACGGCGCCCAGCTGCTCAGCGCCGCCGGTGTGCTCTCCGGCCGCGCCTGCAGCGCCTACCCGGCCTGCGCCCCGGAAGTGACGGCGGCCGGCGGCCGCTACGCCGAAATCCCGATCGACCGGGCGCACGTCGACGGCAATCTGGTCACCGCCCCGGCCTGGCCGGCGCACCCGGACTGGCTGGCCAAGTTCCTGCAGGTACTGGGAACGCGCATCGAGGCCTGAGGTCCGACCCGGGCGGCACCCCCGGCGCCGCCCATTTCCCAGCGGAGGCAGCATGTGCGAGCTCTACGTCAAGGCCGACCCCATTCTCTACGAATCGCGCTCGCGCTCGCTGCGCATCCACGGCTGCGTCACCAAGATCCGCCTGGAAAACCTGTTCTGGGACATCCTCGCCGAACTGGCGGCCGGCGACGGCTACACGACCAACCAGCTGATCGCCAGGCTCTACGACGAGCTGCTCGACTATCGCGGCGAAATCGACAATTTCGCCTCCTTCCTGCGCGTCTCCTGCCTGCGCTACCTGACGCTGAAAAAAGGCCAGGGCGAGCGGCCGCCGCTGGCCGTGGTCGGCCGCGCCGGCTGAGGCCGCGCCCGGCCGGACGCCGTCAGCCCTTGGGCAGCGCCCGCTGCACCAAACGCACCCAGTAGTTCACGCCGTAGCTCAGGAGTTCGTCGTTGAAGTCGTAGTGCGGGTTGTGCAGCGTGCAGCCGCCGGTGCCCGGCCCGTTGCCGAGCCAGACGTAGCAGCCGGGCTTCTCGCGCAGCATGTAGGCGAAATCCTCGGCGCCCATCGACGGCAGCACGTCGGTCAGCACCCGCTCCTCGCCCAGCACCGCGCTCGCCACTTCCTGGCAGAAGCGGGCTTCGGCCAGGCTGTTGACGGTCGGCGGGTAGCGGTGGTCGAAACGCACGCCGATCTGCGCCCCGTTGGCGGCGGCGACGCCGCTGCACAGGCGCTCGATGGAACGCTCGACCAGTTCCTGCACCTCGGCCTTGAAACTGCGGATGGTGCCGCGCAGCACGACTTCCTCGGGAATGACGTTCCAGGCCTCGCCGGCATGGAACTGGGTGACGCTGACCACGGCCGACTCGCAGGGATGCAGGTTGCGGCTGACCACCGTCTGCAGCGCCTGCACCAGCTGCGCTCCGGCGACGATGGCATCGACGCCCTGGTGCGGCATCGCCGCATGGCAGCCGTGGCCGCGCACGCTGATCTCGAAGGCGCAGGTACCGGCCATCACCGGCCCCGGCATCACCGCCATCTCGCCGACCGGGATGCCCGGCCAGTTGTGCAGGCCGAACACCGCCTCGACCGGGAAGCGCTCGAACAGGCCGTCCTCGATCATCACCGCGGCGCCGCCCTCCGACTCCTCGGCCGGCTGGAAGATGAACACGGCGGTGCCGTCGAAGTCGGGCTGCGCCGCCAGGTGGCGGGCGGCGCCGAGCAGCATGGCGGTATGGCCGTCGTGGCCGCAGGCGTGCATCTTGCCCGGATGCTTCGAGTGGTGCGGGAATTCGTTCAGTTCGGCGACCGGCAGCGCGTCCATGTCGGCGCGCAGGCCGATCATGCGCGGCGACGTGCCGGCCTTGAGCACGCCGACGACGCCGGTGCGGGCGATGCCGCGATGCACCTCCAGCCCGTAGCGTTCCAGCTCGGCCGCCACCAGGTCGGCCGTGCGGTACTCGTCGAAGGCCAGTTCCGGGTGCGCGTGGATGTCGCGCCGCTGCGCCGTCAGTTCGGCGAGGAAGGGCAATTCGAGCAAAGGCAGGGTCGGGGGCATGTTCGTCTCCTTTCGATTGCTTGTGGATCGGGCCGGCGCGCCGGTCGCTGCCGCCGCCTTCACGGTCGGCGAACGGGCCGGCGCGGAACCGGCGATGCCCGCCCGCAGGCCGGAAAAAGGCATCAATGGTCCGCCATGCGGACAATCCGACCTTTTATTATGCCCCGGCTTGCGGGGCCGCGCCGCCTTGATTATGCTGCGCCGCATGCAACTCATTCTCATCAGCGGCCTCTCCGGCTCCGGCAAGTCGGTCGCGCTCAACCTGCTGGAGGATTCCGGCTACTACTGCGTGGACAACCTGCCGGTGGTGATGCTGACGGTGCTGGTGCGCATGCTCAAGGAGGAACGCACGCGCAAGGTGGCGGTGGCCATCGACGCCCGCTCCGGACACGGCATCGAGCTGCTGCCGGAAAAGCTGCGCAAGCTGGCCGAGGACGGCGTCAATCCGACCTTCCTCTATCTGCACGCCGACGCCGAGACGCTGCTCAAGCGCTATTCCGAGTCGCGCCGCCGGCACCCGCTGGCCAGCGCCGGACAGACGCTGGAGGAAGCCATCCGCGGCGAGCGCGAACTGCTCGACCCGATCTCCAGCCTCGGCCACCGCATCGACACCAGCGGCCTGAAGCCGGCCGCCCTGCGCGAGTGGGTGCGCCAGTTCATCGAGGCCGAGCCGGGCCAGGGGCTGACGCTGATGTTCGAATCCTTCGGCTTCAAGCACGGCATTCCGCTCGACGCCGACCTCGTCTTCGACGTCCGCTGCCTGCCCAATCCGCACTACGACACGGCGCTGCGCCCGCAGACCGGGCGCGACCGGCCGGTCGTCGAATTCCTCGAAGCCGAAGCCGAAGTCGTGCGCATGCGCGACGACATCGGCCGCTTCGTCGGCGACTGGCTGCCGGCCTACATCCGCGACAACCGCAGCTACCTGACGGTGGCCATCGGCTGCACCGGCGGCCAGCACCGCTCGGTATACATCGCCGAATGGCTGGGCCGCGAATTCGCCAAGCGCGCCCGCGTCCTGGTCCGCCACCGCAGCCTGGCCGGCAACTGAACCTGAATTCCTCAGTTGACCGCTTCCGATTGTTTGGCAAAACGCATGGCATCGAGACTCCTTCATTCCGGAGCCCGTCGGCCAATCGATAAGCCCGCCACGAACCCGCTGGCGCATCCGGGCCGGCGCCTGGCTTTGGCGCTTCTCCTTGCAGGCATCAGCCTGCCGCGTCGTCGCTTGTGGGCCCGCGGCCCATCCCTCGCCATGCCCGGGACCGCCACGCCGTGGCGTCTTGCGCCCTGCGGGCCGGTCGCGCCATGCATCCGGCCGGAAGACACCAACGGGTTCATTCAACCCAGGAGTTCAGGTTGAAACCCTGGCTGGTCCTGCTCCGGCCGGGCGACTGGCTGGTCGTGCTCGGCGCCGCCGCGCTCGTCGGCCTGAGCATTCCGCTGTTCTGGCAGGGCGGTTTGGGCGAGCGCGCCGTCATCCGCCAGGAAGGCAAGGTCTTCGCCGAAGTCGACCTGCGCAGCCGGCGCCAACTGGCGGTCGCCGGGCCGCTCGGCGTCACGCTGATCGCCGTCGAGCCCGGCCGCGCCCGCGTCGTCAGCGACCCCGGCCCGCGCCAGTACTGCGTGCGCCAGGGCTGGCTGATGCGCCCCGGCGAAATCGCCATCTGCGCCCCCAACCGCGTCAGCCTGCAGATCGCCGGCCGTACCCGCCTCTATGACTCGCTCAGTTACTGACCGTGAGCCGGGTGAAAACTCGGCCATCCATGGCGGGGCCGACGAAACCAGCAACGGGCGTGGCGAAGGCGCGCCAAGCGCGCGGCCAGGGAGTCCGGGAACCCAGCCGGGAGCGACTCGACTGACGGTCACCGCCGAGGACCGCCGCGTCGCCTGGCTGGCCACCGCCGCGGTCGGCCTGTCGCTGGTCGATGCCGCGATTCCGACGCCGCTGCCGGGCATCAAGCCGGGTCTGGCCAACATCGTCACGCTGGTCGTGCTGCTGCGCTACGGCTGGGGCACCGCCGTCTGGGTCAGCATCCTGCGCGTGCTGGCCGGCAGCCTCCTGCTCGGCCATTTCCTCGCCCCCGGCTTCTTCCTGTCGCTGACCGGGACCACGCTCAGCCTGCTGACGCTGGGTCTGGCGCGGCACCTGCCGAGGCGCTGGTTCGGCCCGGTCAGCCTGTCGGTATTCGCCGCCTTCGCCCATATCGGCGGCCAGCTGCTGCTTGCCCGCGCCTGGCTGATCCCGCACGACGGCGTGTTCCTGCTGGCGCCGCTGTTCGCCACGGCGGCCCTCGTCTTCGGCACCATCAACGGCCTGATCGCGGCTAAACTGCTGGCTGAAACCGCCACCGAAGGCTCTTCTTCATGCCCACCACCGTCTGCCTCGCCCTGACCGGCGCCTCCGGCCTGCCCTACGGGCTGCGCCTGCTGGACTGTCTGATGGCGGCCGGCTGCCGCGTGCAGTTGCTGTACTCGCAGGCGGCCCAGGTGGTCGCCCGCCAGGAGCTGGAATTCGACCTGCCGTCGCGCCCGGCCGATGCCCGCACCGCCCTGCTCGCCTACCTGCGGCCGGCCGCTCCGGAATTGCTGACCGTGTATGGCCGCGAGGAATGGTTCGCGCCGGTCGCCTCCGGCTCCAATCCGCCCGACGCCATGGTCGTCTGCCCGTGCACCATGGGCACGCTGGCGGCGATCGCCCAGGGCCTGGCCGACAAGCTGATCGAGCGCGCCGCCGACGTGATGCTCAAGGAAGGCCGCAAGCTGGTGCTGGTTCCGCGTGAAACGCCGTTTTCCGCCATCCACCTGGAAAACATGCTGCGCCTGGCGCGCGCCGGCGCGGTGATCCTGCCGCCCAGTCCGGGCTTCTACCACCATCCGCAGGCCATCGGCGATCTGGTCGACTTCGTCGTCGCCCGCATTCTCGACCAGTTGGCCGTGCCGCACACGCTGATGGCGCGCTGGGGCGCCTGATGGGCTGGTTCGACTTCACCCGCGCCCCGGCCGGCACCGCCGTCGAGACGCTGCGCCTGCCGCTGTTTCCCCTCAACGCCGTGCTCTTTCCCGGCGGCCTGCTGGCGCTGAAGGTTTTCGAGCAACGCTACCTCGACATGGCCGCCGATTGCCTCAAGCAAGACAAGCCGTTCGGCGTCTGCCTGATCGCCAGCGGCAGCGAAGTCGGCGCCGCCGCCGAACCGCACCCGGTCGGCACGCTGGCCACCATCGCCAGCTGGGAGATGGAACAGCTCGGCATCCTGCAGATCGGCGCCCGCGGCGGCCGGCGCTTTCGCATCATCGAATCGCGGGTCGGCCCGGCCAACCTGCTCGAAGCCACGGTCGAACTGCTCGCCGAGCCGGAACCGGCGGCCGTGCCGCCCGAGCGGCGGCGCCTGCTGCCGCTGCTGCAACGCATCGTCGGCGACCTCGGCCCGGAGCGCGTGCCCGAGCCGCACCGTTTCGACGAGGCGGAATGGGTCGGCTACCGCATCACCGAGGTGCTGCCGATCCAGAACCTGGCCAAGCAGAAACTGCTCGAACTCGACGATCCTCTGGCCCGCCTGGAAATCCTCGAAACCTACCTCGACCAGCGCAACCTGCTCGGCTGAACCGAGCCGGCCGGCTCAGAGTATCTGCGCCAGGTTCTCGCGCCGATCCAGTTCCTCGCGGAAGCGCAGCACTTCCAGGCCGAGCGCGTCGCGCGCCGAGAGCACGCCGAGCGGCCGGCCGCCGGCGTCGACCACCGGCATGTGCCGGAAGCCGCCTTCGAACATCAGGTGCAGGGCGTGGGAAAAAGGCTTGTCCGGGGCGATGCTCTGCGGCTCGCGGGTCATCACCGCGCCGACCGGCGTGGTCTTCGGATCGAGGTTGTCGGCCACCACCTTGAAGACCACGTCGCGCTCGGTGCAGATGCCCCGCAGCACGCCGCTCTGGCTGTCGACGACGAGCACGGCGGTGGCTCCTTTCTGTTTCATCAGGACGGCGACGGCGCGGACGCTGTTTTCCGGCGTCGACACCAGGAAATCACGATCCTCGATGACCTTGCTGACGGCACGATTGGGCATGGCGCTCTCCTTCAGGCAAAAAGACGGGGACTCATGGGAGACCGGCGGCAAGCCGGAAAGTTTCCCCGTCGGCGGCAACGTTCATGCCGCGCCGGCGGGAGCGGCCGGTGGTCCGGCCAGGCGCCGGGCGTAATCGCGCTTGGCCGCCGGCGACAGTTGCTTGACGCGGTATTCGGCGCGCGCCGCGCTGCTCCGGTCGGGATGCGCCTCGAAGCCGAGCAGCGCCGCCGGCCGCCGCGAGCGCGTGTAGCGAGCGCCGACGCCACGGCAATGGGCGGCGTAGCGCGCGGCGACGTCGGTGGTGATGCCGGTGTAGACGCTGCCGTCGACGCACTCGATCAGGTACAGGAACCAGGTGCGCACGCGCTCAGTCCGCCAGCCGGGCCACCGCCTGTGCCAGGCCGCCGGCCACCACCTCGCAGGAAACGGCCAGCATCAGATTGAGCGGCAAGGCGAAATCCTCGATGGCCAGGCCCTGCGGATCGACCGGCCGACCGTCGCGGTACGCCGGGGCGGCACCGTAATGCGCGGCCAGTTTGTCGATCTGCGGCCGGGTATCGTCGAGGTAGGCAACCACGCGCTTGCCGAGCGCCAGCGCGTAGCCGATCTCGAAACAGGTGCCGGAATCCGGCTCGGCGCCGCGAAAGGGATTGAGATTGGCGAGCAGCGCGTCGGCCTCGCGGATCAGTTCCAGGTTGGCGGCGCAGATATCCGCCGCCGTGCTCGCCTCGTTGTCGAGCGGCAGCAGCGCCCGATGGCCGGCGGCCGCCAGCAGGGCGCGCGCCGTCTCGCCCCAGGCCCGGGCATCGGGGCGGAACACGTCGGGACCGGCAAGATAGATGCGCATCGGCAAGAACTCCATGAGTGGGTGGCGCAGGCCACGCGGCTGGCCCCATTGTCCGGCCGGATGGCCCGGGCGCCAAGGCTTTCGGCAATTGCCGAAATTTTGGGCAGCGGCAAAAAGCCGCCTTGGATCAATGCCCTGCGGCAACCGCCCAGCCCCGGCCCACAGACTTGTCCACAGATTCCGGGGATAAGCGCGGGGCCGGAGGCCGGAGGCATTATACTGTGCATATGCACAGTGATCGCCGCATCGCCCACCTCGACATGGACGCCTTTTTCGCCTCCGTCGAACTGCTGCACTACCCGGAACTGCGCGGCCAGGCGGTGGTCGTCGGCGGCCGCCGCGCCGACCAGCCGCAGACCCGGCCCGACGGCAGCCGGCAGTTCGCCCGCCTGCGCGACTACGCCGGCCGCGGCGTCGTCACCACCTCGACCTACGAAGCGCGGGCACTCGGCGTCTTTTCGGCGATGGGCCTGATGAAGGCGGCGCAGCTGGCGCCCGAGGCCATCCTGCTGCCGGCCGATTTCGAGGCCTACCGCGATTATTCGCGGCGCTTCAAGGCGGCCGTGGCGACCATCGCGCCGCACATCGAGGACCGCGGCATCGACGAGATTTACATCGATCTCAGCGCCCTGCCCGAGGACAGCCCGACCCTGGCCCGCCGGATCAAGGCGGCGGTATTCGCCGCCACCGGCCTGAGCTGCTCGATCGGCATCACGCCCAACAAGCTGCTGGCCAAGATCGCCTCCGACCTCGACAAGCCGGACGGCATCACCATTCTCGGCCTGGACGATGTCCCGGCGCGCATCTGGCCGCTGCCGGCCCGGCGCATCAACGGCAT
The DNA here is from genome assembly GCA_031547725.1 of Azonexus sp. GTDB lineage: Bacteria > Pseudomonadota > Gammaproteobacteria > Burkholderiales > Rhodocyclaceae > Azonexus. Next base: position 11,962 of record JAVBRT010000008.1, on the reverse strand, counting down.
CGGCCCCAAGGCCGGGGCCAAACTCGACCGCCTCGGCATCGCCACCATCGGCGAGCTGGCCGCCGCCCCGCCGGAACTGCTGATCCGCCATTTCGGCCAGCGCAGCGGCGACTGGCTGCACCGCGCCGCCCACGGCAGCGACGAACGGCCGGTCGTCGTCGAACGCGAGATCAAGTCGGTCAGCCGCGAAAGCACCTTCGAGCGCGACCTGCATCCGCGCCAGGACCGGGCCGAACTGTCGGAAATCTTCACCGACCTGTGCCGGCGCGTCGCCGAGGATCTGCAGCGCAAGGGCTATCTCAGCCGGACCATCGGCATCAAGTTGCGCTTCGCCGATTTCCAGGCCGTCACCCGCGATTTCACGCTGCCCGCCGCCACCGCCGACGCCGCCGCCATCCGCCGGGCCGCCGGCGAATGCCTCAAGCGCGTACCGCTGGAACAGCGCATCCGCCTGCTCGGCGTGCGCGCCGGCGGGCTGCAGCCGGCGGCCGCCACGGCCCCGGCCGCCGACACCCGCCAGGGCGAACTGGCGCTGTTCGGCTAGCGGCTGCCGCTGCCGCCCGCCGGGAAAAGTACGCCCGCCGGTGCGTCCGGCCTGCGCGCCCCGGCGCTACGACCGGGTGCGGCGGTATTCGGCGACGACTTCGTCGAAGCTCGGATTGGCCTTGGCCATGCCATCGACGAATACCGCCGGAACGTCCCCCTGGATGACCGCGACGGCCCGCTGAATCGCCGCCTGCTGCTCCGGCGTCGGATCGGTGGCGCTGGCCGAGAAGGAGGCGCTGCGCTGGTTCGGAATACCGGCCGAGGTCAGCCGGGCGGCCAGGTCGTCGGCGCGCTGGGCGGCGTCCGAGGGGCAGTTTTGCGGCGCCAGGATCAGCACCGTGCCGGCCCGCGCCCCGTCGGGCATCGCCGCCGCCACGAAGCCGCTCGGGCTGTCCGCCGCGAGCTCTCCGGAAGCGGCCGGACGGCCGTTCCACCAGTGATACCCCCAGCCGATCAGGCCGACCACGATCAACAGTCGCAGCAGATTCATCATTCCCCCCGGAAACCGGCCGGCTCGCTGCGGCCGGCCTTGCTGTTCATACACTCGGCATGCTCCCGCGAAGGTCGCGGCATGGCAAGCCCTGCCGGCGGAGTGGAGGCCAGAAACCCGTATTTAGTAGAAAACGAAAGGATAGCTACTACTGGTAGTAGTTCAGCGCTTGACGCCGCCGATAGGCAGCCATTAGACTCGGCGCCGTTGATGGTTCCCGTCCCGGGATTAAAAGGGAATCCGGTGCCAGGCGCTTGCCTGAATGCCGGAGCTGCCCCCGCAACTGTCGTCGGCGAGCGCTTCGCCACCCTCTGCCACTGGATTTGCTCCGGGAAGGCGGGAGAAGCGCGATGACCCGAGAGCCAGGAGACCTGCCGCAACGTCCTTCCAACCAACGATGGGGCGGGGTGTCCCTGGCGAAAGGTGTTTGCGTGACCGCTTTGTTGTCCGTTCGTGATCGTCGACCGTTGCCGGCCATGGCCGGGCGGCGTTCATTCGCGGGTGTCGCGCGCCGGCTTTGCTCCGCCCCCCGAACCGGAGCATCGTCGTGTCCTCGAACGTCCCAGCCCGCATTTCCGATTTTCCCGCCGGCAGCGAAACGGCGCTCGCCGCCCTGCAAGTCATCCGCCGCAACGGCGCCGTCGTCGCTTTCCACCCCGAGAAGATTTCGCTCGCCCTGACCAAGGCCTTCCTTGCCGTCGAGGGCAGCCAGAGCGCGGTCTCGTCGCGGGTGCGCGAAATCGTGGCGCGGCTGACCGATACCGTCGTCCGCTCGCTGACGCGGCGCCTGCCGGACGGCGGCACGGTGCCTATCGAGGACATCCAGGACCAGGTCGAACTGGCGCTGATGCGCTCAGGCGAGCACGACGTCGCCCGCGCCTACGTGCTCTACCGCGAACGCCGCGCCGCCGAGCGGGCGGAACAGGCATCCCGGCAGGCGGTCGCCGAGGCGCCGGCGCTGCACGTCACGATCGACGGCGAACGCCGGCCACTCGACGTCGCCGCCCTGCTGCAAACCTGCGAAGCCGCCTGCGCCGGGCTGGGCGACGGCCAGGGTTGCGAAGTCTCGGCACGCGCCATCCTCGATCAGGCGCTGAAAAATCTCTACGACGGCATCGCGCTGGCCGACGTCGGGCAGGCGCTGATTCTCGCCGCGCGCACGCTGATCGAACGCGAGCCGGGCTACGACCGCGCCACCGCCCGCCTGCTGCTGGCCAGCCTGAACGAGGAGGCCGCCGGGCCGGCGGCAGCGGGGAACCCTTCGGTCGACGCCGAATATTTCCCGGTTTTCATCCAGCGCGGCATCGTCGCCGAACTGCTCGACCCGCGCCTGGCCGACTACGATCTCGGCCGCCTCGCCGCCGCGCTCAGGCCCGAGCGCAACCAGCTGTTCGGCTACCTCGGCCTGCAGACGCTGTACGACCGCTACTTCCTGCACAGCGAAGGCCGGCGCATCGAGACGCCGCAGATTTTCTTCATGCGCGTGGCGATGGGCCTGGCCCTGCACGAGATCGACCGCGAGGCCAGCGCCATCGCCTTCTACGACCTACTCTCCAGCTTCGACTTCATGTGCTCGACGCCGACCCTGTTCAACAGCGGCACGCGGCATCCGCAACTGTCGTCGTGCTACCTGACCACGGTCTCCGACGACCTCGCAGGCATCTACCAGTCGGTCAAGGAAAACGCCCTGCTGCAGAAATACGCCGGCGGCCTGGGCAACGACTGGACGCCGGTGCGGGCGCTCGGCAGCCGCATCAAGGGCACCAACGGCCAGAGCCAGGGCGTGATTCCCTTCCTCAAGGTGGTCAACGACACGGCGGTGGCGGTCAACCAGGGCGGCAAGCGCAAGGGCGCCGTCTGCGCCTACCTCGAAACCTGGCACCTCGACATCGAGGAATTCCTCGAACTGCGCAAGAACACCGGCGACGAGCGCCGGCGCACGCACGACATGAACACCGCCAACTGGATTCCCGACCTGTTCATGCAGCGGGTCATCGCCGGCGGCGAATGGACGCTGTTCTCGCCGGTCGACGTGCCCGACCTGCACGAAAAATCGGGGGCCGCATTCAAGACGGCCTACGAAACCTACGAGGCCGCGGCCGCCGCCGGGCGGATCCGGCTGCACAAGAAACTGCCGGCCGTGCAGCTGTGGCGCAAGATGCTGACCATGCTGTTCGAGACCGGGCATCCGTGGATCACCTTCAAGGACGCCTGCAACCTGCGCTCGCCGCAGCAGCACGCCGGCGTCGTCCATTCGAGCAACCTGTGCACCGAGATCACGCTGAACACCTCGGATTCGGAAACGGCGGTGTGCAACCTCGGCTCGGTCAACCTGCCCGCCCATCTGAAAAACGGCGAACTCGACCGCGAGAAGCTGGCCCGCACCGTGCGGACGGCCATGCGCATGCTCGACAACGTCATCGACATCAACTATTACGCCACGCCCAAGGCGCGCAACGCCAACCTGCGCCACCGGCCGGTCGGGCTGGGCATCATGGGCTTCGCCGACTGCCTCCATGTCCTCGGCCTGCCCTACGCCACGGAAGAGGCCGTCGAATTCGCCGACCGCAGCATGGAGGCGGTCTGCTACCACGCCTATTGGGCCTCGACCGAACTGGCCGAGGAACGCGGCCGCTATTCCAGCTTCGCCGGCAGCCTGTGGGACCGGGGCATCCTGCCGCACGAGTCGATCCGCCTGCTCGAAGACGGACGCGGCGAGGCGGTCGCGGTGGACCGCTCGGCCCGCCTCGACTGGGACGCGCTCAAGGCACGCATCGCCCGCCACGGCATGCGCAATTCCAACTGCGTCGCCATCGCCCCGACCGCGACCATCGCCAACATCGTCGGCGTCTCGGCCGGCATCGAGCCGGCCTACCAGAACCTGTACGTCAAATCGAACCTCTCGGGCGAGTTCACCGTCGTCAACGAACACCTGGTGCGCGACCTCAAGGCGCTCGACCTGTGGGACGACGTGATGGTCGCCGACCTCAAGTACTTCGACGGCTCGCTGGCCCGCATCGACCGCGTGCCGGACGAACTCAAGGCGCGCTACGCCACCGCCTTCGAGATCGACCCGGTCTGGCTGATCGAAGCCGCCGCCCGCCGCCAGAAGTGGATCGACCAGGCGCAGTCGCTCAACCTCTACCTGGCGCTGCCCTCGGGCAAGAAACTCGACGAACTCTACAAGCTGGCCTGGACGCGCGGCCTCAAGACCACCTACTACCTGCGCACCCTGGGCGCCAGCCAGGCCGAAAAAACCGGCGGCCGCGACGAGACGGCACCGGCCGAGACAGCCGCGAAATTCTGCTCGCTCGACAATCCCGAGTGCGAGGCTTGCCAATGAAACCGACCGTGCCAATTCGAGAGGTTGTGGCGCAGGCTGACCCGGTTTGCCGGGCCAAGCGCAACGGCCGTAACCACAACCCAACCCGCGAGGCCTGCCAATGAATGCCGCCAACCCCTTCGCCGACTGGGACAGCCCGTCGCCAACGCTTGCCATCGCCTGTGGAGAAGCGGCTGCCGCTGTCGGCAAGACCACCGCGCCGGCGCTGGCGCCGATCGACGCCGCCGACAAGCGCATCGTCAACGGCCAGGCCGACATCAACCAATTGGCGCCCTTCAAGTACCCGTGGGCCTGGGAATTCTTCCTCAAGGCCAACCGCAACCACTGGACGCCGCTGGAAATCTCGATGGCCCAGGACGTGCACGACTACCACCACAAGCTGACGGCGGCCGAGCGGCACGTTTTCGAGAACGTGCTCGCCTACCTGACCACCGCCGACATCCTGGCCATGCGCAACATCGGCCTGGCGGTGATGGAGAAGATGAGCGCACCGGAACTGCAGATCTACCAGGCCCGCCAGGTTTACGAGGAAGCGCTGCACACCTGGACCTACCAGCACTGCATCGAGAGCCTCGGCCTCGACCAGCGGGAAATCTACAACCGCTACCGCGTCGTGCCGGAAATCCACGGCAAGATCGCGCTGGCCAACCGCCGGCTGGAAAAGGTGCTGCGCTCCGACTTCAACCTCAGCGACCGCGCCAACCTGCACGAATTCGCCCTCTCCTACTTCTTCTTCGCGGTGATTTTCGAGGGCTGCTGGTTCTACAACGGCTTCACGCCGATTTTCGCCCTGCAGCGGCGCGGGCTGATGAAGGGCGCCGCCGAGCAACTGCAGTACATCATGCGCGACGAGGTATTGCATTGCGCCTTCGGCATCCGCGTCGTCCGCGAACTGCTCAAGGAAGAAGGACTGGCCCTCGACCCGCAGGCGTTGCGCCGGCTGTGGGACGAGGCCGAGGCCGCCGAAGGCGCCTACGCGGCATTCATCCTGCGCGCGCCGATCCTCGGCTACAACGCCGAGCTGCACGTGCGGCAGTTCCGCTTCATCGCCAACCGCCGCGCCCGCCAGGTCGGCGTCGCGGAACCCTTCCCCGGCGCCGAAAACGTGCTGCCCTGGCTCGACGAACAGGCCAACCTGCGCAAGGAGAAGAATTTCTTCGAAACACGGGTCACCGAGTACCAGACGGGCGGCGCGCTGGCCTGGGACTGACGGCTGCCGTTGCGGCGCTCCGCGCAAGTCCGGTATGGGGAAAATCGAGGCCCAGGCCGGACCTGCAAAGCACGCGACCGAACCCGGTGGCGAAAAAAGCGGCCGCCTACAGGGCGGACCCCTTGCCGGGGATGAAGAAGGCCGACATATCGACGCCTTCATGCTCGAGCAGCGTCACTTTCTTCTTGAGCCCCCCGGCATACCCCGTCAGGCTGCCGTTGGCGCCGACCACCCGGTGGCACGGGATGATGATGGAAATGGGGTTGTGTCCCACCGCGCCGCCGACCGCCTGGCTGGACATGCTGGCCTTGTCCAGGCGGGCCGCCATCTTCCTGGCGATTTCCCCGTAGGTCGTGCATTGGCCGTAGGGAATTTCGCACAGGATGGCCCAAACGGCTTTCCTGAACTCGCCGCCGGCGGGCGCCAGCGGCAATTCCCGAATCCCGGGCTGCTTGCCGGCGAAATAGGCATCCAGCCACTTTTTCGCCGTCGCCAGAACCGGCAGGTCCGGCTTGGCCTCGATCGCATCCTTGACCGTCGCGGCAAAGTATTTTTGCCCGGCCAGCCAGAGGCCGACCAAATTTTCGCCGTCGCTGACCAGCGTGATCGATCCCACGGGGGACGCATAATCGCTCGAATAAAACATACCGTCTCCTTTCTCCTACAAGGAATTCCACAAATTGATCGCCGCGTAGCCGCGCCACGGGCGCCAGGCTTCCGCCATGGCCAGAATCTCGGCTTCGGACAGCGGCGCGAGCGCTTTCTTGATGCCGTGATCGGTATGCGGGAAAGCGTCGGGCCAGCCCATCGCCCGCATCGCGATGTATTGCGCCGTCCACACCCCGATGCCCGGAATGGACATCAGTTTCTCGATTTCCGCTTCCGGCTGGAGGCAAAGCGCGAGATCGATCTCGCCGCTCGCGATTTTTCGCGCCAGGGCCAGAAGGGTGTTGGCCCGCGTGCGCGTGATGCCGAGCGGGCCGAGACGGTCGGCGATGTCGCCGCCCAGGGCCGCGATGTCGGCAGCGGCAGGAAAGGCATGGGTCAGTCCGGCGACGCCCGTTTCGACCGGCGTTCCGCAGCTTTCCGCCAATCGCCCGGCCAGCGTGGCGGCCGCTTGCACCGTGATCTGCTGGCCCAGCACCGCCCGCACGGCCATTTCAAAAGGCTCGAAACAGCCGGGAAGCCGGGTGCCCGGCAGGCAAAGGCCGGGGCGTGCGTCGTTCATGACCGCCAGGGTTTCGTCGACCGCGTCCGGATAGCAATACAGGTCGAACAGATTGCGGACGCGCGCCAGCAGGTGAGGCAGCGCGGGCAGCAAGGCCGAATCGACGGTCACGGCCAGCGCATTCTTCTCGGGCCGGTGGCCCACCCGCATCCACCCGCAAACGGGCCTTTGCCCGCCAGGCACATAAAGGACGGTGCGCAGGTAGCTGTCGTCGTTGACCGCCTCGACGCCGGGAATCGCCCGTCCGGCCAGAAAATCGATCATTTGCCGCCATCGGTATGGCGGGCGGTAGCCCAAGATCAGCGTGACGTCGCCGGTCTCCCCTTTTTTGCCCGACGCCTGCTGGCGCAACGCGGTGGGCGACAGGCGGTAATGCGTCTTGAACAGATCGTTGAAACGCCGCAGGCTGCCGAAACCGGCCGCCATGGCGACATCGGTCACCGAAAGATCGGTATCGGTCAGCAAATTCTTGGCCAGCAGCAAGCGGCACGTCTGCAGATACTGCACCGGCGAGACCTTGAACGCCGCCGCGAAAGCCCGGCGCAGATGCCGGTCCGAATACCCGAGCCGATGGACGTATTCCGCCATGTTTTGCCCGCTGCCGCAGTTTTCCTCGAGCAACTGCGCCGCCTTGCGCGCCAGCGTGGCGGTGGCGTCGATGGGCGCCAGGCCGGGCGCGCGTTCGGGCCGGCACATCAGGCACGGCCGATAGCCGGCCCGCTCGGCCGCGGCGGCCGACTCGTAGAACGTGCAGTTTTCTTCCCGTGGCAGTTTTGCCGGACACACGGGGCGGCAGTAAATACCGGTCGACGACACCCCGACGAAAAAGCGGCCGTCGAATCGGGCATCCTTGGCCTTGAACGCCGCATACCATGCGTGGCGGTCGGTAGTCTGCATCACTCGCCTCCTTTCACCGCATGGTATTTTCTTTCGCCGCCTTTGCTCGCTGTTTTCGGACATGGATACCGTCGTATGCAACCGTTGCCACACTGGGTGGGCAGCGCGGTCGATCACGGTCCGCCAGGGGTGCAAGCAAGATGGGCGGGAAAGTGCCGCCCGGTTTCTTGTACCGGGCAGTCAACGGCATACCGGCCGTAGCGCAGCAAAACATCAAGGCTGGCAGATGCCTTGATCGGGCAGGCGCCCTCTCAGTGGCCGGTACGCCGGGTCTCCTCCCGCTGCAGCGCCCGCAGCAGGACCATCCCCACCGCCATCACCGCCGCCGTGACCAGCAAGGCGCCGCGATAGCTGCCGCTGGCGGTGGCGATGTAGCCGGCCATGGCCGGCGCGAAGATCTGCGCCACGCCGTAGCTGAGCGTCATCCGCGCCATCGCCTTGGCCGGGTTATCGGGGAAACAGCGGCCGATCAGGGTCAGCGTCAGGCTGACGATGCCGACGAAGGTGCCGCCGAACAGCACGGCGCTGAACAGGTTGAGCGCCGTGCTGTCGCTGAGCGCCGGCAGCAGCACGGACACCGTCTGCAAGCCGTAGGCCAGCAGCAGGGAGCGGACCGGCCCGTTGGCGGCGGCCACCCGGTCCCAGACGAAGCACGACGGCGCCGCCGCCAGCCCGACGGCGACCCAGACCAGGCCGCCCTTGCCGGCGAGCAGCGGCAGCTTTTCCAGGATGGCGACGATGAAGGTGGCGCTGATGACGAAACCGAAGCCGGCGCAGAAATAGGCGCCGATGAACAGCCACAGCCAGCGCCGCGATGGCGGCGGCGCGGCCGCCGCCGGTTTGGCCGCGCCGGCCGTCAGCGCCGCCGGGGCCGGCAGCCAGAGCCAGGCCGGCACGAAGAAGACCAGGCCGAGCGCCCCCAGGCCCAGCCATTGCCGGTCCCACGGCAGCCAGCCGAGCATGGCGGCGACCGCCAGGCCGGAGACGACGATGCCCAGACCGAGGCCGGTGAAATGCAGGCCCAGTTCGGGCCGATGCCCCTGGCGCATCAGCCAGTTGAGCACCAGGCCGGAAGCCAGCAGCAGGCCGGCCGTGCTCGACAGGCCGGCGACGAAGCGCAGCACCGCCCATAGCGCCACGTCGTCGGTCAGGCCCATGGCCGCGGTGCTGAGCACGGCGACGACCAGGCCGACGCGGTAAAGCACGTACTTGCGGCCGAGATCGCTGATCGAGGCGGCCAGCAGCGCGCCGCTCATGTAGCCGGCGTAGTTGATGGTCGCCAGCCAGCCGCCGGCCAGGTAGGACAGCCCGGCCTGATCGCGCATGATGGGCAGCATCGGCGTGTAGGCGAAGCGCGCCAGCCCGACGGTGAGAATCAGGGCGCAGATGCCGGCGGCGATCACGCGCAGGCGCTGCGCCTGGCCGGTAAAGACGGGGCTGGCCGCCGCGACATGGGACATGGGGACTCCAATCGATTGCGTAAGGCTCGCCATGCTAGGCAAGCCGGCCGACTTCGTCTTTCGATAGAATGACCAATTGTGTCGATGAAACGACAAACCCTGCCCCGCCATGATCAACAGCGCCGACTGGACCACCATCGCCGTGCCGGATTTCGCAACCCTGCCCCGGGCGGTCTTCCTGCGCTCGCAGAACATGGCCCCGCGCGAAATCTTTCCGCTGCACACCCACCGCTGGAACCAGCTCGTTTACGCCACCTCGGGCACCATGGTCGTCACCGTCGCCGACTCCTGGTACACCATCACGCCGGAGCAGGCGATCTGGGTGCCGACCGGCGTCCCGCACACCACCGGCGCCCTCAACGGCGCCGCCTTCCGCAATCTCTACGTCGCCGACGTTCCCGGCCTCGGCATGCCCGAGGCGTGCACCGTGTATGCGGTCAGCGGCCTGCTGCGCGCCTTGATCGTCGAGCTGGAACGGATCGACCGGCAGGAGGAAAGCGCCGACTACCGCGCCCACCTCGACGCCCTGATCCTGGCCCAGCTGCGCCGCCTGCCGCGCCAGGAGTTCCACCTGCCCTGGCCGCACAGTCCGCCGCTGCACCGCATCTGCGCAACTCTCTACGCCAGTCCGGCGGACCCGCGCGGCATCGACGACTGGGGCCGCGAACTCGGCACCTCCGGGCGGACGCTGGCCCGCCGCTTCGCAAAGGAAACCGGCATCAGCCTGCGCACCTGGCGCCACCGGCTGCGCCTGTTCCTGGCGCTGGAATGGCTGTGCGCCGGGCGCAACGTCACCGACGTCGCCCTCGATCTCGGCTACGCCTCGACCTCGGCCTTCACCTACATGTTCCGCCAGGAAATGGGCTGCCCGCCCTCGGCCTGGCGCGGCCGCCGGGCCTGAACCTCAACTCAGGCCGGCACCGGCCAGCTTGACGCCGAAGCCGATGAACAAGCCGCCAACGCCGCCGGTGGCGACCGCCGACAGCCGGCGCCGGCGGCGCAGGTTCTCGGCCAGGAAGGTGCCGCCGAAAATCAGCGCCGACAGGTAGAGCATGCTGCAGCACTGGACGATGGCGCCGAGGATCAGGAAGGACAGCGCCGGATGCGGATAGCCGGGATCGACGAACTGAATGAAGAAGGAAACGAAGAAGAGGATCGCCTTCGGGTTCATCAGGCTGATCGCCAGCGCCACGCGGAAGGCGCGCGGGGCGCTGACTTCGGGCAGCGCTTCCCGGCTGCCTTCCGCGCTGCCGCGCCAGCGGGCCAGCGCGGTGCGCAGCAGGCCGACGCCGAGATAGGCCAGATAGCCGGCGCCGGCATACTTGAGGGCGACGAACAGCGCCGGGTTGGCCTGGAACAACGAGGCCACGCCAGTGGCGGCGAGAATCATCAGGATCAGGTCGCCGACGAAAATGCCCGCCGCCCCCCGGCAGCCGGCGGCAATGCCGAAGCGCGAGGCGGCCGTCATCACGTAGAGCGAATTCGGCCCGGGCAGCAGGACGATGAAGAGGGTGCCGAGAATGAAAGTCGCCAGGTCGGTGATGCCGTAGAACACGATTGCGCTCAGCCAACAAAAAAAGGAAGCGGCATCGTACAACCTCCGCGCCACTCGCTCCAGCCCGCGAATTGCCCGCTGCTGCAGCCGCCTGCGGGGCCTTCGCCGGAACGGCAGAGGCCCCTGGAAACAAGGCAACATTGGTGCACCGAACCCGGCACAAGTAGACGAAACCAAAATTCCATCAAATGCTAATATGACGTTATCAAATAACGAAGGCAAGGCAATGCATCCGTTCATTGTTGTTGGGGATCGCACAAGTCATGGTGGTGTGGTCATATCCGGTTCAGAAACCACTGAAGTTGAAGGCAAACGTGTTGCCAGAATTGGCGATCAGGTCACTTGCCCTCGCAAGGGACACGGAAGCGTTACAACGATTGTCACCGGAGACCTAACTGCGATCATCGATGGTCGGCCGTTGGCCCGCCATGGCGACAAGACAGCCTGTGGCGCAACACTTATTTCAGGGCAGGTGTTGGCATATGTCGACAAAAGTGGCGGTGATGGCGAAGCCGCTGCTTCCGCACTGGGTCACGTCGCAGCAAGTCAGGCTGGTAACAGCCCCCTTACATCCGGCTACGACCAACACTTCAGTTTGATTGACGAAACAACCGGCAAGCCGCTGGCAAACAGGGCATATCGAATCAAATGGACCGGGGGGATTATCGAAGGCCGCACCAATGAAGCTGGCCTTACTTCCAAAGTTAAGGCAGATTTGCCCGAAGAAGTAACAATCGAAGTGTTTGCGGAGGGCGCGTAATGGGGCCGCTAATTCCTGTTGCCGTCGTAGTTGCCAGTCTGACGGTTACGGCAGATACGCGGCCCATAGTCGTTTCGGTCAACAAACCGCGTGGGACGCTTTATTGGGGAGGGGCCGGTCTCGATGGTGGTTATGTCCAACCACAATTGGATGCCTTTGCCAAAGCGGGGATACAGCATTGTTACGTTGGAAAAACGAACTCTGCCACTAAATTCGTAAGTGGAGATCTTGGCACGCTGCTTGATGCAGCAAGAGCGGGCATCGGCGTTCGTTACGAGGACGATGGGGAATGGGAACTCGCAGGCATGAATAATCCATCGGGGCAATTCAACCTAGGGATTCTCTGAACAACCAGCCATTTCAGCGCGAGCCGTCATAAAAAGATGGGATACAGGCGATTTCCAACCGTTTTTCGCAAGATTCCTGGACTTTTCCCCGCATTCCCCGTTTCACGGGCGCACCTCGCCCAGCAA
>JAVBRT010000052.1:0-18129 GCA_031547725.1 Azonexus sp. | reverse complement strand
ACGCAGATCGGCAAGCGCCTGTTCGATGTCCTGGCCGGGCAGGCCGTACATCAGGTCGAGATTGAAATTGTCGAAATGCTCCCTGGCCATGGCAATGGCCTGCCGGGCTTCCCGGCCGTCGTGAATTCGTCCCAATGCCTTGAGATGCGTGGAATCGAAGCTTTGGATGCCAAGGGACAGGCGATTGACGCCGGCCGCGCGGAAGGCGGCGAACTTGCCGGCCTCGGCGGTACCCGGGTTGGCTTCCAGCGTGATCTCGGCGTCGGGCCGTATCGGCAGGCGCATGCGCAGGGCGGCCAGCAGCGCGTCGATTCCCGCACCGGAAAGCAGGCTGGGGGTGCCACCGCCGAAGAATACGCTGACGATCTTTCGCCCCCAGATCAGCGGCAGGGCCGATTCCAGGTCGGCGATCAGCGCGGCGAGGTATTCCTCTTCCGGCACGTGCCCGCGCATGGGATGCGAGTTGAAGTCGCAGTAGGGACATTTTTGCACGCACCACGGGATGTGGACGTAGAGCGAGAGCGGCACCGCTTCGTGAAATTCCGGCTCAGGACCGGATGACTGTATTTTGCCGGCGGGGTGGATCGGGATGACGCGTGCCGGTCTGCGCAGGGTCATGCGGGTTTTGCCTTCAGGCGCTCAACTAGTTGTCGCAGCGCTTGGCCGCGGTGCGAGCGGCGATTTTTCTCGGCGGCATCGAGTTCGGCGCAGGTGACGCCCATTTCAGGAAGGAAAAAGTAGGGGTCGTAACCAAATCCGCCCTGGCCTCGCGGGCTAGCCACGATTTCGCCGTGCCATTCGCCTTCGGTGATGATCGGTTGCGGGTCGTCGGCATGGCGGACGAAAACCAGCACGCAGACGTAATGGGCTCGTTTGTCGGCCTTGTCGGACAGGTCGGCGATGAGCTTCTGGTTGTTCCGCTCGTCGGATTTCGGTTCCCCGGCATAGCGTGCCGAATGAACGCCGGGTTCGCCTCCGAGGATGGGCACGCATATTCCGGAATCGTCGGCCAAAGCGGGCAGGCCTGTCTGGGCTGAAGCATGGCGCGCCTTGGCCAGGGCGTTTTCGACGAAGGTGTGGTAGGGCTCATCGCATTCGGCTACGCCCAACGCTTTTTGCGGCACGGGTTCCCAGCCGAGCGGCGCAAGCAGTTCGCTGAACTCGCGCAGTTTGCCCGGATTGTTCGAAGCAACGACGAGTTTCATGCGGACAACGCCGCTTTCTGCCGGGCGATCAATTGCCGAATGCCGGTTTCGGCAAGGTCAACGAGTTGAGTCATCTGCTGCCGGGAAAACGGTTCGCCTTCCGCTGTGCCCTGGATTTCGACGATGCCGCCTGAACCGGTCATAACGACGTTCATGTCGGTATCGCACTCCGAATCCTCGGGATAATCCAGGTCGAGTACCAATTCCTGCTCGAAAATGCCGACGGAAACGGCGGCGACATGGTCGCGCACGGGATTGGCGGCCAGTTTCCCCTGGGCCACAAGCTGCGCGCAGGCATCGTGGAGCGCGAGCCAGGCGCCGGTGATCGAGGCGCAGCGTGTGCCGCCGTCGGCCTGAAGAACGTCGCAATCGAGCGTGATCTGGCGTTCGCCGAGCGCGGCAAGATCGGTAACGGCGCGTAGCGAACGGCCGATCAGGCGCTGGATTTCCTGGGTCCGGCCGCTCTGCTTGCCCTTGGCCGCCTCGCGCGCCGTGCGCGTGTGCGTCGCCCGCGGCAGCATGCCGTACTCGGCGGTGACCCAGCCCTGGCCCTTGCCGCGCAGGAAGGGCGGCACGTTTTCCTCGACCGAGGCGGTGCACAGGACGCGGGTGTCGCCCATTTCGATCAGCACCGAACCTTCGGCGTGGCGGGTGAAGTTGCGGGCGATGCGGACGGTGCGGAGCTGGTCCGGCTGGCGTTGGCTGGGGCGCATGGGAGGGTCCTTATTTCCGGGGAGTGTATTTGTCGATGGCGGCGCGGATCTCCTCGATCGCACGCTCGATCTCGTCTTCCGAGAGATCGCTCTTGTAGGCCGGGTTACGGCCGAATTCGTCGAGCCGGGTGGTGACTTCGTCGGGCGCCATGGTCTGGGTCGAGACCGAACTGCTGGCTTCCTCGACGTAGCTCTGTTCCCAGCGCACGGCAACCACGGAGAGGTTGTCGCCGTGGGCGCCGCCGCGCGTCTCGGCCTGGGTCAGCAGGGCCGGCACCGCCTGCAGCAGGTTGGCGCCCTTCAGGGCGGCGTTGATCATGCCGTCGGGGAGGACGCCCCACAGGCCGTCGGTGCACAGCAGCAGGATGTCGCCGTGTTCGAGCGGCATCTTGCGCGAGAATTCGATTTCCGGCGGCGTCGGGCTGCCGAGGCAGCTGTAGATCTTGTTGCGGTCGGGATGCGCCGCCGCCTGCGTCTCGCTGATCATGCCTTCCTCGACCAGCAGGCGGATGCGCGAGTGGTCCTTGGTCTGGGCGATGCCGCGGCCGCCGCGCAGCAGGTACAGGCGCGAGTCGCCGGTGTGCGCCCAGTAGGCGACGTTGTCCTGGATCACGCAGGCGACGCAGGTGGTGCGCGGCGTGTCCTTCAGACGATGCTGGGCGGTGTAGTCGAGAATGGCGTGGTGGGCGCTGAGCATGCCCTTCTGCAGGAAGCGGAAGGGGTCGGCGAGCAGCGGCCGGGCCTCGCGGCGGAAATTGTCGGCCAGGGTCTGGACGGCGATCTGCGCCGCCACCTCGCCGTAGTGATGGCCGCCCATGCCGTCGGCGACGACCATCAGCAGGGCGTCGCGCGAATAACAATAGGTGGTCCGGTCCTCGTTGTTGGCGCGGCCGCCCTGGCGGCTTTCCTGATAGATGGTGAATCTCATTTGTTCGGCTTCCTGAATTTGTCGACGAAACGCTCGAGCCAGTGGCTATTGTTTTTCGGGCTGGGCGGCGTCACGGTTTCGACCAGCGCCTTCTGCAGGGCGAAGACGCTTTGCGGGCGGTACAGGTGATTGAGATTCAGGCACCAGTCGATGATTTCCAGCAGCCGGTCGGAATACAGCCCCTCCCAGCGCAGCATCGCCGGCACCAGCGAGTCCTTCTTCAGGCGCTCGTCGGCGGCCAGCGGCGCGCCGCCGGCCAGGCAGGCATACATCGAGGCGCCGACGCTGTAGATGTCGCTCCACGGCCCGAGATCGGCGCGCGAACCGTAATGCTCCGGCGAGGCGAAACCCGGCGTGTACATCGGCTTGAGAATCTGCTGTTCGCGGCTCAGCGTCTGGCGGGCGGCACCGAAATCGATCAGCACCGGCGTATTGTCGGCGCGCAGGTAGATGTTCGACGGTTTCAGGTCGAGGTGCAGCAGCTTGTGCGAATGCACTTCGCGCAAGCCGTTGAGCATGCGCGTGAAGAGGCCGCGGATGAAGCGCTCGGAAATATGGCCCTGGTGTTTCTGGATGAATTCCTGCAGGGTGCGCCCGTGCTCATACTCCATGACCATATACACGGTGTCGTTGGCACGGAAGAAGTTGAGCACGCGGATCACGTTCGGGTGCGACAGCTTGGCCAGCGCCCGGCCTTCCTCGAAGAAGCATTTCATGCCGTAGCGGAAGGCGGCCTGATGGTCCGGCGTGATCACCGGCTTGACGTCGCCCTTGCCGCGCAGGGCGAGGCTGTTGGGCAGGTATTCCTTGATTGCCACCTGCTTGCCGTCGGCATCGTCGGCGAGATAGACGATGGAAAACCCACCGAGCGAGAGCTGGCGGTCGATCGTGTAGTCTTCCAGCTGAAAGCCGCCGGGTAGCGGCTGATTGGCTTGTTGCGCCATCGTTCTCGCGGTTATGATGCAAAGTCAGGCATTTTCGGGCGTGTCGTCCGGCCTGTAAAGCTGGAGAGCCCGACATGATTTGCAGTATGACCGGTTATGCGGCGAGAACGCGAGATATCGAGCGCGGATCGCTGCAGCTCGAATTGAAAAGCGTCAATTCGCGCTACCTCGATTTCCATTTCCGTATCGCCGAAGAGCTGCGTTCCCTCGAACTGCCGCTGCGCGAACTGTTGGCCGGCCGTCTGTCGCGCGGCAAGATCGAATGCCGGTTGTCCTTCGGCGCCGCCGGCGCCCGCGGCGAGCAATTGCAGCTCAACGGCGAACTGCTGGCCAGCCTGCGGGAACTCAATCGCCAGGTGCGCGCGACACTGCCCGAGGCGGCGGCGCTGTCGGTCAACGAAGTGCTGCGCTGGCCGGGCATGTTCGGCGACCAGAGCCTCGATCTCGCCGCCGTCGGCAACGAAGTCCTGGTCCTGGCCCGCGAGACCCTCGACGAATTCACCGCCAGCCGCAGCCGCGAAGGCGACAAGCTGGCGGCGCTGATCAGCGAGCGGGTGCAAGCCATGCGCGCCATCGTCGCTCGGGTCGGGCCGCGCATTCCCGAAGCCCAGGCGCTGTTCACCGACAAGTTGCGGCAGCGCCTCGTCGAGGCCCTGGGCAATGCCAGCGACGAGCGCATCCTGCAGGAAGTGACGGTGTTCGCCACGCGCATCGACGTCGCCGAGGAACTCGGCCGCCTGCTCACCCATCTCGACGAAGTCGAGCGGGTGTTGAAGCAGGGCGGCGCCTGCGGCAAGCGCCTCGACTTCCTGATGCAGGAACTCAACCGCGAAGCCAATACGCTGGGTTCGAAGTCGGCGGTGACCGAGGTATCGCAGGCGGCCATCGAGCTCAAGCTGCTGATCGAGCAGATGCGCGAGCAGATTCAGAACCTGGAATAGGTACCGGCGGCGGCCGGGCCGCTCCCGCCGCCGCGCCCACCTTCTGATCCGAAAGATTGTCATGGCCGGAAATCTCTACGTCGTCGCCGCGCCCTCGGGGGCCGGCAAGACCACCCTGGTGCGCCTGCTGCTGGAATACGAGCCGGAAGTACGGTTGTCGATCTCCCACACCACCCGCGATCCGCGTCCGGGCGAGGAGGACGGGCGCGAATACCACTTCGTCGATGCCGCCACCTTCGGCGCCATGATCGAACGGCACGACTTCCTCGAGTGGGCGGAAGTGCACGGCAATTTCTACGGCACTTCGCAGAAGTGGATCGCCGACCGTCTCGCCGCCGGTGCCGACGTCCTGCTCGAAATCGATTGGCAGGGGGCGCAGCAGGTGCGCAAGCAGTTTCCGCAGGCGCTCGGCGTGTTCATCCTGCCGCCGTCGATGGAAGAACTGGCCCGCCGCCTCAACGAGCGCGGCACCGACAGCGGCGAGGTCGTCGCCCGCCGTCTCGCCGCAGCCCAGGCGGAGATGCGCCATGTCGGCGAATTTGACTATGTTATTATTAACGACCGGCTGGAACAGGCGCTGGAAGATCTACGCGCCGTCGTGCGCGCTTCCCGCCTGAGTCTGTCGGCGCAGCGTGCCCGGCACGCCGCCCTTTTTGCCCGATTGATCTGATTCTGAGGTTTTCCATGGCCCGCGTTACCGTCGACGATTGCTTGAAACGTATTCCCAACCGCTTCCAGATGACCCTGGCCGCCGCTCATCGCGCCCGCCAGATCGCCAATGGCTCGACGCCGCTGGTCGAAGCCGAGAAGGATAAGCCGACCGTGATCGCCCTGCGCGAAATGGCCGTCGGCAAGGTCGGCCTGGAAGTCCTCAATCGCGGTCAGGCCTGAAAGCTGCGGCGGTGACGCCCGATGGACTCACAGCCATCCATTGCGCCGTCCCTGCCCGAGGAACCCGCCTATCGGGTTTTCCTCGATAGTCTCGATTATCTCGCCCCGGTCGACGTAGAGCGGATCAAGGCCGCCTACGCCTATGCCGCCCGCGCCCATGCCAGCCAGAAGCGCATGTCGGGCGAACCCTACATCACGCATCCGCTGGCCGTCGCCGGCGCCGTCGTCGAATGGCGCATGGATGCCGACGCCATCTGTTCGGCGCTGCTCCACGACGTGCTCGAGGATACCGGGGCGACCAAGCGCGAACTGGCCGAGATGTTCGGCAAGGAAGTCGCCGAACTGGTCGACGGCCTGTCCAAGCTCGACAAGATGGAATTCGCCTCCTACCAGGAGGCGCAGGCGGAAAACTTCCGCAAGATGCTGATGGCCATGGCGCGCGATCTGCGCGTCGTGCTGATCAAGCTGGCCGACCGCCAGCACAACCTGCAGACCATGTCGGCGATGCGCGCCGACAAGCGCGCCCGGATCGCCCGCGAGACGCTGGAGATCTATGCCCCGATCGCGCTGCGCCTGGGACTCAACAAGCTCTACCGCGAGCTGCAGGATCTCTGCTTCCGGCTGATCTACCCGCACCGCGCCGAGGTGCTGGCCAAGGCGCTGAGGGCAGCGCGCGGCAATCGCAGCGAACTGCTGACGCGCATTCTCGAAGGCATCGAGGGCAAGCTGGAAAGCGCCGGCCTGCGCGCCGAGGTGTTCGGCCGCGAGAAGAGCCTGTATTCCATTTTCCGCAAGATGAAGGAAAAGCAGCTGTCCTTCTCGCAGGTGCTCGACATTTACGGCTTCCGTGTCGTCGTCGACAACGTGCCGACCTGCTATCTGGCGCTGGGCGCCCTGCACAGCCTGTACAAGCCGGTGCCGGGCAAATTCAAGGACTATGTGGCGATTCCCAAGGCCAACGGCTACCAGTCGCTGCACACCACGCTGATCGGCCCCTACGGCACGCCGGTCGAAGTCCAGATCCGCACCCGCGAGATGCACAACGTCGCCCAGGACGGCGTCGCCGCCCACTGGCTGTACAAGGACAGCGAGGAGAGCGGCGCCGACCTGCAGGTCAAGACGCACAAATGGCTGCAGTCGCTGCTCGAGATGCAGGGCAACGATTCGGCCGAGTTCTTCGAGAACGTCAAGATCGACCTGTTTCCCGACGAGGTCTACGTCTTCACCCCCAAGGGCAGGATCATGGCCATGCCGGCCGGCGCCACGGTGGTCGATTTCGCCTACGCGGTGCATACCGACGTCGGCCACCACTGCTCGGCGGCGCGCATCAATCATGAACTGGCGCCGCTGCGCACCGAACTGCGCAACGGCGACCTGGTCGAGATCATCGCCTCGCCGCAGGCGACGCCCAACCCGGTGTGGCTGACCTACGTCAAGACCGGGCGGGCGCGCAGCAAGATCCGCCATTTCCTGCGCACCATGCAGAACGAGGAGTCGGCCCGCCTCGGCGAGCGCCTGCTGCGCCAGGAACTGCTGTCGCTCGGCGTGGTGCCGATCTCGATTCCGGCCGATGCCTGGGAGCAGCTGGTCAAGTCGGGCGGCCAGAAATCGATCGAGGAGGTCTATGCTGAGATCGGTCTCGGCAAGCGCCTGCCCTCGGTGGTCGCCCGCCGTCTGCTGGCGCGCGAGAACCTGGCGCCGGAAAATCCGGGCAACATGACGCTGGCCATCCACGGCACCGAGGGCATGGCCATCCAGCTCGCCCGCTGCTGCCAGCCGATTCCCGGCGATCCGATCATCGGCTCGATCCGCAAGGGCACCGGTCTGGTGATCCATACCCACGACTGTCCGGTGATCCGCAAGTCGCGCTCGGCCGAGCCGCAGAAATGGATCGACGTCGAATGGGAGCCGGAAGAGGGCAAGCTGTTCGACATCCGCATCAAGGTCGAGGTCAAGAACACCCGCGGCGTCCTCGGCCAGGTCGCGGCGGCGATCGCCGAGGCCGGCTCGAACATCGAATACGTGTCGATGGATGCCGATCCGGAGCGCTTGTTCTCGCTGCTGCGCTTCACCATCCAGGTCGCTCACCGCAATCACCTGGCGGCCGTGATGCGCGGCATGCGCCATATTCCCGAAGTCAGCCGCATCGCCCGCGAGCGCGGCGGCGAGGCGTGAGGTCGGCTTGAAGATACTGGTGCTGGGCGCCGGCGTCATCGGCACGACGAGCGCGTGGTACCTGGCCCGGGCCGGGCATCGGGTCACCGTGGTCGATCGTCAGCCGCAGGCCGGCCTGGAAACCAGTTTCGCCAACGGCGGCCAGATTTCCGTCTCGCACGCCGAACCGTGGGCCAATCCGCATGTCTTGACCCGGCTGCGCAAATGGCTGGGGCGCGAGGATGCTCCCCTGCTCTGGCGCTGGCGCGCCGATCCGGCGCAGTTGGCCTGGGGCCTGCGTTTCCTCGGCGAATGCCGGCCCGGTGCCACCCGCCGCAACATCGCCGCCATCGTCGCCCTGGCGCTGTACAGCCGGCAGCGGCTCGGCCTGTTGCGCCACGAACTGGGACTGCAGTACGACCAGCTCGAACGCGGCATCCTGCATATCTATACCGATCGCCAGGAATTCGCCGCCGCCGGCGCCGCGGCGCGGACCATGCGCGCCTTCGGCGTCGAGCGCGAAACCGTCGATGTCGATGCCTGCCTGGCAATCGAGCCGGCCCTGGCCGATGCCCGGCACCTCTTGGTCGGCGGCGATTACACGCGCGCCGACGAATCCGGCGACGTCCACCGCTTCACCCAGGCGCTGGCCGCCCGCGCCGCCGAGGCCGGCGTCGTCTTCCGCTATGGTCTGCGTATCGACAAGCTGGCGCCGGGCGGCCGCCAACTGGCCGGTGTCGTCGTGCACGGCGAAAATGGTGGCGAACTGCTGACCGCCGACGCCTACGTCGTCGCCCTGGGCAGCTATTCGCCGTTGCTGCTCAAGCCGCTCGGCATCGGCATTCCCGTTTACCCGGCCAAGGGCTATTCGGTGACCCTGCCGCTGGCGCCCGGGTCGCGGGCGCCCAGCGTCTCCCTGACCGACGACGAGCGCAAGCTGGTTTTCTCCCGTCTCGGCGATCGCCTGCGCGTGGCCGGCACCGCCGAATTCAACGGCTACAACCTGGAACTCAACGAAGTGCGCTGCCAGGCCCTGCTGCAGCGTGTCCGCCAGTTGTTTCCGCGCCTGGATCTGGCCGGGCCGCCGCAATTCTGGTGCGGCCTGCGCCCGGCGACACCGTCCAACCGGCCGCTGATCGGCCGCAGCCGCTACGCTAACCTGTGGCTCAACACCGGCCACGGCACGCTCGGCTGGACCATGGCCTGCGGCTCGGCGGCGGCACTGGCCGACCTGATCGACGGTCGCCCGCCGGAGCCTGAATTTCCTTTCCTCGGATGCTGATCGACAGCCACTGCCATCTCGACGCCGACGAATTCGCCGACGACCGCGATGCCGTGCATGCCGAGGCCTTGGCCGGCGGCGTCGAGCGCATCCTGGTACCGGCCGTGGCGGTCGGCAATTTTGCCGCCGTGCGCGACTGCGCGGCGCGCTACCCCGGCTGCGTCGCCGCCTACGGCACCCATCCGCTGTATGTAAACGCTGCCAGTGAAGACGACCTTGCCGTGCTGCGCCAGTGGCTGGCCAGCGAGCGGCCGGTGGCGGTCGGCGAGATCGGTCTCGACCACTATGTCGCCGATGTCGATCCGCGGCGCCAGGAATTCTTCTTCGTCGAACAATTGAAGCTGGCCCGCGAGTTCGATCTGCCGGTAGTGTTGCACGTGCGCCGGGCGATTGATGCCGTGCTCAAGCAGTTGCGCCGCATCCGTGTATCCGGCGGCATCGCCCATGCCTTCAACGGCAGCCGGCAGCAGGCCGACGAATTCCTCAAGCTCGGTTTCGTCCTCGGCTTCGGCGGCGCCATGACTTTCGGCGGCTCGACGCGCATCCGCCAGTTGGCCGCGAGTTTGCCGGACGCCGCCATTGTGCTCGAAACCGACGCGCCCGACATCCCGCCCGCCTGGCTCGGCGGCGGCCGCAACAGGCCCGGCGAACTGCCGCGTATCGCCGCCGAACTGGCCGGCTTGCGCGGCGTCTCGATCGCCGCCGTGGCGGCCATGACGGCGGGCAATGTCCGCCGCGTGCTGCCCGGAATAGGTTGACCTGCGTCAACATAGGTCCACAAAAGCTAGGGTTATTTCTAGGGTTTGATCCAAGCTAAAGAACCGCTTTGCCGGACGGGTAGCCTGCGCAGGCGACCAGACAAAAAGGCACGGCATGGACTCAGAGGCATCCCAGGGCATTCACGTTTCCAGCGTCATCGTCGGCACTTTGCCGGCGATGACGTCTGATGTGCAGCGCGCCCTGGCCGGACTGCCCGGTGTCGAAGTGCATGCCGTTGCCGGCGACGGACGGATGATCGTCAGCATCGAATCCGCCGACGACAGCACCACCCTTTCCCATTTTGAAACGATCCGCCAGTTGCCGGGCGTTCTCGCGGCATCGCTGGTGTATCACCAGTACGAAACCGATCCAGATGAGGAGGCCTGAGATGATGGACATGAAAGTGACCCGGCGCGATTTCATCAAGAGCAACGCCGTTGCGGCAGCCGCTGCGGCGGCCGGCATCGGCGTGCCCGGCGCCGCCCTGGCGCAGCAGCGCGGCGATGACGGCGTACGCTGGGACAAGGGCGTCTGCCGTTACTGCGGTACCGGCTGCGGCGTGCTGGTCGGCACTCGCGACGGACGCATCGTCGCCACCCAGGGCGACCCGGAAGCGCCGGTCAATCGCGGCCTGAACTGCATCAAGGGCTATTTCCTGTCGAAGATTCAATACGGCCACGACCGCCTGAAGACGCCGATGCTGCGCATGAAGGACGGCAAGTTCGACAAGAACGGCCAATTCCAGCCGATTTCCTGGAAACAGGCCTTCGACATCATGGAAGAGAAGGTCAAGGCGGCGCTCAAGGAAGGCGGGCCGAAGAACATCTGCATGTTCGGTTCCGGCCAGTGGACGGTCTGGGAAGGCTATGCCGCCGCCAAGCTGTTCAAGGCCGGTTTCCGCTCCAACAACATCGACCCGAATGCCCGCCACTGTATGGCCTCGGCCGTCGTCGGCTTCATGCGCACCTTCGGCATCGACGAGCCGATGGGCTGCTACGACGACATCGAGCATGCCGACGTGTTCGCGCTGTGGGGTTCGAACATGGCCGAAATGCACCCGATCCTGTGGTCGCGCCTCACCGACCGCCGGCTGACCGCCAAGCACGTCAAGATTCACGTGTTGTCGACCTTCTCCCACCGTTCCTGCGAACTGGCCGACAACGAACTGATCTTCAATCCGAGTTCCGATCTGGCGATCCTCAACTACATCGCCAACTACATCATCCAGAACGGCGCGGTAAACAAGGACTTCGTCGCCAAGCACGTCAAGTTCAAGAAGGGCGTCACCGACATCGGCTACGGCCTGCGTCCGAATCATCCGCTGGAACAGGCGGCCGGAAACAATGGCTACCCCGGCCCGGACGGCAAGCCCAAGGGCAACCCGATGGCGGCCAGCGACATCACTTTCGATGAATTCGCCCAGTTCGTCTCCGAATACACCCTGGACAAGACGCACGAGATTTCCGGCGTGCCGAAGGAAAAGCTGGAGGCGCTGGCCAAGGCCTACGCCGATCCCAAGCTCAAGGTCACCTCGTTCTGGACCATGGGTTTCAACCAGCATGCGCGCGGCACCTGGGTCAACAACATGATCTACAACGTGCATCTGCTGGTCGGCAAGATTTCCGAGCCGGGCAACAGCCCGTTCTCGCTGACCGGCCAGCCGTCGGCTTGCGGCACGGCGCGCGAGGTCGGCACCTTCGCCCACCGCCTGCCGGCCGACATGGTCGTCAACAATCCGAAGCATCGTGAATTGTCGGAAAAATTGTGGAAGCTGCCGGCCGGTACCATTCCCGACTGGGTCGGCCTGCATGCCGTGGCCCAGTCGCGGGCGATGAAGGACGGCAAGCTCGGCTTCTTCTGGTCAACCACCACCAACAACATGCAGGCCGGGCCGAACGTCAACCAGGAAATCTACCCGGGTTGGCGCAATCCGAAGGTCTTCGTGGTGCATTCCGACGCCTATCCGACCGTCTCCGCGATGTCGGCCGACCTGATCCTGCCGTCGGCGATGTGGATGGAGAAGGAAGGCGCCTACGGCAACGCCGAGCGCCGCGGCCAGTTCTGGCGCCAGCAGGTCAAGGCGCCGGGCGAGGCCAAGTCGGACCTGTGGCAGTACATCGAGTTCTCCAAGCGCTTCAAGACCGACGAAGTGTGGCCGGCCGAACTGCTCGACAAGGCGCCGGAATTCAAGGGCAAGACCTTGTACGACGTGCTCTACGCCAATGCGGACACCACCCGCTGGGGGCTGGACGAAGTGGCCAAGGTCAATGCCCATGCCATCAAGGGCTACATGAACGACGAGTCGCAGGCTTTCGGCTTCTACGTGCAGAAAGGCCTGTTCGAGGAATATGCCGCTTTCGGTCGCGGTCATGCCCACGACCTGGCCAACTTCGACGTCTATCACCGGGCGCGCGGCCTGCGCTGGCCAGTCATCGACGGCAAGGAGACGCTGTGGCGCTTCCGCGAGGGCTACGACAGCTACGTTCCGAAGGGCGAGGGAGTGCGTTTCTACGGCTTTCCGGATGGTAAGGCGGTGGCTTTCGCGCTGCCCTACCAGCCGGCCGCCGAGTCGCCCGACAGCGAGTACGACCTGTGGTTGTGCACCGGCCGCGTGCTGGAGCACTGGCACACCGGCTCGATGACCCGGCGCGTGCCCGAACTGTACAAGGCGATGCCCGATGCGGTGGTCTACATGCACCCGCAGGATGCCAAGAGCCGCGGCCTCAACCGCAACGACGTGGTCAAGTTGTCCACCCGTCGCGGCGAGATCCAGTTGCGCGTGGAAACCCGTGGCCGCAACAAGCCGCCGCAGGGACTCGTCTTCGCACCGTTCTTCGACGAGCACCGCCTGGTCAACAAATTGACCCTGGACGCCACCTGTCCGTTGTCGAAGGAAACGGACTTCAAGAAGTGCGCCTGCAAGGTGGTCAAGGCCTGACGATCTGATTTGACGTGGCAAGCAGGGAGCGCCGGCGCGCGCGGGTAAGGGGCCCGTTCGCGCCGGCTGTACCGAAACCAGCATGAGTGATATGAAAGCATCGACCCCAAAAAATAATGCCGCTCGCCGGCAATTCATTTTCGACTCGGCCCGCATGGTCTGCGGCGTCGGCCTGCTCGGCCTCGGCCTCGGGCTTTACGCCAAGCAGTCCAAGGCGCTGCCGGCGCTGGCCCTGCGGCCGCCCGGCGCCCTGGCCGAAGATGACTTCCTCGGTGCCTGCATCCGTTGCGGCCTGTGCGTGCGCGACTGCCCCTACGATACGCTGTCGCTGGCCAAGCCGGAAACGCCGGTCGCCACCGGCACCCCTTATTTCACGGCGCGCAAGATTCCTTGCGAGATGTGCGAGGACATACCCTGCATCAAAGCCTGCCCGACCGGCGCCCTCGATCATGGACTGACCGACATCAACCTGGCCAAGATGGGCATCGCGGTACTGATCGACCACGAAACTTGTCTCAATTTCCTCGGCCTGCGCTGCGACGTTTGCTACCGTGTCTGCCCGGTGATCGACAAGGCGATCACGCTCGACCATCAACCGAACCTGCGCACCGGCCGGCATGCGATGTTCCTGCCGACCGTGCATTCCGAACACTGCACCGGCTGCGGCAAGTGCGAGCAGTCCTGCGTGCTGGAGGAGGCAGCCATCCGTGTGCTGCCGCCGGCCCTGGCCAAGGGCGAGCTGGGTCACCACTACCGCATCGGCTGGGAAGAACAGAAGAAGGCCGGTCAGTCGCTGATCGACGAGTCGCAGATGATCGACCTGCCCGACCGCATGCCGGAAGGCGTCAAGCTGCCCGGCCACTACGATCCGGCTTCCGGCATGACGGAGCCGGCACCGCGCGGCCTGTCCGGCGGTGACGGAAGCGCCATCCCGAGTCTGCCGCCGGGCCTGGGAGATCAGCCATGAGCCACAAGCGCATCGGTGCCGAGGCGGTGGCCGCAAAGGGCTGGCTCAAAGCTCACCGCTGGCTGATCCTGCGCCGCGTGACGCAGCTCGGCATCCTGGTCTTGTTCCTGCTCGGTCCGCTGGCCGGCATCTGGATCGTCAAGGGCAACCTCAACTACAGCTACACGCTCGACATCCTGCCGCTGACCGATCCCTTCGTCGCGCTGCAATCGGCATTGGCCGGCCATCTGCCGGAACTGTTGGGCTGGGTCGGCGTGGCCGTCGTCACGCTGTTCTACCTGCTGTTCGGCGGGCGCCTGTATTGCAGCTGGGTCTGCCCGGTGAACATGGTCACCGATGCCGCCGGCTGGCTGCGCGATCGGCTCGGCATCAAGGGCAGCGCCCACATCGGGCGGGCCACCCGCTACTGGGTCCTGGGCATGGCCCTGATCGGCTCGGCGCTGACCGGCGTCGTGCTGTGGGAACTGATCAACCCGATCTCGATGTTGCACCGTGGCCTGTTCTTCGGCGTCGGCATGGCCTGGACCGTGGTCCTGGCGGTCTTCCTGTTCGACCTGTTCGTGATGAGCCGCGGCTGGTGCGGCCACCTCTGCCCGGTCGGCGCCTTCTACAGCCTGCTTGGCCGCTGGTCGCCGCTGCGCGTCTCGGCGCCGGCCCGCCAGGCCTGCAACGATTGCATGGATTGCTTCGAAGTCTGCCCCGAGCCGCAGGTCATCCGCCCGGCGTTGAAGGGCGAGGCGCGTGGTGTCGGGCCGGTGATCCTGGCCGCGAACTGCACCAATTGCGGCCGTTGCATCGATGTTTGCTCGAAGGATGTATTCGCCTTCGGCCTGCGTTTCAATAACCCGGTTTCGACGGTGCCGTCGGCGGCGCCCGCGACCGACCGATCTGCAAGTGTTTGAGAGGAGCGCCACCATGAAACAGACCGTGAAGACGACATTTGCCGTACTGGCGACCGCCGCCTGCTGGACCCTGGCACAACCGGTGCTGGCCCAGCAGGAGCCGGTACCGATGCGCGGAGCCGACGTGGCTGCCGTCGACCAGGCCCCGGATGCCAAGAAATACCTTGGCGGCAAACCCGGCGGCCAGGACAAGGTGGCGCGCACCTTCCGCGACCAACCGCCGGTCATTCCGCATGCCGTCGAAAATTTCGACGAAATCACGCTGGAGGAAAATCAGTGCCTGACTTGCCATGGCGCAGATACCTACCAGAAGAAGAAGGCGCCGAAGGTTGGCGACAGCCATTTCCGCGATCGCGACGGCAAGTTGTTGCCGGCCGCCGCCGCCGCCCGCCACAACTGCACCCAGTGCCACGTACCGCAGGTCGATGCGCCGCCGCTGGTCGATAACGACTTCAAGGGCGACATCGCCGTCGGCAAGGGCGCCAAGAGCAGCAAGAAGAACTGAGCGGGGCGTCAACGGCAAAGGGAGCCGTCCGGCTCCCTTTGTTTTGTCGATGCGGTTGCCGCTTACGCCGGCGCCAGCACGCCGCGCATCTTCTGCAGGGCCTTGGCCTCGATCTGGCGGATGCGCTCCGCCGAGACGGCGAACTCGGCCGCCAGTTCGTGCAGCGTCGCCGCTTCGCCGTCGTGCAGCCAGCGCGCTTCGACGATCCGCCGGCTGCGCGGGTCGAGGGCGGTCAGCGCTTCCTGCAGGCCTTCGTCCTGCAGGCGGGCGACGGCCTTGCTTTCGATGACGCGGGTTGGCTCGTAACGCGAATCGGCGAGGTAGTCGATCGGCGCGAAGGCATCGTCGCCGTCGTCCGGGCTGCCTTCGAGCGCCAAGTCGCGGCCGCTTAGCCGGGTTTCCATCTCGATCACTTCGTCGCGCTTGACGCCGAGGCGCGCCGCGACTTCCGCCGCCTGCGTGCCGGACAGCGTGTCGACGCCCTCGTAGTCGCTCTTCAGGCTGCGCAGGTTGAAGAACAGCTTGCGTTGCGCCTTGGTCGTGGCGACCTTGACCAGCCGCCAGTTCTTCAGGATGTACTCGTGAATCTCGGCCTTGATCCAGTGCATGGCGAACGACACCAAGCGCACGCCGCGCGTGGGGTCGAAGCGTTTGACCGCCTTCATCAGGCCGATGTTGCCCTCCTGGATCAAATCGGCGTGCGGCAGGCCGTAGCCGAGATAGCCGCGGGCGATGGAAATCACGAGGCGCAGATGGGAGAGCACCAACTGCCGTGCCGCTTCCACATCGCCTTCGTTGTGGAAACGCTCGGCCAGCCGTGTCTCTTCCGCCTCGGACAGCATCGGGTAACGATTCGCCGCCTGGATGTAGGCGTCGATATTGCCAACTGCCGCGGGGATGGGAAGCGCCATAGCTTGGGTCATAGCGTGTGTCCTCCAAAAAGGTTCAAGTCCATTTTAGCACTCGTTGTATGGGAGTGCTAACAGGACGAAAAGTTTCGCCAGCCATCATGTTGTTCCTGACAATTAAAGTCGAAAACCCGTCAATAAAGTCGAGAACTCCCCATTAAAGTCGAGAACTCCCGCCAACACGACTTACCGTTAGCTGAGAACAGGATGCCAACCACCTTCGGGGCCAATAGCCTCCCGCAACACAAGCATTAGGGCGGGTTCACAGTAGCCAGATATAAGCACAAGCGAGATGCAGGAAGGCGTTGAAACGCTTGGCAAGTTTGTCGTATCGGGTGGCGATACGGCGAAACTGCTTGAGGCGATTGAAGAAGCGCTCGACGAGGTTTCGTGCCTTGTATCGGTGCCAATCAACGGTGCGTTGAGTGTTGCGATTGCTTCGCGGCGGGATAATCGCTTCGGCACCGGCGGCCTCGATGAGGTCGATCAAGGCATCGCTGTCGTAGCCTTTGTCGGCGATGACAGCGTCGGTGGGGATCGCCTCAATCAAGGCCGCCCCTTGCGTGACATCGGCCACTTGGTCGGCTGTCAAGATCAAACGAACCGGGTTCTTGTTGTTCCCCTCCCTGCGTTTGCGTTGAGACTGATCGCCCATCATGGCTAATTGGGTCGCACCCACACGGATGGTCGCCGATAACACTTCCGGCAGCTCCATGCGTGCCGCTTGGACCGATTGGCGCTCCGTGGGCAGATTCCATGTCGGCACGGGTCACCGAGAACCCACATCAGTTGCCGGATATACGACTGCATGCGTTATCCAGCGGCCAGAACTATCGATCAGTTTCCTTGTTTTCCGGGGAAGTCCATATACGCCGGGTTGGGCCCCAGCCTACTTAAACTCAAAGCGAACATCTTTGACGACTTGATATTTCCCCCAATAGAAATTGCATACTCTCGCTACTTCTGCGCCATCCTTGCTCTCGGGAACACAGCCTCCTTTGATCTTTGTGGTCTTTTCGCCTTGCTTCGAAAGTGGAAACTCGATAACCAAACCCTCGGGAATGGTGTGCTCAAGCTCAATATTCTCGGAATAGTCATCGACGAGAGCGAATATCAACACCCTGTCGGCCTTAAGTGTGTATAGATCGTGTTGAAACGCTGCACCTGGCAGCAGACACATTTCAATAACCGACTTCTCGATGCTCTGTTGTTTGCATTGAGGTGGTTCTGCTGCGAAAGCTCCGGATACGAAATTCGCCAAGAGCAATGACGGTAAGAGCCTCTTCATACGCTCGGTAAGATAGTTAAGCGGAAGTTCGACGTTCGAGGTCGAAGGCCGCTGAGATTAAGTGGGAAGGCGGAACTTGCCCGACCGGCAAACTGTTGCATAGCGACCGTGCAGCCACAAGTTTAGGTACCCAGAAGGGGGCCCGCTTCCCTCAAGAAGTTCCAGTACTTGATATTGTCGGGTTGCTGACACCCGCTTGATGTAGCGGCCGCCTCGGCTGCACGCTTTGCGATGGCTGTTGTGTTTTCTGGTGTAGAAACTGCGGTCATGACAGTCTCGAAATCCATTTTGGAGAGCTTCTGCGGACCAAGACCCTTTGCCCCTAGATCCAATGCAACCGCAAATCTCTCCAGCCGCAAGTTGGTGTGATTGGCAATTGGTGTTCCGCACTTTGCCGCCAATTCAATCTTGAATTTCGTGTCTGCGGCAAGGGTTGTTGCTGCTTCAATATCAACCGCTTCGGCAGCAAGTGCCGTAAGAGGCAATGCCAAAACGCAAGAAACGATGGATATCGTGACTAACCCATTAGTGAATTTACCGGTCATTTGGATACGTGTCTCCGTGAGTGGGTGGGTCCATCAGTTATTCAACGGACCCACCGGCCCGCATATGCAATTATAGTGATGGCCGGTGAAAAGTCAGTATGCAGATAGCAATAAAATTCTAGGGATTCTCTGAACAACCAGCCATTTCAGCGCGAGCCGTCATAAAAAGATGGGATACAGGCGATTTCCAACCGTTTTTCGCAAGATTCCTGGACTTTTCCCCGCATTCCCCGTTTCACGGGCGCACCTCGCCCAGCAA
>JAVBRT010000003.1:0-47976 GCA_031547725.1 Azonexus sp. | reverse complement strand
TCTCGAAACCTTGCTCCTCGAGCACCGCCTTGGCCACATCGAGGAAGGAGATCACGCCGAGCAGCGTCTCTCCTTCGAGCACCGGCAGATAGCGCGAATGCTTGTCGATCATCAAGCGTCGCAGTTCGTTGGCTTCCATTTCCGGAAAGGCCGTCACCGGATCGCCAACCATCACATCGCCGACGCTCAGGCCGTCGAGACGGGAGCAGTGGGCGCGCAGTGCCTGCATCACCTCGCGGAAAGTCAGCATGCCGACCATCTTGCCGTCCTGCATGACGACCAGGGAACCGACGTCCCATTCGGCCATCGTATCGACAGCCAGCGCCAGCGACTGCTGCGGTGTCGTCGTATAGAGCGCCGCCCCCTTGACGCGAATGATTTCCCGAACCTTCATTTTGCCCCCACCTCGTTTGATAGCACCCGACGCAGCCGATCTTAGAGCATCCCCCGGCTTTCGCAAATACGGCGGCAACAGGGCTTGACGCCATTTCCCGGGAACATTGTCGAGAGCAAAAGCAACAAATATGGCATGACTACTTGCGCAACGTCATAGTCGCATATACACTTAGTCATATAACCTAAGTCATAGATTGCTACGATGACTGGGTACCCATACAACACCTGACTATGGAGATTGAATAATGTCCACCGTGAAGACCATCGAAAAGATCGACGCCCGTGAAATCCGCCGCAAGCTCGGCCTGAACCAACAGCAGTTCTGGTCCACCCTCGGCGTCACGCAGAGCGGCGGTTCCCGCTACGAAAGCGGCCGCAACATGCCGAAGCCGGTGCGCGAACTGCTGCGCCTGGTTCACGTCGAGCAGATCGACATCAAGTCGATCAAGCGCGAAGACTGGGAAGTTCTCGAATACCTGAAGACGCAGGAGCCGGAGTTGTTCAAGTCGCTGAAGAAGTCGGCGCGCAGCCGCTCGAAGAAAGCCGCCTGAACGCCGGCCCACAAGGGCCGTCGCCAGCAGCCACGGGCTTCACGGGGAAACGAGTACCCGGATGCCCGTTTTTTCTTGGATTTCGTCGGCGAAGCCGGTCAGCGCCTCGACCGGCAGCGCCGCCAGGCGCGCCGCGGCCGGCTGTAGCGACGGCCGCGCCAGGCCGTACAGGTGGATGCCGGCCAGTTGTCCGGCCAGCGGCGCCAACAGCGCGCAGTAAGCATCGCGCGCCGCAGCATCCGGCGCCCGGCCATCAATGGCGAACCAGCAGGTCTGCACCCAGGTCGGCGCCAGGGCGGCGCAGTGGGCCAGATTGGCCGCCACTTTCGCCGGCACCAGTGGCACTCCGTTGATTTCAGCCATGGCCTCGGGTTGCGCCCGGTCGAGCTTGAACCAGACCTCGCCCCCGAATTCCCCCAGGCGGCGGAGACCGGCCGCCACGTTCGGCCGATGCACCAGGCTGCCATTGCTGATCAGCCGCAGCGGCAACTTGCCGCGCAGGCCGCAAGCCTCAAGCCCCCGGGCGACGCAGTCCACGGCCTCGGCAAATTCGGCGGCACTGGTCGGCTCGCCGTTGCCGGAGAAAGCCACGTCCATCAGGCGACGCGCCTCGGGCGGCACGGCGCGGCTCATGAAATCGCCGTGCAGCGCATCCTCGAGAAACTGCCTCAGTTCCTGTTCCAGCAAGGCCAGATCGAGCGGCGGCGGACCGCCGCGCTGCAGGTCGTCGACCTGGCAATAGACGCAGGCCCAGTTGCAGGCGTTGTTCACGTTGAGATTGATGCCGACCGACACGCCGCCGGCGCGGCGCGAGACGACGGGATAGACATAGCGCAGGCCGGCGCTGTCGCGGCGGTGGTCGGCGGTGGAGAGCATGTGGCCCATTGTATAATCCGCGACCGCCTTGTCGAGCCTTTCCGCCATGTACATCACCCGCCGCCTCGAATTCGATGCCGGGCACCGCATCCCCGACCACAAGAGTCAGTGCCGCCATCTGCACGGGCACCGCTACGCGATCGAAATCACCCTATCCGGCAGCGTCATCGACAAGGCCGGCGATGCGGCCAACGGCATGGTGATGGACTTCTCCCAGGTCAAGGATCTGGCCAAGGAGCATCTGGTCGACGCCTGGG
Source organism: Azonexus sp. (assembly GCA_031547725.1). Lineage (GTDB taxonomy): Bacteria > Pseudomonadota > Gammaproteobacteria > Burkholderiales > Rhodocyclaceae > Azonexus. The sequence continues at coordinate 45,896 of JAVBRT010000003.1, read as the reverse complement.
ACCACGCTTTCCTGGCTTTCGCCGGCGACACTGCCATCGTCGACTTCCTCGCCAACCTGCCCGGTCACAAGACGGTCGTCCTCGACCGCGTACCGACGGCCGAGAACCTCGCCCGCATCGCCTTCGAACGCCTCGACGCGGTGTATCGCGACACCTACGGCAACCATCTGCAGCTCGAACGCATTCGCCTCTACGAAACGCCCAACTGCTGGGCCGACGCGCTACGCGCCCGGCTCGATTGAGCGCTATCGCGCTTCTCCCTATACTTCCCGCCATAGCACCTTGGCATCGCAATGCGGCGCCAGACAACGGGGGAAGTTCAGAGTGCATCTGGCGCCAGAACAAAATGAGAACAGCGACGCGCCGGCCACGGCGCTTTACGGACCGCCGCGCACCGGCCTGATCCTGACCGGCGGCGGCGCCCGCGCCGCCTATCAGGTCGGTGTCTTGCTGGCCGTCGACAAGCTCGCCAACCACAGCCGGCGCAATCCCTTCCCGATTCTCTGTGGCACTTCGGCCGGCGCCATCAACGCCGCCAGCATCGCCTGCCTGGCCGACCATTTCGCCCGGGCCGTCACCATCCTCACCGAAGTCTGGCGCAACATGCGCGCCTCCGACGTCTACCGCGCCGACACGCTCGGCATCGGTCTTTCCGGGGCACGCTGGCTGTCGATGCTGGCCCTCGGCTGGCTGTTCCGCAACCCGCCGATCTCCCTGCTCGACAACACCCCACTGCGCGCCCTGCTGACCCGCCACCTGGACTTCAGGGGCATCGAGCGCGCCCTCGTCCGCGGCACCCTGCACGCCGTCAGCATCTCCGCCTCGGGTTACGAATCCGGCGAAAACATCAATTTCTTCCAGGCGCACCCCGCTATACAGCCCTGGCGACGCGTCCAGCGCCTGGGCATCCGGGCGCAGATCAGCGTCGACCACCTGCTGGCCTCGAGCGCCATTCCCTTCGTCTTTCCGGCCACCCGCATCCATCGCGAGTTTTTCGGCGACGGCTCGATGCGCCAGCTGGCGCCGATCTCGCCCGCCATCCACCTCGGCGCCGAGCGGATCTTCATCGTCGGCGCCAGTCGCAGCACCGAACAGCAGGAGCGGCGGCTGGTGAACAGTCACCCGTCGCTGGCCCAGATCGCCGGCCACGCGCTGTCGAGCATCTTCCTCGACAGCCTGGCCGTCGATATCGAGCGCATGCAGCGCATCAACGAAACGCTGTCGGCGATTCCGGAGGCAGTGCGGGCCAGCTCGGGCATCCGTCTACGCCCGATCAAAACGCTGGTCATCGCCCCATCGCAGCCGCTCGACCGGATCGCGGCGGAACATGCGGGCGCCTTGCCCTGGGCGGTCAAGGCAATGTTGCGCGGCGTCGGGGCCATGAACCGTAACGGTGGCGCCCTGACCAGCTATCTGCTGTTCGAAAGACCCTACACGCAAGCATTGATCGACCTCGGTTACGCCGACACCATGGCCCGCGCCACCGAAGTGGGCGATTTCCTGCAGTTGTAGAAGCGCTTGGCGGGGCCGGTGAGATTCGAACTCACGATGCCTTTCGGCACGCCGGTTTTCAAGTCTTTCGAGTAAGACAAGAAAATCAACGGTTTACCCCGTTTTCGTTTTCCCATCTCCCCTCGAAATCAGCCGGCTAAGTGGTTGATTTCCCTATGGCGCTGCCAGTGGTTGGGAAACCATTTTACGGGGTATCGGCCGTTTCCTCAACGTCGGGCACTTCGCCATCGTTCGGAAGTTCCGCCTCGATCGTGGTCGTGTAGCCGCTTTCGTCCAGCGAATGCTCGGCTCTGGTGATGCTCCACTCGCCGTCCACGCCATCGCGGAAGCCCTGCAGGATCACCCGGCCTTCGGCCACCAGGTCGGTGCGGCCTGGTAGCGTCACCGACACCGTGACCTTGCGGCGCTCCCGGCGATCCAGTTCCGACCTGGCGGCGGCCAGCGCCATTTCCTTTGTCGGGTAGTACATCTTCAGCCGGCGCACAGGCTCCCCGCTGCCGACCTTGACCTCGTTGCGGCGTGAGTTCTTCACGGCGTGCCAGTACGCCACCACCATGCCCGCGGTTTCCCGCTTCGACATCACCACGCGAAAGCGCGACACGTCATCCGGCCCCAGGGTGACGGTGGGCAGCGTCAGCCCGCTGATCGTTTTGGCGCTGCCGATCTTGGCCAGCACCAGCTTGCCGGCTGCCGGCTTCACGATGCCGTCGTATTTCTTCACCACGCGGCCCAGGAAGTGAAGGTCGGATTCGTCCGCCTGGTCAATGTGCGGCAGCGCGATCTTGGCCAGGGTGTCCATCACCGCCGGCGCCATGCCGTGTTCCTTGGCGATCTTGCGCACCATGTCGCCCAGCAGCGTGCCCTTCGACCAGCTGCGGGTTTTTTGGGTCTGCAGGTTGGCCAGGCCGCCCTTCGACACGTCAAACGGTGCCGCCCTGGCGCGGATCGTCATTTCGCCAGGCCATCCGGCCATCTCGATTTCGTCGCACACAAACAGGCCGATCCGGTCGAAGTCGCCGTCGTAGCCCAAAGCCAGCTCGAGTTCGGCGCCGGTCGGTGGAACCTGGATCGGGTTTTTCGGGTCGTGATCGGCCAGCACGATTTCCAGCACGTCCGACTCCATGCCGGCTTCGTCGGTGTAGCGCAACGACACCAGGCGTTCGCTGATCTTGCCGGTGATGTCGGTCTTGTTCGCGGTCAGCCGGTATTCCGGCTTCACTGGCTGCGTCAATCCCACAGCTTCACCCCTTTGGCTTTTGCCGGTGCGGTGATTTCTGGCAGCGTGATCGACAGGCCGGCGGGCAGCTTGGCGCCGTAATCGGCCAGGCCGCGATTCGCCGCCAGGACGGCCTCGACGACCTGGTTGGTGGTCGCGCCGTAGAACTTCCAGGCAATGAAATCGACGGTATCGCCGTCGCGCGTGGTGTAAGTCGTCGTCATGCCGCGGCCACTCCGGTGATTTTGGCCACTTCTCCGGTGGTTTGCCGGCACAGGGTGGCGGTTTTCTCTGCGCAGGCTGCAGCCACCCGCATGGATTGAATCGTCGCGTCAGGAACGCCGGCCAGGGTTTCCAGCTTCCCGACAGCGCCGCGCAACAGGCTGCCGGCGCTGCTGGCCATCACCTGGTAGCCGCCGGCCTTGTTGCCCAGGGTCTGCGACGACGACAGGGCCACCGCGGCCAGGGGCGTGCGCGCGACAGCGTTCCCGGTTTGCAGCGCGGCCAGCTGCAGGCCATTGGCTGCATCGACAACGCGCAGCGCGGCGCCGGCGGCGTCCTTCAGTTGGCTGGCGTAAGGCCCGATCGTGTCCTGCACGCCCTGGTACGCCTTCGACGCCGTGGCCGTCATGGCTTTGGCGGACGACGCGACCGACGTGGCCAATCCGGCGGTCTGTTCCACTGTTCCGGTGGCGCTTGCGGGAATGGCCACCTGGTCGGTGGGCGCGAATGAATTGGAAATCAGGCCCAGCGAATCCAGGGAATACCCGCCCGACGCCAGGGCGGCCGCGTCCGTTTCGAAAAACCGGCGCAGCTGCAGCGTGAATTCGACCTTGCGCGGAACGCCGGCCGACGCGAACACCGCCTGCTTTTCTTCCACGCTCTCGATCGCCCACTTGCCCATCACGTTTCCGCGGCCGTCGATCATGGTCAGCGGTCCGCCTTTGCCGGCCTGGGCGCGCATGGCGTCCAGCTGTTCCAGGCCGCCGCGCCACTCCGGGTAGATTACGCCGGGCAGCGTGATCGTTTCCGCACCCTGGCCGACGTGCTGCAGCACCGGCGGCTTGCCGAAGCGATCCTGGGAAGGCCAGCGCCATTCGTTCTTGCGCTGCAAGGATTGAAAAGCCGCGGTGTTGATGCCGAACTGAAACGCGCCCAGCTGCATCATCACCGGGGCACCCGTTTTGTAGTCGATCGCCATTTAGTACCCCATTGCTGGATCGAACATCAGGCCGCGGCGCTGCACGCTTTGCTTTTCAGCCATGCGGCGCATCACTTCGTCGGCCAGTGCCTTGCTGTCCTGGCCGGGCAGCTGCGTGATGTTGAAAGTGTTGGTCTGCGGTGCGTTCACGCTTCCGGCTGCGCCCGGCGCGGTGGCCATGCGCGGAACGGTCGGCGGCGCCGGCGAAGCCGATGCCGGGCCAGGGGCCGCCCCTTCACCACCGAAGCCAAAGAACGCCTTGGTCTTTTGCCAGTATTCGCCCACCGCCTGAATCTTGGCCAGAATCCAATCGATCGACGCCGACACGGTTTCGCGGATGCTGTTGAACAGGCCGGTGAAGAACCCCTTGATCGGCTCCCAATTCTGGTAGATCAGCGCGGCAGCCGTCACCAGGCCCATCACCACCAGGCCGATCGGGTTCGTGGCCATCGCCAGCTTCATGGCGTTCCAGGCCCAGGTCACGGCACCAATGCCGAACTTGACCGCGTTCCACGCTGCCAGCGATCCCAGCAGCGCGCCGGCCACGGTGGCGATGTTGGCCACCAGGGTCGGGTGTTCGCGTGTGAAGTCGGCCAGCACCGACGTGGCGCTGCCCAGGACGCCCATCAGCTGGTTCAGCGGCGGCAGCAGCACAGCGCCAATGTTCACCCCAAGTTCGGTCACGCGGTTCTTTGCAATCTCCCACTGCGCGGTGGTGGTCTGCAGCCGTGCTTCGTGTTCGCGCAACATGCTGCCCGCGGCCTTGTCGCTGTTGGCCAGCGCCAGCTGCCGGCGGTATTCCTCGACGCTGGTGGCCAGCTTGGCCAGGTCGTCGCCGTATTCCTTGCCGAACAGCTGCGTCGCCACGGTCAGCCGCTTTTCGTCGGGCAGCTTGTTCAAGGCGTCCAGCACTTTCAGAATCGTGCCGGTGGCGTCCTTGCTCATGTCCTGCTGGACTTTCTTTGCGTCCATGCCGATCGCGGCCAGGCCCGCCTGGAATCGCTTCGGCTGCATGGTGGCGATCGACAGTTCGCGCATCGCTGCGTTCGAAGCCGTTGCGGCGATTTCTGCGCTGCTGCCCAGGGTCAGGAAGGTCGACGCCAGGGCGGCCGCTTCCTTCGCTGGCATCTTCACAAAAGCCGCGGTACCGCCGATGCGCTTCATCACCTCGATGATGTCGCCACCCTTCGAGATCGCGTTGTCGTCCAGGTAGTTGATAACGTCGGCCAGTTCCCCGATTCGCGGGATCGGAATCTTGAACAGCGTGGCGATCTTGCCCATTTGATCCGCCAGTTCGCCGGCGGGCAGTTCAAACGCCGACGCCATCATGCCGGCCGTGCGCGTGAATTGGATCAGTTCGTCCTTGGCGATGCCCATGCGGGCGCCAGCGGCCACCATGTCCGCGATCTCGTTCGTGGCCATGGGCATTTCACGGCCCAGCAGCTGAATCTGGCGGGCCATATCGAAATACACCTGGGTCAGCTTGCCCGATTCGTCGCGGGCGCCCTCGACCTGCTTTGCCACGCCCAGCATCGCCTTCTCGAAGGCGGCGGCCTGGATGATCGGCACGAACGCGGTGGCGGCAGCTGCAGCCGTTGCGCCCAGCATCATGCCGGCGCCCGCCATCTGGCTCCTGCCTGCCGCCATGCCGCGGTTGCTTTGGTCGATGATCGATTGTTTCTTGCGCAGGGCTTCGATCTGTTTGTTGATCAGCCCGAGTTCCTGGTTGGCGTATTGCACCTTCAGGGCGCTGCCAGCGCGGCCCAGCTTTTCCTGTTCGGCCACGACGCCGTTCAGTTCCTTTTGCCGCTGCTTCAGGTCGGTGACGGCCTTGCCGATCTGGTTCAGGCCGTCGCGCGTGGAACCCAGGGCGCTGCGTAGCGCCCCGGTAATTGCCCCACCGATCGTGATGGTGGCGTTTAGTCGTTTATTGGCCATCTCGTTCCTTCGGCAGCCCATCCAGCCACCAGACGAAGCGGGATGTCCGCATGTTCAAAATTTCGGTGCTTGACCAGCCAGTGTGCGACGCCAGGGCCAGCGCCCCCGCGCGCACGTACTCACTGGTCAGGCGATAAAACCCAGGAAGGCCGCCTGCACCTTCTTGTAATCTTTCAGCGTCAGCCGCTTGATGTCGTCGGGCGTCACTTCGCACAGGTTCGCCAGCATGGCGATTTCCTTCACGGCTTCGCCGCCCTTCATTTCTTCCGATGCCAGCTGGTCGGCCACGGTGGGTTCGCGCATGCGCAGTTTCTTCACTTGCGCGCCGTCGATTTCCAGCGGGCGGGTCAGTTCAACATCAACAAAGCCGGCATCGGCCGGCGCGGTGTTTTTTGCCATTCGTCGCGTGTCCTATCGTTGCAGGACGGGCCAGCGCGAAGCCGGCCCGCCATTGATTACAGGCCCAGGGCCGCGCGGGTGTTGGCCAGGGCGTCCTTGCCATTGACCACGCGCACCATGTTTTCGACGTCCACTTCCAGGACGGTCGTGTCGCCGTGCTGCAGCTTGTAGTAGGTCAGCGCCATGGCGATCTTCAGGCTGGGCTTGTCGCCGGCCTTGCTGGTGCCAGGGTCGATTTCCTTGATCTTGCCGCGCATGGTGTGAACCACAGGGGTCACGGTGCCGTCGAACGATTCCAGGGCTTCGCGGGCCACGAACGGCACCAGGCTGCCCTCGGCCACGCCGAACAGCGACAGGACTTCCATGTCGTAGCTGATCAGGCTGAAATCGGCCTCCAGCTTTTCCATCCCCATCGTGAGTTCGATCGGGGCGTCCATGCCACCGGCGCGGAAATCTTCGGTGACCAGCGCCAGCTTGGGCGCGTTGAATTCTTCCACCTGCCCGGCGTAGCCGCGGCCATCGACGAACAGGTTTAGATTTTTGCGAATGTTGCGGGCGGCCATATTAGAAAATCTCCGTCAGGTAATCGTTGACCATCTGGCTGCGGAACGTGATGTGTTCAGCAGGGAACGGCGGGGTGAAGTCGAAATCGAAGTACACCTTGCCCTGGGCGATCTGGTCGGGCGTGTTCAGTTCAGGATCGGCCCAGCACTTGCCGCCCAAAATCGCGCCGATGGCGGTCAGGTGTCGCAGGTAGGCGTTCACGCCTTCGATCACGTCCTGCATGTAGGTCTTGGTGATGTTGCGATCCACAGCCCACAGGTGCGCTCGCAGAAGCGAATCGTTGATCATGTCGGCCGTGCGACGAACCGACAGGAACACCCACTTCGGATCGCTCGACAGCGTGCGGTTGCCCCACAGGCGGTAGCCGTCCTGGCGGATGATCGTGGCAATGCCTTGCTCGTTCAGCAGGTTGGCGCGTGCGTTTGCATCACTCAAGGCGAAATCGACAGGGCGAACCGTGCCAACAATGCCGTTGATGTTTTGGTTTGACGGCGACCACCAGAACCCGCGGTCGTTGTCGGACTTGGCGATCAAGCCGGCCACGCAAGGGCTGGCGGGCTTGGCCACGATGGCGCCGGCGCTGTCGGTTTTCAGAACCCAGGGATCGACGACGTACACGCGGGCGCTGCCGAAGTCGTTCGAGTAGGCCACAGCGGCCTCGTCGGTGGTGTTGGGGCCGTCAGCGATGATCACAGCGCGCAGGCGTTCGGCAATGCCGACCATTTCGGACACCACGGCGTTTGCCAGGTTGTCGGAACGCTGGTGAGTGAAGCCAGGGGCCAACAGAATGCGGGGAACAACGCCCAGCTTCGACTCGGCGCCCAGGAACGCTTGCACGCCCTCGTAATCGCCGGTGGTGGCATTCACGCCGCCGATCACGTTGGCGATCGTTTCAGCTTCGGCCGCGCCCTTCTCGACGCGCACCACCACGATCACGGCGCCAGCCTGGTCGAAGATCGAATCCAGGGCGGCCGGCAGCGTGCCTTCGTCGGTGCCAGCGCCAGAGACCAGCTTTGCAGCCTCGCGGCGGCTGCCGGCAATCATCACCGGGGTGTTCAGGGGGAATGCATCGGCATCAGCCTTCGGCGCGGTGCCGATGATGCCAATAACGGACGATCGCACCGTGGCAATCGGGCGCGGGCCGGCGTCGATCTCTAGGACTTCGACACCGTGCAGGAAGGTTTCGGCCATTGGTTTTGTCCTCTCAAGGAATTCAGGAAACAGGAATCCAGTGACCACACTTTGCCCGCACTAGCCGGCGGTTTCCTCTGGCGGTTTTTCCAGAAAAAAGCCGCCCGGAATCGGGCGGCAAGGCGGCGTTGGCCACCTGGGGACAATCATTGCGGCAGCACGCCGTCCGGGTAGCGGGCCTTGATTTCTTCGACCTTGGCCAGCCATTCTTCCTTTGTGGCTTCCTCGCGCTGCCACTTGAAAAAGATCGGGTCGGCACGCTTCGCTTCACCTTGGCCACGCGGGCCGGGCAGTCGCGCCCCTGGCGGCAGTCGCCGTATTCGTTGCAGCAGTTCATCGATCTCCTTCCATCAGTCGTTGCACCGTCACCGCCAGGGCGTCGGTTTCATCCATCTTGCGAATGGCCCAGGCGCGGCGCTGGCCGTGCAGGCCCATCAGCGGCCCCTGGTGGCATTCCTTGCAAAGCGCCACGGCGGTGAACCACTGGCCCTGCTTGATTTCGTGCGCGTCGCTCGGGCCGGCCTGGTCGCACACCGAACACGGCAGCGCCTTCACACGCTCGATGTGTCGGCGCTCGGCCACGGTCGGGGCTTTCTTGTTTTTGCTTTGCATTACGCGGCCACCTGTTCGGCTTGCTCGGGGATGCCTGAACATGCCCGACACCGAAGTTCTCACGGCCGACGAACTGGCCGAAATCACCGGATACAAACACCCCGGCAGCCAAAAGGAATGGCTCGACGCGAATGGCTGGCAGTACGTGCTGAACGCCGCGCGGCGCCCGATCGTTGGCCGCTGGTTCGCCAGGATGCGCCTGGCCGGCGTGCAGCCCAGCGCGAACGGCGGTACCGCCCCGGCCTGGAAGCCCGACTTCTCTGCTCTGGCTCCGTAAGGTAATGTCGGTCTATGCGCCCGAAATCCACGAACCGCGACCTGCCGCCCCGAATGATCCGCGTCCGCAAAACGCTGAAGTCGGGCGCCGAATGGGTCGCCTACTACTACAACGGCCGCGACGCTGAAGGGCGCCGCGTGAAACTCCCGCTTGGCCAGGACTTGAACGAAGCCAAACGCCAGTGGGAAAAGTTGGAATGCCAGGACATCCCGGCCGACACCGGCCTGCTGCGGTTCATCTTCGAACGGTACGAAAAGGAAATCGTGCCGGCGAAGGCACCAGGCACCCAGCGCGATAACCTGGGCAGCCTGAAGTTTCTCCGCAAGGTGTTCGATTCCGCCCCCATTGATTCCATCACGCCGCAAATCATCGCGCAGTACCGCGACCAGCGCGGCAAGGTGGCGCCGGTGCGCGCGAACCGCGAGATCACGCTGTTTTCGCACGTGTGGAACATGGCCCGCGAGTGGGGCTTCACCGCGAAGGAAAACCCGGTCAAGGGCGTGCGCAAGAACAAGGAAACGCCCCGCGACTTCTACGCCGACGACCAGGTGTGGTCGGCCGTGTATGCCACCGCGTGTGACGAACTGAAGGACGCCATGGACTTGGCCTACCTCACAGGCCAGCGCCCGGCCGACGTGCTGAAAATGCGCCTCTCGGACGTGAAGGACGGCGCCCTGGAAGTGAAGCCGAACAAAACCCAAAAGTCGTCGGGCAAGAAACTGCGCATCCTGCTCGACGATCCTGAAGGCGGCCGCACCCAGCTTGGCCAGCTGCTGGATCGGATCAAGAAACGCGACCGCAAGGTGGCCGGCCTGTTCATTGTGTCCACGCCTGGCGGCGCGCCGCTGAATAAGTGGACGCTGCGCACCAGGTACGACGACGCCAGGGCAGCAGCTGCGAAGGCTGCAGACGAAGCCGACAAGGCCGACCTGGCCGCCAGGATCAAAGCGTTCCAGTTCCGCGACATCCGGCCGAAGGCTGCCAGCGAAACCGACCTCGCGCACGCCTCGAAACTGCTGGGCCACACCGACAAACAGATCACGCGCACGGTGTACCAGCGGGTAGGGGAAACCGTGATGCCTACGAAATGAAAAGCATCTATGCGCCGAAATGGCGAAACCTAACTACGCTGAAGCAACTGCCTTACGTTCTGATTTCGGGGCGCTTACGTAACCAATGATTTTGTTGCCAACCTTGATCATTGGGCGTTCAACAAATTTATAGGTTAAGGCGGACAAGATTCCGGTCACTAAAACGACGTAGGCAAAGAATTCGAAGAAAAAAAGTGTTCCACGGGTTGCCGCCATCAAACTTAACGGATTTATGCCAATCGCCGCCAACTTCCCGACGGTTCCAAGAACTGCAAAGTGCCACAGGTAAGCGCTAAAACTAATTTTCCCAAGGTAACGGACTGGGGCGTTGACCAACCATTTGGCTGCACCATCAGCAAGACAAAAAGCGAACACACCAAAGCAAACGCCATACGCTGTGTACGTATTCAAGCGAAACTTGCCCGCCAACTCCGGCTTCAACGCAAGCGCGACCATGGACAGCACCGAGGCAAACAACAGAGCGTTCAACCACGGTTTGGAAATAAATCCTTTGCAGTCCCGAATAAAAAAGAAAAGAAGGAAGCCCACTGCAAAAACAGGCAGTTGTGTCGGGAACCACAAATTCAAAAAGGTTGAAACGAGAGCATCAGAAACATCCGGCCAGTAAACGGCTCTGTGATTCCAGAAATAGTCGAAAACAAGCTTTGAAATGAAAACCGATGACAGGAAGAAAACAAAGGCCGACCGCCAGCCGCGCACTAACAGCATGAACAATGGAAACATAAGATAGAAAGTCATTTCCACGGCGATTGACCATCCACCAGGGACAACACTCGTAATCGTTTCCGGTAGCCAGCCATGCAAAAAGAGAGCTGTGAGTAGTACGCTAACCCCATTAATTCCATTGGGTGCAAAGTATCTGGGGCCAAAACCGTCAAGCCACAAAAAAAACAGAATACCCAGCCAAAACATTGGAGCGATTCGAAACAGGCGCCGAAGGTAAAAAGGGATTACGCCATCGTTTCTTGAATTCCACGACAGAACCAGTGTTAGAGCGCTTGCAACAAAAAACAACTGGACTCCACGCGCGCCTTGGTCAACAAGTAGGCGGCCAACTCCAAGCAAATCCGGCGCTGCTTGCGACGCATGAACAGCCATCACCGCCAGGATTGCATAGCCGCGCAGCGCATCGATAAAGTCGTAGTGCCTTGTTTCCATTACGCCCACGTTGTTGTTGGCGGAAGCGGTGAGATTCGAACTCACGGTGGGGTATCAGCCCACGGTGCTTTTCAAGAGCACTGCCTTAAACCACTCGGCCACGCTTCCAAAACCTTCCCCTGGTTTGCTGGGGTTGGGAAAATCATTTTCTCAAGTTGGGAAAACTTCGAAGAACTTCCCCAGTGAATCAACAGGTTACGATCGGATGCACCAGCTTTCAAGACCGGTGCATTCAACCGCTCTGCCACAGCCCCCAAGGAGGCGCGGATGATAGCATAAAGGCCCGGGCCATTAACCGACTGTTTTACTAGGGATTAATTGAAACTTTACCGGTCCTCCGTTAGTCTTACGGACCAATGCCAACCATCTTCAAGGATTTTCCGCATGAATACGCCGTTCCAGCCCTCCGCTTACGATAGCGCCGTTCCCGCCCGTCGGAACAGCGTCCTGCGCAACACTTACATGCTGCTGGCCCTGAGCATGGTACCCACGGTGATCGGAGCCCTGGTCGGCGTCCAGTTGCAGTTCAGCTTCTTCGCCGGCAGCCCCTTCATTTCTTTCCTGCTGTTCCTCGGTATCGCCTGGGGCTTCATGTACGGGATCGAGCGCAACAAGAACAGCGGCCTGGGCGTCGCCCTGCTGCTCGGCTTCACCTTCTTCATGGGCCTGATGCTGTCGCGCATCCTGCAGGTGGCCCTCGGCTTCGCCAACGGAACCTCGATGATCACCCTGGCCGCCGGCGGAACCGGTGCCGTGTTCTTCGCCATGGCCACCATCGCCAGCGTCAGCAAGCGCGACTTCAGCAACATGGGCAAGTTCCTGTTCGTCGGCATGATCGTCGTGCTGCTGGCCATCGTCGCCAACATCTTCCTGCAGATTCCCGCCCTCTCGCTGGCCATCTCGGCCGCCGCGGTGCTGATCTTCTCGGCCTACATCCTGTACGACATCAGTCGCATCGTGCAGGGTGGCGAAACCAATTACGTCAGCGCCACGCTGGCGGTCTATCTCGACATCTACAACGTTTTCATCAGCCTGCTCAACCTGATCATGGCCTTCACCGGCGAACGCGACTGAGCTTTTCCCGGACGAAAAACCCCAAGGCGGCCGCGGCCGCCTTTTTCATGGCCGCTCGAACAAGGCGACGGACTCGACGTGGGCAGTGTGCGGGAACATGTTCACCGCGCCGGCCGCGCGGAAGCGGTAGCCCTTGACGGCGACCAGCACGCCGGCATCGCGGGCCAGGGTCGCCGGGTTGCACGAAACATAGACGATGCGCCGCGGTCCGTCGCAGCCAAGTGCCTTGACCAGTTCGATGGCCCCTTCGCGCGGCGGGTCGATCAGCATCTTGTCGAAGCGTCCGAGGGCGGCAAGCGACGCTTCGCTGCAGTCGAACAGGTTGGCCGCGGCGAACTCGACATTACCGGCCAGACCATTGGCCGCCGCCGCCTCCCGCCCGCGGCGGACGAGGCCTTCGCTGCCCTCGATGCCGACGACGCGGGCACCGGAACGGGCGATCGGCAGGGTGAAATTGCCCAGGCCGCAGAACATGTCGGCGATCCGCTCGCCCGGCTGTGGATCGAGCAGGCGCAGGGCACGGCGGACCAGCACGCGGTTCACCGCATGATTGACCTGGGTGAAGTCGGTCGGCCGAAAAGCGAATTCGAGACCGAACTCGGGCAATGAGTAACTCAACTGCGGGCCTGCGGACGGATGGAAGCGATAGGCGCTGTCCGGCCCTTTCGGCTGCAGGTAGATGACCACGCCGTGGCGGTCGGCGAATTGCCGCACCAACTCCTCGTCACGGCGGGTCAGCGGTTGGAGGATACGCAACACCAAAGCGGTGCACGCTTCGCCAACGGCGATCTCGAGTTGCGGCAGGCGCTCGGCCACCGACAGGACGGCAAACAGTTCGCGCAGCGGCAGCAGCAGGTCGGAAATCTGCGGCGGCAAGACCTGGCAACTGCGGATATCGGCGATATAGCTGCTGCGCCATTCATGGAAGCCGATCAGCATGCCGCCCTTCTTCTCCACCCGGCGCACACCGAGGCGGGCGCGGTGGCGGTAACCCCAGGGCGAACCATGGATCGGCGGCAGGATGGTTTCCGGACGCACCCGCCCGATATGCCACAAGCTGTCTTCCAATACCCGCTGCTTGGCCGCCACCTGCGCCCCCGGATCCATGTGCTGCATGGCGCAGCCGCCGCAAACGCCGAAATGCGGACAGCGCGGCTCGACACGGGCGACCGAGGGACGGTGCACGGCGACCAGATGCGCCAGTTCGTAGTTCGGCTTTTTCCGGAAGCTGGCGTACTCGACGCATTCACCGGGCAAGGCGCCATCGACGAAAATCGTCTTGCCCTCCTGGCGGGCGATGCCCCTCGCTTCATGATCCAGTGATTCGATAATCCCGATCGGCACGTTTCACTCCGGAAAAAGCGCGAATTCTATCAATCGGTTAAACTCGGCACCATGTCTCGCGAACTGATTACTTCCTGGAGCGATTACCGGGCAGCCATAGACCGGTTGCTGGCTCTGGCCAGCGAAAAAATCAGCATTTATGACGAAGATCTGGTCAATCTGAGCTTCACCAGCCGCAGCCGCCTCGACCGCCTGCAGCAAATTCTGGGTACGGGCCATGGCTTGGCGCTTCGTATCATCGTGCGCAATGCCGCCCCACTGCAGCGGCAGGAGCCGGGCCTGTTGAAACTCCTGAGCATCTACGGCCACCGTGCCGTCGCCCAGCAAACACCGGAACACCTCGCCCACCTGCGCGACAGCATGCTCATCGTCGACGACCGCCACGCCTTGATCCGCTTCGATCGCGAGCAGGCGCGCAGCAAGCTGCTACTCGATGCGGCCGACGAGCTGCGCCCTTACATCAATCGTTTCGAGGAAATCTGGGCGGAAGGCGGCGAAGGAATCAGCACCACCACGCTCGGGTTATGACATTCGCCCGCCATATCGCATAGCAGCAATTGGCTACTTGGCGGCGAGGATTTTGTTATAATCCCGCGCTGATCAGGCAGGCTCTGGTCTAATAATTTCCGCTGCTTTAGCTTCTAGTCGATAAGGATACTACCCATGAATAAGTCCATTCTCGTTGCCGCCCTGGTTGCCGTTGCTCTGACCGCTTGCGGCAAGAAGGAAGAACCGCAAGTCGCCGCTCCGGCTGCCGCCCCGGCTCCGGCCGCTGCTCCGGCCCCGGCCGCCGAACCGGCTGCCGCTCCGGCCCCGGCTGCTGAAGAAGCCAAGCCGGCTGCCGACGCCGCTGCTCCGGCCGCTCCGGCTGCCGAAGAAGCCAAGCCGGCCGAAGAGCCGAAGAAGTAATCGTCCCTCGGGACAACAAAAACGGGGCCATCGGCCCCGTTTTTTATTGCGCCTTGGCCACGGGAAGCAAGCGCCTCCCGCGGCCAAGCATTCATTGCAGTTGCTCGAGCAGCAGCGACAGGATTTTCTTCGCGGTTTCCGAACGATCCGCCCCGCCTTCGCTGGTCAGCACCTGAATCTTGCTCTGCTGGCCGGCCTCGCCGACGTGGATGCGGTACTGGACCTTGGCCGCGACCGGATCGGCGGAGTTCCAGAAAGCCAGCTTCGACAGCCAGCCGCTGTCCTTCTTCCGGTTGTCCGCCTCCGGATCGACATAACGGACGAAGTACAGGCCGCGCGAACGATCGCGGTCCTCGACCGTAAACCCGACCCGGTCCAGCGCCAGGCCGACCCGGCGCCAGGCGCGGTCGAAACGCTCGTCCACTTCGAGCGTGCCGGCGCCGTCGTTGGCTCGCGCCAGACGGGCACGCGGCTCCGCCTTGGCGGTTGCCAGCTGAGCCTCGGCCCGCTTCTCTTCGGCTCCCAGGCGGACCATCAGCCGGCGCAGCATCTCGGCCTCGAGCTCAGGATCCGGCGCTTTCGGCTGCCAGCGGGTTTCGTCCTTGGCCGAGGAGGTATACACCTCCTCCATCGCCCGATGGCTGATGAAGATGTCGGTCGTTCCCGGCTCGGAACCCGGCTCGAAGCGGGTCCGGAACTTGTCGCGCTCGCCGGTCGAGTAAACAGAATCGAGCAGCTTGCCGAAGGTGCGGCGGATGAAGTCGTCGCTGATCTTGGCGCGGTTCTCGGCCCAGTCGGTTTCCATGACGCCGGCTTCGCGGCGCTCGACGTTGATGATGAAGCCGGTTTCCTGCCAGAAATCCTTAACCGTGTCCCACAGACCTTCAGCCGGCAGGGCGACGACCAGCCAGCGCTGATTGCCGGATCGCTCGACGCGAATCTTGTCGACTTCCGGCAACAGGGTACTGTTACGCGCCTGGGCTACCGGCGTGCGTTCGGCGCTGTAGCCGGAGAAGGTGGCGCTGCCCTTGCCGCCAGCATCGGGCACCAGATAACGGTCGTCGGGAGCGACCTGCGACAGGTCGGGCGGAATTTCCAGCGGCGACGTGGTCTTGCTCGCCGAACGGTAATCAATCTTGCTCGAACTGGGGAGGACGCCACAGCCAGCCAGGGCAACGGCGACGACGGTGAGACTGAAAGCGGAAAGCTTGCGATTCATGGTTCTCTATTCTTTCAGACGGACAGGCCGGCTTGACGCATGGCGGCCAGCACGCGCGCCTGGTTCGCTTCGGACAAGGGGGTCAACGGCAAGCGGATACCGCCGGGCATCAAGCCCAGCTGGCTGACTGCCCACTTGACCGGGATCGGGTTGGCTTCGCAGAACAGATCGCGATGCAGGCCGAGCAGCTTGAAGTGGATTTCGCGGGCCTTGGCGACATCGCCGGCGGCGGCGGCGGCGCACATTTCATGCATCAGGCGCGGCGCGACGTTGGCGGTAACCGAAATATTGCCGTGGAAGCCGAGCAGGATCGAAGCCACGCAGGTCAGGTCGTCGCCGCTGTACAGGGCGAAATCCTTCGGCGCCCGGGCGATCAGGTCGCAGGCCCGGTCGAGGTTGCCGGTCGCATCCTTGACACCGACGATGCCGGGCACCTGGGCCAGGCGCAGGATGGTGTCGTTGCTCATGTCGGCGACGGTGCGGCCGGGCACGTTGTAGAGCAGCGCCGGCAGGTCGACGGCTTCGGCGATGGCCTTGAAATGGCGGTAGAGGCCTTCCTGGGTCGGCTTGTTGTAGTAGGGCACCACCGACAGCGCCATGTCGGCGCCGGCCTGCTTGGCGAAACCGGTCAATTCGATGGCTTCCGCCGTCGAGTTGGCGCCGGTGCCGGCGATGACCGGAATGCGGCCGGCGGCATGATCGACGGTCGCCTGGATCAACTGGCAATGCTCTTCGACATCGACGGTCGGCGACTCGCCGGTGGTCCCGACGACGACGATCGCATCGGTGCCCTCGCGGACATGGAAATCGACCAGATTGCGCAAGGACGGCAAATCGAGACTGCCATCTTCATGCATGGGCGTGACGATGGCGACAAGGGATCCGGTAATCATGGCCTGCTCATGGAGATAAGAATCCGTCGATTGTAACTGAACGCCAATCGCTGCGAAAAGGCGGGTGGCAACAGTTTGTCGCTACCCCGCCAGCCAGTGCAGGCGGCCGCGCGCCGCGCGCATCCGCCCTTCCGCCAGGATCAGTTCCGGATGGCGATCGGGACCGGCACTCTGCAACTGGCGGGCGAATTCATCGAGGCGGGCGGCGACCGGCACTCGCCAGCCCAGGCTGCGCAGGCGGAAACGCAGGAGATTCTTCAGCCGTCCCGGACTCAGCTCACGCAGCATCGCCAGACGAGCCGTTTCGCCATCGGCCGCCTTGGCCCAGTCGAGCGCCGCCAAGTCATCGAGCAGAATGGCGGCCTCGGCGAAATGGACGGCCGCCTGCGCCAGCACCGGCTCAGCCGCAGGGAAGCGCGCCTCGATCACCGGCAGAACGCGATGGCGGATGAAATTGCGGCTCAGCGACGTGTCGGCATTGCTTTCGTCGCTGATCCAGTCGAGGCGGTTGGCCCGGGCATAGGCTTCGATGGCGCTGCGCGCCTCACCGAGCAAGGGCCGCCACAGACGCAGATGGCCGTGTCGCCGCTCCGGTGGCATCGCCGCGGCGCCGAGCACGCCGGCACCGCGCAACAGGTTGAGGAGCACGGTTTCCGCCTGGTCGCCACGGTGCTGGGCCAACGCCAGGCACTCGGCCGGCAGATCGGCAAAAACTGCGTAGCGGGCATGGCGCGCCGCCGCTTCGAGACCGCAGCCGGCCGCACGGTCAACCGTGACATGGCGGATATGCAATGGGACGCCGAGCCGGCGGCAGTAGTCGGCACAGAATGCCGCCCAGGCATCGGCATTGGGCGACAGCCCGTGGTGAACGTGAATGGCGCTGAGCCGCCCGGCCAGGCCGAGGCGGCTCAGCAGATGCAGCAGGACGACCGAGTCGCAACCGCCGGAGAGGGCGACGCACACACGTTCGTGCGGCGCCAGGCGGGCGGCGACGAAAGCGCCAACCCGCGCCGGCAGATCGTCAGGCGGCCTGTTCCTTGAAGCGGCCATAGCTCATCAGCCGCTCATAGCGCGTCGCCAGCAACTCCTCGGTGCTCATCGCCGACAGTTGCTTGAGCGCATCCTGCAAGGCTTTTTTCAGATTCTGGGCCATCGCCGCGTGATCGCGGTGGGCGCCGCCGACCGGCTCGCTGACGACGCGATCGACCAGCCCCAGGCTTTTCAGGCGCTGCGCCGTGATGCCCATGGTTTCGGCGGCTTCCGGCGCCTTCTCGGCGCTCTTCCACAGAATCGAGGCGCAGCCCTCCGGCGAGATCACCGAATAGGTCGAATATTGCAGCATCTGCACGACGTCGCCGACGGCGATGGCCAGCGCGCCGCCGGAACCGCCCTCGCCGATGATGGTGACGATCACCGGCACCTTCAGTTCGGCCATCGCGTACAGATTGCGGCCAATGGCCTCGGACTGGCCGCGTTCCTCGGCATCGATGCCGGGATAGGCGCCGGGCGTATCGACGAAGGTCATCACCGGCAGACCGAATTTCTCGGCCAGCTTCATCAGGCGCAGCGCCTTGCGATAGCCCTCGGGGCGCGGCATGCCGAAGTTGCGGTAGATTTTTTCCTTGGTGTCGCGCCCCTTCTGGTGGCCGATGACGACCACCGGCTGGCCGTTGAAGCGGGCCAGGCCGCCGACGATCGCATGGTCGTCGGCGAAGGCGCGGTCGCCGTGCAGTTCCTCGAAATCGGTGAACAGGTGCTGCACGTAGTCGAGTGTATACGGCCGCTGCGGGTGGCGGGCGACCTGGGAAATCTGCCACGGCGTCAGCTTGCCGTAGATGTCCTTGGTCAGTTGCGCGCTTTTCTTTTCCAGGCGGCCGATCTCTTCCGAGATATCGACCGCCGAATCATCCTGGACGAAGCGCAGCTCTTCGATTTTGGCTTCAAGGTCGGCGATCGACTGCTCGAAGTCGAGAAAACTTGTTTTCATGGAAGACTCGGGTTCTGAATCGGCGCGTATTTTACCCCAAAGGCCGCAAGCCTCGGCGGGCCTTTAGCGACCCGGGCGCTACCGTGTCGCTCGCGGCGACGAGACGTCCACCGCGCAATTTTGCTACCATCGGCCGGTTAAGGATTCAGACAACACGCCATGCCTTCCTCCGCCTTTCTGTTCATCCACCCGCTGCTCGGCACGGATGATTCCTGGTCGGGCTACCGCGCCGAACTGACTGCCGCCGGCGCCGACGATACCATCCTGCAACAGCTGGCGGCATCGCCGCGGATCGGCGATTTCGACCGCCGCCATCCTTGGCTGCTGCCGGCCACGCTGTCGCCACTGGTACCGAATAGGCTGGAACACAGAGAGGTGGCCGTGTTTCCGGCCAACCCAAGCGATACTGCGGCCGCCGCGCTGGCCGCCCGGGAAGCCGAGCTGCGCCAGGCCGGCCGCGAAGTCGCCCTGCTGACCGCGGTCAACGTGCCGCTGCCGGCGACCGGTGCCTGGAACTACCTGCTGCTGACGGCCAGCCATGCCCGCAGCCTGCCGCCGTTCAAGCTGCACGGCTTGTCGACCCGCAGCACGCTGGTGGCCACCGACGTGCACAGCCACGCCGACCGGCAATGGTTCCTCGACAATGCCTGCTCGCTGTCGACCGGAGAATTCCTGCTCGCCCGCGGCACCGTGCCGAACCGGGCCGACACCACGCGCATCAAGCTGCTCGAACTGCTGGCGCTGATCGCCGAGGATGCCGACAACGCCGCCCTGGAAAGCGTTTTCCGCCAGGAATCGAAACTCTCCTACAGCCTGCTGCGCCTGGTCAATTCGGCGGCGATGGCGCTGACCAAGCCGATCACCAGCTTCTCCCAGGCCATCAGCCTGCTCGGCCGGCGCCAGTTGCAGCGCTGGCTGCAACTGCTGGTCTATGCCGACCCCAACAACGGCCACCTGCCCAACCCGCTGTTGCAGAAGGCGGCGGCCCGCGGCCACCTGCTCGAGTCGCTGGCGCTGCAGATACGGCCGGCTCCGGCGCTGGAGAACCTCGGCGACGCGGCCTTCATGGTCGGCTCCTTCTCGCTGCTCAACGTGCTGCTCAACATGTCGATGCCGGAAATCATGCGCCAATTGCCGCTGGCCAAGGACATCGCCACCGCTCTGACGGAAAACTCCGGCCCGCTCGGCGGCCTGCTGCGCGCCATCCATGCCGCCGAAATGCGCGACCTGGACGCCGCGAGCGCCAAGCTGCAAAAACTCGGCATCACGCCGGAACAGCACCTGGAAGCACAACTGACGGCCCTCAGCTGGGCGGCCAGGATTCGCACCGCCGGCTGAGCGCCGGCGTTCAGCCGAAGCGGCCGCTGAGGAAGGGGTTGTAGCGGCGCTCCTCGCCGAAGTCGGACATCGGGCCGTGCCCGGGAATGAATTCGACTTCGTCGCCGAGCGGGAACAGCCGCTCCTTGATCGAACGCAGCAGCGTCTCGTGATCGCCGCGCGGGAAATCGGTACGTCCGATCGAGCCCTGGAACAGCACGTCGCCGACCTGGGCCAGGCGGCTGGCCGGATGGTAGAAGACGACATGTCCCGGCGTATGTCCGGGACAGTGCAGAACCTGCAGTTCGACTTCGCCGAAGCGTACCGTGTCGCCATCCTTGAGCCAGCGCGTCGGCACGAAGGACTGGCCGTCGGCGAAGCCGAACATGCGCCCCTGCTGCGCCATGCCGTCGATCCAGAAACGGTCGTCCTCGTGCGGCCCCTCGACCGGCGCGCCGCTCGCCGCGGCCAGCGCGGCGACGCCGCCGGCATGGTCGATGTGGCCGTGGGTGACGAGAATCAGCGCCAGCGTCAGGTTGTCTTCGGCCAATGCGGCGCGGATGCGGTCGAGATCGCCACCGGGGTCGACAACGGCCGCCTGGCGGGTCTTTTCGCACCAGAAGATGGTGCAGTTCTGCTCGAAAGGAGTCACCGGAACGATCTTGTAGCGCATGGCAAACGGGCGAAAGATGGGCGGGCGCCGATTATCGCATGCCGCCCCGCTTGCCCGGCGTCGGGCCGCCCCTTACACTCGCCGCACAACAACGCACAACAATCTTTTGGAGGGAAGCGCGATGCTCGATCATCCGCTGCCGGATACCGACGCCTGGGTCTTGCTGTTCAGCAACAACTCTCTGCCGGTGCTGCGCGTCACCCGGCGCCGCCTCGACGAGATGCGGACCGACCTCGAGCGGGTCGACACGCGCGAGCTGGCCCACGTCATCCTCCAGGATCCGATCATGACCGTGCGTGTGCTGGCCTACATCCAGCCCTTGCGCGGCCGCGCCCTGCAGCACGACATCACCACCGTCGCCAGCGCCCTGGTGATGTCCGGCGTCGAGCCCTTCTTCCGCCGCTTCGAGGAACTGCCGACCATCGAAGGCATGCTCAAGGATGTCGATCCGCACGCCCTGCTCGGTGTCCTGCAGATCATCCGCCGCGCCCAGCGGGCGGCCGACTACGCCCAGGACTGGGCGATCCGGCGCCAGGACCTGAGCATGGAGGACATCCGCATCGCCGCCCTGCTGCACGACCTGGCCGAAATCCTGGTGTGGTGCTTCGCGCCCAGGCTCGGCCTGGACATCCGGGCGCAACAGACGGCCAATCCCAACCTGCGCAGCGCCGATGCCCAGCGCCGCACGCTGGGCCTGGAATTCCAGGACATCCAGACCGAACTGTGCAAGGTATGGCACCTGCCCGGCCTGCTGCAAACGCTGATCGACGACAGCCACGCCGAGCAGCCGCGCGTGCGCAACGTCACCCTGGCCGTGCGTCTCGCCCGCCACTCGGCGCACGGCTGGAACGATCCGGCCCTGCCCGACGACTACCGCGACATCGGCCAGTTGCTCAACCTGACACCGGAAGCCGTCCGCCAGCACCTCGGCCTGGAGCCGCTGCCCGGCCGGCCGACCGGCAAGCCGGGCTGACTCAGCCGGCGGCGCGCGCTTCGAGCGCCTCCCAGCGTTCGAGCAGGGCCAGCAGCTCGTCGTCGATGGCCGCCAGGCGCTCGGCCGCCGCCTGCGCCGCCTTGGCGTCGCGCTGGTAGATGGCCGGGTCTTCCAGCAACTTGGTCAGCTCGCCCTGCTCCGTCTCCAGCGCGGCGATGCGCTCGGGCAGCGCCGCCAGCTCACGCTGTTCCTTCCAGCTCAGCTTGTCGCCCTTCGCCTTGGCCGCGGGCGGTGCCGCCTTGGCTGACCGGACTTCGCCCCGCGCCTCGCTCTTCGCCTTCTCGCCCGCCGCCCGCAGGCGCTCCGCCTGATAGCCGGCCCAGTCGCTGTAGCCGCCGACATACTCCCGCCAGCGGCCGTCGCCCTCGGCGGCGATGGTCTGGGTCACGACGTTGTCGAGGAAAGTCCGGTCGTGGCTGACCAGGAATAGCGTGCCCGCGTAGTTCTGCAGCAGCTCTTCGAGCAGTTCCAGCGTCTCGATGTCGAGATCGTTGGTCGGCTCGTCGAGCACCAGCACGTTGGCTGGCTTGGCGAACAGGCGGGCCAGCAGCAGGCGGTTGCGCTCGCCGCCGGACAAGGAACTGACCGGCGAGCGCGCCCGTTCCGGGGCGAACAGGAAGTCTTCCAGGTAGCCGATGACATGCTTCCTGGCGCCGCCGATCTCGACCCAGTCGGAACCCGGCGAGATGACGTCGGCCAGCGTCGAATCGGGATCGAGCTGGGTGCGGAACTGGTCGAAATAGGCGATTTCCAGCTTCGTGCCCTGGCGCACCGTGCCGGCATCCGGTTGCAGTTCGCCGAGGATCAGCCGCAGCAGTGTCGTCTTGCCGGCGCCGTTGGGGCCGATCAGGCCGATCTTGTCGCCGCGCTGGATGCGGGCCGAGAAGTCGGCGACGATCGGCCGTCCGCCGAAGGACTTGCCGACATGCTCAAGCTCGGCGACCAGCTTGCCGCTCTTGTCGCCGGCTTCGAGCTGCAACTGCACCTTGCCCATGCGTTCGCGCCGCGCCTGGCGCTCGGCGCGCAGCTTGTCGAGGCGCTGGACACGGAACACGGCGCGCGTGCGCCGCGCCTCGACGCCCTTGCGAATCCAGATTTCCTCTTCCTTCAACAGCTTGTCGGCGCGCGCGTTGGCCAGCGCCTCCTCGTGCAGTTGCGCTTCCTTGCGCTGCTGGTACTGGCTGAAGCTACCGGGAAAACTGGCCAGCTGGCCGCGGTCGAGTTCGACGATGCGGGTGCACACCCGGTCGAGGAAAGCGCGATCGTGCGTGATGAAGAACAGGGTCACGCCCGACTCGATCAGCAGGCTTTCCAGCCATTCGATGGCGGCGATGTCGAGGTGGTTGGTCGGCTCGTCGAGCAGCAGCACCTCGGGCGCCTGGGCCAGCGCCTGGGCCAGCGCCAGGCGCTTTTTCTGGCCGCCGGAGAGACTGCCGACGACGGCGTCCGGATCAAGGCCGAAGCGGGCGATCACTTTCTCGGCCTGCGCTTCGCAGGCCCAGGCGCCGCGCGCCTCCAGCTCGTGCTGCAGATGATCGAGGCGGACCAGCAAGGCGTCGTGCTCGCCGTCGCCCTCGCTCATGCGGTGCGAAATGTCGTGGTACTCGGCGAGCAAGGCCGACGTCTCGCCCATGCCGGCGACCACCGCCTGAAATACCGACAGCGCCGGATCGAAGGGCGGCTCCTGCGGCACGTAGCCGACGCGGATGCCGGGTTGCGCCCAGATCTCGCCGTCGTCCAGCCGCCCCCGGCCGGAACCGGCGGCCAGCGCCGCCAGCAGCGAGGATTTGCCGGTGCCGTTGCGGCCGATCAGGGCAACGCGCTCGCCCGGGTCGAGCTGGAAATCGGCATGGTCGAGCAGCGGCACGTGGCCGTAGGCCAGGCAGGCGGTGGAAAGCTTGAGATAGGGCATGGGAGCAAAAACGGCGCCCCTCGGGCGCCGTGTCGGGAAAATGGGGATTTTAATCGCTCAGGTGGTAAAGCGCGAAAACGGGGTTGACGGTCGGACCGCCGCGGCGATGCCAGCCTCGGCGCGGCATGGCCGGCAACGCCGCGCCAGCGCCGATTCGTTTTCCGGAAGCCGCGAATGCGCAGTCATGGCCGCCGACTGTTTCCCCCCTCCCTTGCCCCGATGACAGCCACGCTACCCCAACGCCCCGCAGCCCGGTACAATGCGCCCCGGCCCACGCCAAAGGCCTGCCTCCATAGTTAAATGGATATAACACGCCCCTCCTAAGGGCGAATTGGTGGTTCGATTCCACCTGGGGGCGCCAGCCCGCCGAGCCAACCATGACCAGACGCCCTTCCGCCCCCCGCCATTCCGTCGACATCAGCGAGGAGGACGGCGTCCGCTACCTGCACTTCGGCTCCGACTGGGTGCAGGGGGCCATGCGCATCGCCCGCCCGTGGTCGCTGGAACTGGCCTACACCCGCGACATGATGGCCGGCCTGCTGCTGCGCGACGCCGCCGACTGGCCGCGGCGGGCGCTGCTGATCGGACTCGGCGCCGGCTCGCTGGCCAAGTTCCTCTACCGCCACCGGCCGGACTGCCGGCTCACCGTCGTCGAGATCAACCCGCAGGTCGAATTCGTCGCCCGCCAGTACTTCAAGCTGCCCGACGATCCGCGCCGGCTCGCCGTGCACATCGGCTGCGGCGCCGATTTCATGCTCGGCGGCGACAGCCTGTTCGACTACATCCTGGTCGACGGCTTCGATGCCGACGCCCGCTCCGGCCCGCTCGACACCCTGCCCTTCTACCAGGCTTGCCGCGCCCGCCTCTCCGCCGACGGCCTGCTCTGCGTCAACCTGCTCGGCGGCAAGCGCGGCTTCGCCGCCAGCGCGCGCCGCATCGACCAGGCTTTTGCCGGCGCCAGCGCCGTCTTTCCCTCCTGCGCCAGCGGCAACACCATCGTCTTCGCCAGCGGCGACGCGCCGGTCGACCTGCCGCTGGCCACGCTGCGCGCGCGGGCGGCGGCGCTGAAAAAGGCGAGCGGACTCGATCTCGGCCCGACCATCGGCCGTCTGCAACTGAGCCATCCGCTGCCGGAGGCGCGCCTGCGCATCGGCGCCAAGCCCACTTGATTCACCGGCGGCCGGGGTCTATAAACAAAGAGTTCTCCACCGATAACAACCATAAAGGCGGATCAAAAAGAAAAACAGGGGTAGCCCACCTGCACTTTTCATCCAGCCAATCAAGGAGGAACCGATGCTTTCTCTTCAGGACGTTATCGACTATTGCGACCTCGACCGGGGCGAAATCGAGGCCATCGCCGAACATGAACACATCCCGGTGACCGTGGCGGCGGAAATGAGCAGCGTGCTGCTGTGCACTCCCGAAGGAGTTTGCCGCCTGCACACGATGATCATCGAGAACATGCAGCATGCGCTGGAATCCGGCCGCTACCAGCACGTCAGGGATTTGGCCGAAACCTACCAGCATCTGCAGCGCAACCACCCGCTGAGCACCCACTGAGGCTTTTCATCATCCTCCCGTGAGGATCGGCCGGCCGGTCAAGCCGGCCCCCGGGCTCCGGCCGCCCTCCGCCGGAGCCTTTCTTTTTGCCCGCCCGCTCAGGCGCCCTTGCTCTGGCCGAAGCCGTGCTCGACGGCGTACAGGGCGACCTGGACGCGGCTGCTCATGTTCAGTTTCTTGAAAATGTTCTGCACGTGGATCTTGACCGTGCTCTCGGCCAGGTCGAGGCGGCGGGCGATTTCCTTGTTGCTCTCGCCGTGCGCCAGCGAAGCCATGATGTCGCGCTCGCGCGGCGAGAAGCGGTCGCGCTCGGCCGGCGCGTCGCCCTTGTGCGGCGCCCGCACGCCCTGGATCAACTTGGCCGTCATCTGCTGCGACACCACCGACTCGCCCTGGGCGGCACGGCGGATGGCATCGACCAGCATGTCGGTCTCGATGTTCTTCAGCAGGTAGCCGCAGGCGCCGGCGCGCAGCGCATCCATCAAATCCTGGGCATCCTCCGACACGGTCAGCATCAGCACGTGCGCCTCGGGAATCTCCTCGGCGATCACCTTGACCGCCTCCAGGCCGGAAACGCCGGGCATGTGCAGGTCGAGCAGGACGACGTCGGGGCGCAGCGAGCGGGTGCGCTTGATACCTTCCAGCCCGTCGCCGGCCTCGCCGACCACCTCGAAGTCCTCGTTGCGCTGCAGCAGCGAATGGATGCCGCTGCGGAACAGCGTATGGTCGTCGACCAGCAGGACGCGTATTTTTTCACTCATTGTGGGACCTCCTCCCTGGTGCTTTCCCGCGGCAAGCTGAGCAGCAACCGGCTGCCGGTGCCGATGTCGGAAACGATGCGCAACTCGCCGCCGATGCGGTGTGCCCGCTCGCGCATGATTTTCAGTCCGACGTGCCGCTCGGAGCGGACGTTCGGCTCGTTCTCGGTATCGAAGCCGATGCCGTCGTCGCGGACTTCGATCTCGGTGCGCAGCGGCTCGCGGCGCACCGTCAGATGCACATGGCAAGCCTTGGCGTGCTTGCGGATGTTGGAGAGCGACTCCTGGACGATGTGCATGATCTGGATTTCGTTGGCCGGCGCCAGCGGCGCCCCGGTGCCGATGCGCTCGAAGCGGGTGGCGATGCCGGTCTGGCCCTCGAATTTTTCCAGGGCCGAGGTCAGCGCCGAGTCGAGATCGGACTGCAGCACCCGGGTGCGGAAATGCACCAGCAGCTCGCGCACGTCGTCATAGCTTTCCTGCACTCCTTCGCGCAGCTGGCCGGCGGTCTGCAAGGCCTCGTCGTAGCGCTCCTTGTGCAGCGAATCCTGCAGCAGCTGGACCTGGATGTTGAGGAAGGCCAGGCCCTGGGCGATCGAATCGTGCAGTTCCTGGGCCAGCAGGTTGCGCTCCTCGGACACCGCCAGTTCCATTTCGCGCGATTTCAGGCGCTGGTTCTCGATCGCCACGCCGAGGTGCTGGCCCAGCGTGTCGAGCAGGTGGCGCTCCTGCGACGAGACCGGGCGCGTCTCGCGGAAGTAGAGGTTGTAGACGCCGAGCCGCTGCTTGCCGTGCACGATGCTGAAAGCGGTCGACGTGGCGAAACCTTCGCGGATGCAGCTGCCGAGCAGCATGCCCGGCGGCGGATTGACGGTATCGAAGACGGCCGGCTGGCCGCTCTCGATGACTTCGCCGCACAGGCATTCGCCGCAGTTGAGCTCGCTCTCGCGGCTGATGAACTGGTCGGACAAGCCTTCGTGGGTGACCAGGTAGAGTTTCTGCGAATCCGGCATGTACAGCCGCACGGCGCCGGCATCGGCGCCGAGCGCCGACTTGATGTGGTCGAGGAAGCTCTGGCATAGCGCCTCCAGCTGCACCGGCTCGGCCAGCAGCGAGGTCGCGGCGTAGAGGATGCCGAGTTCGCGGTTGCGCTGCTCCAGGCTGCGCGTTTCCGCCGCCACCCGGTGTTCGAGCGTGGCATACACCGATTGCAGGTGGCCGGCCATCTGGTTGAAGCCATGGGCCAGTCCGCCCAGTTCGTCGTCGCTGGTGACCGGCAGGCGCACCGCCAGGTCGTTGCTGGTCATCCGCTCCATGCCGGCGCTGAGCACGCCGACCGGCCGGATCACCTGGCGGATCATGAAACGGATCACCAGCAGCGTGCCGATCAGCGCGAAGAACACCAGCAGGCCGAGCACTGCGCGCAACCGCGCGGTGTCCTCGGCATAGCTGCGCTCCATGGTCAGGACCAGGCGATTGATGCGCGCGACGAAGGGATCGAGCTGCTCGTCGAAGCGCGCCAGGATGGCGGCGCGTGCTTCCGGCGCGGCGACCAGGAAGGCCGCGACCTCGGGCCGCAGGCGCTGCTGCCAGACCTGGCCGACCGCCGCCAGCTGCTGGCGGACGTCCTCGGTGCGCGGCGAGGCCAGCGGCCGCAGCGGGTCGCCGTGGCCGAGATGCTGCAGCACCACATCGAAGGCCTGCACTTCCTCGGCCAGCAAGGCCAGCCGGGCGCTGTCCGGCGTCGCCACGGCGCGCGCCATCAGCAGCGCGATGTGATTGCTGCGCATGCGCTGGCTGCCGGCCTCGTTGATCGTCGCCGCGACGCCTTCGAGCTGCCAGGAAATGATCAGGCTGACGCCGATGGCGCCGGTCAACACGAGCAGGAACGCGACCAGCGTGGCCACGATCTTGCGCGAGAGCTTGCCCGGATTCACCTGCATCGAAACAAATCCACGATGAAAGTGGCAAACATAGCTGCGCCGCAGCAAAAAAGCCAATGACCTGCATCAAGACTCCCGGCGGTGCCCGCCGGGAGCCTTCCCCGGCCGGCTCAGGCCGCCTGTTTTTCGCCGCGCGCCTGCTTCTCGTAGAGGAATTCGAGCACCGCCGCCCGGCAATCGATGTAGGCCGGATCGTGCGCCAGCACCAGGCGGTCGCGCGGGCGCGGCAAAGGCACCGGCAGGATTTCGCCGATGGTCGCCGCCGGGCCGTTGGTCATCATCACGATGCGGTCGGACAGCAGCACCGCCTCGTCCACATCGTGGGTGACCATGACCACAGTCGCCCGCGTCGCCGCGCAGATGCGCATCAGCTCGTCCTGCAGCTTGGCCCGGGTCAGCGCGTCGAGGGCGCCGAAGGGCTCGTCCAGCAGCAGCACTTTCGGCTCCATCGACAGCGCCCGGGCGATGCCGACGCGCTGTTTCATGCCGCCGGATATTTCCTGCGGATACTTGTGTGCCGCGTGGGCCAGGCCGACCAGCTCGATCGCCGCCTGGGTGCGTGCCTTGAGCTGGGGCCTGCCTTCCCCGGCGGCGAACACCCGCTCGACGGCGAGGTAGATGTTCTCGAAGCAGGTCAGCCACGGCAGCAGGCTGTGGTTCTGGAAGACCACCGCCCGCTCCGGCCCGGGGCCGGCGATCTCGCGGCCGTCGCAGAGCAGCACGCCGGCGCTCGGCCGGGTCAGGCCGGCGAGCAGGTTGAGCAAGGTGGATTTACCGCAGCCGGAGTGGCCGATCAGGGCGACGAACTCGCCCTGCCGCAAGCTCAGGTCGATGTCGCGCAGGGCGACGAACCGGCCTTTCTTGGTGTCGAAGGACTGGCCGACCCGCTCGATCTGTACGAATTTTTCCATGACGGGCTCCTCAGGAGGCTTCCTTGGTCAGTTTCCTGGCCAGCAGGATCAGTGCCTGTTCGAGAATCAGGCCGACGATGCCGATGACGAAAATGGCGATGATGATGTGCTCGACCTTGAGGTTGTTCCATTCGTCCCACACCCAGAAACCGATGCCGACGCCGCCGGTGAGCATTTCGGCGGCGACGATGACCAGCCAGGCGGTGCCGATGGACAGGCGGATGCCGGTCAGCATGTAGGGCAGCACGGCCGGGAACAGGATCTTGGTGACGACCTTCCATTCCGACAGGTCGAGCACGCGGGCGACGTTGAGGTAGTCCTGCGGCACCCGCTGCACGCCCTGGGCGGTATTCATGATCATCGGCCAGATCGAGCAGATGAAGATGGTCCAGGTCGCCGCCGGGTCGGCCTTCTGGAACACCAGCAGGCCGATCGGCAGCCAGGCCAGCGGCGATACCGGGCGCAGCAGGCTGATCAGCGGGTTGACCATGTTCGCCAGGAAGGCGAAGCGACCGAGCAGGAAACCGAGCGGAATGCCGACCAGCGCCGCCAGGCCGAAGCCGATGCCGACCCGCTGCAGCGAGGCCAGCACGTTCCAGCCGATGCCGCGGTCGTTCGGGCCGTTGTCGTAGAAGGGATCGGCGAACAGCATCGCGGCGGCGTCCCAGACCCGCCGCGGGCCGGGAATGCTGCCGCCCTTGAGCGTCGCCAGGTACCAGACGCCGAGCAGCGCCAGGATGCCGAGCAGCGGCGGCAAGACGGCCCGGCCGGCGGCGGCCAGTTGCTCGATCAGCGGCGTGCCGGTGGCTATCGGCGGCGTTGCCCGCTCGTCGGCCCGTTCGCCCGCCTTTTCCGGCGCCGTCGCGGCAACCGGAGCGGCCGCCTCCGCCCCGGGGTGAGCGGCCGGGAGCGGGTGGCCGAAATCGGCCGAAATCGTCAGTGCATTCATGGTGTTCTCCTCGGACACGGGAAATCAGGCCTTGACCTTGAAGGCGTCGGCATACCTGGCCGGCTCCTTGCCGTCCCAGACGATGCCGTCGATCAGCTTGCTCGACCGCATCTCGCTCTTGGGCAGGGCGACGCTGGCGGCGGCGGCGCCCTGCCGGTAGAGGTCGAGGCGATTGACCTGGCGGGCCACCGCCAGATAGTCCGGGTGGCTCTTGAGCAGACCCCAGCGCTTGTGCTGGGTCATGAACCACATGCCGTCGGAGAGGTAGGGGAAATTGACCGTTCCGTCGTTGAAGAACTTCATGTGGTTCTTGTCGTCCCAGCTCTTGCCCAGGCCGTTCTGGTAGCGGCCGAGCATGCGCGCGACGATGACGTCGGTATCGGTATTGACGTAGGCCTTCTGGGCGATGACCTCGGCCGTCTTCTGCTTGTTGGCCAGCGAGGCGTCGATCCACTTGCCGGCGTCGAGGATGGCGGCGATCAGCGCGCGGGCGGTGTTGGGATGCTTTCGCGCCCACTCGGCGGTGGTGCCGAGCACCTTTTCCGGATGGTCGGCCCAGACGTCCTGCGAGGTCGCCGCCGTGAAGCCGATGTTGTCGATGATGGCACGGTTGTTCCACGGTTCGCCGACGCAGTAGCCGTCCATGTTGCCGACGCGCATGTTGGCCACCATCTGCGGCGGCGGCACGGTGATGGTCTTGACGTCCTTGAGCGGGTTGATGCCCTGCGCCGCCAGCCAGTAGTACAGCCACATGGCGTGGGTGCCGGTCGGGAAGGTCTGGGCGAAGGTGTATTCCTTATCCTTCTTCGCCACCAGCCTGGCCAGGCTGGCGCCGTCGATGGCCCCCTTGTCCTTCAGCTGATTGGAGAGCGTGATGCCCTGGCCGTTGTGGTTGAGCGTCATCAGACTGGCCATCTCCTTCTTCGGCCCGCCGATGCCCAGTTGCACGCCGTAGATCAGGCCGTACAGCACGTGCGCCGCGTCGAGTTCGCCATTGACCAGCTTGTCGCGCACCGAGGCCCAGGAGGCCTCCTTGGACGGCACGATCTTGATGCCGTACTTCTCGTCGAACTTGTTGACCGCGGCCATGACGACCGAGGCGCAATCGGTGAGCGGAATGAAGCCGATGCGCACCTCCTTCTTTTCGGGGGCGTCGGAACCAGCGGCCCAGGCACCGCTGCGAACGCCGGGGGGGACCATGGCCATCAGAGAAGCTCCCAAAGTGGCTGTTACGAAATCACGTCGTGAAAAGGGCGGCGTCGACTCCGCCGCGCCTGCCGTTGCCAGTTGCCGTTGATCCATCGTCTGCTCCTTGATTGCGGGAATCGAAAAACAAAACGGGCGTCACATCCTGGCCGCCGGTCGGCAGCTCGGATGGACGCCCTTGTCCTGTGAGCCGGATCGTTCCGACTCGCGCCCGGCCGCCTTTGACCGTGCGTTTTGCCAAAGCATCGCAATCGCCGTGCCAGACCGCCAGGCTTGGCGCAGATGGCTGAAATCACTTGCTTTTTATCAACCCGGCCGGCCTTGCGGCGGGGCCGGCGCCCCCATCGCCGCGCACTGTTGCAGTGCAGCAGCCGCCATCGGCGCACAGCCTTAGAGCAGCAGCCGGGCCATGTCGATGATGTCGCCGGCCACCCGCGCCATCGGCTGGCCGCGCTCCATCGCCAGCTTGCGCATGGCGTGGTAGGCGGCATCCTCGTCGAGGCCGCGGGCCTTCATCAGCACGCCCTTGGCCTTGTCCACCAGCTTGCGATCGGACAGCTTCTGCGACACTTCGTCGAGCTCGCGGCGCAGCGCCTGGGTATCCTCGAAACGCGCCCGCGCCACCTCGACGATGGGCTTGATGCGCTTCGCATCGAGGCCATCGACGACGTAGGCCGAAACGCCGGCCCTGACCGCGTCGCGGATGGTGTCGCGGCCGTCCTCCTGGGTGAAGATGACGACCGGCCGCGGCATGTCCTTGTGCATCGCCGCCAGGTGTTCGAGCGTGTCGCGGCTCGGACTGTCGGTATCGATCAGGATGACGTCGGGCTGGCGCTTTTCGACTTCGGCCGTGAGATTGTCGGCGCCGGCCAGGATGGCCGCCACCTGATAGCCGGCGAGGGCCAGCCCGGCGCAGATTTCACCGGCGCGCGAACGCGATTCGTCGATTACGAGAACAGTCAGCATGCATGGTTCTAAGCAAACTCCGAACCAGCGGCCTGCACGGCCATGGCGGCCATCGCCCGGATCACCGCCGCGCTTTCGCCGACCGCCGGCGTCAGCACGAACTCGACGCCGGGGTGGGCGCCGCGCAATTCTTCCAGCATGCCCGGCAGATCGCGCTTGAGGTGCCCGCCCTGGGCGATGAACATCGGCAGCACGACGATTTTCCGGGCGCCGCCGGCGACCAGCCCGGCGGCGCAGTCGGCCAGCGTCGGCGCGAGGAATTCGAGGAAGGCCGGCTCCACCGGCAGGCCGGGGGCCTGCTCGCGGACGGCGGCCTGGACGCGGCGCAGCGGCTCGGCCCAGGCCGGATCGCGGGCGCCATGTCCGAACAGGATCAAGGCGGTAGTCATGGCGTGCACTCTAGCGGTTCGCGGCCGCCAGCAAAAGGCGGCCGGCTCAGACGGCGAGGAACACCGTGCCGTCCTCGACCTTGACCTGGAAGGTCCGGCAGGCGCCGACGTCGGGCGCCACCGCGTGGCCGTCGGCGAGGCCGATGTTCCAGGCGTGCAGCGGGCAGGTCACGCGCCGGCCATGCACGATGCCCTGCGACAGCGGGCCGCCCTTGTGCGGGCACTTGTCGTGCAGGGCGAAAACCGCGTCGTCGGCGGTGCGGAAAACGGCGACGTCGCCGCCGCTGGAGCGCTGTACGACGCGGGAACCGAGACGCGGGATGTCGTCCAGCGGGCAGATGGCTTTCCAGTTGCTCATGATGTTTTCCTTGAGTGAGGATCAGGCTTCCAGCCGGATCGGGATGAATTGCTTGAGCGGCTGTTCTTCGCGCGCGGTCTGCCACGGGTCCTTGGCGTCCTTCAGGGCGTCGAGCAGGCGGGCATGCAGGGCCCGGCGCCCCTCCTCGTCCGCGACGATCCGGCCCTTGACGTAGTCGAGGCCGACCCGTTCCAGCCAGTGGCAGGTGCGCTCCAGGTACCAGCCCTCCTCGCGGTACAACTGCAGGAAGGCGCCGGCATATTCCATGACCTCCTCGTCGCTGCCGACCTTGCCCAGGAATTGCGCGACCTCGGTCTTGATGCCGCCGTTGCCGCCGACGTAGAGCTCGTAGCCGGAATCGACGCCGATCACGCCGACGTCCTTGATGCCGGCCTCGGCGCAGTTGCGCGGGCAGCCGGAGACGGCCAGCTTGACCTTGTGCGGGGCGTACATGTCGAACAGCATCTTTTCCAGCTTGACGCCCATGTCCATCGCGAGCTGCGTGCCGAAGCGGCAGTGCTCCTTGCCGACGCAGGTCTTCACGGTGCGGATCGACTTGCCGTAGGCGTGGCCGGAGACCATGCCGGCGGCGTTCAAGTCGGCCCAGATGGCCGGCAGGTCTTCCTTCCTGACGCCGAGCAGGTCGATGCGCTGGCCGCCGGTGACCTTGACCGTCGGCACCTGGTATTTCTCGGCGGCATCGGCGATGGCGCGCAGTTCGGCCGGCGTCGTCAGGCCGCCCCACATGCGCGGCACCACCGAGTAGGTGCCGTCCTTCTGGATGTTGGCGTGCGCCCGTTCGTTGATGAAGCGCGACTGCGGATCATCCCGGGCTTCGTGCGGCCAGGTCGAGATCAGGTAATAGTTGATGGCCGGCCGGCATTTGTCGCAACCGTCCGGAGTCTGCCAGTCGAGCGCGGCGAACACCGCTTCCTTGGCGGTCAGATGGCGGTCGCGGATGGCCGCGCGGACCTCCTGGTGCGAATGCCCGGTGCAGGCGCAGACCGGCTTCCTGTCCGACTTGGCCGGGGTGTAGGCACCACCGATGGTCGAGGCCAGGATCTGCTCGACCAGCCCGGCGCAGGAGCCGCAGGAGGACGCCGCCTTGGTGTGCTTCTTGACCTCGTCGAGCGAGAACAGGCCCTGTTCCTTGATGGCCTTGACGATGGTCCCCTTGGTCACGCCGTTGCAACCGCAGACTTCCGCCGAGTCGGCCATCTGCGCCGCCTTGCTGATGCCGGCATGGCCGCCGCCGTTGCCGCCCTCGCCGACCAGGGCCTGGCCGAAGATCAGCGAATCGCGGATGTCGTGGATGTCGCGGCCGTCCTTGAGCAACTGGAAGTACCACGGGCCGTCGGCGGTGTCGCCGTACATGACGCCGCCGACCAGCTTGTTGTCCCTGATCACCAGCTTCTTGTACACGCCGCCGTGCGGGTCGTTGAGCACGACCTCCTCGGTGCCCTGGCCGCCCATGAAATCGCCGGCCGAGAACAGGTCGATGCCGGTCACCTTGAGCTTGGTCGAGGTCACCGAGCCGGTGTAGCGGCCGATGCCGTAGCCGGCGAGGTGGTTGGCGGCGACCTTGGCCTGCTCGAAGAGCGGCGCCACCAGGCCGTAGGCGATGCCGCGATGGCTGACGCACTCGCCGACGGCGTAGATTTTCGGATCGTAGGTCTGCATCGTGTCGTTCACCACGATGCCGCGGTTGCAGTAGATGCCCGACCGTTCGGCCAGGGCATAGTTGGGACGGATGCCGGCGGCCATGACGACGAGGTCGGCGGGAATCTGCATGCCGCCCTTGAAGCGGATCGCCGCGACGCGCCCGCTCTCGCCCCGAATCAGCGCCTCGGTCTGCGTCTGCAGCAGGAATTTCAGGCCTTTGTCCTCCAGCGACTGCTGCAGCATGCGCCCGGCCACTTCGTCGAGCTGGCGTTCGAGCAGCCACGGGCCGAGATGCACGACGGTCACGTCCATGCCGCG
Source organism: Azonexus sp. (assembly GCA_031547725.1). Lineage (GTDB taxonomy): Bacteria > Pseudomonadota > Gammaproteobacteria > Burkholderiales > Rhodocyclaceae > Azonexus. The sequence goes on along the minus strand of JAVBRT010000003.1, from coordinate 11,374 downwards.
CAGCTTGAGGCCGTTGGCCGCCTCCAGGCCGAGCAGGCCGCCGCCGACGACCACCGCGTGGCGGTGGCGGCTGGCGGCGGCGATCATCTCGTCGGTGTCCTTGAGGTCGCGGTAGCCGATGACGCCGGGCAGGTCGTTGCCCGGCACCGGCAGCATGAAGGGCGTCGAGCCGGTGGCGATCAGCAGGCGGTCGTAGGCGACCTCGCTGCCGTCGGCGGCGACGACCCGGCGACGGACGCGGTCGATTTTCTCGATCTGCTTGCCGGTGTGCAGCGTGATGTGGTGCCGGGCGTACCAGTCCAGCTCGTTGAGGATGATGTCCTTGACCGCCATTTCGCCGGCCAGCACCGGCGAGAGCAGGATGCGGTTGTAGTTGGGGTGCGGTTCGGCGCCGAAGATCGTGATGTCGTAATGATCCGGCTTGATCTTCAGCAGTTCCTCGACGGTGCGGACACCGGCCATGCCGTTGCCGATCAGGACCAGGCGGGGTTTGACGGGGGCTGTGCTCATGATGGACTCCAACGTTGCGCGCACCGGCTGGTGCACATGGTTTCCAGCGCATGACGTCGTTGCCATCGGACCGCCCCCGTTGGCGGTTGATTCGCTGCTTCGGGCTAACTATTGCAAACCCCGTGCCACACCACGGGGCGCTGTATTTTCAATGGCTTGCCGCATTTTGCCGGGCCGGCACCCGCACCAGCATGGTGCTCCGCCGGCCAAAGCGGTGCGGTGCCGCTCAGTTGCCGCCGACCGCGAGGCCGGTCGCCTCGACGGCGACGATGGCCTTGGCCTGGTTGAAATCCTCGGCATAGCCGCTGGCGAAGAGCAGGCTGGCCAGCTGGTTGGCGATCGGCTTGGGCAGCGGAAGCTGCTTGTCGAGCACGCGCCGGATCCACTTGGCGGTGGTCGGCGCATCGTTGCTGTCCGGCAGGTTGGGCAGGGTGCGCAGGCTTTCGTGCTCGGCCTCGAACAGCACTTCGGCGTTGCCGGCAGCGATGTACTCCAGGCGCGGCCGGCGCTTCGGATTGGCGAACGGCTCGCCTTCGGTGCCGCGCAGCAGCAGGCCGCGCTGGCCGCGCGCCAGCATCATGTTGCGCATCAGTTCGACGAAGGCCGGATGAGTGGCGGCCGCCACCAGCACCGCGCCGCCGCGGAAGGGATCGAGCAGCTTGACCAGGCTGTGGGCGCTGTTGCGCACGCCCATCCGGCCGCGCAGCGCCAGCAGGTTGTGCAGGCCCGGGCACAGCGCCGTCAGCGGCACGAAAGCCAGGCCCTTCTCGGCCAGCACCGCCTGCGTCTGCGTCGGCGTCGTCTGCGGCATGACGCCGAGCTCGCGAAAGACCAGCGCCGAGGTCACCCGGCCGAAGCCTTCGAGCAGGCCATGGACCAGCACCGGCACGCCGAAGCGCTGCAGCAGCAGCGCCAGCAGCGGCGTCAGGTTGGCCTCCTTGCGGCCGCCGTTGTAGGTCGGCAGCACCACCGGCCGGACCCGGCCGTGCGGCATCTGCAACTGGTGCGTGCGCTCGTCGCTGGCGGCGAGAAAACCGAGCATCTCGTCGAGCGATTCGCCCTTGACGCGCAGGCCGAGCAGCAGCGCGCCCAGTTCGAGATCGGGCACGCCGCCGTCGAGCATGGCGCCGTAGAGCTGCTGCGCCTGGTCCCGCTCGAGATCGCGCGAGCCTTCGGCGCCACGGCCGATTTCCTTGATGTACGGTTGAAAATTCATGGTTTCCCTTCCGCGGTCAGGCTGCCGCCGCTTGTGTCGGGGCACATTCTGCCATCTGGCGCCTGATCTCTGGCAGGCAAGCGCCGCAGAAGGTTCCGCATTTGAGTTGCCGCTGCAGTTGCGGCAGGTCGGCGCCGGCGGCCAGCGCAGCGCGGATCTGCCCGTCGCTGACGTCGGCGCACTTGCAGACGATCCGCCGCGGCGCCGCGCTGACCGGCGCCATCGCCAGCGGCGCCAGCGCGTAGCGGAGCAGGTCGGCGGCCAGTTCGTCCTCGGCCATGGCCGGCCTGAGCCAGGCCTGGGCCAGCGTTTCGCCGGCCAGGCGGACGCCGAACAGGCGCCCGTCGCAACTGACGGCTTTCTTGGCAATGTGCCGGCTGGCGTCGAGATAGACCATGGCACCACGCTCGCCGGCGAGCCCGAACAGGCGATCGACGGCCGCCAGCCGGTCGGCGGCGATGGGTTCGGCCAGCGCCGCGCGCAACACCACCAGGGAATTCTGGCGTCCGTAGAGACCGAGCGTGGCGTAGGGAAAGTCGTCGAGCAGGCGGCGCGCCCGGTCCAGCAGCGCCAGCGCCTCGGCCGGATCGGCGCAGCGGCGCAGCACGGCCAGGGGGTACGGCAGTTCGACGCGCGCGACCTGGACGGCGGTGTGCTTGAGCTCCGGCTGCAGGGAGATGGGATCGACGGCATCGCAGGCCAGGGCATTGACCCCCGGCGAATTCATGAACTGGCTGCCCCAGTGCATCGGCAGCCAGGCCCGTCCCTTGGCCAGCCCTTCGCCGGCCTGGACGCGGACGACGATGCGGCCGCGGCCGTTGGCGACTTCGGCCAGGTCGCCCGGTTCGAGGCCGCGATGGCGCAGATCGCAAGGATGCATGCTCAGCAGCGGCTCGTCTTCCAGGTTGAACAGGCGCGGCACGGTGCCGGTGCGGCTCATGCCGTGCCAGTGGTCGCGCAGGCGGCCGGAGAGCAGCGCCAGCGGCCGCTCGGTGTCGACCGCATCGGCGGTCGGCCGGTGTTCGCAGACGACGAAGCGGGCCTTGCCGTCGGCGGTCGGGAAACGGCCGTCGGTATACAGACGCGCCTGGCCGCCGCCGGCCCCCTGCAGATAGGGCCACTGCTGCGGCTCGGCGGCGAGCACGGCGTAGCTCAGGCCGGTGATGTCGAGATCGCGGCCGCGCGTCGTTTCGCGATGCTCGTTGAAAATGCTTTCGGCGTCGGCGTAGGGAAACAGCCGTTCGCTCGCCGGATGGCCGAGCCGCGCCCCGAGCCGGCGGGCGAAATCGACGGCGATGGCCCAGTCGGCCCGCGCCGCGCCGGGCGCCGGCACGGCCGCCCGGACCCGGCTGATGCAGCGCTCGGAATTGGTCACCGTGCCTTCCTTCTCGCCCCAGCTGCTGGCCGGCAGCAGCAGGTCGGCGAAGGCGGCGGTATCGGTGGCGGCATAGGCTTCCTGCAGCACCACGTACTCGGCCCCGGCCAGCGCCGCGCGGACCTCGGCCTGGTTGGGCAGCGACTGCGCCGGATTGGTGCAGGCGATCCAGACGGCCTTGATCTCGCCGCGCTTGACGGCCCGGAACAGGTCGACGGCGGCCTTGCCGGGCTTCTCCGGGACGCCCGGAATGCCCCACAGGGCGGCAACTTCGGCCCGGTGCGCGGGATTGCCCAGATCGCGGTGGGCCGACAGCAGATTGGCCAGGCCGCCGACCTCGCGGCCGCCCATGGCATTCGGCTGGCCGGTCAGCGACAGCGGCCCGGCCCCCGGCTTGCCGATCTGGCCGGTAGCCAGGTGCAGCTGGATCAGCGCGGCGTTGTTGGCGGTGCCGTGCGCCGACTGATTCAGCCCCTGGCAGTACAGCGACAGGGCCGGACCGGCCGTGGCGAACCAGCGCGCCGCCTGGACGATGGCGGCGGCCGGCAGGCCGCAGATGCCGGCGGCGACTTCCGGCGTGTAGGCGCGCACTGCCGCGGCGACGGCGGCGAAACCGGCGGTGTGGGCGGCGATGTAGGCGGTGTCGATCAGGCTCTCGGCAATCAGTACCTGCAGCATGGCGTTGAACAGGGCGATGTCGCTGCCCGGCTTGAGCGGCAGGTGCAGGTCGGCCAGGGCGCAGGACTCGGTGCGGCGCGGATCGGCGACGATGATGCGCAGCGCCGGATTGCCCGCCTTGGCCTCCTCGATGCGGCGGTAGAGGATGGGGTGGGCGACGGCCGGGTTGGCGCCGGCGATGAGGATCGTCGCGGCCTGGCCGATGTCGTCGTAGCAGCACGGCGGCGCATCGGCGCCGAGAGTCTGCTTGTAGCCGGCGACGGCCGAGGACATGCACAGGCGCGAATTGGTATCGACGTTGTTGGTGCCGATCAGACCCTTGGCCAGCTTGTTGAAGACGTAGTAGTCCTCGGTCAGCAACTGGCCGGAAATGTAGAAGGCGACGGCGTCCGGCCCGTGCCGGCGGATGATTTCGGCGAAACGCCCGGCCGCTTCGTCGAGCGCCGCGTCCCACGTGACCCGCTGCCCCGGCTGGCCGCGCTGCGGCCGCCGCTCCGGCCAGGCCAGGCGGCCGGCGGGGCCGGCCGTCAGGTGCAGCGTGGCGCCCTTGGTGCAGAGGCGGCCGCGATTGGCCGGATGCGCCGGGTCGCCGCGCACGTCGGTGATGCGGCCGTCCTCGGCCGTGATCACGACGCCGCAGCCGACGCCGCAGTAGCAACAGGTGGATTTGACTTCGCTTTTCATGGCTTTCCTTCCAGGCTGGCTTTAGCAACTGGCATGCCATCCTGTTAAATCAGGGCCTTGAAAGCGGCGGAGGAGATTCCCTTGCGGAAATCTCCCCCGTTTGGTGCGTCGGCGCTGCCGCGCGTCCCTATTTGATGCGTTGCAGCCTGGGCCGCCCGCCTTCGGGCGGCGTCGGCTCCGGTGGCGGCGGCGCGTCGGTTTCGGCCTCGCCGCCGCCGACCGCCGGGGCGTCGGCGAAAGCGGCATCGCCGCCGGTCTCGATCTCGAAGGCCATGCCGGCCCCGTTCTCGCGGGCATAGATGGCCGACACCTGCTCGACCGGCACCGACAGCTGGCGAGCGACGCCGCCGAAGCGGGCCTGGAACTCGATCAGCTCGTTGCCCATCTGCAGCTTGTTGGTCGCATCCGGCCCGATGTTGAGTACGATCTGGCCGTCGCGGACGAATTCGCGCGGCACGCTGGTGCGCCGGTCGACCCGGACCGCGACATAGGGCGTGAAGCCGTTGTCGCAGCACCATTCCCAGATGGCGCGCAGCAGATAGGGTTTGTGGGACGGCAGCTCCATGGCCTTACTTGCGCATCGCCTTTTCCGACGGCGTCAGCGCATCGATGAAGCCCTGGCGGCTGAAGATGCGCTCGGCGTACTTCATCAGCGGCGCCGCCGCCTTGCCGAGATCGATGCCGTAATGGTCGAGGCGCCACAGCAGCGGCGCGATGGCCACGTCGAGCATCGAGAACTCGTCGCCGAGCATGAATTTCTGCTTGTTGAAGATCGGCACGATCTCGGTCAGGCGCGCCTTGATTTCCTGGCGCGCCTTGTCGGCCGTCTTGCCGTTCTTCTCGATCACTTCCATGAAGGAGAAGATCTCGCGCTCCATGCCGACCAGCAGTTGGCGGGCGCGGGCGCGCATGATCGGATCGGCCGGCATCAGCTGCGGATGCGGGAAGCGCTCGTCGATGTATTCGTTGATGATGTTCGGCTCGAACAGCACCAGGTCGCGCTCGACCAGCACCGGCACGCGGCTGTGCGGATTGATCGCGGCCATTTCGTCCGGCTTGTTGAACATGTCGACGTCGATCACCTGGAAGTCCATGCCCTTCTCGAACAGGACGATGCGGCAGCGATGACTGAAGGGGCAGGTCGTGCCCGAGTAGAGGTTCATCATTTTCCTTAACCCTCAAAACGAGATTCGGCATCGGGACCGACCCAGGGTCGGCCCGCGATGCCGTCAGCTGATTCCCGCAGGATCAGTGAATATCTTTCCAGTATTCCTTCTTCAGAGCGTAGGACACCACGAACAGCAGCGCCAGGAAAGCCAGCACGATCCAGCCCAGGGTGCGGCGGAACTCCTGCTGCGGTTCGGCCATCCAGACCATGAAGCCGACCAGGTCGGAAACCGCCTTGTCGAACTCGGCCTGGGACAGTTCTCCCGGAACGGCCAGTTCCAGCTTGTGCGTGTCCTTGTTCAAGACTTGCTGACCTTGCAATTGCCACAGCGGGTTCGGCATGCCGACGTTCTCGAAGGCGGTGTTGTTCCAGCCGGTCGGACGGTTGTCGTCGCGGTAGAACGAGCGCAGGTAGGTGTACAACCAGTCGGCGCCGGCGCCGGCATTGCCGGCTTCGCCGCGGGCGCGGGCGACGATGGTCAGGTCGGGCGGGGTGGCGCCGAACCACAGCTTCTGCTCGTCGTGACGGGCGGCGACCTGCATCAGGCTGCCGATCTTGTCGGACGTGAACATCAGGTTGTCCTTGACCTGCTGCTCGGTCAGGCCGAGATCCATCAGGTTCTTGTAGCGCAGGTAGGAAGCGCCGTGGCAGTTCAGGCAGTAATTGACGAACAGCTTGGCGCCGTGCTGCAGGGCCGCCTTGTCCTTGACCGAACCTTCCCACTTGTCGAGATGGATGCCGGCGCCGGAGGCAAAGGCAAGAACCGGCGCGCAAAGCAATGCAATCAGAAATTTTTTCATTTTATGCATCCCCTTACTTCATCGTCACGCGGTCGGGAACCGGTTTGAACTTGTCCATCCGGGACCACCACGGCATGCCGAGGAAGAAAGCAAAGTAGAACACCGTGCACACCTGCGAGATCAGCTCGCCCATCGGCGACGGCGACAGGGTGCCGAGGTAGCCGAGGATGAAGAAGCAGACCACGAACAGGGCGATCATCACCTTGGTGATCGGACCGCGGTAGCGGATCGACTTGACCGGGCTGCGATCCAGCCACGGCAGGAAGGCGAAGATGACGACCGAGGCGCCCATGGCGACCACGCCCCAGAACTTGGCGTCGAGGCCGAAGAAGTTCCAGACCATGGCGCGCAGGATCGAGTAGTACGGCGTGAAGTACCAGACCGGGGCGATGTGCGGCGGCGTCTTCAGCGGGTCGGCCGGGTAGAAGTTCGGCGTCTCCAGGAAGTAGCCGCCGCCTTCCGGCGCGAAGAACATCACCGCCGAGAAGACCATCAGGAAGACGACCACGCCGACGATGTCCTTGACCGTGTAGTACGGGTGGAAGGGAATGCCGTCGCGCGGGATGCCGTTCTCGTCCTTGTTGGCCTTGATTTCGATGCCGTCCGGGTTGTTCGAGCCGGTTTCGTGCAGGGCCAGGACGTGCGCCGCGACCAGGCCGAGCAACACCAGCGGGAAGGCGATCACGTGGAAGGAGAAGAAGCGGTTCAGGGTCGCATCGCCGACGACGAAGTCGCCGCGGATCAGGATCGACAGGTCGTTGCCGACGACCGGGATGGCCCCGAACAGGTTCACGATGACCTGGGCGCCCCAGTACGACATCTGGCCCCACGGCAGCAGGTAGCCGAAGAAGGCTTCGCCCATCAGCACCAGGAAGATGCCGACGCCGAACAGCCAGGTCAGCTCGCGCGGCTTGCGGTAGGAACCGTAGATCAGGCCGCGGAACATGTGCAAGTAGACGACGATGAAGAAGGCCGAGGCACCGGTCGAGTGCATGTAGCGGATCAGCCAGCCGCCCGGCACGTCGCGCATGATGTATTCGACGGAAGCGAAGGCGACCGGCACGCCGGCGGCGTTCAGCGCGGCGTCCGGCTTGTAGTGCATGACCAGGAAGATGCCGGTGACGATCTGAATGACCAGGACCAGCAGGGCCAGGGAACCGAAGAAGTACCAGAAGTTGAAGTTCTTCGGCGCGTAGTATTCGGACAGATGGCCCTTCCACATCGAGGTGGCGGGGAAGCGGGCATCGACCCACTCCAGCAGGTTGCCCCCCAGGGAGCCATCGGACTTGTACTTCTCGAAATTGCCAGCGGCCATGGTCAGGCTCCCTTCTTGTCTTCGCCGATCAGGATACGGGCATCGGAGAGATACACGTGCGGCGGCACTTCCAGGTTGGTCGGGGCGGGCTTCGCCTTGAACACGCGGCCGGCGAAGTCGAAGGTGGAACCGTGGCAGGGGCACAGGAAGCCGCCCAGCCAGTCGCCGGCCATGCCTTCCTCGGCGCCGGGCTTGAACTTGGAGGACGGCGAGCAGCCGAGGTGGGTACAGATGCCGACGACGACCAGCACTTCCGGCTTGATGGAACGGGTTTCGTTCTTGGCGTAGGTCGGCTGCTGGTTCTTCTCGGATTGCGGGTCGGCAACCTGAGCGTCCAGTTTGGGCAGCGTATCGAGCATTTCCTTGGTGCGATTGATGATCCACACCGGCTTGCCGCGCCACTCGACGGTAATCATCTGGCCCGGTTCGAGTTTGCTGATATCGACTTCAACCGGAGCGCCTGCAGCCTTGGCACGTTCGGAAGGAAGCAAGCTGGAGACGAACGGGACCAGGGCAGCGACCGCCCCAACCCCGCCCACGGCCGCGGTTGCGACGATCAGACGCCGCCGTCCGCAGTCCATTTTTCCTTGATTGCTCATAACGCTGACCCCTAAAGGAATTGGATGGGAATAAAAAATAAACGCTGGATTATACGCCGTCGCAACGACCGACAAAAGGGTTCAGGCGTCGGAAAAGGCCTTCCGCTCTCGCAAAGCCTGGGCCAGCGTGCCGCTGTCGACGTATTCCAATTCGCCGCCAACCGGGACGCCGCGGGCGATGCGGCTGACGCGCACGCCCTTGGGTTGCAGCATGGCCATCAGGTAATGCGCCGTCGCCTCGCCCTCGTTGGTGTAGTTGGTGGCCAGGATCACTTCCCGCACCGCGCCGTCGAGGGCGCGCGCCAGCACGCGCTCGAGACCGAGTTCGCGCGGTCCGATGCCGTCGAGCGGCGACAGCCGCCCCATCAGCACGTAATAGAGGCCCAGGTAGGACTGCGTCTGCTCCATCATGTTCATATCCACCGGCGTCTCGACCACGCACAGCAGCGATGGATCGCGGCGCGGCGACAGGCAGCGCTCGCAGATATCGCTCTCGGTGAAGGTATTGCAGCGCTGGCAGTGGCGCACCGAGTCCAGCGCATTGAGCACGGCGTCGCCGAGACGGCGGGCGCCGCTGCGATCCCGCTGCAGCAGATGGTAGGCCATGCGCTGCGCCGATTTCGGTCCGACGCCGGGCAGACAGCGCAGGGCCTCGATCAGCGCCGCGAGTCCGGAAGGATTCACTTAGAACGGCAGCTTGAAGCCGGGCGGCAGGTTGAGGCCGGCGGTGAAGCCCGACATTTTTTCCTGGCTGAGCGCCTCGGCCCGCCGCATGGCATCGTTGACCGCCGCGGCGACGAGGTCTTCCAGCATCTCGCGATCATCCATCACCGACGGATCGATGCTGACCCGACGGATATCGTGGGCGCAGGTCATCAGCACCTTGACCATGCCGGCGCCGGCCTGGCCTTCGACCTCGGTCTGCGCCAGCTGGGCCTGCGCCTTCTTCATGTTTTCCTGCATCATCTGCGCCTGTTTCATCAGGCCGCCCAGACCACCCTTCATCATTGCGTCATCTCCGTTAGGCAATTGGTTTGATCGATGCCTCGACCACCGAGGCATCCAAGGATTCGATCGCATCGCGCACGAAACCGTCGCGGCCGATCGCCGCTTCCGCCCGCTCCTGGCGGATCTGGCGCTCACGATCGGCAGCCGCTGCGGGCGTCGCCACTTCGTTGGCCGCCAATTCGAAACGCAGGCGCAGCGGCCGGACGAAATAGTCGGACAAGGCCTGCTGCAGACGCTCCGGCGCCGGCTTCATCTGCAGATGCGAATGCGTTGGCGCCAGGCGCAGCACGCATTCCTCATCTTCCAGCCGGCGCAGTTCGCAATGCTGGGCGAGCGTGCGCGCCAAGCCGGACAGCGGCAAAGCAGCAACGATGGCGGCCCAATCTTGTTCCTGGCCGCCCCGCGCATCGGTAATCGGCGCCGCCGATTCGACCTCCGGCGTGGCAACAGCAGGCACCGGGCGGCCGACCGGCGCCGGCGCAACTTTTTCCGGGCGCGCCGACAACGGTGGGGTAGCGGTATTTTCCGGCCGAGCCGCCGCCTCGGCACCACGGGGCCGGCTGGCCGCCACCACGTCGGCCACCGAACTCGGCCGGAAGGCGTGCAGGCGCAGCAGGGTCATCACGAAACCGGCATACTCGTCCGGGGCGGCCGGCAGTTCGCTGCGGCCGACCAAGGCGATCTGGTAGGCCAACTGGACGAATTCCGGTGAAAAGATCGCGGCCAGCGCCAGCAGACGTTCGCGCTCCGGCTCCTCGTCGTCGATGGCGGAGGGCACGCATTGAGCGATCTGGATGCGCGTCAGCAGCGTCGCCAATTCCTGCAAAGCGGCGGCGAACGACAGGCTGCGCACGCCGAGGTCGGCGGCCACCGCCAGCATCGCCGAGGCATCGCCGGCAGCCAGCGCTTCGAGAATGGCGAACAGATAGTCCTGATCGACCGTGCCCAGCATGGCGCGCACCTGTGCCTCCTCGACCCGGCCGGCACCGTGGGCGATGGCCTGATCGAGCAAGGACAAGGCGTCGCGCATGCTGCCCGCCGCCGAACGCGCGATCAGCGCCAACGCCGGCGCATCGTGACTGACCCCCTCGGCCTGCAGGATATGCGCCAGATGACTGGTGATCGCCGCGGCCGGCATCTGCTTGAGGTTGAACTGCAGGCAACGGGACAAAACGGTAACCGGAATCTTCTGCGGATCGGTCGTCGCCAGAATGAACTTGACGTGCTCCGGCGGCTCCTCAAGCGTCTTCAACATGGCGTTGAAGGCCGAGTTGGAGAGCATGTGCACTTCGTCGATCACATACACCTTGAAGCGCCCGCGCGTCGGCGCATAGACCGCGTTCTCCAGCAACTGGCGCATCTCATCGACGCGGGTGTTGGTCGCCGCGTCGACCTCGAGCAGATCGACGAAACGGCCCCCGTCGATCTCCTGGCAAGCGGAGCAGCTACCGCAAGGAGTCGCCGTGATGCCGCTTTCGCAATTCAGCGACTTGGCGAGAATGCGGGCGATGGTCGTCTTGCCGACACCGCGGGTGCCGGTAAACAGGTAGGCATGGTGCAGGCGCTGCTCGGACAAGGCATGGGTCAAAGCCCGGACCACGTGCTCCTGACCGACGAGGGTCGAAAAATTGCGCGGCCGCCATTTGCGGGCAAGAACCTGATAACTCATGCGCCCCACACCAAAGCAGAAAATGAAAGTGGCGAGCCTAACCCCCGGCACTTGCAGAAAATGGCTGTGGCTGCTTCCTTCCGGACCTGACCAGGTTCACCACCCTGCAATGCGGGGAGACCCGCCGCTGCGAATTCTAGCACAGCACGGCACGGCCGCCCCACTGCTGTGCAATCTCTTTTGCGATTGGCCCCGGCGCGGCAGAACTAGATGTGATCTCTCTGTAGGTTGTTCACTCGGGGTGTCTCCCCGGAGAATTGGAGGCACCAACCATACAAGCCCCCGAGGCCCCGAATGAACATTCATAAAAATGCCCGATTAACGCCGCACGGTCGAATCCTTCTTGTTCGCC
>JAVBRT010000014.1:0-66490 GCA_031547725.1 Azonexus sp. | reverse complement strand
GATTCCGAAATATCCTTTCATATCCGTGGTCCTTTCTTTTTCCTTTGTTTTTATGAAATTCTAAGGGCGGAGAAAATAAGCGCAAGTTATTTTTTATTAACCTTTGCCTGATAGGATTTAAAAAAAGGCGTATCAACTGCGGATAAAAAACGAATGCCGATCGAACCCACAAACGATCCGTTTATGGACGACAAGCCGGAGCTTTCAAAGATTCTGGAACTGTGCATCCTTTTGTCCCAGCCCCTCGATCCCGATTACCTTCTCGAAATGCTTCTCGAAACGACGCAGGAATTGACGCGGGCGGACGGGGCGACCCTGTACCTGATGGATTCCAATCCCGACCAGTCCCGGCTTTTTTTCGAGATCGTCAAGAACAAGACGCTTCAGGTGTCGATGGGCGGATCTTCGGAAACGCCGTGCAACTTCCCGCCGCTCGCCCTCTATAATCCGCAGACGAAAGAACCCAATTTCACGAACATCGCGACCTTTGTCGCCCTGCACAAGACGTTCGTCAACATCGAAGACGCCTATTCTCAGAAGGAATTCGATTTCGCCGGAACCCGGGAAATGGACCGGAACATGAAATACCATTCAAAATCGTTCCTCTGCTTTCCGGTCATGGACGCGAACGGAGACGTCGCCGCCGTCATCCAGCTGATCAACGCTAAAAACAGCACCGGAGAAACCGTCGCCTTCTCGCGGATGGCCGAATACATCACCCATGCTTTGACGTCTCTCGCCTCGATCGCGATCGACAACAGCCGTCTGAAAAAAGTCCAGCGCACGCTGACCGAAGCGTTCATTACGGTGACGGCGAAAGCGATCGACACGAAATCGCCGTACGCGGGCGCCCACTGCCAAAGGGTCCCGATCATCACCAACATGCTGGCCGCGGCCGCGACCATGGCGGACACCGGCCCCCTCAAAGACTTCGAGATGACGGAAGACGAATGGAACTGCCTGCATCTTGCGTCCTGGCTGCACGACTGCGGCAAGGTGACGACGCCGGAATACGTGGTGGACAAGGCGACCAAGCTGGAAACGCTGTACGACCGCATCCACGAGGTGCGCATGCGCTTCGAGGTGCTCAAGCGCGATGCCGAGATCGCCTGCCTCGAAGCCATCGCCGCCGGCACCCCGGAAGCCGAGGCGAAAACCCGGCTGGCCGCCGAGTGGCAGGCGCTCGACGCCGACTTCGCCTTCGTCGCCGCATGCAACGAGGGCGGCGAGTTCATGGCCCCGGAACGCCTCGCCCGGTTGCGGCAGATCGCCGGTCGTACCTGGCGGCGCACGCTCGACGACCGCATCGGCATCGCCCACGAGGAAAAGGAGCGCAAGGCGCGCACCCCGGCCCCGCCACTGCCGGTCGCCGAGCCGCTGCTCGCCGACCGGCCCGACCACCGCTTCGAGCGCGGCCCCGGCGACCGCATGCCGCCCGACAACCGCTGGGGCTTCCGCATGCCGGTGCCGGAACTGCTCTACGACAAGGGCGAGCTGTACAACCTGTCGGTGGCCCGCGGCACGCTGTCGGAAGAGGAGCGCTACAAGATCAACGAGCACATCGTGCAGACCTTCATCATGCTGACCGCGCTGCCCTTCCCCAAACACCTGCGCGAGGTGCCGGAAATCGCTTCCTGCCACCACGAGAAGATGGACGGCAGCGGCTACCCGCGTCGTCTGGTCCGCGAGCAGATGGGTCCGGTGGCGCGGATGATGGCCATCGCCGACATCTTCGAGGCGCTGACCGCCGTCGACCGGCCGTACAAGAAGGGCAAGACGCTGACCGAGTCGCTGGCGATCATGGCCCGCATGCGCGACGAGGCGCACATCGACGGCGAACTGTTCGACCTGTTCCTGCGCGCCGGCATCTGGCGCGACTACGCCGCCCGCTTCCTGCGGCCGGAACAAATCGACGCGGTCGACATCGCGGCCTATTTGGCGCCCTGAGAACACGGCGCCGACGGCAACCTCATTGCCTGTGGAAAGTCCTTATTGCCGCGCCCCGGTCCGTGGCGAAAAATGCGCGCGCAATCAACGCCATACCATCCCAGGATCCACCGCCATGCATGTCAAGGTTCATTACCGCATCACCCAGGATCGCGCCGGCATTCCGCAGGACTTCACCGGTGCCCGCCGCTTCGCCGCCAGCGAGGAACAGGCCATCGAGGACATCGCCCGCCAGCAGCTGGCCGCCGATTACCAGATTCCGCCCGGCGCCATCGTCATCTGCCGCATCGAAGACTGAGCAATGCCCGGTGGCGGCGGATCGCCCGACCCGCTCGGCTGCTGTAAACGAACGGCATGACCAGTTGTCATTGCGCAGCGCAACAATTCGTTACAGAAGGCTACGAAAGGAGGACAGACCTCAGTCGGCACGCTGGCTACACTGCGAAGCGTGTACTGAACCCCTCCTCTCGAAATCCCCCCCTTTCGAGAATTTTCAACCCCGCCACCGGCGGGGTTTTTTTTGGTCCGTCCAGACCCGAATCGCTATAATGGCAAGCTCCATTATTTTCGCGCACCGAGGTATTTAGCATGGCCGAGCAGCATTCCTCCAAGGGCATCATGTGGGCGACGATCATTGTCGCCATCGTCCTGATCGCCGTCATCTTCCCGCTGACCATGAAGAAGTCGACGTCGGCCGCCGATGCCGCCGCCGCCGATGAAAGCCAGGCCGATGCCCGCATCCAGCCGGTCGCCCGCTTCCAACTGGCCAAGGCCGATGCCGGCGCCGCCAGCGGCGCGCCGAAGGATGGCCCGACGGTGTTCAACAGCGTCTGCGGCGCCTGCCACAACGCCGGTGTCGCCGGCGCGCCGAAGCTCGACGACAAGGCCGCCTGGGCGCCGCGCGTCGCCACCGGCGCCGAAGCGCTGTACGCCTCGGCCCTGCACGGCAAGAACGCCATGCCGCCGAAGGGTGGCGCCACCAGCCTGTCCGACGACGAAATCAAGGGCGCCGTCGATTACATCCTGAGCAAGGTCAAATAAGACCGCTCGACCGGATGGCGAAAAGGGAGGCCGCGGCCTCCCTTTTTTCGTTTACCGCTTGCCGCCGCCGGACAGCATCGCCCGCATCGCATCGAGGCGGGCGATGCCGGTGGCCTTGTCGGGTAGCGTGTCCTGCTTGCCGCCGCGAAAGCGGATGTCCTCCTCGCCCATCTCGGCGATGAAGCGCGACGGTTCGCAGGGAATCAGTTCGCGCATCTGCTTGCGCCGCTCGCAGTAGCTGATGCGCAGCGACAGCTGGGCGCGGGTGATGCCGACGTACATCAGCCGCCGCTCCTCCTGCAGCTTGGCCGGCTCCAGCGACTCGCGGTGCGGCAGGATGCCCTCCTCGACACCGACCAGGAAGACGTGGCGGTACTCCAGCCCCTTCGAGGCATGCAGCGTCGATAGCTGGACGGCGTCGAATTCCTCGGCATTCTGCTTGTCCAGCATGTTGATCAGGGCGATGCTCTGGGTCAGGTCGATCAGCGTGCGGCCGTCGGCCTCGCCCTTCTTGTTGATCCACTGGGCGAATTCGCAGACGTTGGCCCAGCGCGTCTGGGCCGTGCGCTCCTCTTCGTGGTCGTAGAGGTAGGTTTCGTAGTCGATGGCCTTCAACAGGTCGGGCAGCACCTGGTGCGCCGGCTCGCGCTCGGCCCGGCCCTGGCTGCGGCCGATGAACTGGCAGAATTCGAGCAGCGGTTCGAGCTGACGGGCCTGCACGCGCTGGGTGAAGCCTTCCTCGAAGGCGGCCGCGAACAGCGAGATATGCCGTTCGCCGGCATAGGCGCCGAGCGCCTGCAGGGTCGCCGCGCCGATGCCGCGTTTCGGCGTGGTCGCCGCCCGGATGAAGGCCGGATCGTCGTCCTCGTTGGCCAAGAGGCGCAGGTAGGCAATGATGTCCTTGATCTCGGCCTTGTCGAAGAAGGACTTGCCGCCCGACAGCAGGTAGGGAATGCGGTGGTCGCGCAGGTATTCCTCGAAAATCCGCGCCTGGTGGTTGGAGCGGTAGAGGATGGCGTAATCCTTGAACTGGGTGCGCTGCTCGAAGCGGTGAGCCTGCAGCTGCATGACCACGCCCTCGGCCTCGGCATCGTTGTCGCGGCAGGCGGTGACGGTGATCTGCTCGCCATGGCCGAGTTCGGACCACAGTTTCTTGTCGAACAGCTTGTCGTTGTGGCCGATGACGTTGTTGGCCGCCTTCAGGATGCGCACCGTCGAACGGTAGTTCTGCTCCAGCTTGATGACCTTCAGGGCCGGGAATTCGGCCGGCAGCTTGCGCAGGTTGTCGATGTCGGCGCCGCGCCAGCCGTAGATCGCCTGGTCGTCGTCGCCGACCGCGGTGAACTGGGCACGGATGCCGGTCAGCAGCTTGAGCAACTGGTACTGGCAGGCGTTGGTATCCTGGTATTCGTCCACCAGCAGGTAGCGCAGGCGGTTCTGCCATTTGTCGGCGATTTCCGGATGCTCGCTGAACAGCTTGACCGGCAGGCCGATCAGGTCGTCGAAATCGACCGCCTGATAGGCCTTCAGCGTCGCCTCGTAGGAAAGGTAGGCATGGGCGGCCAGCGCCTCGTGCTCGTCGCGGGCCAGGCTGCGCGCCGCCTCCGGCGTGACCAGGGCGTTCTTCCAGTTGGAGATGATCGACTGAATGTGGCGCAGCGTCCCCTTGTCGGTGGTGTGGGCCGTCTCACCGAGGATGCCGGCACAATCGGCGGCGTCGAAGATCGAGAAGCGCGGCTTGTAGCCCAGAGCCTTGGCCTCTTCGCGCAGGATGCGCACGCCCAGGGAGTGGAAGGTGGAAATCTGCAGCTCGTTGGCGACGGTGCTGCCGAGCAGCTTGCCGACGCGCTCCTGCATTTCCTTGGCCGCCTTGTTGGTGAAGGTGATGGCGGCGACGTTGCGCGGCCGGAAGCCGCAATCCTGGACCAGATAGGCGATTTTCTGCGTGATCACCCGCGTCTTGCCCGAGCCGGCGCCAGCCAGCACCAAGAGAGGGCCGTCCAGGTAATGGATCGCTTCGCGCTGCTGGGGATTGAGTCCGGACATTCGGCAAATGACAGCGCCCCGGCAAGGCGGGGCGCGGAAAATCGGGGAAGCCGGATTTTACTCCGCCGGCGGCGCGCGGGATATGCGGCCGGCTCAGACCTGCTCGTCAACCACGTGGAACTCGTTTGCCGACAAGGACTTGGTCAGCTTTTCCTGCTCCGCCGGCGACAGCTCGGCCAGCTGTGCCGCAATCCGCTGGGCCTCTTCCCGGAACTGGCCGCCGACGTCGTTTTCCGCCGCATTCAGTTCCTCGCGCAGGCTGCGCCGGCGGTCGCCGCCCAGCCCTTCGGCGGCCTCGACGCGGCGCCCTTCGCCGGCGACGGGTGCCCGTTCGGCGGAGGCGGTGTAATGCTCGGTGGTCGGGGTCAGGCGGGCGGATGTCATGGCGGGCTCCTTGACTTGTTTTCGTCAAGGCCCGGGCGAACTTGAGACGGAGCGTCGCCCGCCGGCGGCTCAGAGCGCGCCGAAAACCTTCTTCAACAGCGCGCTGCCGGCGGCCACCGGATTGGCGCGCAGCTTCTTCTCTTCCTCGGCGATCATCAGGAACAGGCCGTCCATCGCCTTTTGCGTGACGTAGGCGTCGAGGTCGGCGTCCTTGCTGTCGATCAGGCCCAGGCTCGCCGCCTTGCCGGCGTAGGCGTTGTACTGCTCGGCCAGTTGCAGCTTGCCGGTGGCGGCCTTGACGATGGGCATGAATTTCTGCGTCAGCTGCTCCGACGAACTGCGCTTGAAATACTGCGTGACGCTGTCGTCGCCGCCGGTCAGGATGCCCTTGGCGTCCTGCACGCTCATCTTCTTGATCGAATCGGACAGGATCGGCTTGGCTTCGGCGACGGCATTCTCGGCGGCATGGTTCATGGTGTTGACCAGTTCGTCGGCCTGCTTGCCCATGCCGAGCATGCGCAGCCCTTTCTCGGCCTTCTGCAGAGAGCCGGGCAGCGGAATCTTGACCTTGGCGTTGCCGAGGAAGCCGTTCTGCTGGCCGAGCGAGGCGACGGCAAAATCGGCGCCCTTGGCCAACGCCTCCTTGACGCCGGCGCTGGCGTCGCCGCTGGAAATGGCATCGAGGCCGGCGGCTTGGGCCAGCGTCGCGGCGCCGGCCAGCAACAGGGCGAACAAGGGGGCAAGCAAGCGGCGCATGGTGGATCTCCCGGTCGGAAATGGGTCAGACGATGTCGAGGTGGCCGATCCCGGTGCTCAGATCACGGTCCTTCGACTCCTTGCTGTGCAGCTTGATCTGCAGGCGCAGGTCGTTCAGCGAATCGGCGTTGCGCAGCGCATCCTCGTAGCTGATCTTGCCGGCCTCGTAGAGGTCGAACAGGGCCTGGTCGAAGGTCTGCATGCCGAGTTCGCGCGATTTCTTCATGATTTCCTTGATCTCCTGCACCTCGCCCTTGAAGATCAGGTCGGAAATCAGCGGCGAGTTGAGCATCACCTCGATCGCCGCCATCCGCCCTTTGCCGTCCTTCTTCGGCAGCAGGCGCTGCGAGACCATGGCGCGCAGGTTCAGCGACAGGTCCATCAGCAGTTGCTGGCGGCGTTCCTCGGGGAAGAAGTTGATGATCCGGTCGATCGCCTGGTTGGCGCTGTTGGCGTGCAGCGTGGCCAGCGCCAGGTGGCCGGTCTCGGCGAAGGCGATGGCGTAGTCCATGGTGTCGCGGTCGCGGATTTCTCCCATCAGGATGACGTCCGGCGCCTGGCGCAGGGTGTTCTTCAGCGCCGGGCCCCAGTCGTCGGTATCGACCCCGACCTCGCGCTGCGTGACGATGCAGTTCTTGTGCTCGTGCACGTACTCGATCGGGTCCTCGACGGTGATGATGTGGCCGTAGGAGTTCTCGTTGCGGTAATCGACCAGGGCCGCCAGCGAGGTCGTCTTGCCGGTGCCGGTGCCGCCGACGAAGATGATCAGGCCGCGCTTGGTCATCGCCAGATCCTTGATCACCGGCGGCAGCTGCAGGTCGTCGAGCGTCGGAATGACCATGTTGATGGTGCGGCAGACGACGGCGACGCGCCCCTGCTGGACCAGGGCATTGACCCGGAAGCGGCCGATGCCGGCCGGCGAGATGGCGAAGTTGCACTCGCGGGTCGCCTCGAACTCGGCCGCCTGGCGGTCGTTCATGATCGCCCGGGCAAGTTCGGCGGTGTGCGAGGCGGTCAGCACCTGGTTGGAGACCGGGGTGATCCGGCCGTCGATCTTGATCGCCGGCGGGAAGCCGGCGGTGATGAACAGGTCCGAGCCTTTCTTCTGCGCCATCAGGCGCAGCAGATCGTGCATGAACTTCATTGCCTGGTCGCGTTCCATGCTGTTCCCTTTGGTTATGCGCCGACGCCCGGATCAGCCGGGGAAGGCGTCCTTGTTGGCTGCCTTGTTGCGGGCTTCGGCGCTGGACACGATGTTGCGGCGGACCATGTCGAGCAGGTTCTGGTCCAGCGTCTGCATGCCGAAGTTCTGGCCGGTCTGGATCGCCGAGTACATCTGGGCGATCTTGTTCTCGCGGATCAGGTTGCGGATGGCCGGCGTGCCGATCATGATCTCGTGCGCGGCGACGCGACCGCTGCCGTCCTTGGTCTTGAGCAGGGTCTGCGAGATGACGGCGCGCAGCGATTCGGACAGCATCGAGCGGACCATTTCCTTTTCCGCCGCCGGAAAGACGTCGACCACGCGGTCGATGGTCTTGGCCGCCGACGAGGTATGCAGCGTGCCGAACACCAGGTGCCCGGTCTCGGCCGCGGTCAGCGCCAGGCGGATGGTTTCCAGGTCGCGCATTTCGCCGACCAGGATCACGTCCGGATCCTCGCGCAGCGCCGAGCGCAGCGCGTTGGCGAAGGACAGGGTGTGCGGTCCGACCTCGCGTTGGTTGATCAGGCATTTCTTCGACTCATGGACGAATTCGATCGGATCCTCGACGGTCAGGATGTGGCCGTACTCGTTCTCGTTGATGTGGTTGACCATCGCCGCCAGCGTCGTCGACTTGCCCGAGCCGGTCGGCCCGGTGACCAGCACGATGCCGCGCGGATATTCGGCGATGTCCTTGAAAATCTTCGGGCAGTTCAGTTCTTCCAGCGTCAGCACCTTCGACGGAATGGTCCGGAACACGGCGCCGGCGCCGCGCTGCTGGTTGTAGGCATTGACCCGGAAGCGGGCGAGGTTGGGAATCTCGAAGGAGAAGTCGCACTCCAGCGTTTCCTCATACACCTTGCGCTGACCGTCGTTCATGATGTCGTACACCATGCCGTGCACGTCCTTGTGCTCCATCGACGGCAGGTTGATGCGGCGGACATCGCCATGCACCCGGATCATCGGCGGCAACCCGGACGAAAGATGGAGGTCGGAGGCCTTGTTCTTGACGCTGAAGGCCAGCAGTTCGGTGATGTCCATGCGGATCGTCCTCAAGGCGCGTGTATACTGGGATTTGTCTGAAATGACCGAAGGATTATGAGCGCAATCGCCGGCAACCTGCAAGCCGTTCTCGCCCGTATCGCCGATGCCTGCAAGCGCTCCGGGCGGCCGCCGGAAAGCGTCCGGCTGCTGGCGGTGAGCAAGACCTGGCCGGTGGACTGCGTGCTCGCCGCCGCCGCCGCCGGCCAGCGCGCCTTCGGCGAGAACTACGTCCAGGAAGGCGTCGCCAAGGCGGCGGCCACCGGCGATCTTGAATGGCATTTCATCGGCCCCCTGCAGAGCAACAAGACCAAGGCCGTCGCCGAGCATTTCGCCTGGGTCCATTCGATCGACCGGCTGAAGGTCGCCGAGCGCCTGGCCGCCCAGCGCCCGGCCGACCTGCCGCCGCTGCAGGTGTGCATCCAGGTCAATGTTTCCGGCGAGGCGAGCAAGAGCGGTTGCCGGCCCGACGAGACCGAAGCCTTGTGCCGGGCTGTCGCCGCCCTGCCCCGCTTGCGTCTGCGCGGCCTGATGGCCATTCCCGAGCCGACCGACGATGTCGCGGCGCAGCGCGCCGCCTTCGGCCGCCTGCGCCAGCTGCGGGAAGACCTGCGGGCCGCCGGCCTCGACCTCGATACCCTGTCCATGGGCATGTCCCATGACCTCGAAGCGGCCGTGGCCGAAGGCGCGACCATCGTCCGCATCGGCACGGCCATTTTTGGCGAAAGATCCTACCCATGAAAATCACCTTCCTCGGCGGCGGCAACATGGCCAACGCCCTGATCGGCGGCATGCTGCAGCGCGGCTTCGCCGCCGCCGACATCACCGTCGTCGATCCCGGCAGCGCAGCCCGCGACCGCCTGCAGCAGGCCTACGGCGTGCGCTGCCTCGGCGCCGCGGCCGACCTCGCCGATGCCGGCGACCTCCTGGTGCTGGCCGTCAAGCCGCAGCAGATGCGCGAGGCCTGCGCGCCGCTCGCCGCCAAGCTGGGCTCGGCGCTGGTCGTCAGCATCGCCGCCGGGCTCGACCTGGCGACGCTGTCGCGCTTCCTCGGCGGCCACCGGCGCATCGTCCGCTGCATGCCCAACACGCCGGCCCTGATCGGCGCCGGCATCACCGGCCTGTGCGCCTCGGCCGAAGTCGACGCCGCCGGCCGCGCCGCCGCCGACCGGGTGCTGGCCGCCGTCGGCAGCACCGTGTGGATCGACGACGAGGCCAAGATGGACGGGGTCACCGCCTTGTCCGGCAGCGGCCCGGCCTACGTCTTCCTGTTCATCGAGGCCTTGCAGCAGGCGGCGGCGGATCTCGGTTTCACGCCCGAACAAGGCCGCCAGCTGGCCATCGAGACGGTCCAGGGCGCCGCCGCCCTGGCCGCCCGGTCGAGCGAGCCGGCCGCCGTGCTGCGCGAGCGGGTCACTTCCAAGGGCGGCACCACCGAAGCGGCGCTGCACACCATGGCCGAGGCCGGCGTCAAGGATGGCATCGTCGCCGGCGTCAAGGCCGCCGAGGCGCGCGGCCGCGAGCTTGGCAAGCTGCTCGGAGGCGGCTGATGGAGGCCGTCTTTTTCCTGCTCAACGCCGTCATCAGCTTTTTCACGACGTTGTTCCTGCTGCGTTTCCTGATGCAGCTGATGCGCGTTTCCTTCGCCGGGCAGATCGGCGATTTCGTGGTCAAGCTGACCAACTGGGCAGTCAAGCCGCTGCGCCGGGTCATTCCCGGCCTCGCCGGCATCGATTGGGCCAGCCTGCTGGCGGCGCTCGGCCTACAGGCCCTGCTCGCGGGCCTGATCGTCGGCATGTCCGGCGCCGTGCCGGGCGGCGACGCAGCGCTGGCGATCCTGCTGTTCGCCGTGCGCGGTCTGCTGCGTCTGGCCGTCTATATCCTGATCGGAGCGATCATCCTGCAAGCGGTGCTGTCGTGGATCAATCCCTATTCGCCGGTGGCGCCGCTGGCCAACCAGTTGACCCGGCCGCTGCTCGATCCGATCCGCCGCCTACTGCCGACTATTTCCGGCATCGACCTGTCGCCGCTGGTGGCCATCCTGCTGCTGCAGGTCGTGCTGATGTTCCTGTGAGCGACTGGTACCGGGTCGGCAACGACGGCGAGATCACGCTGACCCTGCACATCCAGCCCGGCGCGCGCAAGACGGAATGCGCCGGATTGCACGGCGATGCCCTGAAAATCCGCCTGGCGGCGGCGCCGGTCGACGGCAAGGCCAATGCCGCGCTGCTCGCCTTCGTCGCCGAACGCCTCGGCTGCGGGCGCGCCGCGGTCGTCCTCAAGAGCGGGCAAAGCTCGCGGCGCAAAGTGCTGATGGTCCGCGGCAGCACCGCGGAAGCGGTGGCCCGCCTGGCCGCCTCGCCATAAAAAAAAGGGCGGGATGTTCCCGCCCCGAATTGCGCATGCCGACGGCCTATTTTTTCGCCTTGACCGGCTTGGCTGCCGAAGCGTCGCCGACCGACAGTTCGCCGCGCAGCTTGTTGACGCTTTTGTCGCCGAAGCCCTTGACCCCCTTCAGGTCGTCGAGCGTCTTGTACGGCCCGTTCTTCTCGCGGTACTCGACGATCGCCTTGGCCTTGCTCGGGCCGATCCCCTTGACGGCGTCCAGCTCGGCGACCGAGGCCGTGTTGATATTGACCGCCGCCACGGCCAGGCCGATGCCGGCCAGGAACAGCGCGATGCTCGACAGGATGCGTTTCATCGGAATTCCTCCAGTAACAGGTAGTGCCAGATTGAAAGAAGAAGGTGCCCGCCGCAGGCTTCCGGCGGGAAGATTATTCTATATCAATATGACGTCAGTCTGAAGTACGGAGCGGCAGGAATTCTAGTCGGCGAACACCACGCGGCCGCCGACCAATGTCGCGCGGACCTTGCCGGCCAGTACATGGCCGAGCCAGGGCGAGTTCTTGCCGCGGCTGCGCAGGCTGTCGGCACTCAACTGCCACTCGGCGGTCGGATCGAAGACGCAGACATCGGCGATGGCGCCGGCCGCCAAACCCGCCGCGGGCAGGCCGAGAATGGCCGCCGGCGCGGCGGTGATGCGGGCCAATGCCCGGCCCAGGTCCACCCCGGCTTCGGCCGCCCACTTCAGGGTCAGCGGCAGCAGCACTTCCAACCCGGTGGCGCCCGGCTTGGCTTCGCCAAAAGGCAGCAGCTTGTCGTCGGCGCCGACCGGCGTGTGATCCGAGCAGATCGCCGCCAGGCCGTCGGCAACGGCCGCCGACAGGGCCTGCCGGTCGCGCTGGCTGCGCAGCGGCGGCGCGAAGCGGGCATGCGGGTTGAAGAAGCCGATGTCGTTTTCGCTGAGCAGCAGGTGATGCACGCCGACGTCGCAGGTCACCGGCAGGCCTTCGTCCCGGGCCTGGGCGACCAGCGCCGCGCCGGCCGCCGACGACAGCCGGGTCAGGTGCACGCGGCAACCGGTGTCGCGCACCAGCTGGACGATGGTGGCGATGGCGATGGTCTCGGCGGCGACCGGGATGCCGGCCAGGCCGAGGCGGCTGGCGACTTCGCCTTCGTGCGCGATGCCGTTGCGCGCCAGCCAGTAGTCCTGCGGCTGCAACCACACCGCGAAATCGAAAGTAGCGGCGTATTCCATCGCCCGCAGCAGGGCCTCGGTATCGACCACCGGCTGCGTCGCCTGCGAGAAGGCAACGCAACCGGCCTTTTTCAGGCCGGCCAGTTCGGCCAGGCGCTCGCCCTTGAGGCCGAGCGTCAGGGCGCCGAGCGGCAGTACCCGCGCCTTGCCGATCTCGGCGCCGCGATGCACCAGGCGGTCGGCCAGTTCCGGCTCGTCGAGCGGCGGATCGGCGTCGGGTGGCACGACGACGGCCGTGACGCCGCCGGCGACGGCGGCGGCCAGTTCGGCCTCGATACTGTTCAGGCGGGCACCGAGGTCGATCAGCCCGGGGCAGACGACGCAGCCGGCGGCATCGATGTCCTGGTCGGCGGTGAAGCCGGCCGGCGCTTCGCCGAGGCCGGCGATGCGGCCGTCGGCGACGAACAGGGAAGCAACGCGGTCGGTGCCGTTGTACGGATCGACGACCCGGCCGTTCTTGATTTCGATATTCATGTCAATTCCCCGCAACGATGCTCATGACGGCCATGCGCACGGCAATGCCGAAAGTGACCTGGGGCAGGATCACGGCCTGCGCGCCGTCGGCCACCGCCGAATGGATCTCGACGCCGCGGTTCATCGGTCCGGGATGCATGACGATGGCGTCGGTCTTGGCCTGCGCCAGTTTCTGCGGGGTCAGGCCGAAATGGCGGAAATACTCGCCGGCCGACGGCAGCAGGGCGCCGTTCATGCGCTCGTTCTGCAGGCGCAGCATGATGATCACGTCGCAATCCTTCAAGCCTTCGTTCATGTCGTGGAAGACATGCACGCCGAGCTTGTCGAGATGCTTGGGCAGCAGGGTCTCCGGACCGATGGCGCGGACTTCCGGCACGCCCAGCGTGGTCAGGGCGTGGATGTCGGAGCGGGCGACGCGCGAATGCAGGATGTCGCCGACGATGGCCACGCGCAGTTGCGTGAAGTCCTTCTTGTAGTGGCGGATCGTGTACATGTCGAGCAGGCCCTGCGTCGGGTGGGCATGGCGTCCGTCGCCGGCATTGACCACATGCACGTCGTCGCGGCCGATGCGGCGCAGGTGTTCGGCGATCAGGTAGGGGGCGCCGCTGGAAGCATGACGGACGACGAACAGGTTGGCGTGCATGGCGCACAGGTTGTCGATGGTGTCGAGCAGGGTCTCGCCCTTGGCCGTCGACGACTTGTTGATGTCGAGATTGATGACGTCGGCCGACAGGCGCTTGGCGGCGATCTCGAAGGTGGTGCGGGTGCGCGTCGAGTTCTCGAAGAACAGGTTGAAGACGCTCTTGCCGCGCAGCAGCGGCACTTTCTTGACGTCGCGCGCCGAGACTTCCATGAAGGAGGCGGCGGTGTCGAGAATCTGCGTCAGGATGCGCGGCGGCAAGCCCTCGACCGAAAGCAGATGGCTCAGTTCGCCATCCTGGTTCAACTGCGGGTTATGCATGTTCCAGCCTCCACGTCAGGCGATCCGTGTCGTCCCGGTCGAGCACCAGGCTCTCGCCGGCCGCCAGCGTCACGTCCCAGACGCCGTAGGCGGCGGCGATCGGCAACTCGCGGCCGCCGCGGTCGGCGAGCACCGCCAGTTCGACCGCCGCCGGGCGGCCGTAGTCGAACAGCTCGTTGATCGCCGCCCGCGTCGTGCGTCCGGTGTAGAGCACGTCGTCGACCAGGATGATGTGGCGCCCCTCGACGGCGAAGGGAATCGCCGTCGGCTTGACCTGCGGATGCAGCCCCTTCTCGGCGAAATCGTCGCGGTAGAAGGAAACGTCGATCAGGCCGATCTCCTCGGACAGTCCGAGCAATTGGCGCAGGCGCTCGGCGATCCAGGCGCCGCCGCTGTAGATGCCGACCAGCGCGGGCTGGCGGTGGAGCTGCGGACGCAGGAGTTCGGCCAGTTGCCGGCACTGGGCCTCGGCATCAGGCAGCGGGTTGGGCAGGGATGACATGGGACGGGCTTTCGAACCAGGTTTGAAGAATCAGTTGGGCCGCCACGGCGTCGAGCAGCGGCTTGGCGCTGCGGCTGTCGCGGCCGGTTTCGCGCAGACGGCTTGCGGCATCGCGCGAGGTCAGCCGTTCGTCGGCATAGGCAAGCGGCAGACGGAAGCATTTTTGCAGGCGTTCGCCGAATTTCGTCGCCAGTTTGGTCATTTCATGCGGCGTGCCATCGACATGGACGGGCAGGCCGACGACCAGCAGCACCGGCCGCCATTCGGCGATCAGGCTGCCGATGGCCGCCATCCGCGCGTCGTTCGATTCGGCATGGATCACCGTCAGCGGATGAGCGCTGCCGAGCAGGCTTTCCCCGGTGGCGACACCGATCCGCTTGGCTCCGAAATCGAAGGCCAGGACCGTGCCTTCAGGCATGCCCGGCGACGTCGGAAAGCTGGGTGAAGCTGATGCCGAGATTCTGCATCGCCGCCGGCAGGCGTTCCTCGGGCGGCAGGTCGAACAGGATGGCGGCCTTGGCCGGCACGGTCAGCCAGGAATTCTGCGCCAGCTCGTTCTCGAGCTGGCCGGCATCCCAGCCGGAATAACCGAGGGTGACGAGAATCTCCGCCGGCTGGCCGGTCGTGGCGACGGCGGCGAGCACGTCGCGCGAGCTGGTCAGGCCGACATCCTCGTTGATCGACAGCGTCGACTGCCAGCCGCCCAACGGCCGATGCAGCACGAAGCCACGGTCCAGCTGCACCGGACCGCCGAAATAAACCGGCAACTTGGCCAGGTCGTCCTGTTCCAGCTTGATGTCGATTTTCTCGAACAGGCCGGCCAGATTCAGGTCGATCGGCCGATTGACAATGATCCCGAGCGCCCCGTTCTCGTTGTGCTCGCAGATATAGACCAAGGCGTTGGAGAAATAGGGATCCTCCAGCGCCGGCATGGCGATGAGAAAGTGGTCGGTGAGATTGACGCTGTCCATGGCCGGAATTTTAATCTTCGCCGGAAGACAAACCAACCATCGCGGCAAAAAAGCCGCCGCCGGGCACCGCGCGGCAGCGGCGCCGACCGGCGGCGCGGGCGAAAAACCGGAAAATGCGCCGGCGACCGCCGCAGCGGCCGCCGCCGTTCAATGCGCCTTCTGGCAGTAGCCGGTGACCAGGGCCAGCAACTCGTCCTCGTCGTACGGCTTGCCGAGGTAATGGTTGGCCCCGATCTCGAAGGCATAGTTGCGGTGCTTGTCGGCCGTGCGCGAGGTGATCATGATCACCGGCAGGCGGCGCAGGCGCTCGTCGGCGCGAACGTTGCGGACGAAATCGAAGCCGTCCATGCGCGGCATCTCGATGTCGGACAGGATCACGTCGGGCAGATCGTCGAGCAACTGCTCCAGCGCATCGACGCCGTCCTTCGCCAGCATCACCTGGTAGCCCTCGCGGGCCAGCAGGCGGCTGGTGATCTTGCGCACGGTCAGCGAGTCGTCGACCACCATCACCGTCGGCAAGCGCCGCTCGGGCGCGGCCACCTCGGCGGCGGCCGCCGGCACCGACGACAGCTGCGTCACAACGCCGCGGCTGGCCAGGGCCACCGGGTTGAGGATCAGCACCACGCGGCCGTCGCCGAGCACCGTGGCGCCGGCGATGCCGACCACCCGGGCGAGCTGGGCGCCGATGTTCTTGACCACGACTTCCTGGTTGCCACGCAGTTCGTCGACCTGCACCGCCACCCGCTGCGAACCGGAGCGCAACAACAATACCCAGTAGCGGCGATGCACTTCCGGCTGCGCCTCGGCGGCGCCGAGCAGGTGCGACAGGAAGTGCAGCGGGTAGCGGTGGCCCTGCCACTCGGCTTCGCCCTTCTCCTGCAGGATGGCCAACTGCTTGTCCTTGAGCTCCAGCACCTGCTCGATCATCGTCGACGGCACCGCGTACAACTGCGCGCCGGCGCGGACCAGCAGGGTCTGCGTGACCGCCAGGGTCAGCGGCAGGTAGAGACGGAAGGTCGTGCCGTGCCCCGGCTCGGTGGCGATTTCGATCCGCCCGCCGAGCGCGGTGACTTCCGTCTTGACCACGTCCATGCCGACGCCGCGGCCGGCCAGCTGGCTCAATTCGGCCGCCGTCGAGAAGCCGGGCTGGAAGATGAAGTCGAGCAGGGCGGCCGGCTCGATGGCCTGGCCCGGCGACAGCAGGCCCATGGCCTCGGCCCGCTCGCGGATGCGCTGCGGATCGAGGCCGCGGCCGTCGTCGGCCAGCGACAGGATGATTTCATTGCCTTCTTGAACCAGGCTCAGCGTGATTTCGCCGGTTTCCTCCTTGCCGCCGGCCAGCCGCTGCTCGCGGCTTTCCAGGCCGTGGGTGACGGCGTTGCGCAGCATGTGCTCGATCGGCCCGAGCATCTTGTCGAGCACCGAGCGGTCGATTTCGACCTGGCCGCCGGTCAGGTCGAGGCTGGCCCGCTTGCCGACCTCCTTGGCCGTTTGCCGGACGATGCGGTAAAAGCGTTCGGCCTGGCTGGCGAAGGGCAGCATGCGCACGCCCATCAACTCCTGCTGCAGGCCGCGGTTGAGACGGGCCTGGGCGAGGATCGCGGCATTGGCGTCGTCGAGGTTCTTGAGCAGGTTCTGCTGGACCGTGGCGACGTCGTTGACCGACTCGGCCATGAAGCGGGTCAGCTCCTGGAAGCGGGTGAAACGGTCGAGTTCGAGCGGGTCGAACTCCGTCTCGCCGTCTTGCGCCTGGGCGACGCGGGCCTGAATCTGGCCCTCGGCCTGGATTTCGATTTCACGCAGCTGGCGGCGCAGGCGGATAACGTTTTCCGTCAGGTCGAGCAGCGAGGTCTTCAGACTGCGCATTTCGCCCTCGATCCGGGCGCGGGCGATCGACAACTCGCCGGCCTCGTTGACCAGCCGGTCGATCAGGTCGGCGCGCACGCGCAGCGTCGCCCGCTGGCTGCCCTCGCCTTCGGCGTCGGCCTCGGCCGCGGCGGGCGAGGGCGCCGTTGCTTCGCCGGACTGCGCCGCAGCGGGCGGCGGGGGCTCGGCCATGTCCTCGGCCTGTGGCCCGGCGCGCAGGTGTTCGACGGCCAGGGCCAGGGTATCGCAGCCACTCTCGATTTCGTCGATCACCGCGGCAGCGGCGGTACCGGCACGCATCGCTTCGTCCACCCGCGTTTCCAGCTGGTGAGTGACTTCGCCGAGATTGAGCGCCCCGGCCATGCGGGCGTTGCCCTTGAAGGTATGCAGCAGGCGCGCGATCGCATGCGGCGGCGCGCCGTCGGCCGGTGCCGCCCGCCAGGCGCGCAGATGCTCGGTCAGGTCGCGCAATTGATCGCCGGCTTCTTCGAGAAAGATCGGCAGCAGTTGCTCGTCGAGTTCGTCGGTCAGGTGCGGCAGCGGTGGGGCAGCATGCGGTACCGGCACCTCGGTGACCGCGACCTCGGCGGTAGCCGCTGCGCCGACGCCGGGCAACGGAATGATCTCGGCGCTGGCCGGCGTTGCTTCGACCAGAGGAGCATGGAAGATGTCCTCGAGGGCGGCGATCAGGCGCGACTCCTCGTCCGGCGCCCGCTGCAGCGCCAGGCCGGCGAACATCGATTCGAGGGCGAAGACCGCCTGACGCACGATTTCGAGGCCTTCGATGCTGTCTGGCCGGGCGGCGTGCTCGCGGCGCAGCAGGGCATGCTCCAGGGCGCTGGCCAGGTGGTGCAGCGGCATCAGGCCGACCGTGGCCGCAATACCGGCCAGCGTATGCGCCGCCCGGGTCGTTTCGAACGTGGTTGGGGCGGCCGGGTTGGCTTCAAGCGCCGCCTGGCTGTCGATCAGGGTCTGCAGATAGCCGCGTGCCTCGTCGACAAAGATGTCGTACAGAGTCAACGAGGCGCTGACCGTCGGCGGCACGGGTTCCGGTTCCGGTTCCGGTTCCGGTTCCGGTTCCGGTTCCGGTTCCGGTTCCGGTTCCGGTTCCGGTTCCGGTTCCGGTTCCGGTTCGGGTTCCGGTTCCGGTTCGGGTTCGGGTTCGGGTTCGGGTTCGGGTTCGGGTTCGGGCTCGGGCTCGGGCTCGGGCTCGGGCTCGGGCTCGGGCTCGGGCTCGGGCTCGGGCTCGGGCTCGGGCTCGGGCTCGGGCTCGGGCTCGGAGAGCATCGTCGCATCGGCGGCGGCCGGCGCCACGATGTCATCGAGGCTGGACAAATCGAGCATCGGCGCATCGAGCATTGGCAGATCGAGAACCAGGGTCGGCGCCCCGACTTCCGACTCCGACTCCGGCTCTGCCGCCACCGCGGCCGGCGGGGTTGCGGCGAGCGGTACCGGGGCCGCTGCCGGAGCGGCTTCAACGCCGCGCAGGCGGCGGGCCAGCGCCACCAGTGCCCCGCTATCGGGCACGCCACCGTCGCCGGCCTCAAGATGGCCGACCCAATCGGTGAACAGCGCATGAGCGTCGCCGATCATCTGCAACAGCTCGGGCGTCGGCACCTGTTCCTGGCGCAGCCAGAGGTTGAGGGTCTGCTCCAGTTCCCAGGCCGTCTCGCCGAGTTCGGTCAGTCCGACCATGCGGCCGCTGCCCTTGAGGGTATGCGTAGCGCGGCGGATGGTCGTCAGCGCTTCGCCGTTGTCCGGCTGGCGCCGCAGCAAGCTCTGCTGCTCGGCCATCGCCGCCAACACTTCGACAGCCTCTTCGAGGAAGATGGCCAACAGTTCGGCATCGATTTCCTCATGGCTCGATTCGGCCAACTGCAAGGTTTCGGCCGAGGGCTTCGGTGCCTCGCCGCTGCCGGCGACCAGGCCGGAGAGCGCGGCATCGACGGCGCCGCCGGCTTCCAGCGCCTCGAGCGCGGCCTTGGCCGACTCGCCCAACTGGTGGTCGGCAACCAGGTCGGCATCCTTCTGGATGGCCTGCAGGTTGTGGCGGATTTCCTCCTGCAGACGCTGATCCTGCGGCGCTTCGCGCAGGGCGCCGGCGAGCGCCTGGGTATCCCGCGCCTGCTGCGCCAGTTGGGCTTCGACCGTCGGGGCCGGCACGATGTCTTCGCCTTCGCCGGCGCGCTCGTCGGCTGCTTCGCCGTCGCCATCGAGGCGGCTGATGAAGGCCGCGAAATCGCTTTCACCGTTTTGCAGGGCGTCAACGAAGAAACCGAGCAGGGACAACTGGTTGGCGACCCGTTCGAAATCCTCGGCCACCGGCTGGTAATCGGGTTGGGCGAACTGGCGGATGCGTTCGCCGCACTCGTTGAGGCTGATGATGGCACCGAAATGGCCGAGCATCGCCAGGGCACCGCCGATCTGCTTGAGCGGCGCTTCGAGCGCCCCTAGTTCGTGCTCCTTGGCCGGGTTGCGGAAGAAGGCATCGAGTGCCTGCTCGATCTGCGCCAGGTTGTTCTGGATTTCGCGCCCGACCTGGCCGATCAGCAATTTCTCCTGGGCCTTGCGCGTCATTTCGTCGAGCAGCGGGATGCCGGCATCGGCCGCCGCCGGCTTGCCGGCGATGCAGGCGTAGAGGCGGGCGACCATCAGGTCGACCTGCTGGGCGAAATCGGTGCCGAGGCGCTTGAAGTTTTCCTGGGCGTTCTGCAGCAGCAGGATGGTCGTGGCGACTTCCATCGCCACCGTATCGTTGTAGCGCCCCGGCTCCTCGGCCAGCCAGCTGGCGACGGCGCCGAGCCCTTGCCCCAGGCGCTTGAGGTCGGTATGGCCGATGTCGTCGCTGAGCGCGGCGCACAGGCGGGCATTGTCGACGAAACCGGCAAGGCTGCCGGCACTGCCGCTGCAGAACTTGTTCCACAACTCTTCGGCCGCCGCCAAGGCGTCGCGCAGCTTGCGCAAGGCCGCTTCCTGCGGCGCCGGCACGGCGGCGGCGGCAGCTTCCGGAATCAAGGCCGGCAAGCCGAAAGTATCCTGTACGGCGGCAACCAGCGGCGACTGCGCGGCCGGCGTGCGCGCGACGTAATACAGTGCTTCGCGCATGACACGCTCGGCGACGTTGCTCGAACCGTTGAGCAAACGGCGGATCTGGGCATCGATCCGGGAACACAGGTAACGGGCGGCGGTATCGCCGCGCAGGCCGGCATTCTCCAGCGTGTCGAGGAAAGCCTGGGCCACCCACCAGAAAGTCCGGGCCGCCTGGCTGGCCTGCTGCGCCTCGATACCGGCCAGCGCCGCGCGCATCGCCGGCAAGCCGGCGCCACTGTCAGCCGGGCTGCGCAACCATTTCAGCAGGCCTTTTTGATAGGCACTGCGGGCGGCCTTCAAGGCCACCCTGGCCTGCTCGGCATCGAGCGGCGGCGGCGGCGGTCGCCGCGGCGACCGCAACGACAAGTCGGGATAAAACAGGTCGGCGGCGTGCGTGACCGCCAGCCCTCTGGCCCGCGCCAGCGCCTGGTAGGACGGCAACAGGCGCAGAGGCTGGTTCGGCTCGCCGACCATCAGATCGTCGAGGTATTGCCGGACATCGGCCAGTGCCTGGCGCACCACCGCCAGCCCGGACTCGTCGGCCGGGCGCTGCCCTTCCTCGTAGGTCTTGAGCAGGGCTTCGAGCGATTCGACGACCTGGGTCACGCCGTCGAGACCGACGATGGACAGGGCGCCGTAAACCTGGTGGACGTGGGTATGGCAGAACTTCAGCGGCGTGACATCGCCTCCTGCCGTGTACGGAGCCAGGGCTTCGACCGCCCGCTGCAAGGCCAGATCGATCTCGCCCTTGACCCAGGTCAGTGGGCCCAAATCAAATGCCGTAGCCGCGTTCATAATCTCTCGTGTTGCCTGTCAGTCGACCTTGAAGCCGGCGACCGAACCCTTCAGTTCCGACGCCAGGGCGGTCAGTTCGTCGACCGCCAGGGCGGTGCGCTGGGTGCCGGCCGTGGTCTGCTCGGTGACGTGCAGGATGTCCTGCATCAGGCGGGCGACGTTGGTGGCCGAGTCGGCCTGGCTCTGGGTCGAGGAGGAAATGCTTTCGATCAGGTCGGCCAGGTTGCGCGACACGTCGCCGATCTCCGACAGGGCCTGGCCGGCGGCGTCGGACAGCTTGGCGCCCTCGACCACGCCCTGGGTCGACTGCTCCATGGCCGAGACGGCATCCTGGGTATCGGTCTGAATGGTCTTGACGATGGCCGCGATCTGCTTGGTCGCCTCGGCCGAGCGTTCGGCCAGGCGCTGCACTTCCTCGGCCACGACGGTGAAGCCGCGCCCGGCGTCGCCGGCGGAAGCCGCCTGGATGGCGGCGTTCAGGGCCAGCACGTTGGTCTGCTCGGTAATGTCGGAAATCAGTTCGACGATTTCGCCGATTTCCTGCGAGCTTTCGCCGAGGCGCTTGATGCGCTTCGAGGTTTCCTGGATCTGGTTGCGGATTTCGTTCATGCCCTTGATCGAATCCTGCACCGCCTGCGTCCCCTTCTCGGCGGCCTGCAGCGATTGCCGGGCGACGCGCGCCGACTGCGTGGCGTTGCCGGACACTTCGCTCATCGAGCGCGCCATGTCCAGCGCCGACTGGCCGGCTTCCTGAATCTCGCTCGATTGCCGCTCGGCGGCGTCGAGCAGTTCGGCCGAGGTCTGGCGGGCGATTTCGGTCGCCGCCGTCACCCGGTTGGCGGCGTCGTTGATGCGGCCGACCAGCACGCGCAGTTCCTCGATGGTGTAGTTGATCGAGTCGGCGATGGCGCCGGTGATGTTTTCGCTGACCGTCGCCGTGACGGTCAGATCGCCGTCGGCGAGGTCGCCCAGTTCGTTCATCAGGCGCAGGATGGCGTCCTGGTTCTCGCGGTTGACCAGTTCCGAGGCGTGGCGCTGGCGGTCGGCCTCGAGGGCCCGGCGGCGCGTGTCTTCGAGGTAGATCTTGGCGAGCAGGACCAGCGTCACCAGCGCGGCAACCACCAGGATCACCAGCAGGACGATGAACAGGCCGCGCGAGGCCAGGTTCTCCTGA
The DNA here is from genome assembly GCA_031547725.1 of Azonexus sp. Lineage (GTDB taxonomy): Bacteria > Pseudomonadota > Gammaproteobacteria > Burkholderiales > Rhodocyclaceae > Azonexus. The sequence goes on along the minus strand of JAVBRT010000014.1, from coordinate 44,646 downwards.
TAGCCGAGCGCCAGATCGTCGGTTGCCTTGAGCAGGCTCTCGCTGTCGCGGAAAATCTGCGAGCCGGCCTGCTTGGACAGGACCAGCGGCTGCATGTTGCCGAGAATGCTGGCGATGGCCTCCTGATAGCCCTTGAACGAGGCTTCGAGCAGATTCAGCTTGTCGCGGCTGTCGCCGTCGCTGGTACCGCGCGAGAGGCCCTGCAGGATGTCGCGGAAGGCGTTGGTGTCCTTGCCGAGCAGGAAGGCGACTTCCGGATTGATTTCGTCGCCGACGCGCAGCGCCGAGGCGTTCTTGGCGATCCGCTGGGTCAACATCACCAGCTGGCTGGCCGCCGCGATGTCGCGCGCCGCCGCGCCGCCCTGCAGCTTGAGGGCGGCCAACTGCTCGGTCAGATCGAGCATTTCGGCATTGCGCTCGTCGATCAGCGCGACGCTCTTGCCCAGCCCGACCAAGTTGGCTTCCTGGCCGATCACCGTCAGCGCGTCCTTGTCGGTCACCGCCCAGCGCTCGATCAGGGCGTCCAGCTGCGGCCGCACGGCGGCCGGGGAGGCCGGCACGTCGACGCCGCTGACCTCGCCGCCGATATTGACGCGCTCGAGAAGCTGCGAAAAGGTTTCGCGCGACTCCTTCAGTTGCGTGAAGGCCACGGTATTGCCTTGCAGGGCCAGCAACGAGGCCTTGGCCAGGCGTTGCGACAGCATGCGCATCTCGCCGGCCGCCGCGACGTAGGCCGTGCCGTGCGTGGACTGGCGGCTGTCATAGATGACCAAGGCGGCGATCAGCAGCATCAGCAGGGCAAACACCGCACCCAGCGTCTTCATCTGCTGGATGACCGGCTGCCCGGCCAGGAAACCCGGCAGCGCCAGCTTTCGGTCGGCCTGGCCGGTCATGCCGGCCGAGACGGTCATCGGTGCCGCGGTAGCCTTGCCACCTCCGAGACTGGGGAGTTTGAAACTGAAAGCCATGCTGATCCTCCGAAATGGGCACCGGGCGAAATAGCCCCCGGTCAGACCCCGATATTCATGAATTCATGGTCGGCAAGCAGCTCGCGCACCGACAGCTTGCGCCAGGCCTTGCCTTGAGCATCGAGATAACGCTGGGCGCACCACGGCGGATCGTCCGCCTGCGGCGCCTCGGCGACAAAGTCGCCCGGGTTCTTCAGACCAAGCATGCGCGAAACCAGCAAGGCGGCATTCGAGCCATGCTTGGCGCCGATCAGCAGCAGGCGCATCCCGCTGTTGTGGGGAATCGGCACGCCACCGCGAAACAGCGAGAAATCGGTCACCGCGTACAGGTTGCCGCGAATATTGGCGATCCCGGCGAACCACGGGCGGGTCAGCGGCACCGGCGCCAGCTGCGGCGCCTGGACGATCTCGCCGCCGTCGGACAAATCGACCAGCCAGGCTTCGTCGCCGGCCTCGATGCCGAGCCACGAGGCAGCGCCATGCCCCTGGGCAGCGTCGACCAACCGTGCCGCGAGGTATTCCTGGAAGTCGCGAAGACTGGTTTTTCTGGCCATCGGCTCAGGGCAGCGCCGCAATGCGCTTGAGCAATTCGTCCGGGTTCAACGGTTTGACCAGGTAATCGACGGCGCCCTGGCGCAAACCCCAAATCTTGTCCGTCTCCTGCCCCTTCGAGGTGCAGACGATGACCGGAATGCCCTTGGTCTCATCGTCGCGGGTCAGCGTGCGGGTGGCCTGGTAGCCGTTGAGGCCGGGCATCACGACATCCATCAGGATCAGGTCGGGCTTGCTGGCCTTGGCCTTGGCGATTCCCTCCTCGCCGTTTTCGGCGGTGGTCACCTGATAGCCAGCCTTGGTCAGCACGTCGACGGTGAAAAAGCGCTCGGTCGCGGAATCGTCGACCACCAGGATGTTCTTGACGGGCATGCAGGGCTCCCAGGACTACGGATTGGATGTTTCGGCCGGGCAGGCAAAGGTTGCGACCGTTTGCAGCAGGCTCTCTTTGGTGAAGGGTTTCGTCAGGTACTGGTCGGACCCGACCATGCGGCCGCGCGCCCGGTCGAACAATCCATCCTTGGAGGACAGCATGATCACCGGCGTGGCCTTGAAACGGGGATTCTTCTTGATCAACGAGCAGGTCTGGTAGCCGTCGAGGCGCGGCATCATGATGTCGCAGAAAATCACGCTCGGCTGCAGGTCGGCGATCTTGGCCAGGGCATCGAATCCGTCCTCGGCGAGAACGACCTCGCAGCCGGCCTGCACGAGAAATATCTCGGCGCTGCGGCGGATCGTGTTGCTGTCATCGATGACCATGACCCTGATGCCGCGCAATCTGGATAAATCAGCCAATTTGCCTGTCCCCTGGCGCCTTTCAGGCGCTGTAACTTATCGTCGCATCATACTACTAAAGTTGGAGAGCGATACTGCCACGCGCTCGCACCCGTTTTCGCCGCCGGACATCGGCTACTGCCGGATTCGGCTAAAATCCTCTCCATCTTACCCAATCCTTTTTGCATCCGCCAAGGGCGCGCCCGTCCATGAATCACCCCCCTTCCCCACCGCCCGGGCCGCCCCAGGTACTCGTCTTCGCCGCCAGCGATCCGTCTTCCGGCGCCGGCATCCAGGCCGACCTGCTGACGCTGGCCAGCCTCGGCTGCCATCCGCTGACCGCCGTCGCCGCCCTGACCGTGCAGGATACGGTCGGCGTCGACAGCGTGCAGCCGGTCGCCGCCGAACTGCTCGAGCAGCAGGCCCGTACCGTGCTTGAGGACATGCCGGTGGCCGCCTTCAAGGTCGGCCTGCTGGGCAGCGTCGAGAACGTGCTGACGGTGGCCGAGATCGTCTCCGATTATCCGGAAACGCCGCTGGTGCTCGACCCGGTGCTGGCCTCCGGGCGCGGCGACGATCTGTCGAGCGAGGAAATCATTTCCGCCATCCGCGAAATGCTGCTGCCGCAAACCACCCTGCTCACGCCCAATGCGCCGGAAGCCCGGCGCCTGGCCGAAAGCGACGACGACGCCGGCGAACCGCCGCTCGCCGTCTGCGCCCAGCGCCTGATCGACATGGGCGCCCAGTACGTGCTGATCACCGGCACCCACGAAAGCACGCCGGAAGTGGTCAACACCTTGTACGGCCCCGACGGCGTCATCCGCGTCGACCGCTGGGAACGCCTGCCGGGCAGCTACCACGGCTCCGGCTGCACGCTGGCCTCGGCCATCGCCGGCTGCCTGGCCGGCGGCGCCAGCCTTGAGGAGGCGGTGCGCGACGCCCAGGACTACACCTGGCAAACGTTGAAGCACGGCTTCCACGGCGGCATGGGCCAGCTGATCCCGGACCGTTTCTTCTGGGCGCGCGGCGACGGCGAGGACGAAACGGGCAGCGACGCAGCGCAGGCCGATGAACACTGAATTGCGCGGCCTCTATGCCATCACCCCCGAGGCGGCCGACGCGGCGGCGCTGCTGGCCGGCGTCGGCGCGGCGCTGGCCGGCGGCTGCCGGCTGGTGCAATTTCGCGACAAATCGAGCCCGATGGCCGAACGCCTCGCCCGCGCCCGTGCCCTGCGTACCCTGACCCGGACGCACGGTGCCCGGCTGATCGTCAACGACGACCTGGCCCTGGCCATGCTGATTGACGCCGACGGCGTTCATCTCGGCGCCGCTGACGGCAACCTGCGCAGCGCCCGCGCCATTCTCGGCCCACAGCGGATACTCGGCGCCTCGTGCTACGCCGACTTCGCCGCCGCCGCGGCGGCGGTCGCGGCCGGCGCCGACTATGTCGCCTTCGGCGCCGTCTATCCGTCGCCGACCAAGCCGGCGGCGGTGCGCGCGCCGCTGGCCCTGTTCGAACGCGCCCGCCGCGAATTGCCGGCGCGCCGCTGCGCCATCGGCGGCCTCACGCTCGACGACGCCCCGGCCGTATTGGCCGCCGGCGCCGATCTGCTGGCCGTCATCACCGACCTGTTTTCGGCACCGGACGTCGCCGTCCGCGCCGCCCAATACCAACGCCTTTTCGTGTAACGCCACGTCTTTTCGAGGAGCCCGCCGCATGACTTCCCGCAACCAGCAACTGTTCGAACGCGCCCAGAAACACATTCCCGGCGGCGTCAATTCGCCGGTGCGCGCCTTCCGCTCGGTCGGCGGCACGCCGCTGTTCTTCCAGAAGGGCGTCGGCGCTCGCGTCCAGGACGCCGACGGTAAGTGGTACACCGACTACGTCGGCTCCTGGGGGCCGCTGATCCTCGGCCACGCCCATCCGGAAGTCATCGCCGCCGTCCAGGCCGCCGCCGCCGACGGTCTCTCCTTCGGCGCCCCGACCGAGAAGGAAGTCGAGATCGCCGACCTGCTCTGCCAACTCGTGCCGTCGCTGGACATGGTGCGCCTGGTCTCCTCCGGCACCGAGGCGACCATGAGCGCCATCCGCCTGGCGCGCGGCCACACCGGCCGCGACCTGTTGATCAAGTTCGAGGGCTGCTACCACGGCCATTCCGACAGCCTGCTGGTGAAGGCCGGCTCCGGCCTGCTGACCTTCGGCAACCCGTCCTCCGGCGGCGTCCCAGCCGACCTGGCGCAGCACACCTTGGTGCTGGCCTACAACGAGCCGCAGCAACTGGTCGACGCCTTCGCCCAGCACGGCGACAGGATTGCCGCCGTGATCGTCGAGCCGGTGGTCGGCAACATGAATCTGATCGCGCCGACCGCCGAATTCCTCAAGGCCATGCGCGAACTGACCGCTCGGCACGGCGCCGTGCTGATCTTCGACGAAGTGATGACCGGCTTCCGCGTCGGTCGCGGCAGCGCCCAGGGGCTGTACGGCATCGTTCCCGACCTGTCGACCTTCGGCAAGGTGGTCGGTGGCGGCATGCCGATGGGCGCCTTCGGCGGCAAGCGCGAGATCATGGAGAAAATCGCGCCGCTCGGCCCGGTTTACCAGGCCGGCACGCTGTCCGGCAATCCGATCGCGACGGCCGCCGGCCTGGCGACGCTGAAGCTGATCCAGGCCCCCGGCTTCTACGAGAGTCTGACCGCCAAGACGAAAGCCTTGTGCGACGGCTTGGCCGCCGCCGCCAAGAAGCACGGCGTCGCCTTCAGCGCCCAGAACGTCGGCGGCATGTTCGGCCTCTACTTCGCCGAACGCTGCCCGACCACTTACGACGAGGTCATGGCTTGCGACAAGGAGGCCTTCAACCGCTTCTTCCACGCCATGATCGCGGCCGGCCACTACTTCGCCCCCTCGGCCTTCGAGGCCGGCTTCGTCTCGGCGGCCCACAGCGAGGCCGACATCGCCGCCACCGTGGCCGCCGCCGACGCTTGGTTCGCGAGCCGGACGTGAGCAGCGGTTCGGCCTGGCTGATCCTGTTCGTCGCCGGCCTGTGCGAGGTCGGCTGGGCGGTCGGCCTCAAATACGCTGAAGGTTTCTCGCGCCTGTGGCCGAGCGTGTGGACGGTCGCCCTGATGGTCGCCAGCGTCGTATTGCTCGGCTGGTCGCTGAAGACCTTGCCGCTCGGCACCGCCTACGCGGTGTGGACCGGCATCGGCGCCGTCGGTACCGCCGTGCTCGGCATCTATCTGTTCGGCGAATCGAAGGAAGTGGCGCGCCTGCTCAGCATCGGCCTGATCGTCGCCGGCATCGTCGGCCTCAAGCTGCTGACGCCGGCCGAGCACTGAGCGCTGCCTGGGCGCAAGCCCGGAGAACGAGGCGCGCCCACCACCAAAGCCTCGCCAAATCCGCCCCCGGCCGCCGCCCGGGGCGACTGGCTACATCAGGAACAGGGTGGCCAGGCCGAGGAAGATGAAAAACCCGCCGGAATCAGTCAGCGCGGTAATCAGCACCGAACTACCGACCGCCGGGTCGGCGCCGAACTTCTGCCGCAACAGCGGAATGCCGACGCCGGCCGATGCGGCCAGCAAGAGGTTCAGCGTCATCGCCGCGGTCATCACCAGGCCGAGGGCGACGCTATGGTAGAGCCACCAGGCGGCGACGCCGAGCAGGCCGCCCCAGAGCAGGCCGTTGATCGTCGCCACGCCCAGCTCCTTGCGCAGCAGGCGGCGCATGGCGTCGGGCTGGACCTGGCCCATGGCGATGGCGCGCACGATCATGGTGATCGTCTGGTTGCCGGAGTTGCCGCCGATGCCGGCGACGATGGGCATCAGCGCGGCCAGGGCGACCAGCTTCTCGATCGAGTTCTCGAAGGCGCCGATCACCCGCGAGGCGATGAAGGCGGTGACCAGGTTGATCGCCAGCCACGCCCAGCGGTTCTTCACCGAGTCCCAGACCGAGGCGAAGATATCTTCCTCTTCCTTCAGGCCGGCCTGGGCCAGCTGCTCGTGCTCGGCTTCCTCGCGGATGTAGTCGACGACCTCGTTGACGGTGACGCGGCCGACCAGCTTGCCCTCCGGATCGACCACCGGCGCCGACACCAGGTCGTAGCGCTCGAAGGCCTTGGCCGCCTCTTCCGCCAGATCGTCCGGCTCCAGCTCGATGAAGTCGGTCTGCATCAGGGCCCCGACCTCGACCTCGACATCGTTGACCAGCAGCACGTTGAGCGGCAGCACGCCCTTCAGGTACTCGTTGCGGTCGACGACGAACAACTGGTCGGTATGATCAGGCAGCTCGTCGAAACGGCGCAGGTAGCGCAACACCACTTCGAGCGTCACGTCCTCGCGCACGGTGACCATGTCGAAGTCCATGATCGAGCCGACCGAGTCCTCGGGATAGGACATCGCCGCCCGTAGCTGCTCTCGCTCCTCGATCGACATGCCGCGGAAGACGTCGTCGATGACGCCCTGCGGCAGGTCGGGGGCCAGATCGGCCAGTTCGTCGGCGTCGAGCGTCTCGGCGGCGGCGACCAGCTCGTTTGGCGCCATCGCCTCGATCAGGCTTTCGCGGACGGCATCCGAGACTTCGAGCAGAATCTCGCCCTCGCGCTCGGCCTTGACCAGATCCCAGGCGATCAGGCGCTCGTCGAGCGGCAGGGCTTCGAGAATGTAGGCGATGTCGGCCGGGTGCATCGGCTCCAGCCGGGCCCGCAACTCGTGCAGATGCTGCTTGTGCACGATGTCCTCGACCAGGTCGTGGCGCGGCCCTTCCTGGCGGTGCACCAGCTCCTCGACCAGCTTGTGCCGGGCGAGCAGGGTCTGCACCTCGGCCAGGCGCTCCTGCAGATCTTCCGTATCGGTCAGCTGGGCTTCTTCGCTCATGGTGCGGTGCGGCAAAAGGTCAGACATTCTAGCACCGGCAAGGCGCCGGACCTCGACAAAAACAGCGCATCGGCGGCCTTTCCCGCCGACCGGGCGGCCCTCAGGGCACTTCGGCGGACGGCATGCGCCCGAGGATGATGGCGGTCTTGCGCGCCAGCCCGGGCGCCCCGCGATTGCGGTCGTAGAAGCGCGGATTCGGCACCATGCCGGCCAGCCGCGCCGCCTGCTCCGGTCCCAGCTGGGCGGCGCTGACGCCGTAGTAATGGCGGGCCGCCGCCTCGGCACCGAAAACGCCGTTGCCCCACTCGATGACGTTGAGGTAGACCTCGAAAATGCGCCGTTTGCTCCACAGGTGTTCGAGCAGCACCGTGATCACCACTTCGTTGCCCTTGCGCCAGAAGGTCTTGCTCGGCGTCAGCAACAGATTCTTCGCCAACTGCTGGCTGATGGTCGAGCCGCCGGCGGCGAAACGCCCTCTCTTTTCGTTCTTTTCGATGGCTTTCTGAATACCTTCCCAGTCGAAGCCTTCATGATCGACGAACTTGGCATCCTCGGCGGCGATGATGGCGCGCTTCAGGTGGATCGAGATGCGCTCGTAGGGCACCCACTGCTGGCGCAACTGCGCCTGCGGATTCTTAGCCCGCAATTCGGCCAGGCGCAGTTCCATGAAACTGGTCGAACCGGGATTGAACCAGCCCCAGAACAGCACCCAGCCGAGCAGCCAGAGGAACCACAGGCCGCCCAGTCCGAGCGGCAGCAGCAACAGCCGCCGGAACCAGCGCGCCAGCGTCTTCATGCGGCCAACTGGCGGCGCAGAGCGGCCAGCACGGCGGCCGTCTGCGGCTGCCGGCCGCGCCAGACGGCAAAAGCTTCCGCCGCCTGCTCGACCAGCATGCCGAGGCCGTCGGCGCCGCGCGCCGCGCCCTGTTCGCGGGCCAGCCGCAGGAAGGGCGTCTCGCCCTTGCCGTACATCATGTCGTAGGCCAGCGCGCCCGGCGCGAACAGCCCAACCGGCAGCGGCAGGCTGGCGCCGGACAGGCTGGCCGACGTGGCGTTGATCACCAGATCGAATCTTTTGCCGGCCAGTTCGCCGAAACTGCCGCCTTCGAGCGGCGCCAGATCGGCGAAGGCGGCCGCCAGTTGCCGCGCCTTGTCGGCGCTGCGGTTGGCGATGTGCAAACTGGCCGGCCGCTCGGCCAGCAGCGGCGCGACGACGCCCCGGGCGGCGCCGCCGGCGCCGAGCAGCAGAATGCGCCGGCCGGCCAGCGGAAAAGCCAGATTGCCGGCGATGTCGCGGACCAGGCCGGCGCCATCGGTATTGTCGCCGTGCACTTCGCCATCGCGGAAAGTCAGCGTATTGACGGCGCCGGCCCGGGCGGCGCGCGCCGAGAGGCGGTCGCTCAAAAGATAGGCTTCTTCCTTGAACGGCACCGTGACGTTGGCGCCGCGGCCGCCCGCCGCCACGAATTCGGCGATGGCGGCGGCAAAGCCGTCGACCGGCGCCAGTCGCGCCTCGTAGCGCAAATCCTCGCCGCCGGCGGCGGCAAAGGCGGCATGAATGGCCGGCGAGCGGGAGTGGGCGATGGGATTGCCGAAAACGGCGTAGAGATCGGACATGGCGTGCTCGGTTCAAGGCGTCCGGCCGGCCGGACGGGTTGCCGCGAGGCGGCGTCAGCGGCGAAGGCTACCACGGGCGCCGCGCGAACAGGCGGCGGCCGCGGCGCGCGCGAAACGCTCAGCGGGCGGTATTGAGCGCGTCGCCCTGGGTGAAGTACCAGGTCCGGGCGAAGGACAGCACCGTCGCGCCGCCCAGCGGCTCGCGCGGAATCGCGCCGAACGGCCCGGACATGCGCAGGATGCGCAGCGCCGCCTGGTCGAGCACCTTGTGGCCGGAAGAGCGGGAAATCTCGGCATTGTAGATGCTGCCGTCCTCGGCGCTCAGTTCGACGTAGATGACCACCGCGCCGTACAGCTTGCCGCGCGCCGCCTCCGGATAGTTCAGCGTGCCGATGCGCTCGATCTTTTGCTTCCAGGCTTCGAGATAAGCGGCCAGCCCGTATTCCTCGGTGCGCGCGCCGACGAACTTCTTGCGCGGCCGCTTGTTGTATTCGTCGGTGCTCTTGCTGATCTCGCCTTCGAGGCGGGCCATGGCCCGCGCCGACTCGACCAGGTCGAGCCCGGACAGCGGGGTGGCCGGAGCCGGCTGCTCGCTGGCGGTCTTGCTGCTGTTCACCGCGGCCAGGCTCTTGGCCTGGGTCAGCATGGTGCGCTGCGCCGTTTCCAGTTCCTGGATGCGCCGTTGCATCTGCTGCAGATCGTTGCCGTCGGTCTGCTGCGGCGTCGCCGGCAGCGGCGTCTTGACCCGGCGGTTGTCGTCGGTCGAGCCGCCGCCGTCGAGATTGGCCTGGGCCAGCGCCTGGGCCTCGCTCGGCTTGCGCGCCGACCTGGCGTTGACCAGGATGATGTCGAGCGCCTTTTCGTGCAGTGCCTGCGAAGCTTCCGGGAACTGAAAATGAACGGTCAACGCCGCACCGTGGAGAAAAATCGAGGCACCAATTCCCCAGGCAATCGGCGACACCGTCGGCAACAGAGCCGATATCCGCGACACGATACTCGGCTTGCCCAGGCTCACTGCTCCTCTTCCTCCAAGGCTTCGGCCGGGTCGAGCTCGCCGAGCAGGCCGACGAAGCGGCAGCCGAGTTCCGGCGCCAGCAGATCGATCTCCTCGATCGTCAGATGCACGCGCTGCCCCGGCGGCAGGTCGGCCGGCAACGACGGCACGCGCAGCAGCAATGGCAGGTGGTCGAGCTTGACCAGCTGCTCGCGGCGTACGGTCGCGTCGATCTCGGCGATGCCGCGCTGCTGCAGCCAGCGCAGACACCAGTAGCGCTCCAGCAAGCGCTGGAAGTCGTTGTAGGCGGCGTAGGTCTGCTCGAAGTCGCGCATCGCGCCGAACAGCTCGGCCGAGCGCTGAGCGAAGGCCGGCGTCTCGCCGCGCAGGCAGGCAATCAACTGCCATTGGTTGATCAGGTCGCAATAGCGGCGTAGTGGCGAGGTCATCCAGGCATATTGCGGCACGCCGAGGCCCTCGTGCGGCAGCGGCGAGGTGGTCAGGCGCGCTTTACCCTGGGTCTGCGCCCGGTACAGGCAGGCGATGTTCTTCTCGGCGAGCAGGCCGCCCCAGGTCGAGTTGGCGACAATCATCAGCTCGGCCACCAGCTTGTCGAGCGGACTGCCGCGCTGGCGTTCGGTAATCTCGACGCTGCAGCTGTCCGGGTCGGCCAGGTCGCCGGCGATGGCGAAGTTGTAGTCATGCACGCCCTGGATCGCCGACGGCTTGCCGCGCCGCCCTTCGCAGGCATTGGCGAAATGCCACAGGTAGAGCAGTTCGTCCTTGAACGGCCGGTCGGGCAAGGGGCCGCCGACCGTGTCCTCGTTGAACCACGGCTCGACTTCGTGATGGCGCAGGTTGGCGGCGATATGCACGATCTCGACCCGCGATTCGTGGCCGACGATTTCCAGCGCCTCATTGACGGTCAGGTAGAGCGACACCGCCGGACAATCGACGCCGCCGGCCAGCGTGTAGTTCTGCACCACGGCATCCGGCAGCATGGTGATCTTGTTGCCCGGCATGTAGACGGTCGACAGCCGCGCCCGGGCGATGCCGTCGAGCGGCGAGCCATGCTCGATGGCCAGTCCCGGCGCCGCGATGTGGATGCCGATGCGGGTGCCGACACCGGGCAACGCGACGACCGACAGCGCATCGTCGATCTCGGTCGTATGCGCGTCGTCGATCGAGAAGGCGCGGACGTCGGCGCGCGCCAGCTCGGCCGGCAGCGGCGGCGCCTCGACGGCCGGGAAGCCGGTGCCCTTGGGAAACTGCTCGTGCAGGAAGCGGCGGTAATGCAGGTGATAGGCCGACTTGACGGCGCCGCAGCGGAACAGCAGTTGCGCCGCCGTCAGCCCGGTGGCGGCGCAGGCCGCCTCGAAGGCCTTGGTTTCGGGCCGGTTGCGATCCGGCGCGTAGAGCAGGGCGTCGCTCAGCACGGCAATCTCCGGCGGCAGCCGGAAGGCCTTCAGCTCGGCGATCCAGCCTTCCATCGCCAGCGCTTGCTGACGCTTTTTTTCAAGACTGGCCAGAGCAGCCGCGAGAATGTCGGCAGGCGCCTTGCGGAAGCGGCCTTTGCCCTTGCGGTGGAAATAGACGGGCGCGGCCTGGAGGGCGAGCAGCACCGCCGCCGCTTCGCCCGGGGCGGGGTCGTGGCCGTAGTAATCACGGGCAAAATCCAGAAACGAAAATTCGCCATCGCTGACACACTCCCAGAGGAAATCGGCCTCGATCTCGTCGGCCAGTGGCGCCGCCTGCTCCAGCAGGGCCGCCGGCGCCGGCTTGTCGAAGCGCAGCAACACCGTCGCCGCCTTGATCTTGCTGCGCTTGCCGGACGGCATCTCGACCTGCAGGGAGCTGTCGTTGTCGGCCATGACGGTGCCGGCCTTGAAGCCGCCGTCCTCTTCAAACAAAACATTCATCGGCAAAATTATATCCCGGCAAATTCAAGTATTTGCGGCAGCAATTGGGGAAAGCGGGCAAAGCCGTGGTCGCCGCCCTCGAAGACGCTCTGCCGGCAGCCGAAGTAGAAATCCTGCGCCTGGCGGTAGTCGAGCACCTCGTCGCCGGTCTCGAGCAGCAGCCAGTAGCGCTCCGGCGTCGGCGGCGCCACCTGGGCTTCCAGCTGGCGGGCGTGTTCCGCGGTGAAATGGAAGGCCGGGCCGCCGGCGAACGGCACATGCTCGCCGACGAATTTGCCGGCATCGAGGCGGGCGATGGCCGCCGGATTGATCAGCACGGCCGGCAGATCGTACTTTTCCGCCAGGTGGTTGGCGTAATGGCCGCCGAGCGAGGAGCCGACCAGGGTCAGTGGCCGCCGGCAGCTTTCGATCAGTCGCCCCAGATCGGCGACCGCTGCGCTCGGCACCGGCGACAGCTGTGGACAGAGAAATTGCCCGGCCAGGCCGCGCCGCGCCATCTCGGCGCCGAGCAGGCGCGCCTTGGCGGCGCCCGGCGAGGAGCGGAAACCGTGCAGGTAGAGAATCAGGCCACCCATTCGACCCAGCCGAACTCAGCGGTCAGCAGCACGACGACGCCGAAGACGATGCGGTACCAGGCGAACAGGGTGAAATCGTGGTTCGACACGTAGCGCAGCAGCGCCTTGACGGTCAGCATGGCGGCGATGAAGGAGGCGACGAAGCCGACCGCGAAGACCGGCAGGTCGCTCAGGTGCAGCAGCGCCCAGTTCTTGTAGACGTCGTACAACGTCGCCGCGAACATGGTCGGGATGGCCAGAAAGAAGGAGAACTCGGTCGCCGTCTTGCGCGACAGGCCGAACACCAGACCGCCCATGATCGTCGCGCCGGAGCGCGAAACGCCGGGAAACATCGCCAGGGCCTGGGCGAAGCCGACCTTCAGCGCTGCCGGCCAGCGCATTTCGTCGATGCTGCCAACGCGCGGATGGTAGGCCTTGCGCTCGATGTAGAGGATCAGGAAGCCGCCGACGATCAGCGCCCCGGCCACCGTCAGCGGGTTGAACAGGTAGGTCTTGATGAGGCCGTGGAACAGCAGCCCGAGCACCGCCGCCGGCAGGAAGCCGACGATCAGCAGGCCGGCGAAACGCTGCTGCACCGGGTCGGTGGCGAGGCCGCCAAGCGTCTTGCCGATGCGTTCGCGGAAATCCCAGCAGACGGCGAGGATGGCCGCCAACTGGATGACGATCTTGAATACCTTGCTTTGCTCGTCGGTGTAGTCGAGCAGGCTGCCGACGATGATCAGGTGGCCGGTCGAGGAAATCGGCAGGAATTCGGTCAGCCCCTCGACGATGCCGAGAATCAGGGCCTTGAGCAGAAGGATGGTGTCCATGCGGGCGGCTTTGAAAAAAGAGCGCGCATTTTACTACCCGCCCGGACGGGTCGCCGCCTCCAGCGCCCGCAGCCAGGTCAGCGCCTGGTCGCGCGACGCGCCGCACATCTCGGCGGAAGGCTGCAGGCCGGAACAGCAGGCCGGGCGCTCCGGCCGGCCGAACAGGCGGCAGCGCAGATCGCCGTCGAGATGCCGGCACGGCTCGCCGGCCGGCTTGGCCAGCGAGGAGATGGACGGCGCGATGCAGCAGGCGCCGCAGCCGGGGCGGCAGGCCGGCGGAGAAACGGTTGGAGGCATGGCGCCATTGTCGCAGAAGCGGTGGCGCGACCCGGCGCAGAAAAAAACCACCGCCCGGCCGGGCGGTGGCTGACAGGGAAATATCCGGTTGTAGCGCGTGCCGGATCAGGCGCCGCGCATCGGTCGAGGCGTTTCACCGCCCGGACGGCGCGGCCCATCGCCGCGCTGCCGCGGCCGCTCGGCCTTCATCTCGGCCAGTTGCTGGCGCTGTTCCGGCGTCAGCACGTCATAGACCTGGCGCTCGGCCTTGGCCCGGTTCAAGGCCATTTCGCCGGTTGCCGCGGCCGCTGCGTCGGCCAGTTCCTTGGCCTTGGCTTCGCTGTAATCCGCAGCCGCGGTCAGCGCCCGCAGGTCGCCCTGGGCCTTGTGCAAGGCCTTCATGTTGTTGCGCAGGATCGGTGCCTGGGCGTGCATGATGTCGAAAATCCGGTCGCGCTGCGCCTCGCTCAGATTCAGGCGATGCAGCTTGCGCTGCAGGCCGTCGCCGCCCATGCCCGGATGAGCGAAGCCGGCATGCGCGCCCATGGCGCCGCAACCGCCGCGCTGCGGCCCGCGTTCGCCGGGCGCGGCGACGGCGGCCAGCGGCAGGGCCAGGGCGACGGCCGCAACGGCCGCGATGCGCTTCAGATTCAGGGGGGAAGTTTTGTTCATGATGCATCTCCTGTCGGGATGAGCCGGCCCGGATGGGCTGGCGACGGCTGCATCATGGCGCGGCCGGTCGTAAATGGGGGTTTCAGGCCTGTAAATGAACGTAAATGCGGCCAGTGTTCCGTTTTTGCCGCCGGCGAAAAGAAAACGGGGCTCGCACGGCCCCGTTTTCCTTGTGGGCGGCAGGCATTCACACCTTGTGGTAAATCTCCGCCCCGGTTTTCACGAATTCGACGGCCTTGCTCGCCATCCCCCGGTCGAGCGCCTCGGCTTCGCCGATGCCCTGCTGGGCGGCGAAGTCGCGCACGTCCTGGGTGATCTTCATCGAACAGAAGTGCGGGCCGCACATCGAGCAGAAGTGGGCGACCTTGGCCGACTCCTTGGGCAGCGTCTCGTCGTGGAATTCGCGCGCCTTGTCCGGGTCGAGGCCGAGGTTGAACTGGTCTTCCCAGCGGAACTCGTAGCGCGCCTTGGACAGCGCGTTGTCGCGGATCTGCGCGCCGGGGTGGCCCTTGGCCAGGTCGGCGGCGTGGGCGGCGAGCTTGTAGGTGATGATGCCTTCCTTGACGTCGTCCTTGTCGGGCAGGCCGAGGTGCTCCTTGGGCGTCACGTAGCAGAGCATGGCCGTGCCGTACCAGCCGATCATCGCCGCGCCGATGCCGCTGGTGATGTGGTCGTAGCCCGGCGCGATGTCGGTGGTCAGCGGGCCGAGGGTGTAGAACGGGGCTTCCTTGCAGTATTCGAGCTGCAGGTCCATGTTCTCCTTGATCAGGTGCATCGGCACGTGGCCCGGGCCTTCGATGATGGTCTGCACGTCGTGCTTCCAGGCGATGTCGGTGAGCTCGCCGAGGGTCTTCAGTTCGCCCAGTTGCGCCTCGTCGTTGGCGTCGTAGATCGAGCCGGGACGCAGGCCGTCGCCGAGGCTGAAGGCCACGTCGTAGGCCTTCATGATTTCGCAGATGTCCTCGAAGTGCGTGTAGAGGAAGCTTTCCTTGTGGTGCGCCAGGCACCACTTGGCCATGATCGAGCCGCCGCGGCTGACGATGCCGGTCATCCGGTTGGCGGTCAGCGGCACGTAGCGCAGCAGCACGCCGGCGTGGATGGTGAAGTAGTCGACGCCCTGCTCGGCCTGCTCGATCAGCGTGTCGCGGAAAATTTCCCAGGTCAGTTCCTCGGCCTTGCCGTTGACCTTTTCCAGCGCCTGGTAGATCGGCACCGTGCCGATCGGCACCGGCGAGTTGCGGATGATCCACTCGCGCGTCTCGTGGATGTTCTTGCCGGTGGACAGGTCCATCACCGTGTCGCCGCCCCAGCGGATGGCCCAGGTCATCTTCTCGACTTCTTCCTGGATGCTGGAGCCGAGCGCCGAGTTGCCGATGTTGGCGTTGATCTTGGTCAGGAAGTTGCGGCCGATGATCATCGGCTCGCTTTCCGGGTGGTTGATGTTGTTCGGGATGATGGCGCGGCCGCGGGCGACCTCGCTGCACACGAATTCCGCCGTGATCTCGGCCGGGATGCTGGCGCCGAAGCTCTGCCCCGGATGCTGACGGCCGAGCAGCTTGGCCATCTTCTCGCCCTGCGGCCCGGTGGCGCGCAGGGATTCGAGGTAGGCGGCGCGATTGAGGTTCTCGCGGATGGCCACGTATTCCATTTCCGGCGTCACGATGCCGCGGCGCGCATAGTGCATCTGCGAGACGTTCATGCCGGCCTTGGCGCGGCGCGGCTTGCGGTGCAGGCCGGGGAAGCGCAGTTCGTCGAGCGCCGGGTCGGCGGCCCGCTGGCGGCCGTACTCGGAACTCAGGTCGGGCAATTCCTCGCTGTCGCCGCGCTCGGCGATCCACTGCGCGCGCAGCGCCGGCAAGCCGGAACGGATGTCGATCTTCGCCGCCGGGTCGGAATAGGGGCCAGAACAGTCGTAGACGAATATCGGCGGGTTCTTCTCGCCGCCCATGCCGGTCGGCGTATCGGCCTGGCTGATTTCGCGCATCGGTACGCGCAGGTCGGAACGGGAACCCTCAACGTAAATCTTGCGGGAATTGGGCAGCGGCTGGATCGCCGCTGCATCCACGTGGGCGTTGGCGGCGAGAAACTGTTCGGTGACGTTCATTGAGGCTCCATGCGTGACAGCGAGGGGTAAGACGGGCAAGGAGCGATCTGGTTCCAACGGCAGAGTTCGTTTCCCTACGGCGGCATGACCCGACCAGGTTCGAAGGGTCTCTCTCAGCCGGCCCAGTCGGCCGACACCCCTAACGAGTGCACTGCAAGTTACTGGAGATACAGGCAAAATGCAAGAAACTGCCCGCCATGCTCAAGATTTCCCGGATTTGGTCGAAGTTATGTCGACACGCTGCGGATCAAAATAATGAGGTTTCGAATGCATCCACCGATCATGGCCGCCCTGGCCCTCGCTTTGCCCCTGACGGCGGCCGCCGCGCCGACCTGGCAAAACGTCTCGTCCGAGCCGGGCAAGCGCATCGAACTCGACCGCACCAGCATCAAGCGCGACGGAGCGGCGGTCGAGACCGTCAGCCGCATGATTCTCGACAAGGAACTGATCGACGTCCGCTCCGGCGCGCCTTACCAGATCATCGAAGTCGTCACCCGCTACGACTGCGCGGCGCGCAACGCCAACACCCTCAAGCGCACGTTCCGCAAAGGCGACAGCGCCGTCGTCCGCGAGGAAGCCCTGAAAGGCATCGACCTGCCGGTACGCAGCGGCACCCTCGACGACAAGGTGCTGCGCGAAGTCTGTCGGCCGCCGAAGGAAAGCCAGGCCGAGCTGGCGACCAAGGCCAACGAGGCGGCCGGCCAGTTGCGTCAGGCCAACGACGCCCTGCTGAAAAAGGAATTGACGACGACGGCGCAGGCGACGCCGATCAAGACCACGGCGACGCTGCCGACGGCCGGTGGCGAAGAGGCCAAGAAAGAAGCTGCGCCGTCGATCCGGCCCAACCGGAAACCGGCCGCCGAGGCGGCCAAGGCGCAATTGCCCGCGACCGAAAGCAAGCCGCCGATGGTCGCCGCCGGCACCCCGGCGCCGCGCCCCCAGCCACGCGGCGCGGCGCCGGCCCGAAGCGCCAGCGGCGGCAAACAAGCCGGCTACATACTCGAAGTGGTGCACAACGAGACGCTGAAGCCGCAGCCAGCCGTCGACTGGTCCTACGAGGGCCCCGGCGGGCCGGAGAACTGGGCCAAGCTCGACCCGCGCAACACGCTCTGCGGTTCCGGCCAGCGCCAGTCGCCGATCGACATCCGCGACGGCATCCGCGTCGACGTCGAACCGATCCGTTTCAGCTACCGGCCATCGCGCTTCCGCATCGTCGACAGCGGCCATTCGGTCGACGTCTTTCTCGGCGACAACAGCTTCAGCCTGACCGGCAAGACCTACACCCTGCAGCAAATCCACTTCCACCGCCCGGCCGAGGAGCGCATCGACGGCCGCCGCTACGACATGTCGGCCCACCTGGTCCATCGCGCCGACGACGGCCAGCTGGCGGTCATCGCCGTACTGCTCGAACGCGGCCCGGAAAATCCCTTCATCCAGACGCTGTGGAATTACCTGCCACTGGAGAAACATATCAGCGTCGAGCCGCCGAGCATCAGCGTCGACCTCGATGCGCTGCTGCCGGCCTCGCGCAACTACTACGCCTACATGGGTTCGCTGACCACCCCGCCGTGCACCGAAGGCGTGCTCTGGCTGGTATTGAAGCAGCCGGTACCGGTATCGCCGGAACAGATCGACATCTTCTCCCGCCTCTACCGCCACAACGCCCGTCCGACCCAGGCCACCGCCGGCCGCCTGATCAAGGAAGGCCGCTGAAGCCAGCGCGCCCGGCGGGTCGATTGCGCCCGCCGCGCGCCGACGGCCCGCGCGCTCTCGGTTATAATGGCCTTTTGTCGGAACTTGCATATTAGCCATTGCTAATATTACATCTGCGGAGACCCCATGAACATCGAGCAAGCGCGCTTCAACATGATCGAACAGCAGATTCGCCCCTGGGAGGTGCTCGACCCGCAGGTGCTCGACCTGCTGTTCGTCGTCAAGCGCGAGAATTTCACGCCGCCCGCCTATCGCAACCTCGCTTTCGCCGACATGGAAATCCCGCTCGGCGAAGGCCAGTCGATGCTGGCCCCGAAGATCGAAGCCAAATTGCTGCAGGAACTGGGGCTGCGCAAGACCGACAAGGTTCTGGAGATCGGCACCGGCAGCGGTTACATGGCCGCCCTGCTGGCCGCCCGCGCCGAGCATGTGGTCAGCGTCGAGAACCGCCCGGCGCTGGCCGAGCAGGCCCGCCGTAATCTGGCCGCCGCCGGCGTCGCCAACGTCACCGTGGAAACCGGCGACGGCACCGCCGGCTGGGCCGCCCGCGGCCCCTACGACGCCATCGTCGTCTCCGGCTCGCTGCCGGAAGTTCCGCAAGCCCTGCTCAAGCAGCTGCGCCCCGGCGGCCGGCTGGCCGCCATCGTCGGCACGGCGCCGGTAATGGAAGCGGTGCTGGTGACCTGCACCGGCGAAGGCGTCTACAACACCGTCAACCTGTTCGAGACTGTCGTTCCGCCGCTCGACGGCGTCGCCGCCAAGCCGGCCTTCGCGCTCTGATGCAGCAGCTTCCCGCGCCGCGACTGGCCGCCTGGCTGGCCGATTCCGGCCGGGCGCGGCCCTTGCTGCTCGACGTTCGCGAAGCTTGGGAGTTCGAACTGTGCCATGTCGACGGCTCGCGGCACCTGCCGATGCAGCAGGTGCCGGCCGGTTGCCAAACCCTCGATCCGCAACGGGACATCGTCGTCATCTGCCACCACGGCGTGCGCAGCCAGCAGGTGGCGATTTTTCTCGAAAGCCGCGGCTTCGCGGCCGTACACAACCTGACGGGCGGCATCGACGCCTGGGCCGCGACGGTCGATCCGGCCATGCGCCGCTACTGAAAAGCAATGAAAACTTTCGCCTGCCTGCTCGCCCTGCCGCTGCTCGCCGCGCCGGCCTTCGGCGCCGACCTGCTGCAAATCTACCGGGCCGCCCAGGACAACGATCCGACCTACGCCGCCGCCCGCTCGACGCTCGACGCCGGCCGCGAAAAACTGCCGCAAGGCCTGGCCGGCTTGCTGCCCAGCCTGACCCTGTCGGGCAACAGCATCTGGAACGACAACGAGCTGTCGGCCCGCAACACCCCGGGCAGCACGCAGCAGAACTTCAATTCCAACGGCTACCAGCTGACCTTGTCGCAGCCGCTGTTCCGCTGGCAGAACTGGGTCGCCTACGACCAGTCGAAATTCCAGGTCGCGCAGGCCGAGGCCAATTTCGCCCAGGCCCGCCAGGATTTGATCCTGCGCGTCGCCCAGGCCTATTTCGACACCCTGTTCGCCTACGAGAACCTGAGCGCCGTGCGCGCCAACAAGGAAGCGATCAGCCTGCAGCTGGAATCGGCGAAAAAGAATTTCGAGGTCGGCACCGCCACCATCACCGACACGCACGAGGCGCAGGCCCGCTACGATCTCGCCCTGTCGCAGGAAATCGCCGCCGAAAGCGATTTCGAAGTCAAGCAGAACACCCTGCAGGCCATCATCGGCCGGCCACCGGGCAGCCTGGCCCGCCTGCGCAAGGATGCCGAGGCCAGCCCGCCGCGACCGAGCGACATGAACCAGTGGGTCAGCGCCGCCGAAAGCGACAGCATCTCGGTGCAGATTCAGCAGGCGGCGGCGGAAATCGCCGATCGCGAAGTCGATCGCCAGCGCGCCGGCCATTACCCGACGGTCGACCTGGTGGCCAACCGCGGCTACGCCAAGTCCTTTTCCCAGGGGGCCGGCCTGCTGGAAAACGACTACCAGAACGTCGGCGTCCAGCTCAACGTACCGCTCTATCTCGGCGGCCAGGTGAATTCCCGCCAACGCGAAGCCAGCGCCAACCGCGCGGCGTCCCAGTCGATGCTCGAAGCGGCGCGCCGTAGCGCCGCCCTGGCGGCCCGCCAGCACTACCTGGGCGTGGCCAACGGCCTGGCGCAAATCAAGGCGCTGAAGGCGGCCCTGATTTCCTCGCAATCGGCGCTCGAATCGAACAAGCTCGGCTACGAGGTCGGCGTGCGCATCAACATCGACGTGCTCAACGCCGAGAACCAGGTTTACGTGACCCGCCGCGACCTCGCCCGCGCCACTTTCGACACCCTGCTCGCCCAGTTGCGGCTGAAAAGCGCCGTCGGCACGCTCGGCGACGACGACGTGATCGCCGTCAACGCCCTGCTCGATCAGACCAGCGCGCAATAAGCGCCAGCATCCGTTGCGCCGCGCCGCGATGGCTGCGGGCAAAGTCGCCGGCGGCCCGGCGCATCGCCGCCAGTCGCGCCGGATCGCCGAGCAGGGCCGCCGCTTCTCCGGCCAATTCCTCCGCATCGGCCACCCGCCGCGCCGCGCCGGCGGCGATGGCATCCGCGGTCGCCTGCAGGAAATTGAAGGTATGCGGCCCGACCAGCACCGGACAATCGCAGGCCGCCGCCTCGATCAGGTTCTGCCCGCCGAGCGGCAACAGGCTGCCGCCGATGAAGGCGAGGTCGGCCAGACGGTAGTAGGCGGCCATTTCGCCCATGCTGTCGCCGAGCCAGACCTGCGTTCCGGCCTCCGGCAGTCCCGCGCTGCGCCGCCGCCAGGACCGGCCCTGCTGCGCGAGCAAGGCCGCGACATCGGCGAAACGCTGCGGGTGGCGCGGCACCAGCACCAGCAGCGCGGTGGGCGGTGCCGCGCGACGCCAGGCGGCGAGCAGCAATTCCTCCTCGCCTTCGCGGGTGCTGGCCGCCAGCCAGATCGGCCGCGTCCCCAGCGCGCGCCGCCATTCCTCGCCCAGCGCCAGCTTGTCGGCGGCCGGCGTCACGTCGAACTTGATGTTGCCGCACACTTCGACCGGCTGCGCGCCGAGGGCGGCCAGCCGTTGCGCATCGCCCGCCGTCTGGGCGCAGATGCCGGCCAGGGTGGCGAAGGCCGGGCGCACCAGCGCCGGCAGCCGCCCGTAGCCGCGCGCCGAGCGCTCCGACAGACGGGCATTGGCGAGGACCACCGGCACCTCGCGGGCGGCGGCGGCGGCCAGCAGGTTGGGCCAGATCTCGGTTTCCATCAGGACGCCGAAAGCCGGCCGGAAGCAGGCGAAAAAGCGCCGCGTCGCGCCCGGGTAGTCGTAGGGCAGATAGGCCTGCAGCACCCGTTCGCCGTAGACCGCGCGGCCGGCTTCGCGGCCGGTCGGCGTCATGCCGGTGAGCAGGATGCGGTGTTGCGGCCAGCGCGCCAGCAGGCCCTCGATCAGCGGCTGGGCGGCGCGCGTCTCGCCGACCGACACGGCATGCACCCAGATCAGGCGTTCCGCCGTCGGCCGGCGGTAGAAACCGTAGCGTTCGGCCAGATGGCGCAGGTATTCCGGCTGCTTGCGCGCCCGCCACAGCAGGCGCAGCCAGATCAGCGGCGTCGCCAGGTACCACAACAGGGAATAGAGCAGCCGCGCCATCAGCCGGTCACCGCCGACAACTCGCCGAGCACCGCGGCAGGCGTCGGCAGTTGCGCCTTGCCGCCCAGGTTGCGGTGGAAGGCGGTGCCGAAGACGCCGGTCAGGCCCGGATCGGTGGCGGTATAGAGGGCCACGGTCGGTACCTTGAGCGCCACCGCCAAGTGCGTCAGGCCGGTATCGACGCCGACCGCGGCACGGCCGCCGGCCAGCACGGCGGCCAGGGCGGCGATGTCGAGCGGCGGCGCGGCGGCGGCGCCGGGAATGGCGGCGGCCAAACGCGCCGCCCGCTCGCGCTCGACGGCGCTGCCGCCGGGCAGCACGGCACGGCAGCCCTGTTCCTGCAGCCGGCGGCCGAGCTCCAGCCAATGCGCTTCCGGCCACAGCTTGTCGTCGCGACTGGTGGCGGTCAGCAGCACGGCGTAGGGCGCCGGCGGCAGCCAGGGGAAAATCGCCGGGGCGACGGCGATGCCGTAATCCGGCGCGTCGTCGGCCGTGTAGCCGAGTGCCGCCGCGGCCAGCCGCCGATTGCGCACGACCGCGTGTTCGGCCGTCGATACCGCGCAATGCTGCTGGTAGAAGCGCGCCGCCAGCGGTTCGCGGGCCGAGGCGGCATCGTAGCCGCAGCGCGGGCCGATGGCCTGGGCGGCGACCAGGGCGCTCTTGACCAGGCCCTGGGTATCGAGGATCAGGTCGTAGCGCTGCGCCCGCAGCCTGGCGCGAAAGGCGCCGATCTCCCGCCAGGTGCGGCGGCACAGCAACTGCTTGCGCCAGCGGCGGATGGCGACGGTGAAAACTTCCGCGACGCCGGGATGCAGGCGGGGAATGGCGGCGAAACTTTCCTCGACGCACCAGTCGATGACGGCCTCGGGAAAATGCTTGCGGATGTCGCTGACCACCGGCAGGTTGTGGATCACGTCGCCGAGCGAGGAAGTTTTCACGATCAGGATGCGCATCGGCGGATAAAATGGCGGCTTGCGAAACCGCGATTATAAATGCCCGCCCGTCGCCGACCTTACGCCATTGTGCCCTGACATCAATAGCGGAACACCGGCCCTGGGCAGCGCCAGTGAATGTTGCAGTGCGATAAAATCCCACGATCATTATTCAGGACTCCATCGTGAAAATTCTCGTCACCGGCGCCGCCGGATTTAGTTGCGGCATAGCGTGCCAAGGCGCATCAGCCTTCACTGAAACCAGCCGAAAGGGTTCAGCATGAAAATCCTGGTCACCGGCGCGGCTGGGTTCATCGGCATGACCACCGCGCTGCGCCTGCTGGCTCGCGGCGACACCGTGGTCGGCCTCGACAATCTCAACGACTATTACGCAGTCAGCCTCAAGGAAAGCCGCCTGGCCCGCCTGACCGGCCATGCCAACTTCCGCTTCGTCAAGCTCGACGTCGCCGACCGGCCCGGCATGGAAGCCCTGTTCGCCAGCGAGAAATTCGACAAGGTGATCCATCTCGCCGCCCAGGCCGGCGTCCGCTACTCGCTGCAGAATCCGCACGCCTACATCGACAGCAACCTGGTCGGCTTCACCAACATTCTCGAAGGCTGCCGCCACAACCGCGTGGCGCACCTGGTTTACGCGTCCAGTTCCAGCGTTTATGGCGGCAACACCAAGATGCCCTTCTCCGAGCACGACAGCGTCGACCACCCGGTCAGCCTGTACGCCGCGACCAAGAAGGCCAACGAGCTGATGGCGCACACCTACAGCCATCTCTACGGCCTGCCGACCACCGGCCTGCGCTTCTTCACCGTCTACGGCCCGTGGGGCCGTCCGGACATGGCGCTCTTCCTGTTCACCAAGGCCATTCTCGAAGGCCGGCCGATCGACGTGTTCAACCATGGCAACATGCGCCGCGACTTCACCTACATCGACGACATCGTCGAAGGCGTGATCCGCGTCCTCGACCGGAATGCCACGGCCTGCCCGGACTACGATCCGCTCGCCGCCGACCCGGCGACCAGCAACGTCCCCTACCGCCTCTTCAACATCGGCAACAACGATCCGGTACCGTTGCTCGACTTCATCGGCGCCATCGAACAGGCCATCGGCCGGCCGGCGGAAAAGCGCCTGCTGCCGCTGCAGGACGGCGACGTGCCGGCCACCTATGCCGACACGTCGCTGCTCGACGCCTGGGTCGGCTTCGCCCCGGCGACGCTGGTCCGGGAAGGCGTCGGGCGTTTCGTCGCCTGGTACCGCGAGTATTACGGGATCTGATTGCAGCGCGCCGGCAGCGGAACGCCGCCGGCCGAACCCCTTTCAACCTATCCAGGGCTAAAACCATGTGTGGCATCGTCGCGGCAGCAGCCGGCAACAACATCGTTCCCATCCTCGTCGAGGGCTTGAAGAAGCTCGAATACCGCGGTTACGACTCGGCCGGCCTGGCCGTCATCGACGGCGATAGCATCCGCCGCATCCGCTCGGTCGGCCGCGTCGCCGAGTTGGAAGCCGCCGCCGCTGGCACCGCCGCCGTCACCGGCATCGCCCACACCCGCTGGGCCACCCACGGCGTCCCCTGCGAGCGCAACGCCCACCCGCACGTGTCCGGTTCGATCGCCGTCGTCCATAACGGCATCATAGAGAATTACGAAACCCTGCGCGCCGAACTGACGGCCCAGGGCTACGTGTTCACCTCCGACACCGACACCGAGAGCATCGCCCATCTGATCGCCGCGACCCTGCGCCAGGAGCCCGACCTGTTCGCCGCCGTGCGCCAGGTCTGCCGCCGCCTGGTCGGCGCCTACGCCATCGCCGTCGTCGACCACCGCCAGCCGGGCAAGGTCGTCGTCGCCCGCGAAGGCTCGCCGCTGCTGCTCGGCGTCTCCGCACACGGCAACTACGCCGCCTCCGACGCCTCGGCGCTGCTGCAGGTGACGCGCAACATGGTCTATCTGGAAAACGGCGACGTCGCCGAACTGACGCCGGCCGGCGTGCGCATCAGCCGGCTCGACGGCACGCCGGTCGAGCGCCCGGTGCATGTCTCGGAACTGTCGGCCGCCGCCGTCGAACTCGGCACCTACCGCCACTACATGCAGAAGGAAATCTTCGAGCAACCCGAGGCACTGGCCAACACGCTGGAAATCGTCGGCGGCAGCAAGACGATCCAGCCCGGCATTTTCGGCGCCGAAGCCGGACAGTTGCTGGCCGATGTCGACAACATCCTGATTCTCGCCTGCGGCACCAGCAGCCATTCCGGCTTCGCCGCCCGCTACTGGCTCGAAGCCATCGCCGGCGTGCCGTGCACCGTCGAGATCGCCAGCGAGTACCGCTATCGGACCTCGGTGCCCAATCCGCGCCAGCTGATCGTCGCCATCTCGCAATCGGGTGAGACGGCCGACACCCTGGCCGCCCTGCGCCACGCCAAGGCGCTTGGCCAGAGCAAGACCCTGGCCATCTGCAACGTGCCGGAATCGGCCATCGTCCGCGAATGCGCGCTGCGCTTCATCACCCGCGCCGGCCCGGAAATCGGCGTCGCCTCGACCAAGGCCTTCACCACCCAGCTGGCCGCGCTGTTCGTCCTGACCCTGGTCATGGCCAAGCTGCGCCAACGCCTGAGCGGCGAACAGGAAGGCGCCTACATCGATCAGCTGCGCCACCTGCCGGTGGCGATCAACAAGGTGCTCGAACTCGAACCGGCCATCGAAACCTGGGCCAAGCGTTTCGCCGACAAGCACCACGCCCTGTTCCTCGGCCGCGGCCGCCACTTCCCGATCGCCATGGAAGGCGCGCTGAAGCTCAAGGAAATCTCCTACATCCACGCCGAGGCCTATCCGGCCGGCGAACTCAAGCACGGCCCGCTGGCGCTGGTGGACGCCGACATGCCGGTGATCTCGGTGGCCCCCAACGACACCTTGCTCGACAAGCTGAAATCCAACCTCAAGGAAGTCCAGGCGCGGGGCGGCGAACTCTACGTCTTCGCCGACGCCGACTCGGAAATCCCGGAGTCGGAAGGCGTGCACATCCTGCGCCTGCCGGAGCACTACGGCGAACTGTCGCCGATCCTGCACGTCGTGCCGCTGCAACTGCTCTCCTACCACGCCGCCCTGGTCAAGGGCACCGACGTGGACAAACCGCGCAATCTGGCCAAATCGGTCACCGTCGAATGACCGCGCGCCAGCGCACACCGGGCCGCGGTTTGCAGCGCGGGCTGACCCGGCAAAGTCGGATCAAGGCCGCTCCGGCTGCCTGCCACAGCGACAAGCCGCGCTTCCGCGCCGAACCGGCGACCATCAGATAGCGCTGCGGCATGGCCACCTACGCCATCGGCGACATCCAGGGCTGCTACGACGCGCTGCGCCGGCTGCTCGACCAGTGCGCCTTCGACCCGGCCAGCGACCGCCTGTGGCTGGTTGGCGACCTCGTCAATCGCGGTCCCAAGTCGCTGGAAACCCTGCGCTTCATCCACGCGCTGGGCGACGCCGCTTTGACCGTGCTCGGCAATCACGACCTCTACCTGCTGATGGTGGCCGAGGGCGGCGCCAAGTTCCGCGCCAAGGACGACACGCTGCAGCCGGTGCTCGACGCCCCCGACGCCGGCGAACTGCTGGCCTGGCTGCGCCGCCAGCCGCTATGCCATACCGAGGGCGAGTATTGCCTGGTGCATGCCGGCCTGCTGCCGCAATGGACGGCGGCGCGCGCCCGCGAACTGGCGCGCGAGGTCGAGGCCATGCTGCGGGGCGAACGGTTCCGCGACTTCATCCTCAACCTGTGGGGCAGCGAGCCAGCCGCCTGGTCGGACGACCTGGAGGGCTGGCCGCGCCTGCGGGTGATCGTCAACGCCATGACGCGGATGCGTTTCTGCACACCGGACGGCGTCATGGAATTCAAAAGCAAGGGGAAGCTGAGCAACGCCCCGGCCGGCCATCTGCCGTGGTTCGACGCCCCCGGCCGGCGGAGCGCCGACGCCGTGCTGGTCACCGGCCACTGGTCGGCGCTCGGCCTCAAGATCACGCCGCATCTGCTGGCGCTGGACTCCGGCTGCCTGTGGGGCGGGCATCTGACGGCGATCCGCCTGGAGGATCGCCGCTTGTTCCAGGTGAACTGCTCGCCAACGGAAGCCCGGCCCCTGAAGCGATAGCCGCCCGCGCCTCGGCGGCCACCTGCTTGCGCGACGCGCCGTCGCCGCCGCAGGCCGGCATCGTCACCAGGCGGGCGGTCAGCCGGCGCCGGCCGAGAATGGCCCGCAGGCACTGGCCCAGGGAAATCGTGCCGTCGTAGCGTGGCGCCAGGCTGCGCCGGCCGTCCGGCTCCCAATAGGACAAGGCCACCGGCAGCACCGGGTGGCCGGCCGTCAGCGCCGGCTGCAGCAGCGCGGCATGGAAATGCAGCAGGCTGCGGCCGTCGGTGGTCGTGCCTTCGGGAAACACGGCGACATGGCCGCCGCGCCCGAGCACGGCGGCAATCTCGGCATTGATCAGCCGGGCATGGCCGCGGCTGCCGCGGCGCAGGAAGATGGTATCGTGACGCCTCGCCAGCCAGCCGATCAGCGGCCAGTCGCGCACTTCCGCCTTGGACACGAAGGCAGCCGGCAACGCCGCGTTGATGACGTAAATGTCGATCCAGGAAATATGGTTGGCGACGATCAGGGCGCCCGGCACGGCATGGCTCAGGTCGGCCTCGACCTCGACGCCCAAGGCGGCGAGCAGGGCCACCGCCCAGCTGGCCTTGAGGCGCAGGCGAGCGGCCTCGCCGCACCAGGAACAGACCAGCAGCGTGACCAGCAGGCCGGCCAGCAGCAGCAGAAACACACGGCAGAGGCGCCAGCAGCGGAGCAAAGAGGAAGTTCGATTCAGGCGGCTTGTCCCAGGTAGTGCTTGGCGTATCGGCCGGAAACCCTGGCCATCGGCATCAGGATCGGCAGGTCGGCGGTGTTGAAGTCCGGATCCCAGGCCGGTTCGCCGCAGATCCAGGCGCCGGCCCGCAGATAGCCCTTGATCAGCGGCGGCACCTCGGCCGGGCGATCCCGCTGCAGCGCCGCCAGCGGCAGCGGACAGCGCGGAAAGACGCGGTACTCCTGCGGCCCGAGGTGCCCGGCGGCCAGGCGATTATACAAGCTGGCCGCGGCATGGCCGCCGTCGGCCATGCTGATCGAGGCGCAGCCCATCAGGTAGTCGTAGCCGTGGCGGATCATGTAGTCGGCCAGGCCGGACCACAGCAGCATGATGGTGGCGCCGTTGCGGTAATCGGGATGGACGCAGGAGCGGCCGATTTCGACGAGGCGCGGGCGCAGGTGCTGCAGGCGCGTCAGGTCGAACTCGTTTTCCGCGTAGTAGCCGATCTGGGCGGCGTCTTCCGGCGCCAGGACGCGGTAGGTGCCGACCACCTCGCCGGAGCGCGTGTCGCGCACCAGCAGATGCTCGCAGAAGGGATCGTAGATGTCGTGATCGACGCCCGGCGTGCGGCTCGGCAGCCGGGCGCCGAGTTCGCCGGCGAAAACGCGGTGGCGCAGGCGCTGGGCCTCGAGGATTTCGCTGTTGCCGCGGGCCAGGGCGACCGTCAGGCTGGGGCGCTCGGCGCGTTGCTCGCTGGGGTGCAGATGTCGTTGTTCCATGCTGTTCTCCTGTCGGGTATGGAGAACAGCATGGGCGCCGCCGGTTACAGCGCTATTGCAGGCAGTTTGCGCCGCCGTTGCAGCGGTGGTCCGCTACCAGGGCGAGGCGCCGAAGGCGCGCTGGTAGCGGGCGGCGATTTCCTCACGGCTCGGCTGGTGGTTCTGGCCGCCGCGGTGGGCGATCTTGATCGCTCCCATGACCGCCGCCAGGCGGCCGGTGGTCGGCCAGTCGAAGCCGTTGGCGATGCCATACAACAAGCCGGCACGATAGGCATCGCCGCAGCCGGTCGGATCGACAATGGCGTCGGCGACGGCGCAGGGAATCGCATGGCAAACGCCATCGGCGTAAATATCGGACCCCTCGCCGCCGCGCGTGACGATCAGGGCCTTCATGGCGCCGGCCAGTTCCGGCAGGCTGCGGCCGGTACGGTCGCACAGCAGCCTGGCCTCGTAATCGTTGAAGCAGGCGTAGTCGGCCAGGCTCATGAAATCGAGCAACTCGTCGCCGTTGAACATCGGCAAACCCTGGCCCGGATCGAAAATGAAAGGAACGCCGGCGGCGGCGAAATCACGCGCATGCTGCAGCATGCCTTCGCGCCCGTCCGGGGCGACGATGCCGAGCCGGGCGCCGCTCGCCTGGCCGACCTTGTTCAGCTGCGAAAAGCTCATCGCCCCGGGGTGGAAAGCGGTGATCTGGTTGTCGTCGAGATCGGTGGTGATGAAAGCCTGGGCGGTGAAGCTGCCGGCTACCTGGCGGACGTGCGTGCGCGCCAGGCCGAGGCGGTCGAGACGCTCGAGATAGGGCGCCGCGTCGTCGCCGACGGTGGCCATGATCAGCGGCTCGCCGCCGAGCAATTGCAGGTTGTAGGCGATGTTGCCGGCGCAGCCGCCGTACTCGCGGCGCATGTCGGGGACCAGGAAGGCGACGTTCAGGATGTGGATCTGTTCCGGCAGGATGTGGTTCTTGAAGCGGTCCGGAAAGACCATGATGTTGTCGAAGGCGAGCGAGCCGCAAATCAGTGTCGTCATGAGCAGAATCAGGGGTAGAAAACGTAGAGCCGGTAGCCGGCGGCGCCGAGGTCGCGCGCCTCGATCCACAGGCGGACGGCGACTTCGCCGTTGGCCGGGAAGCGTTCCGGGCTGATCGCCGGCGGCAGGTATTCGGTGGCCGACATCACCCGGCGGGCGACGACCGTGTCGCCGGCATCGGTCAGGGTCAGTTCGAGGGCCGGCCAGTCCTGGGCGTAGGAAGCCCGGTTGCGCAGCGTCGCCTGCAGCACGAACTGGCCGCGCAGGTTGTCCGACTGCAGGTCGGACGACTCGATGGCGACCAGCTCGGCCTGGCGCGGCAAAGGCACGGCGACGCCGAGCAGTTCGTAGTAGGCCGCGGCACTGGGCAGCCAGCGCACGACCTCGGTGCGGAAATGGTAGAGCAGTTGCGCCGCCAGGATCAGGCCCAGCAACAGCACGGCGATGACGAAGGGCCACAGCGCCCGCCGCCCCGCCTCGGCAGAGAACCCCGGGGCCTCGCCAGCCAGCGTGCCGGCCGCCCAGCGATTGTAAGCCGGCGCCTCGGCCCACTCGCGGGCGGCGACCAGACCGGCCTCGCGCGCCGCCTGGGTGGACTGCTCGGGACTTTCATCGGCTGTCTCGCCGCCCGCCTCGACGATCGTTTCCGCCGGCTCGGCCTCGGCTGCAAGTTCAGCAGCGGCCGGGACAACGGTTTCCGGAACCGGCAAGGGCTCGAGCATGGCGAACGCCCGGCCGACAGCGGCCGGCGGCAGCGTCTCGGCCCAAGCCGATGGCTCCGGCTCCGGCTCCGGCTCCGATGCAGATGCAGATGCAGATGCGGCCTCGACCGACGGAACGGTATCCGGTATCGCGGCAAGCGCGTCGACCTCCGGCCGATGCGCTTCGCCTGGCGTCCGCTCGCCGGCAGCCAGGGCAGCCAGTTCGATCGTCGTCCCGGCGAACGGCGCCGGCGCCTCGGTGATGACGGCCGGCGGCTCCTCCGGCACCAGTTGGTCGAAGGCGTTGAAGACGCTCTGGCAATGGCCGCAACGTACCTTGCCGGCCTTCAGGCGGAGCTGCTCGGAGGTGACCCGGAATACCGTGGTGCATGCCGGGCAGCGGGTGCGCATCAGGGCTTGCGTCCGGCCAGACATACCCAGTCCTCGCGGACGTCGGCTATTTCGAGCGGCAGCCAGGCGGCGTAGATGCCGATGATCTCGGCCGCCTGCTCGCGGAGGATGCCGG
Source organism: Azonexus sp. (assembly GCA_031547725.1). Taxonomy (GTDB): domain Bacteria; phylum Pseudomonadota; class Gammaproteobacteria; order Burkholderiales; family Rhodocyclaceae; genus Azonexus. Next base: position 14,335 of record JAVBRT010000014.1, on the reverse strand, counting down.
AAAGCGCCAAGCGGCCGCCGGGGCGGACATGGGCGCAGATGGCCGGGGCCAGCACGCGCAGCGGATTGGACAGGATGTTGGCGACGACCAAGTCATACTCGCCGGCGACCGCTTGCGCCGAATCGGCGAACTGCGCCGCGACGCCGTTGCGTTCGGCATTGTCCCGCGCCGCCGCGACCGCCTGGCTGTCGATATCGACACCGGCGACGGAGCCGGCGCCGAGCCGGGCGGCGGCGATGGCCAGGATGCCGGAGCCGCAGCCGTAGTCGAGCAGGGAACAGCCGGGCGCAACTTGGCGTTCCAGCCACTCCAGGCACAGCCGGGTGGTCGGGTGCGAGCCGGTGCCGAAGGCCATGCCGGGATCGAGAATCAGGTTGATCGCCGCCGGATCGGGACTTTCATGCCACGACGGTACGATCCACAGGCGCTCGGACACCCGGATCGGATCGAATTGCGACTGGGTCAACTGCACCCAGTTCTGCTCGGCGACCGGCTCGACGGCGTAATCGGCGATGCCGGGCAGGCCGACCGCGGCGGCGGCCGTGGCGAGCAAGGCGCCAGCGTCGGCATCGGCCTCGATCAGGGCGACGATGCGCGAGTGCTTCCAGCCCGGCGCGTTGACCGAACCGGGCTCGCCGAACTGCGGCTGCTCGTCCGGCGTGCCGGCATCGGCATCCTCGATCGCCGCCGACAACGCGCCGGCCTCAAGCAGCGCGTCGCACAGGGGCTCGGCGCTGGCGGCCTCGGTCAGGAAGCTGAGGCTTTGCCAGCTCATGCCTAGCCCTTCACTTCGCCCTTGTCGGCGAGCTTCTGTTCGAGATAGTGGATGCTGGTGCCGCCCTCGACGAAGCGGGCGTCGAGCATCAATTCCTGGTGCAGCGGAATATTGGTCTTGATGCCCTGGATGCTCATTTCCGACAGCGCGATGCGCATGCGGCGGATCGCCTGCTCGCGGGTGTCGCCGTAGGCGATGACCTTGGCCACCATCGAGTCGTAGTGCGGCGGCACGCGGTAGCCCTGGTAAATATGCGAATCGACGCGGATACCGGGACCGCCGGGCGGATGATAAAACTCGATCTTGCCGGGAGAAGGCACGAACGTGAAGGGATCTTCGGCGTTAATGCGGCATTCGATGGAGTGGCCGCGAAACACCACGTCCTTCTGGCGATAGCGCAGTTTCTCGCCGGCGGCGACGCGAATCTGCTCCTGCACGAGGTCGACGCCGGTGATCATCTCGGTGACCGGGTGCTCGACCTGGATGCGGGTATTCATTTCGATGAAATAGAACTCGCCGTTCTCGTACAGGAACTCGAAGGTGCCGGCGCCGCGGTAACCGATCTTGCGGCAGGCTTCGGCGCAACGCTCGCCGATGCGGGCGATCAGGCGGGCCGGAATGTGCGGCGCCGGCGCCTCCTCGATGACCTTCTGGTGGCGGCGCTGCATCGAGCAGTCGCGCTCGCCGAGATAGATGGCGTTCTTGTGCTGGTCGGCCAGCACCTGGATTTCGACGTGGCGCGGATTCTCCAGGTACTTTTCCATGTACACGGCCGGGTTGCCGAAGAACTGGCCGGCTTCCTGCCGGGTCATCGCCACGGCATTGACCAGCGCCGCCTCGGTATGGACGACGCGCATGCCGCGCCCGCCGCCGCCGCCGGCCGCCTTGATGATCACCGGGTAGCCGATGGCGCGGGCGATCTTGATGATTTCCTTCGAATCCTCCGGCAGGGCGCCTTCGGAGCCGGGCACGCAAGGTACGCCGGCCGCCTTCATGGCGTCCTTGGCCGACACCTTGTCGCCCATCAGGCGGATGGTCTCGGCGCGCGGACCGATGAAGACGAAACCCGAGGATTCGACCCGCTCGGCGAAATCGGCGTTTTCCGAAAGAAAGCCGTAACCGGGGTGGATGGCCTGGGCGTCGCAGACCTCAGCCGCCGAAATGATGGCCGGCACGTTCAGGTAGCTGGCGGCGGAAGCGGCCGGGCCGATGCAGACCGACTCGTCGGCCAGCTTGACGTACTTGGCTTCGCGGTCGGCCTCGGAATGGACGACCACGGTCTTGATACCCAACTCGCGGCAGGCGCGCTGGATGCGCAAGGCTATTTCGCCGCGATTGGCAATGAGGATTTTTTCAAACATGGGAGGCCGCTCAGCCGATCACGAACAGCGGTTCGCCGAATTCCACCGGCTCGCCGTTCTCGAGCAGGATGGCCTTGACGACGCCCGACGCGTCGGCCTCGATTTCGTTGAGCAGCTTCATCGCCTCGATAATGCACAGGGTATCGCCCTGCTTGACCGTCTGGCCGACCTGGACGAATGCTTCGGCGCCGGGCGACGGCGAACGGTAGAAAGTTCCGACCATCGGCGACTTGACGACATGGCCTTCCGGCAACTCGTCCTCGTCGTCGAGATTGACCGCCGAGGCACCGGCCGGAGCGGCCAGCGGCGCGGCGGCCGGCGCCGCCACCATGTACTGCTGCACCGGCGCGCCAACGGCGCCACCATAGTGCTTGGCGATGCGGACCTTTTCCTCGCCTTCGGTGACTTCCAGCTCGGAAATGCCGGATTCCTGCACGAGATCAATCAGTTTCTTCAGTTTACGCAAGTCCATGGGTAACTCCCTTCTTTTCTTTACGGCGCCCGTTGGACGCAAGAAGCCGGCAGAAGCCGGTCTATTCGATGTTGATGTGGATATTGTTGAGCAGGTATTCCAGCGCCAGGCGATAGCCGTCGTGACCGAGGCCGCAGATGACGCCGATCGCCAGATCGGAGAAATACGAGTGATGCCGGAACGGTTCGCGGGCATGCACGTTGGACAGGTGCACCTCGACGAACGGAATGGCGACGGCGGCCAGGGCGTCGCGCAGCGCGACGCTGGTATGCGTGTAGGCCGCCGGATTGATGATGATGGCGCGCACGCCCTGCTCCCGCGCGACATGGATGCGCTCGATCAGCGCCCCTTCGTGATTGCTCTGGAAAGCATCCAGGTCAACGCCGGCCGCCTCGGCCAGGCGGGCCAGGGACATATTGATATCGGACAAGGTCGCCCGGCCGTAGTGCTCGGGTTCGCGGGCGCCGAGCAGGTTCAGGTTGGGCCCGTGCACCACCAGGATGCGGGGCTTTTCGGCCGGCCCGGAAGCAGTTTTTCGCTTCGTCATGGCGGCGAGTTTGCCGCAAATCGCTACAATTTGTCCAGTCGGACCGCTTCAGGATTCGCTTATCAAAGCAGGGCGCGCAGCGGCTCCGCCTTGATCCGTTCGCGCGGCCGGCCGTCGCGATATTTGAGACTGACGCGCTCGCAGGCGACGGGAAAGATCACCAGGTTGGCGTCGGCCACCGGCGTATCGACGACCAGCACCGCCTCGGCCTTGTCGTGGCCGGGTGCGCCGTGGGCGAAAGGAATGTTGCGATTGAGCAGGAAAATCTCGATTTCCTTGGCGCTGTCGGCAAAAAGCAGGATGTCGATGCTCGAATGTTCGCCGGCCGTGCCTTCGAGCACCGAACCGGTCAGATAGGGGCGGAAGTCGGCAAGCAGCTCCAGCAATTCGAGCGCCGCCCGGCGCAGGGCGGCGAGCAATTCCGGATGCTGCTCGCCGCGATAGAGGCTGCGGTAGGCACGCAGCTCGGCCTCGACCTCGGCGTTGTCGGGAAATTGCGCATGCTCGGCCAGACCCAACTGGCGGGCGGCCTTCTTCTTGGCGTGGTGATAGTCGGTGATGCCGTCCTCGGCCATCAGGCGGGCGGCGGTGCTGGCGATGCTGGCCCGGGCGGCGGACGCCGGGCGGAACCGGTCATGGCGGGGCATGGAGCTGGGGCAAGGTAGAATCGCCCCCATTCTAACCACAGTACGCGCCATGCACATTCACATTCTCGGCATCTGCGGCACCTTCATGGGCGGCATCGCCCAGCTGGCCGTGGCGGCCGGCCACCGGGTCACCGGCTGCGACGCCAATGTCTATCCGCCGATGAGCGACCAGTTGCGCGCCGCCGGCATCGAGCTGATCGAAGGCTACGCGGCCGACCAAAGCGCCCTGAAACCCGACCTGTTCGTGATCGGCAACGCCATTTCGCGCGGCAATGCGCTGCTCGAAGCCATTCTCGACCAGGGCCTGCCCTATGTTTCCGGCCCGCAATGGCTGGCCGACAACATCCTGCGAGGGCGCTGGGTGCTCGGCGTCGCCGGCACCCACGGCAAGACGACGACCAGCTCGATGCTGGCCTGGATACTGGAGGACGCCGGCCTGGCGCCGGGCTTCCTGATCGGCGGCGTGCCGCTCAATTTCGGCGTCTCGGCCCGACTCGGCGACACGCCCTTCTTCGTCATCGAGGCCGACGAGTACGACACCGCCTTCTGCGACAAGCGCTCCAAGTTCATCCACTACCGCCCACGGACGACGATCCTCAACAACCTCGAATTCGATCATGCCGACATTTTCAGTGATCTTGCCGCCATCGAGACGCAATTTCATCACCTGGTGCGCACCCTGCCCGCTTCCGGCCTGATCGTCGCGAATGCCGGCGAAGCCAGTCTCGAGCGCGTGCTGCAACGCGGCTGCTGGACGCCGGTCGAACGTTTCGACGACCCGGCCGGCTATCGCACCGACGGCGACGACGCCAGCGGTGAATTGATTCTGTCCGGGCCGGCGGGCGAAATCGGCCGCGCCGTCTGGCAATTGTCCGGCGCCCACAACCGGGCCAACGCCTGCGCCGCGCTGCTCGCCGCCCGCCATGTCGGCGTGCCGTTCGCCAAGGGACTGGAGGCGCTGGCCCGCTTCGGCAACGTCAAGCGGCGCATGGAAATCCGTGGCACGGTGCGCGGCATCACCGTGTATGACGATTTCGCCCACCATCCGACGGCCATCGCCACCACCGTCGCCGGCCTGCGACGCAAGGTCGGCAATGCCCGCATCCTGGCCGTGCTCGAGCCGCGCTCGAACACGATGAAGCTGGGCACCATGAAAAGCCAGTTGCCGGCCAGCCTGCGCGAAGTCGATGCCGCCTACTGCTACGCCGGCAACCTCGGCTGGGATGCCGCCGCGGCGCTGGCGCCGATGGGCGAGCGGGCCAGCGTCGCCGAGGATCTCGACGCGCTGGTCGAGCGCATCGCCGCCGCCGCCCGCCCCGGCGACCACATTCTGGTGATGAGCAACGGCGGCTTCGGCGGCATTCACGACAAGCTGCTGCAACGACTGGCGGCCTGACGCCGCTTGCCTTGGCGGCGGCCGGCAGCGAAGAACGGCGGGCGCCGGCACGCCCTCGCCTCAGTGTCAGCGGCTACCCCCCATGAAAAAGGCCTCGCCGTGGCGAGGCCTTGTGTACCGGCAGGAATGCCGTCTTATCGTTCCATCGACTCGACGACCGCCAGCGCCGTCATGTTGACCAGGCGGCGCACGGTCGCCGTCGCCGTCAGCACATGCACCGGGCGGGCCGCGCCGAGCAGGATGGGACCGATGGTGACGCCTTCGCCGCCGGTCATCTTGAGCAGGTTGTAGGAAATGTTGGCGGCTTCGATGTTGGGCATCACCAGCAGGTTGGCCTCGCCCTTCAGCGGCGACTCCGGATTGGCCTCGCGGCGGATGCCCTCGTGCAAGGCGGCATCGCCGTGCATTTCGCCATCGACTTCCAGTTCGCCGGCGCTCATCGCCGAGACCAGACCGGCGGCGGTGCGCATCTTGCGCGCCGACTCGGAGGCCACGGAACCGAAGTTGGAATGCGACAGCAGCGCCACTTTCGGCTGGCTGCCGAAGCGCTTGACCTGCTCGGCGGCCATCAGCGTCATTTCGGCGATTTCCTCGGCGCTCGGATTCTCGTTCACGTGCGTGTCGCAGATGAACAGCGAGCGGCCGGGCAGCATCAGGTAGTTCATCGCCGCCAGCGTGTTGACGCCCGCGCGCTTGCCGATGACTTCGCGGATGACCCCGAGGTGGTGGCTGAACTGGCCGGTGGTGCCGCAGATCAGGCCATCGGCGTAGCCGAGCTTGAGCAGCATCGAGCCGATCAGCGTCGGCTTGCGGCGCATCGCTTCCTTGGCCAGCGCCGGCGTCACGCCGCGGCGCGCCATCAGCTTGTGGTAGGCGGTCCAGCACTCGCGGTAGCGCTCGTCCTGGTCCGGGTTGACGACGTCGAAATCGACGCCCGGCTTGATGCGCAGCTTGGCTTTTTCCAGGCGATGAACGATGACATCCGGGCGGCCGATCAGGATCGGCCGGGCGAATTTTTCCTCGATGACCACCTGGGCGGCGCGCAGCACGCGTTCCTCTTCGCCCTCGGCGTAGATGATGCGCTTGCCCTGCGCCTGGCGGGCGGCCTGGAAGATGGCGCGCATGCCGACGCCGGTGTGATAGACGAACTCGGACAGTTTGGCGCGATAGGCCTCCCAGTCGGTGATCGGCCGCGTGGCGACGCCGGAATCCATCGCCGCCTTGGCCACCGCCGGCGCGATCTTGACGATCAGGCGCGGATCGAAGGGTTTCGGGATCAGGTATTCCGGGCCGAAGGACAACTCGTGGCCGGGATAGGCCATGGCCACCTCGTCGGTGACTTCGGCCTCGGCCAGTTCGGCGATGGCGCGCACCGACGCCATTTTCATCTCCTCGGTGATGCGGGTGGCGCCGACATCGAGCGCGCCGCGGAAGATGAAGGGGAAGCAGAGCACGTTGTTGACCTGGTTCACGTAGTCGGAACGGCCGGTGGCGATGATCGCCTCGGGGCACACCGCCTTGACCAGCTCGGGCATGATTTCCGGGGTCGGGTTGGCCAGCGCGAAGATCATCGGCTGCTTGGCCATGCTCGTGACCATTTCCTGCTTGACCACACCGGCCGTCGACAGGCCGAGGAAGACGTCGGCGCCGACCATGGCGTCGGCCAGGGTGCGCTTGTCGGTGTCCTGGGCGTAGCGGGCCTTGGTCTCGTCCATGCCGCCGGGACGGCCGACGTAGATGACGCCCTTGGAGTCGCAGACGGTGATGTTCTCGCGCTTGACGCCGAGATCGCACCACAGGTTGAGGCAGGAGATGGCGGCGGCGCCGGCGCCCGAGCAGACGACCTTGATTTCCTCGATCTTCTTGCCGACCACTTTCAGGCCGTTGAGCATGGCCGCGGCGGAAATGATCGCGGTGCCGTGCTGGTCGTCGTGGAAGACCGGGATGTTCATCCGCTCCTTGAGCTTCTGCTCGATGTAGAAGCACTCCGGCGCCTTGATGTCTTCCAGGTTGATGCCGCCGAGCGTCGGCTCCAGCGCGGCGATCATGTCGATCAGCTTGTCCGGGTCGTTCTCGGCCAGTTCGATGTCGAACACGTCGATGCCGGCGAATTTCTTGAACAGGCAACCCTTGCCTTCCATCACCGGCTTCGAGGCCAGCGGGCCGATGTTGCCGAGACCGAGCACGGCGGTGCCGTTGGTGACCACGCCGACCAGGTTGGCGCGCGAGGTGTAGTCGGCGGCGGTGGCCGGATCCTCGACGATGGCGTCGCAGGCGGCGGCAACCCCCGGCGAGTAGGCGAGAGCCAGGTCGCGCTGATTGGTCAGGCCCTTGGTCGGGCGAATGGAAATCTTGCCCGGTGTGGGCCAGCGGTGATATTCAAGTGCGGCTTCGCGCAAATCCTTTTCCACGGATTCTCCTCGGCGGGTGGCTATTGGGGAAAACCCCGTAGGTTACTCCAACTCCTGGTTGCTGTGGATACGTAATTATGGATTATCGGCGCGGCTACGTAGAATCCGCAGCCCGCCGCCAATGCCCTCTGAAACGACGGCACGGCGTCGGGTACTGGCTGGCGACCGCGCCCTCGCCGCCGGTGATGCCTTCCGGACTCTCGGCCCGGGCGCGGACTTGCAGCGGCGACAGGACAACCTTTTTCGCCACCGCCGGGCCAGGCAGGACCAACAAATGAAAAGCCGGTTCGCCCGGCACTACCCAAGGGTTTTATCTCAGGCCGCGACCGGCCGGCGCGCCAGATGCACGGCCATGACGAAACCCAAGGCGACGACAGCGACCAGCGCGCCGCCGAAAGCCAGTCCGCTCCGCCATCGGCACGATTGGCAGCCGCCAGCCGGCAGCCGGCAGCCGGTAGCCGGTAGCCGTGGCTCTCGACGATGCCGTAGCTGATCGACAGGTTCAGCCCAGCATCTTGGCCAACCGGCTTGGTCGTGAAAAAGACGTGCGTAGACGGTCGAGATGACCGGCGGCAATGCCCGGCCCGTTGTCGCGGAAGCGCAGCTCGATCTGGCCGTCGGCGCTGCGGCCGACGATCTGCAGCCGCGCCGCCGGCCGATGCAGCGCCGCATCACTGGCATTCTGCACCAGGTTCATGACGACCCGCTGCAACTGGCCCGAGGAGCCTCTATTAACCAGACCCGCAAATAGTTTTAACGGCATATTTGACGCGAGAGTCCTGGGAGTAGGCCTTGACCCGTTCCGGCTCGTTGGCCACGACCTGCATGTGATCTTCTGCGGCAGCATGTAGCTTGTAGACCTCGTTCATCTTCTCGATCACCTCGATCCAGGCCAACTCGCCGAGCGACTCGGCGCCGGCGGGCGGAACGCCGCAGCGGGCGGGTCGGTAATGAACATGGGCTTGTCCGTGGGCGTCATGGGCATGGTGCTGCTCGGTTTCGAGGACGATCACGTTGAGCTGGCCGTGGCGCACGCCGCGCTCGGCCATCAGCGCCTCGGCGAAACGCCGGACGGCGGCACCCTTGAGGATCACCGTTTCCAGGCAGTTGTCGTGATCGCGGTGGGTATGCATGGCAGCCACCGTCAGGTCGTGGTGGTCGTGTTGCAGGCTGGTCAGGCGCTCGGCCAGTTCGCGCTCGCGGTGGTTGTAGATGTAGGAGAGATTGGCCACGCAGTGGCCGGCGGGCGGGTCGCGCTGGCGGTCGCCCTCGATCGCGCCGCGGATCAGGTCGCGCACGGCTTCCGAGCGGTTGGCGTAGCCGCGGGCGGCGATCAGCGCGTCGAACTGGCGGGCCAGGGACTCGTCGAGCGAAATGGTGAAGCGTTCCATCGCTCGGGTTCCGGAAAAAACGCCTGCACAACGCCGCCAATCGCGGCCTGGAGCACCCGGCGGCGGCGCTCAGCGCGCCTGCAGCAGCGCCCGGTCCAGGCCTTGCGGCTGCAGCAGCAGGTCGGCCAGGGTATAGCGGTCGAGCACCGCGAACATCGCCGCCAGCGCCTCGTCGAGAATCGGCGGTAGGCGGCAGGCGCCGTGGATCTGGCACTGACTGCCGGAGGCGAAGCATTCGACGAGCGCCCAGTCGACCTCGGTGGCGCGGATCACGTCGCTCAGGCGGATCGCCTCGGCGGCCTTGCCCAGGCGCAGGCCGCCACCTTTGCCGCGCACCGTCTCGACATAGCCGAGACGGCCGAGATGGTGCGCCACCTTGGTCAGGTGGTTGACGGAAATACCATAGGCCGCCGCCACCTCGCCGACCGTGACCAGCCGCTCGCTACGCACGCCGAGATACATCAGCAGGCGCAGGCTGTAATCGGAAAAACTGCTCAGTCGCATCGGTTCGTGTCCAGGGATTGCACGTTCAGGATGTTCATTGCTACCATAAGCTGCAAAAATTATACATGTTATAAATCCAGCAGAGAGTCCAGACCGGCGTCATGGTAAAACAAGCTACGAAACAAAGGGTCATCCCGATCAAGGCGGAGGTCGACCCCAACGCCAAAGTCTATCCGCGCAGCATCAAGGGCCGCTTCCAGAACTGGCGGATCGCTTTCGTCTGGCTCACCCAGCTTGCCTTCTACGGCCTCTGCTGGCTGCCGTGGAACGGCCGCCAGGCGATGCTCTTCGATCTCGAGGAGCGGCGCTTCTACATCTTCGATCTGGTGCTTTACCCGCAGGACACCATCTACCTGACCCTGCTGCTGTTGCTCTCGGCGCTGGCGCTGTTCCTGTTCACCGCCGTCGCCGGCCGCCTGTGGTGCGGCTACGCCTGCCCGCAGACGGTCTATACCGAAATCTTCCTGTGGATCGAGCAATGGATCGAGGGCGACCGGCCGCAGCGCATCAAGCTCGACGCCGGCCCGCGCACGCCGGAAAAAATCCGCAAGAAGACGCTCAAGCATGCGCTCTGGCTGATCATCGCCTTGTGGACCGGCCTTACCTTCGTCGGCTACTTCACGCCGATCCGCGAATTGCTGGCCAATATCGGCCAGGGCCGCATCGGCGCCTGGGAAATCTTCTGGGTGTTGTTCTACGGCGGCGCGACCTACGGCATGGCCGGCTTCCTGCGCGAGCACATGTGCAAGTACATCTGCCCCTACGCCCAGTTCCAGTTCGTGCTGTTCGACCGCGACACGCTGATCATCGCCTACGACGCCGAGCGCGGCGAGCCGCGCGGCAGCCGCGGCAAGAGCGCCGACCCGCGCGCCGCCGGACTGGGCGACTGCATCGACTGCGGCATCTGCGTCCAGGTCTGCCCGACCGGCATCGACATCCGCGAGGGGCTGCAGCTCGAATGCATCGGCTGCGCCGCCTGCGTCGACGCCTGCGACCAGGTGATGGACAAGATGAAGTATCCGCGCGGCCTGATCCGCTACTCGACCGAGAATGCCGTCGAGCATCACTACACGCGGCCGCAGATCGTCCGGCGCGCCGCCCGCCCGCGCACCATGATCTACCTGGCCGCGTTCATGGTGCTGGGCGGCGCCGTCGCCTGGTCGCTGGCGACCAAGACGCCGCTCAAGGTCGGCGTCCAGAAGGACCGCAGCGTGCTCTACCGCGAAGGCGACAGCGGCGCCATCGAGAACACCTTCCAGATGCATCTGACCAACGCCAGCGAGCAGGACCGCCATTTCCGCATCAGTGTCCAGGGCCTGCCCGGCATCCACCTGCAGGGCAGCGACAGCGCCAGCGTCGCCAGCGCCGCGATGCAGGACCTGACGCTGACGGTGGCGGCCGAACCGGGCAGCGTCGGCAGCGGCTCGCATCCGATCGTCTTCGTCATCGTCGATCAGGCCAACCCGGATACCCGCGTCGAGCAGAAAGCGAGCTTCTGGATGCCCTGACCCGTTTGCAGGAACGGGAAATGCTTTGAACCTGTCGTAGCACCGTGCTTTGTCTTTTTTGCGACCGCCCCGCCGGGGCGGCGCTTTCAAGGAGGAAGTCATCATGGCCAGCCACGACATCCGGCTCTCGGTGGCCGAGGAGCGCACCATCTACCACGTCGCCGACATCGAGCGGGCGCTGGAAGACGCGGCGGGCAACCGCAACGAGGCGCTGGCCAGCTACTACGAGAAGATGCGCCAGCGCGGCGGCGGCCGCTTCCTGGTCCGCCCCAACGGCGCCGACATGATCGACGATCTCTACGACAGCTGCCCCAATTTCGCCGCCGTCATCGACGATCTGAAGAAATACCTGGCGCTGGCCGTGGCCGGCAACGAACCGACCCACTTCACGCCGATCCTGCTGCTCGGCGAACCGGGCATCGGCAAGACGCATTTCGCCCGCGCACTGGCGGCCCGGCTCGGCACCGGCCACGAATTCATCTCGATGAGCGCGCTGACCGCCGGCTGGGTGCTGTCCGGGGCTTCCTCGCAGTGGAGCAACGCCAAGCCGGGCAAGGTGGCGCACACTTTGGTGCATGGCGACTTCGCCAACCCCATCGTGGTGCTCGACGAGATCGACAAGGCCGGTGGCGATGCCCGCTACGATCCCCTGGGCGCGCTCTACGGCCTGCTCGAAAACGATACGGCGAAAGCCTTCAAGGACGAGTTCATCGATATCGACATCGACGCCTCGCACATCCTGTGGGTGACGACGGCCAACGACGAGCGGGCGATCCCGGAGCCGATCCTCAACCGCATGAACGTCTACGAGGTGCCGCGCCCGGACCGCGACGCCGCTTTGGCCATCGCCGCCGCGCTCTACCGCGAGATCGTCGGCGAACACGACTGGGGCTTTCCGCCGCAAGCCGACGAGGCGGTGCTCGAATGCCTCGCCGCCCTGCCGCCGCGCGACATGAAGAAGCGCCTGCTGGCCGCCCTCGGCACGGCCAAGCTAGAAGGCCGCAACACGATCGAGGCGCGCGATTTCGAGACGGCGCGCACGGGCCGCGGCCGCAAGATCGGCTTCTGAACTCCCGGCGGCGCCCGTCCACGGGCGGGTGCCGCCGGGTTATGCTTGGCGGCCCTTCATCGCCGCCGTCGCCATGCGCCATCCGGTTCCCGTCATCGTCCTCGCCCAGTTGTTCGGCACCTCGCTATGGTTCTCGGCCAACAGCGCCGCCGATGACCTGATCCGCCAGTGGGGCATCGGCGCCGCCGACCTTGGCACGCTGACCAACGCGGTCCAGCTCGGCTTCATCGCCGGCACCCTCAGTTTCGCCATCAGCGGCCTCGCCGACCGCTTCGCCGCCAGCCGCATCTTCGCCGTCTGCGCCGTCGCCGGCGCCCTGTCCAATGCCGCCTTCGCCCTGCTGGCGACCGGCATGACCGCCGGCGTGCCGCTGCGCTTCGTCGTCGGCCTGTGCCTGGCCGGCGTCTACCCGCTGGGCATGAAGCTGGTCGTCAGCTGGGTGCCGGAGCGCGCCGGCAGCGCGCTGGCCCAACTGGTCGGCATGCTCACCCTGGGCACGGCGCTGCCGCACGGCATCCGCCTGGCCGGCGCCGGCTGGTCGTGGTCGGCCGCCATCCTGGTGTCCTCGGCACTGGCGCTATGCGCCGCGGCACTGATCCTGCATCTCGGCGACGGGCCGCACCTCAGGCGCCGGCACGACGCGCCGCCGCTGCGCCTGGGCCGCGTCTTCCACACTTTCTCGATCGGCGAGTTTCGTGCCTCGGCCTTCGGCTATTTCGGCCATCAATGGGAGTTGTACGCCTTCTGGACGCTGGCCCCGGCGCTGGTCGTCCTCAGCGACCTGGCGGCGCCCGGCAGCCCGGCCTTGTCCGGTTTCGCCTTCTCCATCATCGGCATCGGCACCCTCGGCTGCCTCGCCGGCGGCTGGTGGAGCCGGCATGTCGGCAGCGCCCGCGTCGCCGCCACGGCGCTGGCCCTGTCGGCCCTATGCTGCGCCCTTTACCCGCTCGGCACGGCCTGGCCGGACTGGGCCAAGGCGGCCCTGCTGCTGCTCTGGGGCGCCGCCGTGGTCGCCGATTCGCCGCATTTCTCGGCGCTCTCGGCGCGCGCCTGCCCACCAGAAATCGTCGGCAGCGCCCTGGCCTTCCAGAACGCCATCGGCTTCGCCATCACGATGGGCTCGATTCACCTGGGCACCGCCTGGGTCGGCGCCTGGCAACAGCACATCGCCTGGCTGCTGCTGCCCGGACCGCTGCTCGGCCTGCTCGGCCTGGCGCCGCTGTGGCGCCGACGCCCGGCCTGAACGAAAACCGGCCGCCCAAGGCGGCCGGCGGGATCGACGAAAAAACGACGCAAGAATCAAGCGACCAGCGCGATGCCGCGACCGGGCCCGAGCGCCGGCTCGGCGGCATGGACTGGCTCCGCTTGCCCGGCATCCTCTTTCTCCAGACGGAACATTTCCGCGCTCAACGCCACCTGCTGACCGGCGGTCAGCATGCGGTGGCCGGGACGCCATTCGCACTGCGTATCCTCGGCCAGCGCGCCGGCCCGATGCAAGGCTTCGGCCAGGCCGCACAGTTCGTGGTGAACCAGACGCCGGCCATCGCTGAGCTCGGCAAGGAACTCGCTTTTCTTCAACAACACGATTGCCTTAATTGCCATGACGACACCTCCTGCGACGCAGGGTAGTCCGGGAGGGGAAAAACAGGCTGTGTGATATTCCACAGTTCGTGGCAATACCTGCAAAGCCTTTTGTCGCAAGGCTTTTCCGCAACCGAAACGGACCGCGCCAGATAGCGCGGGGCTTTCCGGCCGCCCTGGTTTCGTCGCGCCGAACGATGGCCGGCAACGGGCCGTTACGCGCCGCGGCACGAACTCGCCACGCTCGAAGCGCTCGACCGCGGTCAGCACGGCATGCAAGGCCGCGCGGCGACTTCGTTGCGATAGACCGAGGATTTACGCGCCGCCGGCAACGGGAAATGCGCGGCTGCCCAGACCGGCCCGGCATCCATCTCCGCTTCCGCCTGCAGCACGGCGACGCCCCATTCCGGCCGCCGCTCGGCGATCGCCCAGTCCAGCGCCGACGGTCCGCGATCGCCGACGATGCCGGGATGGACGATCAGGCAGCAATGGTGCGACCAGATCGACTCCGGGATGGCCCGGCGCAGCTAGGTGTGATCTCTCTGTAGGTTGTTCACTCGGGGTGTCTCCCCGGAGAATTGGAGGCACCAACCATACAAGCCCCCGAGGCCCCGAATGAACATTCATAAAAATGCCCGATTAACGCCGCACGGTCGAATCCTTCTTGTTCGCC
>JAVBRT010000004.1:0-17033 GCA_031547725.1 Azonexus sp. | reverse complement strand
TCCGCGGCGAATATCAGCGCGGCGCCGGCGTGCCCTGCCTGATCGCGATCCACAAGGACTCGTCCGGCAATGCGCACGACCTCGGCCTCAGCTACGCCTCGGCGATCGGCGGCGGCCGCGCCGGCATCATCGAGACCACCTTCAAGGAAGAGTGCGAGACCGACCTGTTCGGCGAGCAGGCTGTCCTTTGCGGCGGTACTGTCGAACTGATCCGCGCCGGCTACGAGACGCTGGTGGAAGCAGGCTACGCGCCGGAGATGGCGTATTTCGAATGCCTGCACGAACTGAAGCTGATCGTGGACCTGATCTACGAAGGCGGCATCGCCAACATGAACTACTCGATCTCGAACAACGCCGAGTACGGCGAGTACGTGACCGGCCCGGAAGTCATCAACGAGCAGTCGCGCGAAGCCATGCGCAATGCCCTGAAGCGCATCCAGACCGGCGAGTACGCCAAGATGTTCATCCTCGAAGGCCGCACCAACTACCCGAGCATGACGGCCCGCCGTCGCCTCAACGCGGTACATCCGATCGAGACGGTCGGCGGCCAGTTGCGCGACATGATGCCGTGGATCAAGAAGAACAAGCTGGTCGACCAGTCCAAGAACTAAGCTTGGCGCTGGCCCGGTAGCGCGTCGTTGCTTCCGCTTGCCGTACTGACGTACTGTCTGCGCGGGCGAACCTAGCGCTACCTTCGCTTTGGGCGGTGTGGGAATCTGCACCGCCCAAGTTGTTTTTCGGGCTACGCCGGTCACGGTGTATCCTTTTCCGGTTATCCGTCCCTAAGCGATCCATGACCGAACTCAAGCCCCGTAAGTCCCTGTTCAATCCGGAAGTGAAGCGGCGCGGTATCTACGTTCTGCCCAACCTGTTCACCACGGCGGCGCTGTTCGCCGGTTTCTTCGCCATCGTCCAGGCGATGCAGGGCGATTTCGCGCGGGCGGCGATGGCTATTTTCATCGCCATGGTGCTCGACGGGCTGGATGGCCGGGTGGCCCGCCTGACCAATACCCAGTCGGCTTTCGGCGCCGAGTACGATTCGCTGTCCGACATGGTCAGCTTCGGCGCCGCGCCGGCGCTGGTGATGTACGAATGGGCGCTGCGCGACCTCGGCCGTCTCGGCTGGATCGCCGCCTTCATCTACTGCGCCGGAGCCGCGCTGCGTCTGGCCCGCTTCAACACGACGCTGGAAGTCATGGACAAGCGCTTTTTCCAGGGCCTGCCGTCGCCGGCCGCGGCGGCACTGGTGGCCGGCCTGGTCTGGGTCATGATCGAAACCGGCGTCGCCGGCTACGACGTGCGCTGGCTGGCTTGCGCCCTGACCATCTTCGCCGGCGTGACGATGATTTCGAACATCCGCTACTACAGCTTCAAGGACGTCAATCTGAAGAAGAGCGTGCCCTTCTTCGTCATCGCCGCCATCGCGCTCGGCTTCGCGCTGGTCGCCTACAGCCCGGAGATCGCACTGTTCGCCTTCTTCGTCGTCTATGGCTTGTCCGGCTATGTGCTGGCGGCCGTCGGCCTGGCCAAGCGCAAGGCCGCCTGAGTTTCCGGAGCAAGCCATGAGCAAACAGCATCTCGTCATTTTCGATACCACCTTGCGCGACGGCGAACAGAGCCCCGGCGCCTCGATGACCAAGGAAGAGAAGATCCGTGTCGCCCGCCAACTGGAGAAGATGCGCGTCGACGTCATCGAGGCCGGTTTCGCCGCCGCCTCGCCCGGCGATTTCGAGGCCATTCAAGCGATCGCCCAGAGCATCCGCGAGTCCACCGTCTGTTCGCTGGCACGCGCCAGCGAAGCCGACATCCGGCGCTCCGGCGAAGCCATCAAGCCGGCGGCCTCGGGTCGCATCCACACGTTCATCGCCACTTCGCCGATCCACATGGAGAAGAAGCTGCGCATGACGCCGGACCAGGTCGTCGAGCAGGCGGTCAAGGCCATCGGCTGGGCGCGGCAGTTCACCGACGACGTCGAATTCTCGGCCGAGGATGCCGGGCGTTCCGAGATCGATTTCCTGTGCCGCGTCTTCGAGGCGGTGATCAAGGCCGGGGCCAGGACCATCAACGTGCCGGACACGGTCGGCTACGCCATTCCCTTCCAGTACGCCGAGACGATGCGCCGGTTGATCGAGCGCGTGCCCAATGCGGACAAGGTGGTGTGGTCGGTGCATTGCCACAACGACCTCGGCCTGGCTGTTTCCAATTCGTTGGCCGCCGTGCTGGCTGGTGCCCGCCAGGTCGAGTGCACCATCAACGGCCTCGGCGAGCGGGCCGGCAACGCGGCGCTGGAGGAAATCGTCATGGCCGTGCGCACGCGGCCGGACATCTTCCCGGTCGAGACGCGCATCGACACGACGCAGATCGTGCCGGCCTCGAAGCTGGTGTCGCAGATCACCGGCTACCCGGTGCAGCCGAACAAGGCCGTGGTCGGCGCCAACGCCTTCGCCCACGAATCCGGCATCCACCAGGACGGCGTACTCAAGCACCGCGAAACCTACGAGATCATGCGCGCCCAGGACGTCGGCTGGACGCAGAACAAGCTGGTGCTCGGCAAGCATTCCGGGCGCAACGCCTTCAAGAGCCGCCTGGCCGAACTGGGCATCGAACTCGACAGCGACGAGGTGCTCAATGCCGCCTTCGCCCGCTTCAAGGAACTGGCCGACAAGAAGCACGAAATCTTCGACGAGGATCTGCACGCCCTGGTTTCCGAGGAAGTCGTGACGCCCGAGCAGGAGCACTACAAGCTGGTCTATTCGCACGTCTGCTCGGAGACCGGCGAAATGCCGCAGGCCACCGTCATCCTCAACATCGGCGGCGTCGAGCACAAGGCCCGGGCCGGTGGCGGCGGGCCGGTCGATGCTACTTTCAAGGCCATCGAAAGCATCGTCGGCAGCGGTGCCGAACTGCTGCTTTATTCAGTCAATGCCATCACCACCGGCACCGATGCCCAGGGCGAGGTGACGACGCGGCTGGCCAAGGGTGAACGCATCGTCAATGGCAACGGCGCCGATACCGACATCGTCATCGCCTCGGCGCGCTCCTACCTGAATGCGCTGAACAAGCTGCATTCGTCGCTCGACAAGGTGCGCGCCCAGGGCGACATCTGAGCGGAGTCCCGTCGTTCTCCGGAAGGCCGCCTCAGCTTTGCTCGGCGGCCTTTTTCTCGGGCATGCCGCCGCGCGTGCTGCGGATGTAGAGGATGGCGGCGGCGAAAATCAGCATCGCCAGCAGCGTTTCGCCGAGCGCCAGCCATTGCCCCGGGCCGTGCTCGCTGGTGGCGCGGGTCAGTCCTTCGAGCAGGTAGAACTGGATCAGCAGCGACAGCCACTTGTAGGTGTAGCGCTTGCCGCGCAGCACGCCGAACAGCGGCAACAGCAGCACGGCGGCCTTCAATGTCAGCCACGAGCCGCCCGGACGCAGCGGCGCCAGCCAGCCTTCCCAAGCCAGGCACAGGAAAATCAGGGCGATCAGGCTGGCGCTGGTCAGTGTCTGCCAACGGGACGCGTTCATGGCGTCACTCCGAGTTTGGCCGCCAGCAAGGCCAGGCGGCGTCCTTGGGCATAAGCCAGGCGGGCCTCGGCTTCCGTCAGGCGCGGGTCGCCGGCGGCGCCGGAAACGTGGCTGGGACCGTAAGGGGTGCCGCCGCCTTCGGTTGTCGTCAACTCGGCTTCGGTGAACGGCAGGCCGAGCAGTAGCATGCCGTGGTGCAGCAACGGCAGCATCATCGACAGCAGCGTGCTTTCGTTGCCGCCGTGCGGGCTGGCGCCGGCGGTGAAAACGCAGGCCGGCTTGCCGGCCAGGGTGCCGTTGTGCCATTCGGCGATGGTACCGTCGAGAAAGTATTTCATCGGCGCCGCCATGTTGCCGAAACGCACCGGGCTGCCGAGCGCCAGGCCGACGCATTCGGCGAGATCGGCGGCTTCGGCGTAGGGGGCGCCGTGTTCGGGAACGGCCGGGGCGCTTGCCTCGCAGACTGAGGAGACGCGCGGCACGGTGCGCAGGCGGGCATGCATGCCGGGCACCGATTCGATGCCGCGGGCGATGCGCTCGGCCAGGGCGCGGACCGAGCCGCGATGGCTGTAGTAGAGGACCAGGATGTCGTGCATGGTCGGCTATTATACGGGCCCATGCAGACCCGCTCCCGCTATCGCCGCCCTCGTCGCCAGCCCGCGCCGGCCGACGGCATCGTCCGCCGCTTTTTCCGCGAGAACATGCTGCAGACCAGTGCCGCCCTGGCTTTCACCACGCTGCTGGCGCTGGTGCCGCTGGTTGCCGTGATTCTCGCGGTAGCTCAGACGGTGCCCTATTTCGACTTGTTGCTCGGTCGTCTGCAGCCTTTGCTGCGCGAGACCTTGCTGCCCAGCGGGGCGGCCGGCGCCATCGCCGGCGGCATCGGCCGCTTCTCGCACCGCGCCCAGGAACTGACCGTCGCCGGCCTGTTGCTGCTGGGCCTGACCGCCTTCATGTTGCTGCATACCATCGAGCGCACTTTCAATCACCTGTGGCGGGTCGAGCCGCGCCCGCTGGCCGCCCGCCTCGGGCTGTACGCCTTCGTCATGGCGGTGTGGCCGTTCATCCTCGGCGCCATCGCCCTGGCCATCTCGCTGGCGGTGACGGTGTCGCTGGGCATCGTGGACTGGCCGGCCTGGGTCCGCCTGCTGCTGTCGAAAGGCACCTCGGTCCTGCTGCTCGGGCTGTTTTTCGCCTTTCTTTACTACGCCGTGCCGAATGCCCGGGTCGCCCGCCGCGCGGCGCTGGCCGGCGGCGCTTTCGCGGCCCTGGCAGTGGTGGCGATGCAGAAGCTGTTCGAGCTCTACCTGAGCGCCTCGGGCATGTTCAAGAGTATCTACGGCGCCTTGGCGGCGGTGCCGGTCTTCCTTGTCTGGCTCGATCTGTCGTGGGCGATCGTCCTGCTCGGCGGCCTGTTGGCGGTCAGGCTGAATCGTCCGAAGTAACGCTGAACAATTCGATGCTGCTGGTCTGCTCGGCCAATTCGCCGGTGCGGATTTCGCGGATCAGTAGGTTGTCCTTCTCCACCAGCAGGATCAGCGGTGCTCCGCCGTTGTCGATCTTGCCAGAAGCCACCAGCACCGATTCGAACGGACGCAGCGGCGGGGTTTCCGGCAGGATCAGGGCGGCCACGCGATGGGCGTCGAGTTCGTAGGGCTGGGCGATTTCGGCGGCGATGGCGTGGGGGGCGATCAGTTGCAGGCCCAATTCGACGTGTTCCGGGTTTTCCGAAATAGCCCAGCGGATGAGGCAGATACGCCATGGTGCCTGACCCTCGTCGTCCTGCTCGTCGATCGCCTGCAGCGCTACCACGTCGCCGATGCGCAGGTCGTCGGTGTTGCCGCTGACGTGCATCAGCGCATAGCCGTCCGGACTTTCATTGGTGACCATCCATTCGCTGAGCGGCGCCGGTTTGCCGGCATGGCGCATCAGGTGCCACAGGTTGTCCAGCCCAAGGCAGAGATGGGCGCGCGACGATTGCCGCCGCCGCGGAAAGCGCCGCTTGGCCGGCTTGCCCCACAGGTTGGCCAGGCGCCGCAGCACGCCGCGGCCGGCCCGGGTTTCGGCGAAGGCCGGCAGGCCAAGGGAGGCGGCGCTGCGGCCATGCTCGAGTTCGTCGAGCTGGCGGCGAGCCTCGGCGGCGATGGCGTCGCAGGCGAAGTAGAGCGGTTGCGACTCGGCCGCCGGCAGGCGGCGGATCAGCGCGTGGGCGGGGAAGTCCCGATCGAGGTCGATCCAGAACACGGCCTCGGCGCCGGCCGGCGGCGTTTCCGACAAGCCGATGCGCGGCGGGCTGCTTTCGATGTAGTCGTTGATGAATTCGAGTTCGCTGGCCGAGAATGACGCCGGCTGGGCGATCGCGGCCAGCAGGATGTCGGTGTAGGCGCGCTGGACGCTGGCGCCGCCGCGCGGACCGGGAAAGGTTTCGAGGCCGAGGCGGCGGGCGGTGCGGAAGGCGGCGTGCAGTTGCTGCCACAGGCCGATGCCGGTCGGGGCGGCAACCAGGTGGTTAACCCTGATCTGCCAGGCGATGCCCTGCATGGCGCGCAGCAGCGAGTTGTGTGGCGAGCGCAGCGAATTGCCGCCATCGGGGTCGAACAGCTCGGCCAACGAGTTGAAATAGTCCTGGGTCAGCGTCTCGAGCAGGTCGTTGACCAGCTTGACCCGTTGGCGCAGCTTGCGGGCGACCGGCAGCGAGACTTTCTGGAAGCCCGGCAGTTCGGCCTTGACGACGCGTTCGACATGGCCGTGCAGCAGGTCGAGCAGCTTGATGCGATGGAAGATCGGAACCGGTGTGTCGCGCAGCTTGAGCAGCTGGCGATAGAGCTGCTCGGCATCGTCGCTGCCGTTGCGGTCGTGCGCTACGGCCAGCCATTCGAGGATGCTCCTGATGCTGGCCTCGGCAGCGGGGGATGGTGCGGGCTCGGGTACTGTGCTCATGGAATGAGCAGGATAACAAATATTTACCGCTGTGCGAGCCGCCGGATGGGGCGGCGACGCGGCTTTTGTGCCGGGGCGGCGACAAAGGTCGCCGGGAATGCCCGGGGTGTGGCAAGTGGCTTGTTTTTCCTTGCTAAAGCGCTATAATCCCGGGTCTTTTTTCCAGCTAGGAAACTCATCTCATGGTTGTTATCCGTCTTGCCCGTGGTGGCGCCAAGAAGCGCCCGTTCTACAACCTGGTCGTCACCGATTCCCGCAACCGCCGCGACGGCCGTTTCGTCGAGCGGATCGGCTTCTACAACCCGGTGGCCTCCGGCAATGCCGAAACGCTGCGCATTTCCGCCGACCGCCTGGCCTACTGGCAGAAGAACGGCGCCCAGCTGTCGCCGACCGTTGCCCGTCTGGTCAAGCAGAACGCCGCCGCCCAACCGGCTGCCTAAGTTTTACCCTTGTCCGGCAACGACATCGTCGTCCTGGGTCGGCTCGCCGACCCCTACGGGATTCGCGGCTGGATCAGGTTGCATCCCTTTGGCGACGACCCCCTGAGTTGGGAGCGCATGCCGGTCTGGTGGATCGCCCGCGAAGGCGAACCGTGGCGCGAAGTGGCGCTGAAGGGATTGAAGGCGCATGGCGACGGTCTGGTGGTGGCGCTTGATGGCGTCGCCGACCGCAGTGCCGCCGAAGCCCTGAAGGGGGTTCTGGTCGGCGCACCGCGTGCGGTTCTGCCGGCGACCGGTGAGGACGAATTCTACTGGGCCGATCTGCTCGGCCTGGAAGTCGTCAATACCGCCGGCGAGCGGCTCGGTACGGTCGCCGGGCTGATCGAGACCGGTGCCAACGACGTTTTGCAAGTCGTCGGCGATGACGGCGGCGAATGCCTGTTGCCCTTCGTGGCGACGGTGGTGCTGGCGGTAGACCGGGCGGCGCGGCGGATTCGCGTCGACTGGGGCAGTGACTGGTGAGTCGCGGCCGGTGATCCGGTTCGACTGCGTGAGCATCTTTCCGGAGATGTTCGCCGCCGTGACCGGCAGCGGCATTACCCGGCGGGCCCTGGAAGAGGGCTGCTGGGCGTGGCAGGGCTGGAATCCGCGGGATTTCGCCGAGAATGCCTGGCGGCGGGTGGACGACCGGCCGTTCGGCGGCGGGCCGGGCATGGTGATGCAGCCGGGGCCGCTGGAAAAGGCGATTGCCGCGGCCAAGGCGCGGCAGCGCGAGGTGGGGCTGGCCAAGAGCCGGGTCATCTACCTCTCGCCGCAGGGCGCGCCGCTGACCCACGAACGGGTGATGCGGCTGGCGACCGGCGAGGCGGGCTTGATCCTGCTCTGCGGCCGCTACGAAGGAGTCGACGAGCGTCTGATCGAGCGCTGCGTCGATGAGGAAATTTCGATCGGGGATTTTGTGCTGTCCGGCGGCGAGTTGCCGGCGATGGCGTTGATCGACGCCGTCGTTCGCCAGTTGCCGGGCGTGCTGGGAGATGCCGCTTCGGCGGTGGAAGATTCGTTTGTCGGTGGGTTGCTGGATTGTCCGCACTACACCCGGCCCGAGGTCTATGCCGACCTGACGGTGCCGGATGTGCTGCTCTCCGGCGATCACCAAAGAATTCGTCGCTGGCGGCTCAAGGAGTCGCTGGCGCGGACCCGGAAGCGCCGGCCGGATTTGCTGGCGCACCGCAGTCTGACTGCGGAGGAAACGCAACTCCTCACGGAAATTTCCGGAGCGGAGCAATGCGGTGAGCAATGATGTTTCATAAAAAGGATCTCACATGAACCTGATTCAACAGCTGGAACAAGAAGAAATCGCCCGCCTGGGCAAGACCATTCCCGAATTCGCCCCGGGCGACACCGTCGTCGTCCAGGTGAAGGTCAAGGAAGGCAACCGCGAGCGTTTGCAGGCCTACGAAGGCGTCGTCATCGCCAAGCGCAACCGTGGCCTGAACTCGGGCTTCACCGTGCGCAAGATCTCCTCCGGCGAGGGCGTCGAGCGTACCTTCCAGACCTATTCCCCGCTGGTCGCCTCGATCGAGGTCAAGCGCCGCGGCGACGTGCGTCGCGCCAAGCTGTACTACCTGCGCGAGCGTTCCGGCAAGTCGGCCCGCATCAAGGAAAAGCTGCCGGCCAAGAAGGTCGCCGCCGAGTAATCGGTTTTCGCATTCACCCAATGCAAACGGGGCGCCGCGGCGCCCCGTTTTTTTATGCCATTTTCTTGGTTGGACTCAGGCGGAGGTTTGTGGCTTCGGCCGCGGCCAAGGCCCACTTAACACTTTGCCAAGCTAAGCTGGCCCGCGCCGCAAACGCGGCATCAAGCGCCGCGCTTGTCCTTCTCGATCAGCGCGTAGGCCGAGTGGTTGTGGATCGACTCGAAGTTTTCCGATTCGACCACGTAGGCGTCGACGCGCTTCTCGGCGTTGAGCCGGGCGGCGACGTCGCGGACCATGTCCTCAACGAATTTCGGGTTGTCGTAGGCGCGTTCGGTGACATATTTCTCGTCCGGGCGCTTCAACAGGCCGAACAGTTCACAGGAGGCTTCCTGCTCGACCAGTTCGACCAGTTCCTCGATCCATACGAAGTCGTTGGTGCGGGCGGTGATGGTGACGTGCGAGCGCTGGTTGTGGGCGCCGCGCTCGGAGATCTTCTTCGAGCATGGACAGAGGCTGGTCACCGGCACGACCACGCGCACCGAGGTGACGATCTCGCCGTGGCTGATGTCGCCGATGAAGGTGACGTCGTAATCCATCAGGCTCTGCACGCCGGAGATCGGCGCCGTCTTGTTGATGAAGTACGGGAAGTTCATCTCGATGTGGCCGGTTTCGGCTTCGAGCTTGACCACCATGTCACGCAGCATGATCGGGAAATTCTCGACGGAGATTTCGCGTTCGTGGCTGTTCAGGATCTCCACGAAGCGGGACATGTGGGTGCCCTTGAAATTGTGCGGCAGACCGACGTACATGTTGAACACGGCGATGGTGTTCTGGACGCCGGCGGACTTGTCCTGGACCCGGATCGGGTGGCGGATCGACTTGATGCCGACCTTGTTGATGGCGATGTGCCGGGTGTCGGCGGAACTCTGGACGTCGGGAATGGCGAGGCTGGGGCTGTTCATTAGGCTGTTCGGAGAAAATTAGGGTCGGGAGGTGCGTTGGCGTACGGCGCGCACGATGCCATCCTTGTCCAGGCCGAGCTCGGCCAGCAACTGACCTTGTTCGCCGTGGTCGATGAAGCGGTCGGGCAGGCCCAGTCGCAGTACCGGCACGCGGATTCCGCGTTCGGCGAGAACCCGCTCGATTTCCGAGCCGGCACCGCCGATCACGGCATTTTCTTCGATGCTGACCAGCAGCGAATGGTTCCCGGCCAGTTCGACGATCAGTTCGACGTCGAGCGGTTTGACGAAGCGCATGTTGGCGACCGTGGCGTCCAGTTCGTCGCCGGCGGCCAGCGCCGCCGGCAGCAGGCTGCCGAAGGCGAGCAGGGCGACCGCGCGGCCGTGGCGGCGGATCTCGCCCTTGCCGAGCGGCAGGGTGTCGAGCCCCGGGGCGGGCGGCGTGCCGTTGCCGCCGCCGCGCGGATAGCGGACCAGCGCCGGGCCGTCATGGGCAAAGGCGGTGGACAGCATGCGCCGGCATTCGGCCTCGTCGGATGGCGCCATGACTACCAGGTTGGGGATGCAGGCGGCGAACGACAGGTCGAAGGTGCCGTGGTGGGTCGGGCCGTCGGCGCCGACCAGGCCGCCGCGGTCGACGGCGAAGACGACCGGCAGGTTCTGCAGCGCGACGTCGTGGATCAACTGGTCGTAGGCGCGCTGCAGGAAGGTCGAGTAGATGGCGACGACCGGCTTCAGGCCTTCGCAGGCCAGCCCGGCGGCGAAGGTGACGGCGTGCTGCTCGGCGATGCCGACGTCGAAATAGCGGTCGGGGTGCTCGCCGGCGAAACGGACCATGCCCGAGCCCTCGCGCATCGCCGGCGTGATGCCGACCAGCCGGGGATCGGCGTCGGCCTGGTCGCACAGCCAGTCGCCGAAGACCTGGGTGTAGGTCAGCTTGCTGCCGCCCTTGCCGCTGCCGGTCGGGATGCCCTGGTCGGCGGAGAATTTGCCGACGCCGTGGTAGAGGATGGGGTCGGACTCGGCCAGCTTGTAGCCCTGGCCCTTCTTGGTGATCACGTGGAGGAACTTCGGCCCCTTGAGCTTCTTCAGGTTCTCCAGCGTCGGGATCAGGGCGTCGAGGTTGTGGCCGTCGATCGGGCCGTAGTAATGGAAGCCGAATTCCTCGAACAGCGTGCCGGGGGCGATCATGCCCTTGACGTGCTCCTCGGCGCGGCGCGCCAGTTCGAGCAGCGGCGGGGCGAAGCCGAGCATGTGGCGGCCGGCCTCGCGGGCGGCGTTGTAGGTCTTGCTCGAGGTCAGCCGGGTCAGGATATTGTTTAGCGCGCCGACCGGCGGCGAGATCGACATCTCGTTGTCGTTGAGGATGACCAGCATGTCGGCATCGGCGACGCCGGCGTTGTTCAGTGCCTCGAAGGCCATGCCGGCCGACATCGCGCCGTCGCCGATGACCGCCACGACCTTGCGCTCCTCGCCCTTGTGCTTGGCGGCCAGCGCCATGCCGAGGGCGGCCGAGATCGAGGTCGACGAGTGGCCGACGCCGAAAGTGTCGTAAGGACTCTCGCAGCGCTTGGGAAAGCCGGCGACGCCGTGGCGCATGCGCAGCGTGTCCATGCCGTTGCGCCGGCCGGTCAGGATCTTGTGCGGGTAGCACTGGTGGCCGACGTCCCAGACCAGGCGGTCGTGCGGCGTGTCGTAGACG
The DNA here is from genome assembly GCA_031547725.1 of Azonexus sp. Taxonomy (GTDB): domain Bacteria; phylum Pseudomonadota; class Gammaproteobacteria; order Burkholderiales; family Rhodocyclaceae; genus Azonexus. The sequence goes on along the minus strand of JAVBRT010000004.1, from coordinate 5,785 downwards.
CTGTGCAGGGCGATGGTCAACTCGACGGTGCCGAGATTCGACGACAGGTGGCCGCCGGTCTGCGACACCGAGGCGATCAGGAAGGCGCGCAGCTCGTCGGCCAGCTGCGCCAGTTGCTTGCGTTCCAGGCCGCGCAGGTCGGCCGGGCTGTCGATGCTTTCGAGCAGGGCGTAGGAGGGGGCGGCGGTCATCGTCAGAATTGCCGGTGGCAGATGAAATCGGCCAGCTGGGTCAGGCGCGCCGCCCGCTCGCCGAACATGACCAGGGCCGCCAGGGCCTCGGCGCGCAGTTCCTCGGCATAGGCGCGGGCGGCGTCGAGGCCGAGCAGCGCGACGTAGGTCGGCTTGGCGGCGGCTTCGTCCTTGCCCGCCGTCTTGCCCAGCGTGGCGGTGCTGGCGGTGCAGTCGAGAATGTCGTCGACGACCTGGAAGAGCAGGCCGGCGCGCTTGGCGAAGCGGTCGAGCTGGCCGCGCTGTCCGGCCGTCAGCGGCTGGCCGGCGAGGGCGCCGAGCAGCACGGCGGCGCGGATCAGGGCACCGGTCTTCAGCGCGTGCATCAGTTCGAGTTCGGGTTGCTCCAGCGGCTGGCCGACCGAGGCGAGGTCGATCGCCTGGCCGCCGGCCATGCCGCGCGAGCCGCTGGCGTGGGCGAGCAGGGCGATCATTTCGAGCTGGCGCGCCGGTTCGCCGAGCCCGGGGCCGGCCAGCAGTTCGAAAGCCAGAGTCTGCAGGCTGTCGCCGACCAGCAGCGCGGTTGGCTCGTCGTATTCGACGTGGCAGGTCGGGCGGCCGCGGCGCAGCACGTCATCGTCCATGCACGGCAGGTCGTCGTGGACCAGCGAATAGGCATGGATCAGTTCGACGGCGCAGGCGACGAGATCGAGTTTCTCCGCCGGGGCACCGCTCAGTTCGCCGGCGGCGAAGGCGAGCAGCGGGCGGACGCGCTTGCCGCCGCCGAGGACGGCGTAGCGCATGGCCGCGTGCAGGCGCCGCGGAATGCTGTCGGCGCCCGGCAGGTAACGGCCGAGTGCGGCTTCGGTGCGGCTCTGGACGTCGCCCATCCATTCGGCGAACGGGGCGGCGCTCACTGGCCCTCCAACGTCGCGCGATCAATGTTCCGGAGTTCGCCGTTTTCGAGCATGCGAATCTGGCCCTCGGCGTCGGCCAGTTGGGCCTGGCAATGCTGCATCAGTTCCATGCCGCGGCGGTAGGCGGCGATCGAGGCTTCGAGTTCGAGCTGGCCGCCTTCCATGCTGGCGACGATGGCCTCCAGTTCGGCCAGCGCCGTTTCGAATTTCAGGTCGGCGATCGGGGTCTGATCCATGGCGTCCGAAGTCGGGGAAACACGCGAAAATACTCCATCCCGGGTTGGCCGGTCAAATCTCGGGGTAAAATCAACATTTTCAACACGCTGGATGGAGGCTTGGCATGTCCGACATGGCGACGTCGTCCCGGTTGGCGCCGGCAGTTTCGCAACTGCCGGTGGACTGGTACTTCGATGAAGGGATCTACGCACTGGAGAAGAAGCTGATCTTCGATGCCGGACCCGGCTACGTCGGGCACCGGCTGATGGTGCCCGAGGCGGGGGATTACCGCTCGCTGGAATGGAAGGACCACGGCCAGATGCTGCTCAACGGCGGCGATGCCGGGCCGAACGCCGGCATCTGGCAGATGTCCAACGTTTGCCGCCATCGCCAGGCGATCATGCTGCAGGGCAGCGGCAAGCTGAACGGGCCGGTGGTCTGCCCGATCCACCGCTGGACCTACGATCAGGGCGGCCAACTGATCGGCGCGCCGCACTTTCCGCAGAATCCCTGCCTGAATCTCGACAAGGCCAGGCTGGAAGACTGGAACGGCCTGCTCTTCAAGGGGCCGCGCTCGGCCAATGGCGATCTCGCCGGCATGCTGACCGCCGGCGCTTTCGATTTCAGCGGCTACAAGCTCGACCACGTCGAGATGCACGAGTGCAACTACAACTGGAAGACCTTCATCGAGGTCTACCTCGAGGACTACCACGTCGTGCCCTACCATCCGGGCCTCGGCAACTTCGTCACCTGCGACGACCTGACCTGGCAGTTCGGCGAGTGGTACTCGGTGCAGAAGGTCGGCATCACGTCCCTGATGAAGTCAGGCTCGACGGTTTACGACAAGTGGCAGAAGGTCGTCCGCGAATACTACGGCGATCGCGGCGAGACGCCGCCGCAGGGCGCGGTGTGGCTGACTTACTACCCGAACATCATGGTCGAGTGGTACCCGCACGTGCTGGTCGTGTCGACGCTGATCCCGATGGGGCCGGACAAGACGATGAACGTCGTCGAGTTCTACTACCCCGAGGAAATCGTCGATTTCGAGCGCGAGTTCATCGAGGCTGAGCGCGCCGCCTACATGGAGACGGCGATCGAGGACGACGACATCGGCGAGCGCATGGACCGCGGCCGCAAGGCGCTGCTGGCCGCAGGGTGCAACGAGGTCGGCCCGTACCAGAGCCCGATGGAGGACGGCATGCAGCACTTCCACGAGTTCTACCGGCGGGTCATGCAGGGCGCCATCGAGCGCCGCTGAGCCGCTGCCGCACGGGGCGCCGGGGTCGCAGCCGGCGCCTTTTTCTTGGCGCCTGCCGGAACTTGAGGCCGGCGCCATTCCCTAAACGACGTTTCCTGCGCGAGTCTCCCGCCGATGCAATCCCTGTGGATGCTGGTCGCCAGCCTGCTGTTCGCCTGTATGGGCGTCTGCGTCAAGTTCGCGGCGGCGACGCATTCGGCGGTCGAGATCACCTTCTGGCGCAGCTTGATTTCGCTGGCGCTGATGTTCGCGCTGGTCCGCCTGCGCGGCGTGCCGCTGCGCACGCCGCACTGGCGCTGGCAATTGACGCGCGGCGCCGTCGGCTTCGCCGCGCTGTTCTCCTATTTCTACGCCATCGCGTTGTTGCCGCTGGCCACCGCGGTGACGCTCAACTACACCTCGGCCATCTTTCTCGCGCTGTACCTGGCCCTGGCCGGCTGGCGCCTGCAGCGCGGCATTCTCGGCGCGCTAGCCATCGGCCTGGCCGGCGTCGCGCTGCTGCTGCGCCCGACCTTCCACGCCGACCAGTTGTTCGGTGGCTTGGTCGGGCTGGCTTCCGGCGTGCTGGCCGGCATGGCCTATTTCAGCGTGCGCGAACTGGGTGCCCGCGGCGAGGCGGAAACGCGCACCGTCTTCTATTTCTCGCTGGTGTCCGTGGTCGGCTCGGGCATCTGGCTGCTGTTCGTCGATTGGCATCCGGTCGATGCCGACAGCGGCTTGCTGCTGCTCGGCGTCGGCATCTTCGCCACCCTGGCGCAACTGGCCATGACCCGCGCCTACGCCCGCGGCAAGACCTTGGCGGCGGCGGCCCTGTCCTACAGCACGGTGGTCTTCTCCTGCCTGTTCGGCATGCTGTTCTGGGGCGAGGTACTCGGCACCTCGGCGTGGACGGCGATCGGGCTGATCGTGCTGTCCGGCATCGCGGCTACGCATTTTTCCCGCGCCAGCCCGCTGGAACAGGATTGACGGCCGGCGATTGGCGTTACACTGGGTCAAACAACAACGGAGTCCGATCATGATCGTCATCGACCATCAAGCCAGCCGTGTCAACGTTTCGGTATTCGGCGAGTTCACGCTATCCGATTACAAGGAATTCGAAGAGGTCGTCAATTACAAGGTGCGTTTCGAAGGGCCGGTCGATCTTTATTTCGACCTGACCCAGATGGCCGGGCTGACGCTCGACGTCGCCTGGGAGGAATTGAAATTCTCGCGTGCCCACGCCAACGACTTCAACCGCGTGGCGGTGGTCACCGACAGTCAGTGGATCACCTGGAGCGCCTGGATTTCGCAGACCTTCGTCAATGCCGACGTCACCGTCTTTAGCGATGCCGAGGCGGCCAAGGCTTGGCTGGAGCAGGAGGCGACGGCGTGAGCCACTCGGCCCTGGTCGATGCGGCGACGCTGGCCAGCCATCTGCACGACCCGGCCTGGCGCATCGTCGATGTCCGGCACCAGCTGGCCGATGTCGCCTACGGCGAGAAGGCCTATGCCGCCGGCCACATCCCCGGCGCCGTTTTCCTGCATTGCGACCGCGACCTGTCGGGGCCGCCGACCGGTCGCAATGGCCGCCATCCGCTGCCCGATCCGGCGCGCCTGGCTGCCCGCCTCGGTGAACTGGGCATCGGCGAGCAGACGCAGGTGGTGGTGTACGACGACAGCCAGGGCATGATCGCCGGCCGCCTGTGGTGGCTGCTGCGCTGGCTCGGCCACGAGCGCGTCGCCGTGCTCGACGGCGGTCTGCAAGCCTGGCAGGCGGCCGGCGGCGAACTGACGGCGGCCGTCGTGGCACCGATGCCGGCGACTTTTACCGTGCGCCAAGGTGCGGCCCCGGTCGATGCCGATTACGTGCGGGCCTTCCTGCATGCCTCGCGCCTGTACCTGATCGATGCCCGCAGTCCCGACCGCTTCCGCGGCGAGAACGAGACCATCGACCCGGTTGGCGGCCATATTCCCGGAGCGGTCAACCGTTTCTTCCGCGACAACCTGCAGGCCGACGGCCGCTTCAAGCCGGCCGCCGAATTGCGCACGGAATGGCTGGCCATCCTCGCCGGCCGGGCGCCGGAACAGGTGGTGCACCAGTGCGGCTCCGGTGTTTCCGCTTGCCACAATATTCTGGCGATGGAACTGGCCGGCCTGCCCGGTTCGCGTCTCTATGCCGGCTCGTGGAGCGAGTGGTGCGCCGATCCGCAGCGGCCGGTGGCGGTGGGCTGAAACGGGCCGGCACAGGCGATTTTGGCCGGAATGCCGGGCGGCAGGTCGGCGGCAACTGACTCAATCCACAAGGCGATGTCTTGGGGGATTCACGGCAACGCGCCGAGCCGCCGTAGCGCCCAGGCGACATGTTCGCGGACCAGCGCCGACGGATGATCGGCGCGAGACTGCAGGGCGGCGATGCTCGCCGTCGCTGCCGGTCCGTTGCCAAGCGCCACGGCGATGTTGCGTAGCCAGCGTTCGTGGCCGATGCGGCGGATCGGGTTGCCGGCCAGGCGCTGCTCGAATTGCGCCTCCGTCCAGGCGAACAGTTCGACCAGCGTCGCCGCGTCGAGCCCGTGGCGCGGCGCGAATTCGCCGTCGCCGACCTGGGCGAAGCGGTTCCACGGGCAGCACAACTGGCAGTCGTCGCAGCCGTAGATGCGGTTGCCGAGCAGGGGACGCAATTCTTCCGGAATCGGTCCGGCTAGCTCGATGGTCAGGTAGCTGATGCAGCGCCGCGCATCGACCCGGTAGGGAGCGACGATGGCGCCGGTCGGGCAGGCCGTCAGGCAGGCGTCGCAGCGGCCGCAATGCTCGGCGACCGGCTCGTCGGGCGGCAAGGGCAGATCGCTGTAGATTTCGCCGAGAAAGCGCCACGAACCTTCCTTCGACAGCAGTAGGGTGTGCTTGCCGCGCCAGCCGAGGCCGGCCTGGCGGGCGAACTCGACTTCCATGACCGGCGCCGAGTCGGAGAAGACGCGGTAGCCGAACGGGCCGGCGATGGCGGCGACGGCATCGGCCAGCTTCTGCAGCCGGCCGCGCACCACCTTGTGGTAATCGCGGCCCTGGGCATAGCGGGAAATCGCCGCCTGCGCCGGGTCCGTTGCCATCCGGTCGTGCGGCAGGTAGTCGAGGGCCGCCGAAATGACCGTCAGCGTGCCCGGGTGCAGCTGCTGCGGCTGGGCGCGCAGTTCGGCATGGCGGGCCATATAATCCATCTCGCCGTGGCAGCCCTCGGCCAGCCAGGCGCG
>JAVBRT010000033.1:0-28592 GCA_031547725.1 Azonexus sp. | reverse complement strand
ACCCCATCGTCTATCTGGACTGCATCCACGTCAAAGTCAGGGATGGCAGCGTGCGCGTCAAGGCCGTCTATCTGGCGATTGGACTCAACCTGGCCGGTGAGAAGGAAGTGCTTGGCCTGTGGATTGCCCAGACGGAAGGCGTCAAGTTCTGGCTGCCAGTGGTCACGGAATTGAAGAATCGAGGCATTCAGGATGTCTTCATCGCCTGCGTCGATGGCTTGAAGGGATTTCCGGAGGCCATTGAGGCCGTCTATCCGCATGCCGCCGTTCAATTGTGCATCGTCCATATGGTCCGACACAGCCTGAACTACGTCTCGTGGAAAATGCGCAAGGCGGTGGCCGCTGACCTGCAGCGGATATATACCAGCGCCACCGCCGATGAAGCCGAGCAGAAGCTCAGCGAGTTCGAGGATAAATGGGACGACGCCTACCTGCCCATCAGCCAGTCCTGGCGCCGGAACTGGGCACGCATCACGCCGTTCTTCGACTATCCGTCTGAGATACGGAAAGTCATCTACACGACCAATGCGATCGAGTCGGTGAACATGAGCCTGCGCAAAATCACCAAGAACCGCGGCTCGTTTCCAAACGATGAGGCGCTGATGAAACTGTTCTACCTGACACTGCGCAACATCAGCCAGAAATGGACTATGCCGATTCGGGATTGGAAGGCGGCACTGACCCGATTTACTATCCAGTTCGAAGACCGGATGAACAACCTTTAATTCGAACCCCGTTTACACAAAATTCGGGACACGCCCGCCCTGCAATGTGTGCTCACCCTCAAGGTGCTGTACCGGCTGCCGTTGCGTGCCGCGCAGGGGATGACGCGCAGTCTGCTGCAGTTGCCGGGGTTGCCGTGGCCGACGCCGCGCTACAGCACGGTGAGCAAACGCCAGGCGGGCTTGACGGTCAGCATTGGTCACCGGCGGCGTGACGAACCGCTGCATCTGCTCATCGACAGCACCGGGCTGAAGGTGATGGGCGAAGGCGAATGGAAGGTCAGGAAACACGGACCCGAGTACCGGCGGGTATGGCGCAAACTGCACCTGGTCATTGACGTCGACACGCATGAAATCCGCGCGGTGGAGATGACCGATCACCGGCATGGCGATGCCGGGATGGTGGGCGAACTGCTGTCGCAATTGCCGCCGACGGCAAAGCTTGCCGCGCTGTACGGTGAGGGGGGCCTACGACACCAAGGACTGCTACAAGGCAGCCCACACCCGCGGTGCCGCGTTGATCGCACCGCCACGGCGCAACGGCAAACCGTGGCGAGATTCCGCTGCGTGGGCGGTGGCGCGTAACGCGACACCGCGTGCCATTGACCGCTTCGGCCGGCGCTTGTGGAAGCGCTGGAGTGGCTACCACCGGCGTAGTCTGGTGGAAACCGGCATGCGCCGCTACAAACTGCTGGGCGAACGGCTCGCTGCCCGCAAACCGGAGCGGCAGGTGGCCGAAGTGCATGTCCGTTGTGCCATCCTCAACACCTTCTGCCGGCTCGGCATGCCGGTAACGGTCGCGCTCGCCTGAATGATTCGTGGAAAGGGGGCGTTGCGCATTCATGAGGATTTATTCAACAAAGCCACCCCGAAACAGAAGTCAGCTCTTTTAACCAACTCTACTTCTGACCACTGCTAAAAATGGGGGGATTACCCCGATCTATTTGAGGGCCGTATCTATAGGCGGCTTCGCCGATGCGCTTGGCGATGTGGGCCAGCGCTTCTTCGACCTGGTCGATCAGGATCAGGCACAGGTCGCCGGCCTGCAGGCGCTGGAGCGCCGTATCGATGGCGACGAACTCGCCGTTGATGGCTTCGATGTGCTTGACCCGCTTGCTGTTGGCCAGACCGGCGCGCAGCAGGGCGATCACCTCGCCGTCGGCGCGGCCGCGCTGGCAGGCGTCCTGGTAGAGGACCACGTCGTCGAAGGCCTCGCCGAGAATTTCCGTCTGCTGGCGGATATCCTCGTCGCGCCGGTCGCCGGCGCCGCTGATGACCACCGCGCGGCGCTTGGCCGGCATGGCTTCGACGGCCTTGACCAGGGCCAGCATGGCGTCCGGGTTGTGGCCGTAGTCGGCGATCAGCGTCGCGCCCTTGTAGTCGAAGACGTTGAAGCGGCCGGGGGCGGTCGCCGCGTCACTGACGAAGCCGGCCAGCGCCCGCTCGATGCCGGGCCAGTCGTAGCCGAGCGCCCAGGCGGTGGCGACGGCGGCCATGACGTTCTCGACCTGGAAGCCGATCGTGCCGTTGCGCGTCAGCGGCACGCCGGCGAGGGCGATGCGCTGCTTCTTGCGGCCCTCGCCGCAGACGATGTCGCCTTTTTCGGCGTACACCACGCGCTTGCCCTGGGCGCGGTGGGTGGCCAGCACCGGATGCGCCGGGTCGAGGGCGAAGAAGATGACGTCGCCCGGGCAGTGGCGGGCCATCGCCGCGACCACCGGATCGGCCGCGTTGAGCACGGCGGCACCGGTCGGGGCGACATTCTCGACGATGACGCGCTTGATCACCGCCAAGTCATGCACGGTGGTGATGTAGTTGAGCCCCAGATGGTCGCCGAGGCCGATGTTGGTGACCACGGCGACGTCGCACATGTCGAAGCCGAGGCCCTCGCGCAGCAGGCCGCCGCGCGCCGTCTCCAGCACGGCCGCATCGACGTCGGGGTGGGCGAGCACGTTGCGGGCGCTGCGCGGGCCGGAGCAGTCGCCGTCGTCGATGCGCTGGTTCTGCACGTAGATGCCGTCGGTGCTGGTCATGCCGACACGCAGGCCGTTTTCCTCGAAGATGCGGCCGATCAGGCGGCTGGTGGTGGTCTTGCCGTTGGTGCCGGTGACGGCGACGACCGGGATGCGGCCGTTGTCGGGTTTGCCGTCGGGGCCTTCGGGATACATCATGCCGACGATGGCTTCGCCGACCGGGCGGCCCTTGCCGAACGACGGGCTGAGGTGCATGCGCAGGCCGGGTGCGGCATTGACTTCGACGATGCCGCCGCCCTGGTCCTCCAGCGGCTTCAACATGGTGTCGCAGACGACGTCGATGCCGGCGATGTCGAGCCCGACGGTCTGGGCGGCGGCGACGGCGGCGGCGGCGAGCTCGGGATGCACATCGTCGGTGACGTCGGTGGCCGTGCCGCCGGTCGACAGGTTGGCGTTGTTGCGCAGCACGACGCGCACGCCGCGCTCCGGCACCGAGTCGGCGGTGTAGCCCTGCTCGGCGAGGCGGGTCAGGGCGATCTCGTCGAAGCGGATCTTGGTCAGCGAAGTGGCATGGCCATCGGAGCGGCGCGGGTCGCTGTTGACGATGTCGACCAGTTCGCGGACCGTGTGCGTGCCGTCGCCGATGACCAGCGGCGGGTCGCGCCGGGCGGCGGCGATCAGCTTGTCGCCGATGACCAGCAGGCGATAGTCGTGGCCGGGCAGATACTTCTCGACCATGATGTCGTCGCGGTAGTCGACGGCGACGCGGTAGGCTTGGCGCACTTGCTCCTCGCTCGTCAGGTTGACCGAGATGCCCTTGCCCTGGTTGCCGTCCTGCGGCTTGACCACCACCGGCAGGCCGATTTCCCGGGCGGCGGCCCAGGCGTCGTCCTCGTCGTCGACCGGTCGGCCGATCGGCACGGCGACGCCGGCGGCGTGCAGCAACTGTTTGGTCAATTCCTTGTCCTGCGCGATCGATTCGGCGATGGCGCTGGTGAAGCTGGTTTCGGCGGCCTGGATGCGCTGCTGCTTGCTGCCCCAGCCGAACTGCACCAGGCTGCCCTGGGTCAGGCGGCGGTAGGGAATGCCGCGCGCCTGGGCGGCGGCGACGATGGAGCCGGTCGACGGGCCGAGGCGGATGTCCTCGTCGAGGTCGCGCAGTTCCTTCAGCGTGCCGTCGAGATCGAAGGGCGTGTCGGCGAGGGCGGCGCGGCACAGCTGCTCGGCGCGCGCGAAGGCCAGCCGGCCGACGTCCTCCTCGGTGTATTCGACGACGACCTGGTAGACGCCCGGCTCGACGGTCTGCGCCGTGCGGCTGAAGGTCACCGGGCAGCCGGCCTGGGCCTGCAGGCCGAGGGCGGCGAATTCGAGGGCGTGGGCCATCGACACGGTGTCGAGATGGTCGGCCGGGATCAGGTCGCCCAGTTCGGGAAAGCGGGCGCGCAGCCGGCCTTCGAAGCCGGGCAGGTCGGCGATCGCCTGTTCGCCGCCGGCGCAGGTGACGATGGCCTGGATGGCGGTGTGGCGGCTCCACAGGTTGGGACCGCGCAGGGCGCGGATGCGGGAAACGTCCATGAACGGGCTTCCTTGTTGTTTTGTCAGATGCGGCTGGCGACGCCGGCCGCCTTGCGGGTACGGCGCGGCAGCATGGTGAAGGGATCGACGAGGTCGAGGCCGTAGGTCTTGATGCCGGTGACGATGACGTCCTGGGTCAGGCCCAGTGCCCAGCCGGCGGCGACGGCGGCCAGCACGTTGGCGATGCTTTCGGCCTTTTTGGCCTTGCCGATGGCCGGCACGTCGCCGAGGCGGCACAGGCGAATCTCGTCGCCGCCGCTGCCCAGGCAGATGCGCCCGTCGTTGACATAGACGCCGCGCTTGCCGGCGGCGCGGTGGGCGGCCAGGGCCGGGCAGGCGGCGTCGGCGGCGAAGAAGATGACTTCGCCGTCGCACAGCTCGGCAAAGTCGGCGACCAGCGGGTCGGTGGCGTTGAGCACGGCGTAGCCGGACTTGAGCACGACATCGACCTGGGTGCGGTAGGTCGAGCGCGGCGTCGTGTAGTACTCGCCGCCGGTCGGCTGGATGTCCCAGCGCGACAGGTCTTCGCTCGCCGGCAGCACGTTGGTGACGATGCCGACCTGGCAGCGGTCGTAGGAGAGCCCCTCGCCGAGGATGACCCGGCCGCCGTTCTCGATCACCGCCGCGTCGACGCCGCGGTTGAGCAGCAGGCGGCGGCCGCCGGCCCAGTTGGCGGCGTCGCTCTTCTGCACCTGGCGGCGGCCGAGGAAGAGGCCGTCGCTGCAGGCCAGGCCGACGCGCTGGCCGGACAGGTAGAGGAAGTGGCCGATGAGGCGGGCCACCGGCGTCTTGCCGCGCGACCCTGAAACGCCGACCACCGGGATGCGGCCGCTCTCCTGGCGGGCGAACAGGTTGTCGACGATGGCCTGGCCGACCGGGCGCGGCTTGCCGATGCCCGGCTTGATGTGCATCAGCAGGCTCGGGCCGGCATTGACCTCGACCACGGCGCCGCCCTGTGCGGCCAGCGGCAGGCCGATGTCGCGGCAGACCAGGTCGATGCCGGCGATGTCGAGGCCGACCACGCGGGCGGCCAGCGAGGCGATGGCGGCGTTGGCCGGGTGCACGTCGTCGGTGCAGTCGAAGGCGTGGTTGGCGTTGCGCTGGATCAGCACTTCGCGGCCGGCGGCCGGAATGCTGTCGCCGCTCAGGCCCTGGCGTTCGAGTTCGATGTTGGCGGCGGTGTCGATCTTGATGATCGACAGCGGATGCAGTTCGGTGGTGCCGCGCCGCGGGTCGGTGTTGACCTGGCTGTCGATCAGCTGCCGCACGCTCTGCGTGCCGTCGCCGGTGACGGTGATGAGGTCGCTGCGGTTGGCGGCGACCAGCTTGCCGCCGACGACCAGCAGGCGATGCTCGATGCCCTGGATGGAGCGCTCGACGAGGACGCCGGAGCCTTCCTTCACAGCGATGGCGTAGGCCTTGCGCACGGCCTCGGGCGTGGTCAGGTCGATGAAGACGCCGCGGCCGTGGTTGCCGTCGGTCGGCTTGACCACCACCGGGTAGCCGATGTCCTCGGCGGCGGCGCAGGCATCGTCGGCATTGTCGACTTCGCGGCCTTCCGGCACCGGCACGCCGACCGCCGAGATCAGATCCTTGGTCAGATCCTTGTCGCGCGAGATGGTTTCGGCGATGGCGCTGGTGCGGTCGGTCTCGGCCGTCCAGATGCGGCGCATCGCGGCGCCGTAGCCAAGCTGCACCAGGTTGCCGTCGTCGAGCAGGCGGATGTGCGGGATCTTGCGCGCCTCGGCGGCATCGACGATGGCCGCCGTCGACGGGCCGAGGTACTTGCGGTCCACCTTGCGCCGCAGCGGCTTGATCGCCTCGGCGACGTCGAAGGGCGTGTCGTGGATGGCGGCCAGCAGCAGTTCGCGGCCGAGGTCGAGGGCGAGGCGGGTGCATTCCTCGTGGAAGTTGCTGACCACCAGCTTGTAGACGCCGCGCGTGCTCGTCTCGCGGGTGCGGCCGAAGCCGTCGGGCAGGCCGGCCTGGCTCATCAGTTCGAGGACCACGTGTTCGAGGATGTGGCCGGCCCAGGTGCCTTCTCGCAGGCGGCGCAGGAAGCCGCCGCGTTCATCGTAGTTGCAGCGGTGCTCGACGAGGCCCGGCAGCCAGGCCGAGAGGCGCTCGTAGAGGCCGGGAAGCTTGTTCGAGGGGAAGTCTTCGAGTTCGCCGATGTCGATCCAGGTCTCGATGGCCGGTGGGTAGGTCCAGATGCTCGGGCCGCGCAGGGAGAAGCTCTCCCGGAAAATGATGTCTTTTTGGCTCATGTGGGTCTCGCCCGTCTCCGTCACGGTGTCGAATTTGTTCTCGGGGCAGTCGTCAATTATTAACGCTTTGCGTCGGCCACGGATTACGCGGCGGCAAAAAAATCGTCGCCGTCCGGCTACAGGAAGCGGTCGAGCAGCTTCTTGCTGTGCCGGTCGAGCGCCGTCAGGTCGCGGACCAGGAACTGGACGCCGTGGCTGTCGGCGATCAGCAGCCGGGTCGGCGACAGGCGGCGGATGTCCTCCTCGCCCTTGAGCACCAGCTCGCTGGCCCCGCGGTCGGTGTCCACCTGCCAGGTGCTGGGGCAGGCGAAGCTCGACACCGCGCGGATGCGGGCGATTTCCGGCACGAACTCGCGGCTCGCCAGTTCCGCCTCGATCAACTCGCGGGCCGCCGCTGGCAGGTCGGCCAGGCGCTCGATCCAGGCGATCTCGTGGCCGTCGGCGCTGACCAGGGACAGGCCTTCGTCGGGGGCGGCGATGGGAAAGGCGCGCACCGGGGTGACGTTGTCGAAGCGTTCGCCGTCGTTGGCGACGACGACCAGGCGGCCGTAGGCATCGCGCTGTACGTGGATGTTCGGGGGGGTCATGGCGGTTCTCAGGCCGGGGTGGCTTTGGCGAGTTCGGGCGCGTGCGGCAGTTCCGGCTCGGTATCGACGTTGCGCGCCTGCGCCTGGTAGAGCTTGTAGTAATGGCCTTCGGCGGCCATCAGCCGGTCGTGGTTGCCGACCTCGACGATGCGGCCGCGATCCATGACCACCAGCCGGTCGGCCTTGCGCAGCGTGCTCAGGCGGTGGGCGATGGCGATCGTGGTACGGCCCTTGACCAGGTTGTCGAGCGCCTTCTGGATTTCCTTCTCGGTCTCGGTATCGACCGCCGAAGTGGCTTCGTCGAGGATCAGGATGCGCGGGTCGATCAGCAGCGCGCGGGCGATCGAGATGCGCTGGCGCTCGCCGCCGGAGAGGCCCTGGCCGCGCTCGCCGACCAGCGAGTCGTAGCCGTGCGGCAGGCGCAGGATGAATTCGTGGGCGTGGGCGGCGCGGGCGGCGGCGATGATCTCGGCGCGCGTCGCCTCGGGCTTGCCGTAGGCGATGTTGTCGGCGATGGTGCCGAAGAAGAGGAAGGGCTCCTGCAGCACCAGGCCGATGTGGCGGCGGAATTCGGCGACCGGCACGGCGCGCACGTCGACGCCGTCGATCAGCACCTGGCCCTCGGTGACGTCGTAGAAGCGGCAGATCAGGTTGACCAGTGTCGATTTGCCGGAGCCGGAATGCCCGACCAGGCCGATCATCTCGCCCGGCTCGATGACCAGGTCCACATCCTTGGTCACGGCCCGCGTGCCGTAGCGGAAACAGGCCTGCTTCAATTCGAGGCGGCCGCTGACTTTCTCCAGATGCACCGGCCGGGCCGGCTCGGGCACGCTGGAGACGTGGTCGAGGATGTCGAAGATGCGCTTGGTCGAGGACGCCGCCCGCTGTGTCGCCGAGACGATGCGGCTCATCGAGTCGAGGCGCGTGTAGAAGCGGCCGATGTAGGCGAGGAAGGCGGTCAGCACGCCGACCGTCGAGTCGCCCTTGGCGATCTGCCAGATGCCGAAGATCCACACCACCAGCAGGCCGACCTCGGTCAGCAGCGTCACCGTCGGGGTGAACAGCGACCAGGTCTTGTTGAGCTTGTCGTTCATCGCCAGGTTGTGCTCGTTGGCGGCGCGGAAGCGCTCGGCCTCGCGCTTTTCCTGGGCGAAAGCCTTGACCACGCGGATGCCGGGGATGGTGTCGGCGAGCACGTTGGTCACCTCGGCCCAGACGCGGTCGATCTTCTCGAAGCCGGTGCGCAGCTTCTCGCGGACGAAATGGATCATCCAGCCGATGACCGGCAGCGGCAGCAGCGTCACCAGCGCCAGCCAGGGATTGATGGTGAACAGGATGACCGCGGTCATGGCGATCATCAGCACGTCGGTGGCGAAATTGAGCAGGTCGAGCGAGAGGAAGATGTTGATGCGGTCGGTCTCGTTGCCGATGCGCGCCATCAGGTCGCCGGTGCGCTTGCCGCCGAAATATTCGAGCGACAGGCCGAGCAGGTGGTCGTAGGTCTGGGTGCGCAGGTCGCGGCCCATGCGCTCCGAGACCAGGGCCAGGATGTAGGTGCGGATCCAGCCGAGCAGCCAGGCCAGCAGCGCGGCGCCGAGCAGGCCGCCGAGGTAGAGCGAGACCAGCGACCAGTCGATCGGCTTGCCGTTCTGGAACGGAATCAGCACCTCGTCCATCAGCGGCATGGTCAGGTAGGGCGGCACCAGCGTCGCCGCCGTCGAGGCCAGCGTCAGGATGAAGCCGAGCAGCAACTGGCCCTTGTACGGCCGGGCGAAGCGCCACAGGCGGAACAGCGTCCACGTCGACGGCGCTACCGCCGCCTCGCGGTTGCACACCGGGCATTCCTCCTCGCCGGGCGGGATCGGCGCCTTGCAGGTCGGGCACAACTCGTCGGCCGGCCGCTGCACCGGCCGGCCGCTGACGCGGCTGTCGCGCTGCAGGTCGAACTCGCCGATCAGGCGCAGGGCCGCCAGGTTGCGCGCCACGGTGTAGCGCCAGCAGGCCCGGCGGCCGGCGGCGTCGAACAACTCCAGGGAACCGACGCCGGCATGGTCGTGCTGGTCGAGGCGCAGGCCGGCGGCCAGTTCCCAGGCCTCGGCCGGGGCCTCGGCGGCGCGCCAGGCGAGCAGGCGGCGGTCGGTCAGCAGCACCAGCCCGCGGGCGAAATTGAGACGGTCGTCGAGATCGGTTTCGAGCCAGGCCTGGATGGTTTCGTTGTCTTGTAGCGCGGCGCTGACCGGGGCTGGCCACGGGGTCGGGAGCGGCGGAACGGCGCCGGCGGCTGGCAGGGGGAGGTGAGGCATCGCGGGAGTATAGCGGAAGGCGGGGGAGGTCCGAGAGTAACGCGGCCGGCCGGCGGTGGTTGACCCGTATCAAGGCGTTCCGCGCTACCCTGCCGTTGAATACGCCAAACCCCACGACAAGGAAATCCATGTTCCGCATTTCCCAGTACCTGCAGGAAATCGCCGCGCCGACGCCGCTCGGGCCCAAGCGCAACCCGCCGGGGCCGGTGGTGATCTGGAACCTGATCCGCCGCTGCAACCTGACCTGCAAGCACTGCTATTCCATTTCCGCCGACACCAACTTCCCCGGCGAGCTGAGCACCGAACAGGTGTTCGCGGTGATGGACGACCTCAAGGCCTTCCGCGTGCCGGTGCTGATCCTGTCCGGCGGCGAACCGCTGCTGCGCCCGGACATCTACGACATCGCCAAACGGGCCAAGGGGCAGGGTTTCTACGTCGGTCTGTCGTCGAACGGTACGCTGATCGACGAGCACAACATCGAGCGCATCGCCGAGTGCGACTTCAACTACGTCGGCGTCTCGCTCGACGGCCTGGGCGCCACGCACGACAAGTTCCGCCGTCTCGACGGCGCCTTCGTCGCCTCGCTGAAGGGCATCCGCCTGTGCCGCGATCTCGGCCTGAAGATCGGCGTCCGCTTCACGATGACCCAGGACAACGCCCACGACCTGCCCGGCCTGCTCAAGCTGGTCGAGGACGAGGGCATCGACCGCTTCTACTTCTCGCACCTCAACTATGCCGGGCGCGGCAACAAGAACCGCAAGGACGACGCCCGCCACCAGCTGACCCGGCAGGCCATGGACCTGCTCTTCGAGACCTGCTGGGAATACAAGCAGCGCAGGCTGGAGAAGGAATTCACCACCGGCAACAACGATGCCGACGGCGTCTATTTCCTGCACTGGGTGCGCCGCCGTTTCCCGGACAGCGCCGCGCACGTCGAGGCCAAGCTGCGCCAGTGGGGCGGCAATTCCTCGGGCATCAACGTCGCCAACATCGACAATCTCGGCAACGTGCATCCGGACACCATGTGGTGGCACCACACCCTGGGCAACGTCAAGGAGCGGCCGTTCTCGCAGATCTGGCCGGATACCTCGGACCCGCTGATGGCCGGACTGAAA
The DNA here is from genome assembly GCA_031547725.1 of Azonexus sp. Lineage (GTDB taxonomy): Bacteria > Pseudomonadota > Gammaproteobacteria > Burkholderiales > Rhodocyclaceae > Azonexus. Next base: position 18,050 of record JAVBRT010000033.1, on the reverse strand, counting down.
GCCTATCCGCGCGCGGTCAAGGGGCGTTGCGGCACTTGCGCCTACCTGCCCATCTGCAACGGCAATACCCGCGTCCGCGCCCAGCAACTGACCGGCGACGCCTGGGCCGAAGATCCGGGCTGCTATCTTTCCGACGAGGAAATCGCATCATGAAGTTGAAGTGGAACATCCTGATTCCGGCCGGCCTGGCCGTCTGCTCCCTGCTGGCGATGGCCGAACTGGCCCAGGCCGCCGATGCGCCGGCCGCCTACAAGCAGCATTGCGTCGCCTGCCACGGCGAGGCGCGCCTGGGCGGCATCGGCCCGGCGCTGATTCCGGAAAACCTCGGCCGCCTGCGCAAGGCCGAGGCCGAGCAGGTGATCCTCAACGGCCGCCCGGCGACGCAGATGCAGGGCTTCGCCAGCCAGTTGTCGGCGGCCGACGTCAAGGCACTGGTCGATTATGTCTACACCCCGATCCGGCCGATGCCAGCCTGGGGCGAGGCCGAAATCACCGCCTCGCGCATCGTCCTTGAACCCGGCAAGCTGCCCGACAAGCCGGTGTTCACGGCCGACCCGCTCAATCTCTTCGTCGTCGTCGAAACCGGCGACCACCACGTGTCGATCCTCGACGGCGACAAGCTCGAACCGATCCATCGCTTCCCGTCGCGCTTCGCCCTGCACGGCGGGCCGAAATTCACGCCGGACGGCCGCTACGTCTTCTTCGCCTCGCGCGACGGCTGGATCACCAAGTTCGACCTGTGGAACCTCAAGGTCATCGCCGAGGTGCGCGCCGGCATCAACACGCGCAACGCCGCGGTGTCGGGCGACGGCAAGTGGGTGGCGGTGGCCAACTACCTGCCGCACAGCCTAGTCATCCTCGACGCCGACCTCAACCTGAAGAAAATCCTGCCGGTCACCGACAAGGACGGCAAGGTCAGTTCGCGCGTCTCGGCCGTCTACGACGCCTCGCCGCGGCAGAGCTTCGTCGCCGCGCTGAAGGACGTCAAGGAAATCTGGGAAGTGTCGTACAACCCCAAGGCGCCGGAAATTCCGGCCGGCTGGATTCACGACTTCAAGTATCGCGAAGGCGCCTTCATCGAAGGCTTCCTCAACCCGCTGCGCAGCCCGCTCGACGATTACCTCGACGATTTCTATTTCACCCAGAACTACGACGAGGTCATGGGCGCTTCACGCAACGACGCCAAGAGCGCGATCAGCGGCCAGGTGGTCAATCTCGACGCCCGCAAGAAGATCGCCGATCTCGAACTGCCCGGCATGCCCCACCTCGGCTCGGGCATCAGCTGGACGTGGAAGGACGCGGCGGGGCGCGAGCGGACGGTGATGGCGACGCCCAACCTCAACGAGGGCGTGATCAGCATCATCGACATGGCCGACTGGAAGACGATCAAGCAGATCAAGACGCGCGGCCCCGGCTTCTTCATGCGCAGCCACGAGAACAGCCGCTACGCCTGGACCGACTCGATGATGAGCCGCGAGTACAAGGACACCATGCAACTGATCGACAAGCAGACGCTGGAGGTAGCCGCCGAGCTCCGGCCCGAACCGGGCAAGACCTTCGCCCACGTCGAATTCACCCGCGACGGCAAGTACGTGCTGGCCAGCCTGTGGGAAATGGACGGCGCGCTGATCATTTACGACGCGCAGACACTCAAGGAAGTGAAACGGCTGCCGATGAAGAAACCAGTCGGCAAGTACAACGTCTGGAACAAGATCACCAAGTCGGAAGGCACCAGCCACTGAACGGAGCCTCCGATCCCGGGGCGGGGTTGGCCGCTAGCCCCCGTCCCGCCGCATTTTCACCCGGCCGTTCCCTCCTCGTCGGCGGCGATGGCGCCAACGGCATGGGAGGGCGATAGATAGCCATGCAATCACTCCTGTCTCTCTGGAATGGGCTTTCGGTTCGTGTCCGGCTGATCCTGGTCTTCATCGCGATCAAGGTCGTGCCGCTGGTGGTGCTCGTCTGGATTGCCTGGCACCAGACCCAGGAAACCGCCACCTCCCTCGGCGAACAGTTCGACAATCTGGTCGCCACCGCCAATCGGGCCATCCACGCCGTCGGCGACAAAGCCATCGACGATGCGGTCGATGCGCTCGACAACCGGGCGCGCGACGAAATCGAGCGCCTGACCACCGATACGGCGGTCCGGGTGGCGGATTTCCTGTACCAGCGCGATGCCGACATCCTGTTCGTCGCCTCGCTGCCGCCCGACGAAGCCGCCTACCGCAATTACGTCAAACACAAGCAACGCGAACTGATCGGGCACGGCAAATGGCGTCTCAACGCCGCCGGCAGCGACTGGGAGCCGGAGGAGGCGGCGCCGTCCACGGACGGCTACGTTGTCGTGCCGGGCAGCAAGGACAACGAGATCGCTTTCCACTACCGTCCGCCGGTGCATCTGCGCAGCCAGAACCAGCCGCTGTACCTGGAGATGACCTTCGTTGGACTGGACGGCATGGAAAAGCTCAAGGTCACCACCTCGCCGCGTCTCAGCGCGGAGCGGAAGGATGTCTCGAAACGCGAGAACACCTACGCCAAGGCGGAAACCTATTTCCCCGCCCTGAAGAAACTCAAGCCCGGCGAGATCTACGTCTCCGACGTCATCGGCACCTACGTCGGCAGCAAGGTCATCGGCAAATTCACGCCGCAGGCCGCGGAAAAGCGCGGCATTCCCTTCGCGCCGGAGAAGCACGCCTATGCCGGCAAGGAAAATCCGGTCGGCAAGCGCTTCCAGGGCATCGTCCGCTGGGCGACGCCGGTCGTTCGGAATGGCCGGATCACCGGCTGGGTGACCCTGGCGCTCAACCACGATCATCTGATGTCCTTCACCGATCACATCGCTCCCACCAACGAGCGCTACCGCGACATCAACGACGCCGCCGACGGCAACTACGCCTTCATCTGGGATTACAAGGGGCGCAGCATCGTCCATCCGCGCCACCACTCCATCGTCGGCTACGACGAGAACGGCGAGCCGCGCATCCCCTGGCTGGAAGACCGCGTCTACGAGGATTTCCTCAAGAGCGGCAAACCGTGGCGCGAGTACATGAAGACGGCGCCGGAGTTCGTCGACCAGTTGCAGAGCCGCAAACCGGCCAAGGAACTGACGGCGCGCGGCGACGTCGGGCTGGATTGTCGCTGGCTCAACTTCGCGCCGCAGTGCAAGGGCTGGTACAACCTGGCCGACCAGGGCGGCTCCGGCTCCTTCCAGATCCTGTGGAGCGGGCTCTACAAACTGACCACCGTGGCGGCGATTCCCTATTACACCGGGCAATACAGTCCGGCGGTGGCGGGCAACAAGCGCGGTTTCGGCATCGTCACCATCGGCGCCAACGTCAATGATTTTCACCGCGCCGCCACCGAATCGAAGGAACGCCTGAACGGCATCATCAAGACTGCCGACGACACCATGCATGCCCACGGCAAGGCCGCCGACGCGGTGCTGCGCGACAACATGCAGAACACTTTCGCCAGCCTGACCGGCTCGACCCTGGTGCTGATCGTGCTGGTGGTCAGCATCGCCATCTGGATGGCTTCCTACCTGTCGCGCAAGCTCGCCTGGCTCAACGACGGTTTCAACCGTTTCCGCATCGGTGAGAAGGATTTCCGTTTTGCCTTCAAGCACAAGGACGAGATCACTTCGCTCGCCTCGACTTTCAACGAAATGGCCGACACGCTGAATGCCAACGTGGCCGACCTGCAGCAGGAGATCGAGATACGGCGCAAGACCGAGCAGCAAGTCGACGCCCAACTGGCCCTGACCCAGACCATCATCGACAACATCCCGGCGGCGGTCTTCCATCTCGACAGGGATGGGCTGTTCCGCGGCTACAACCAGTTCGCGGCGGAAATGTTCCACTTCGACCGCGAGGAAATGCTCGGCAAGCGCATCACCGACGTGCTGATCCTCGATCAAGTCCCCCGGGATGTCGCCCACGCCGAGGCGCTACAGATCATTGCCGAGACCCGGCACGTCGAGCGGGAATTCGCCGTCGATCTTTACGGCGCGCACCGCGACTTCTTCTACTCGATCACCGGCTTCCTCGATCAGAACGGGGAGCCGGGCGGTTCGGTCGCCGTGCTGGTCGACATCACGCGCAGCAAGCAGGCCGAACGGGCGGCGCGCCGCGCCGAGGCCGAACTGCGCGCCAGCCGCGAACTACTCGAAAGCGTCGTCGAATACAACCGCGCCGCCTTGTTCATGAAGGATCCCGAGGGCCACTACCTGCTCGTCAACCGGCGCTGGGAGGAAGTCACCGGCCATTCGCGCGACGAGACCATCGGCAAGAAAACCGTCGTCGACATCATCCCCGCCGCGCAACTGCCGGCTTACATCGAGAGCGACAAGCGCGTGCTCGCCAGCGGCGAACCGGACGAAGCCGAAATCGTCGGCCCCGACGGACGGGATTATCTGTGCGTGAAATTCGTCGCCCGCGATGCCGAGGGCAATATTTCCGCCCTGTGCGGCCTGCTGACCGACATCACCGAACGCAAGCGGCTGGAACAGAAGCTGATCGAGGGCGAGGCCCGCTTCCGCCGGATGCTCCAGGACAGTCCGGTCGGCGTCGGCATCTTTACCGTCGACAGCACCATGCTGTTCAGCAACCACAAACTGGCCGAATTGCTGGCGCGGCCGGAAGCCGCAATCATCGGCCATGCGTTCACGGAGTTCTGCCCGGACCGCGAAACCTTCCGGGCATGCTCGGCCCTGGCGACCGAGCAAGGCGCCCTGGCGGACCGCGAAACCGAACTGCGCCGCCCGGACGGCAGCAGTGCCTGGGTCTTGCTGAATGCCCGCGTGATCGAATACGAAGGCCGCCAATGCTTCCTCGCCTGGCTCTACGACATCACCGAGCGGCGGGCCGCCGAAAGCGCCATCCGCAACGCCAAGGAACTGGCCGAGGAAGCAACCCGGACCAAGTCCGAGTTCCTCGCCAATATGAGCCACGAGATCCGCACGCCAATGAACGCCATCATCGGCATGGGGCATCTGATGCAGAAAACCGAGATGACGTCGCGCCAGCGCGACTATCAGAACAAGATCCAGCAGTCCTGCCAGCACCTGCTCGGCATCATCGACGACATTCTCGATTTTTCCAAAATCGAAGCCGGCAAGTTGACCATCGAGCGGGTCGAGTTCACGCTGCATGGCGTGCTCGACACCGTGCGCAACCTGGTGTCGGACAAGGTGGCGGCCAAAGGGCTCGAACTGCGCTTCCAGGTGGACAACGAGGCGCCAACCATCCTGCTCGGCGACCCATTGCGGCTCGGCCAGATACTGGTCAATTACGCCAACAACGCGGTGAAATTCACCGAACACGGGAAAATCGAAATTTCCGTCCGCGTCCTCGAACAGACGGAGCAGGATGTACTGCTGCACATGGCCGTTGCCGATACCGGCATCGGGTTGCCCGCCGAGCAGCAGGCGCGCCTGTTCCAGTCCTTCCAGCAGGCGGATGCCTCGACGACACGCCGCTATGGCGGTACCGGCCTGGGCCTGGCGATCTGCAAACGCCTCGCCGACCTGATGGGCGGCTCGGTCGGCGTGCACAGCGCCCCGGGGCAGGGCAGCGTCTTCTGGCTCCGCCTCCGGCTCGGCAAGGGCCGGCACCGCGGCATCCACCCGCCGCCCGACGGCATCCAGCAGCACGGCGCCCCGGCCGCGCCGAAGCACCCGGGGCTGGAAGCCATTCACGGCGCCCGCATCCTGCTCGTCGAAGACAACGAACTGAACCAGGAAGTCGCGCATGCCATCCTCGCCGACGAGGGTTTCCAGGTCGATATCGCCGGCGACGGCAAAGAGGCGATTACGATGCTCGACCGGGCGGATTACGACCTCGTCCTGATGGACATGCAGATGCCGGTGATGGACGGCGTCAGCACCACCCGCGTCCTGCGCCAGAACCCGCGCTTCGCGGCGCTGCCCATCATCGCCCTGACCGCCAACGCCATGGAGGGGGACCGCAAGCTCTGCCTCGACGCGGGCATGAACGACCATGTCGCCAAGCCGATCGACCCCGACGAGCTGTGGGCCGCCCTGCGGCGCTGGATTCCTGCGAAAACCGGGGCGGGGACGGTGGCACTACCGCAGTCTCCGGTTGCGCCACTGCCGTCGCCGGATGGCGGCCGGGCAGAGGTACCGGCCGCAATTCCCACGATCGAGGGCCTGGATACCGAGGACGGCTTGCGCCGGGTCCGGGGCAAGCAAAAGATTTACCTCGATATCCTGCATAAATTCGTCGACACGCAAGCTGCCAATATCGACAAGCTGCAGCAGGCGATGGAGGCCGGCGATCTGGCTGAGGCGGAACGTGTCGCGCATACGCTGAAAGGCGTGTGCGGCAATATCGGCGCGAATGCCGCGCTGTGCCAGAGCGCCGCGCAACTGGAAGCCGCCGCCCGGGCGGGCGCCCCGCTTGAGCAATTGCGCCCGCTCTTCGAGCAACTGCGCAAGCGCTTCCGCGAACTGGTCGACAATATCCGGCAGGCGTTGGGGAAATAGGCGCTATCCGCCGCGGTCGTCCTCGGCATTGTCTTTTGCCGCCTCCTGGACTGCCTGTGCGGGGCGTCGCTTGCGATAAGCGGGAGGCTCTCCCGGCTTGATGTCCTGCGCGCCGCGCCGGTATTTTGCGTGGCCAATCCGCTGCGAGCGGTAGATGCCGGCGTGGCCGGAAAACAGATAACTGATGACGCAGGCGATGCCGGCATACACGCCAACCTCGGCCCCGAACAACTCCATCGCCATCAGCGTCGAGGCAATCGGTGTATTGGCTGCGCCGGCAAAGACGGCCACAAAGCCAATCCCCGCCAGCAGGGGGAACGGCATGTTCAGAACGGGGGCCAGGGCATTGCCCAGCGTGGCGCCGATGTAGAACAGCGGAGTCACCTCGCCGCCCTTGAACCCGGCGCCAAGCGAGAACACCGTGAAGGCCATCTTGCCGAGAAAATCGTAGGCGGGCAGCGGCTTCTCGAAGGCCTCGACAATGACCGGGATGCCCAAGCCGATGTAACGGTCGGCCGTGAAGAACATGACCGCGGCCGCCAAAACGGCGCCGCCCAGCAAAGGGCGCAACGGTCCATGGCCGATGGTCTTCTTGACCCATCTGCCGAGTGCATGGGTGGCATCGGCAAAAACTTTGCCGGCAAGTCCGAAGGCAATGCCGGCCAATACCATGGCACAGAGTCCCCAGACTGTGATGCGGGGAATGTCTGGAATGGCGTAGTGAGTGTGGTGAACGCCCCAGAGGCTGCACACTTGGTCGGCCACGATCGCGGCGACGGTACAGGCCAGCAGTGCGTCGTAGCGTAACCGGCCGATTGCCAAGACTTCCAATGCCCAAACGGCCCCAGCCAGCGGCGTGCCAAACACCGACGAAAAGCCCGCGCTTATGCCCGCCATCAATATGATGCGTCGGTCTTCGTGCTTGAGCCTGAAGAAATGAGTGAATTGGTCCGCCAGCGCGCCGCCCATTTGGACCGCCGTGCCCTCGCGCCCGACCGAGGCGCCAAAAAGGTGCGAAATGACGGTCCCGCCCAGGACCAGCGGTGCCATGCGCAGTGGAACCACCTTCTTGGGGTCGTGAATTTCGTCGATGAGCAGATTGTTACCTGCTTCGACATGCTGGCCGAACTTCAGGTAGAACCAGCCGACGCCAAACCCGGCCAACGGCAGCAACCAGATGAGCCAGCGATGAGCGTCGCGGGTTGCGGTTGCCCAGTCGAGAGAGACGAGAAAGAAGGCCGATGCCGAGCCGGCCAAGGCCGCTACCGCCGTGGCTAGAAAAATCCATTTGCCCAGGTAAGGCAACAGGTCGATCTGTTCGGGACGCTTCGAGGGTTTCATGTATGTCCATCGCGCTTGTTAAGCAGACCTGGACATACGGGGAGGATATGGACGAATGCCTACATCTTCCCGACGAACCAGGAACCATGTAGGCATCATCAGCCCGAAGGGCGGTTGAATAGGAGGAATGCCATCTCCTGCGGCGGATTCTAGCAGCGGAAGGCGTCTGGAAGGGGGGCGGCCTTGCATGCCCGAGTCGACATTCAAGGCCGCAAGCCCCGGTTTCCGTTTAGGCTCGATTCGAGCCGGCCAAGTCGACACGACCCCGGGGGCAGGTGGCCGCGCTTTCCCAGCCGCCAGCCCATCGATTGTCGGCGACGAACGAAAAGCCGTGCGCGGCCGCTTTCGAGAAACACGCCCGGAAGCTTGGCTCGCCCGTCCAACCGGGGAGAGGGCAGGGCCGGCGGTTTTGCTGTATTTTTCGCCCTTCCATTCGCCCGATTCTTTCCCATTGTCCCGACTGATCCTCTTCAACAAGCCCTACGGCGTCCTCAGCCAGTTCACGCCGGAAGGCAAGTGGCGGGCGCTGGCCGAGTTCATTCCGCTCAAGGACGTTTACGTCGCCGGCCGTCTCGATGCCGACAGCGAGGGGCTGCTGCTGCTGACCGACGATGGCCGGTTGCAGGCGCAGATCGCCGAGCCGAAGCACAAGCTGGAGAAAACCTACTGGGCGCAGGTTGAGGGCGTTCCCGACGAAGCGGCGCTGGAGCGGCTGCGCGCCGGCATCCGGCTCTCCGATTTCACCGCCCGGCCGGCGCAGGTACGGTTGATCGACGAGCCGGCCGGGTTGTGGCCGCGCGATCCGCCGATCCGCTACCGGGCGGCGATCCCGACCCGCTGGCTGGAGATTCGCATCGGCGAGGGCAAGAACCGCCAGGTGCGGCGGATGACCGCGGCGATCGGTTATCCTACGTTGCGCCTGGTGCGGGCGGCGGTCGGAACGCTGTCGGTGGCCGGGCTCGGTCTCGGCGAATGGCGCCAGATCGACGGCGATATCCGCACACTCCGGGGAACATGACATGAAGGGATGCAAGTTGCTGGTTGCCTTGGCGATCAGCCTGTTGAGCGCTGCCGCCTGGGCGCAGGCGGCGCTGCCGGTGATCGAGCTGACGGCCGGCTTTCACCGCATCGAGGCGGAAGTGGCGGCCACCGACAGCAGCCGCCAGACCGGCCTGATGCGGCGCGAGGCGATGCCGGCGCAGCGCGGCATGCTGTTCGTCTTCACCCAGGAAAACACCCACTGCATGTGGATGCGCAACACCCTGTTGCCGCTGTCGGTGGCCTTCATCGACGCCGAGGGCGGCATCATCAACATCGAGGACATGCAGCCGCAGACCGAGGACAACCACTGCGCCCGCCGCCCGGCCCGCTACGCGCTGGAGATGAACAAGGGCTGGTTCGCCCAGCGCGGCATCGTTGCCGGCAGCAAGCTGCGCGGTCTCGACCGCGCCCCGCGCCCGCAGTGAGCGGTAGCGACCGCTGGCGGCCCCATCCGGCCGGCCAGCTGGATGCGGCCCTGCGCCGCTGGCTGACCGAACCCGATTCGCTGACGGCGCGCTGCCAGCGCCATTGCCGCGATTTCCGCATCCGCCCGCTGTGTCAGGCGCGCTTGCAGCCTTTGGCCGATGAAACCGGGCGCCGCCGCCTGCCGGTGCGCGAAGTTTTCCTCGAATGCGACGGCGTGCCGGTGGTGTTCGCCCACAGCGCCTTGTCGACCATTCGCGGCGGCCTTCTCGGCCGCTGGTTCGCCGGTCTCGGCAGTCGTTCGCTGGGCTCGCTGCTGTTCGCCCACCCGGCCTTTCGCCGCGATGCTCTGGAATATCGCCGCCTGCTGCCCGGGCACCCGCTGCACCGGCGCCTGTGCGCGCTCAGCGGCCGCGACTGGCCGGCGCTGTGGACGCGCCGCTCGCGCCATCGTCTCGACGGCGTCAGTGTGCTGGTCTGCGAGGTCTTCCTGCCGGCGCTGATGCAACTGCCGGCCGTCGCCGACGGCGGGTTCCGGACCAAACCGGCCTCGGGGGCAACGTAGCGGCGGTTGTTGCCGCCGCGTACCACCCACCGTGCGCTCGGCGGCGGCTCAGCGCGCCGTCAGCCGGCCGGCCACCAGCACCGGCAGCGGGCTGAGGTGAATGACTTTCTCGGCGACCGAGCCGATCAGGATATTGGCGGCGCTGCCCAGGCCGCGACTGCCGACGACGATGCCGCGGCAGCCCTGCTCGGTGGCGACGCGGATGATGGATTCGGCGTATTCGCCCATCGCCACGTGCAGCCGCCAGGGCAGGCCGGCTGCCGTCAGCGCCTCGCGGGCCTCCTGGCTGGCCGCCCAGCCGCGCTGCGCCAGTTGGCTGTAGGCGGCTTCGCGGCTCATCCAGTGCTGGACGTGCACCAGTTGCAGGCGGGCGTCGCGGCTTTCGCCGGCCAGGCGGATGGCTTCGGCGACGGCTTGACGGCAGGGGCGCGAACCGTCGACGGCGATCAACCAGATGTCGCCGCCCGGCGCCGGCGGCGGCTGCGAGTCGAAGCAGAGGCCGATCAGCCGGCCGTCGGCGTCGTGGCTGCGGGAGCTGGGTTCGGGGAGGGTGGAATCCGGAATCGGGGTCATGGCGTTTTCCTTCAGTTGTCTTCCTTGCGCGACAAGGCGAGGCTCAGGGCGACCGAGCCGAAGATAATGCAGCCGACGATGGCCAGCGACCACTGGATCGGCATGTGGAACCACGGGGCGGCCAGCATCTTGCCGCCGATGAAGACGAGCACGATGGCCAGGCCGTACTTGAGCAGGTGGAAGCGGTCGGCCATGTCGGCGAGCAGGAAGTAGAGGGCGCGCAGGCCCATGATGGCGAAGATGTTCGAGGTGAAGACGATGAAGGGGTCGGTCGTCACCGCGAAGATGGCGGGAATGCTGTCGACGGCGAAGACGACGTCGCTGGCCTCGATCAGGATCAGGACCAGGAACATCGGCGTTGCCCAGCGCACGCCGTCGCGGTGGATGAAGAAGGACTCGTCGTGGAATTCGCGGGTGATGCGCAGATGGCCGCGCAGCCAGCGCAGCAGCGGATTCTGGTCGAGGTCGGGCTCGGCCTCGGCGAAGACCAGCATCTTGACTCCGGTGAACACCAGGAAAGCGCCGAAGACGTAGAGCAGCCAGGTGAATTGCGAGACCAGCCAGACGCCGCCGAGAATCATCGCGGCGCGCATGACGATGGCGCCGAGCACGCCGTAGAGCAGCACCCGCCGCTGCAGTTCCGGCGGCACCGCGAAATAGCCGAAGATCATCACGAAGACGAACATGTTGTCGACCGACAGCGACTGCTCGATCAGGTAGCCGGCGAGGAATTCCAGCGCCTTGTGCTGGGCGACCGCGGCGCCCTGGGTGTCGTTGAGGTACCACCACAGCAGGCCGGCGAAGCTCAGCGCCAGACAGGCCCAGGCGACGACCCAGGCCAGCGCCTCGCGCACCGAGACGCGGTGTGCCTTGCGGCCGCCGAAGACGAACAGGTCGAGGGCCAGCATGGCCAGGATGAAGACGATGAAGCCGGCCCACATGGGACCGGTGGCGAAACTGTCGGTGGTGATGTGATTCATCGGTGGTGGGGCGGCGCGGGCCGGAGGGAATGACCCGGCGATGGTATGCCCAAAGCTGCCGGCGCGAGGAGCGAATTGTCCGGGAGGGTTGAATCGGAAAAAACTGAGAAAGCGGTGACGTTCCGGTCTGGCCGCTGTTTGCCGGAGTGTGCCTCGTTTACCCGGATGGCTTGCCTTTGCGGCGTTTCGCGGTCAGGCTAGTGCTGATGGATGCCCGGAGAAATCCGGCTCCGTCGCCTGCTACCCCGCGAATGGCGAGCCGAAAGCTTGGCCGTTCCCCAACGCAAGGAGCGAATCGCATGTCAGCCCTGTTCTCTTCCTTCAAACTCAAGGACGTCACCCTGCGCAACCGCATCGCCGTGCCGCCGATGTGTCAGTACAGCGCCACCGACGGCCTCAGCAACGGGTGGCACGCGGCGCACTACGCCGGCCTGGCCCGTGGCGGCGCTGGCCTGGTCATCGTCGAGGCGACCGCGGTGGCGCCGGAAGGGCGCATCACACCGGCCTGCCTGGGATTGTGGAACGACGCACAGGCCGAGGGCCTGGCCCGCGTCGCGGCGGCGATCAAGGCCGCCGGGGCGGTGCCCGGCATCCAGATCGCCCATGCCGGGCGCAAGGCCAGCGCCAACCGCCCGTGGGAAGGCGACGACCACATTCCCGAGGGCGACGCTCGCGGCTGGATGCCGATCGCCCCGTCGGCCATTGCTTTCGGCGCCAACCTGCCGCGCGTACCACTGGCCATGAGTGTGGACGACATTGTCCGGGTGCGATCCGATTTCGCCGCCGCAGCCCGGCGCGCCCGCGAGGCCGGCTTCGAGTGGCTGGAACTGCATTTTGCCCACGGCTACCTGGCGCAGAGCTTCTTCTCGGTCCACGCCAACCGCCGTGACGATGCCTACGGCGGCGATTACGAAGGGCGCAGCCGCTTCCTGCGCGAAACGCTGGCGGCGGTCCGTGCCGAATGGCCGGAGCGGCTGCCGCTGACCGCCCGCTTCGGCGTCATCGAGTACGACGGCCGCGATGAGGAGACGCTGGCCGAGTCGATTCGCCTGACCCAGGCATTCCGCGCCGGCGGCCTCGACCTGCTCAACGTCAGCGTCGGCTTCACCATTCCCGAGGCGCGCATTCCCTGGGGGCCGGCCTTCCTCGCCCCGATTTCGGCGCGCGTGCGGCGCGAGGCCGGCCTGCCGGTCGCCTCGTCGTGGGGCATCGATGCCGTGACCACTGCCAACAGCGTTGTCGCCGAGGGGCAGATGGATCTGGTGATGATCGGCCGCGCCCATCTGGCCAATCCCCACTGGCCTTACCAGGCGGCGATGCAACTGGGCGAGGCGCGGGCGTCCTGGGTGCTGCCGGCGCCCTATGCGCACTGGCTGGCGAAATACCTGCCGAACACCTGAACGAGGTAGCGGATAGAAAAGGGAGCCGGCGGCTCCCTTTTTCGTTTCAGGTCGGTTGCGGCATGCCTGTGCCGGGCGCCCGCCTATCGCCTGGCGTACGCCATGGCCATCGGCCGCCGATGCAGAGCAATCCGCCCGCCAGCCCGGCCAGATGGGCGAGCGGCACGCCGGGCCACGACGGGTCGAGCAGCAGCGAGCGGCCGGCCACCAGTTCGAGTAGCAGCTTGCCGGCCAGGATGGCGCCGACGGCCAGCACGACCGGTTGGCGCGTGCGCTGCCACAGGTCGGCGAGGGCCAGCGCGAACAGCGCATGCAGCAGGCCGGACAGGCCGCAGTAGCGCTGCAGTTCCGGCAGCCACCACCAGATCGTGGCATCGACCGCCAGGCCGCCGGCCACGGCGGCCAGCGCCAGCCGCCACCTGCCACCACCTTCGACCAGCGCCCCGGCGACAGCCAGGGCGGCGATGTCCCAGAAGGCATGCTCGCCGTCGCTATGCACCCAGTGGCCGGTGAATAGCCGCCACCATTCGCCATCGGCGATGGCGAGCCGGTCGAAGACCAGGGCTTCGGGCACTGGCCCCTGCGTCAACCACAGCCCGGCGGCGATGGCGACGGCGAGGCCGGTCAGCCAGGGCAGCGGCCGGCCGTCCTGAACGTTGGCTGAAGGAAGCCGGTTCATGTCGTGGGACGCAAACGGCGGGCGGTGAGCAGCAGGGCCAGCAGCAACAGCACCGTCCAGCCGTCGACGGGGCCGCTACCACTGCCGCCACCGCCATGGCTGGCGCGCGGGCTGCTGTACATCGGCTGCTGCGCATCGACGCGGCGGGCTGTCGGAGCGGCTGCCGCGCGCTGCTGCCGGGCGGCCTGCTCGACGGCGACGCGGGCCTGGTTGCCGCGCTGGATGTTGTGGGCGGCGAACTGCTCCTCGCGCAGCACGATCATCGAGGTGTGGTCGGTGACCAGGCCGTATTCCAGCGCCAGATCAATGGCGGCCCGCTTGAGGTCGGCCTTCTCGCCGAAATCCTCCATTTCTTCCTGCAAATCGCGGATGGTGGCGTAGGCCCACAGGCGTTCCAGTTCGGGGTGGGCCTGCGTCTTGGCCGGGAAGTCGAAGCGGGTGCCGTAGGTCTTGGGCTGGCCCGAGATGCGGCCCTTCAGTTCCACCGTTGCCGGGCCGTCGCCCCAGTAGTGGCCGATCAGCACCAGTTGCTGGCCGCGGTACAGGCTGCCGATCTGCTTCGGGGTGAGATCAGCCGTCTTGATGCCGCCGATCTTGACCTCGACGCCGTGCAGCGCACCGTGGCTGACTTTGCCGACGGCGTTGAGCAACTGGCCGACGATATCGTCGCTGTTGGAAATGGAGACGGCGAAACCGCCGGAGGCCCGGGTCAAGACTTCGAGCAGCGGCCGGTTGGCGCTGTTGCCCATGATGAAGGTGAACAGGCGCGTGTCCTTACGCTTGACCAGTTCGATGAACTTGCGCTGCGCCGTCTCGCCGACGTTGGCGACGCCGTCGGTGACCAGCACGATCGCGCTGGTGCGGTCGGCCTCCAGCGAATCGAGGCCCAGTTCCAGGCCGGCGTAGAGGTTGGTGCCGTTGCTTGGCTGGATGGCGGCGACCTCGGCGCTGTATTGGCGCACCGCTTCCGGCGTGGCGGCGACGTAGCCGTGGGTCAGTTCCCGGCTGCGGTCGTTGAAGAGGATGATGCGGAAGCGGTCGTTGGCCCGCAGCTTGCCCAGCGCACGCTGGACGCCGTCGGCCAGCGTGGCGTACTTGCCCTGCATCGAACCGGAGACGTCGAGCACGAAAATCCAGTCGCTGCCCTCGGTGATCGGCTTCAGGTCGTCGCCGGGCGTCACCGTCAGCATGAAGGTGCCGCGCTTGCCGGCGTCCGGCTTGTAGGTGACCAGGTCGACGCTGCCGGGCAGGCCATCCTGGTGGCGCCAATAGACGACGATGTCCTTGTCCAGATTGAACACGGCATCCGCTGCCTGTTGCGGATTGAAGGCCGGCGCCGCCAGTGCCTTGCCGCCCTCGGCCTCGCTTGGGCCGGCGGCCTGCTGGCTGCCGAGATGGATCTTCCACTCGCCGGGGTCGACCTGGGTGACCTGGGCCTGGCTGTGATTGGGCACGCGCACGGCATCGACCGGGTAGCCGGACTTGAGGTGCAGATCGAAGCTGAATTGACCGCTGACCTTGGGATTGGCCGTCCAGAAAGCCAGCTTCAACTCGTCGACGCCGCCTTCTTCGAGCGGATAGACATAGCGGCCGATGCCGGTGTCGATGGCGGCGGTTTGGTAATAGACCAGGCGGGTGCGGGTGTCGGCGCCGGCCCGCACCGGGGCGACGCTGATGTCGAAGGTCTTGTAGCGGTCCTTCTCGGTCAGGCCGGCGTCGCGTCCGGCTTTCTTCTCTTCCTCGTAGATGCGGCGCGCCTCCTGCTTTTCCAGCACCTCGCCGGTCACCGGCTTGCCGTCGATCCACAGCGTGAACTCGCCGACGGCGCCGTGTTCCGGCACCGGGAAGGAGTAAATGGCCTCCAGGTCGCGGTCGTGGGGATTGTGGAAGACCTGCTCGACGGTGGTGACGGCATAGCCGTCCTCGACGACCACGCTGACCTGCTGCGATTTCAGCGTCAGCGGCGGCAGGCTGCCGTCGCTCGGGGTCAGCAGCCCGGCCGCCTGGGCCAGGTTGACGAGCAGCAGCCCGGCCAGCAGGGCGAGGAAACGCCCCGGCGACGACCAAAACGTCTTCAAGCTAGACATGTCGAACTCCTTAATAAACAGTGTTCAATTGATGCGCCAAAAAAAATCCCGCCGGCTTGCCCGAAGGGAGACGCTGCGTCATTCGGTAATTATGAACAGCGTTCAATTAATCTTTTAGCATGCAATTGAACGCTGTTCAACCGGCCGTTACACTAATGCTCATCAAATCGCACAAACGGATGGACAACGATGGCCCGACGCCATGACCACAGTCGCGAGGAAATCCATCGCATGGCCCTCGACGCCGCCGAGAGGATCGTCGCCGCCGACGGCTACCCCGGGCTGTCGGCGCGCAAGGTGGCGGCCGCCATCGACTACACGGTCGGCACCCTCTATCTGGTGTTCGCCAATCTCAACGACCTCGTCCTGCAGGTCAACGGCCGCACCCTCGACGCCCTGTTCGAACGGATGGCCGCCGTCGCCAGTCCGACCGGGGCGCCGCGCGGCAAGCTGCTGGCCCTGGCCGATGCCTACATCGCCTACGCCAAGAACGAGACGCCGCGCTGGAACATGCTTTTCGAGTACGTGGCGGAGCATGGCAACGGCCTGCCCGACTGGTATCTGGCGAAACTGAGCAAGGTTTTCGGACTGGCCGAGGAAGCGCTCCGCCCCCTGGCCGACCGGCGCACGGCGCTGGAAATCCAGCAGGCGGCCCGGGTGCTGTGGGCCAGCGTGCACGGCATCTGCATGCTCAAGATCCGCCAGCGCATGGATTTGGCCGGCGGGCAGAGCACCGAGGAAATGGCGCGGATGCTGATCGACAATTTCCTGCTGGGATTCGGGGTTGCGAAGCCAGCCTCCAGCAAGGACCGTAAAACCGGGTAAACAGGCGCCTTGATCAGGCAGCCGCTGCGAATACCTCGCCAATCAGTTCATCTTTCAGCGCCAGGCCGGCCGAGCCATCCTGTTCCAACACGAACACGCCGCGGCCGTTGGAATAGACGATGGTGCCATCGGAACTGATGTCGTACGAAGCAACGTTGGTGGCAAGCACTTGCTCCGCGCCTTCCCTGTCGCGGCTGACCAGTTCCCAACTGCTGGGAACCAGGGACGGCACTCCCTGCACCGGGCGCTCGGTGCGCAAGGCCTTTTCCGCATCAATGCGGCGTCCCTGAAGCAAAATATTCTTGATGTCGGCCTGTACCGCCGGCCCGGAAGCGCTGGTGAGCGGCTTGCGGGTATACATCAGCGAGAAAAAATTGAGGTAGTGGAACAGCGCACGTAACAGACGGAAGGGAAAGAGTAGCGTATCGGTCAACATGCTCTCGACCTTGTAGTGCGGCGCTTCAAATGGGCGGCGAATGAAGAGCAGGTTGCCCGCCGGGGAAACCCGGGGCTTGAGATGATCGAAGCGGGGATTTTCGAGGACCGGTGTGATGCTGCCGGACTCCATGTTCAGCATCTGGATGCTCGCATGGCCTTGGGCAACGATGTAGCCTTGGTCGTCACGAGCCAGCCCCGAGGACTGGAACAGCAGGCGATTGGGAGCCTCGGGAATCCAGGCGGGCGCGGCATCCACCGTATCTCCCCCCGTCACTTCGCGGTAAGCGCTGCCATCGCTGTTGAGCAGGACGATATTGGCAACTCCGGCTGACTGCCGCGACGATGCGGCGAGCGTTCCGCCATCCGGCGAAAGACTCAGGTCGCTCAAGGACAGGCTTTGCTTGAGCAGCAGGCGCATTTCATTGCCGGATGCCGCTTCGCGGCGAAACAAGCCGCCAATGCTCTCATCCCTGAGGAAATAGAGCAGGTCGCCATTGGCCTCGAATGCCACCGAAGTTGCAAGCACCGGCTTGTCGCTCGCCTCGAAGTTGCGCAAATTGCCTCCGGCGGCAATACCGAAACTCGTGCCCTGTTTCCAGCTATGCCGTTCACGGGAACGTTCCTGGCGATCAAGCGATTCCTGCACATAGGGGCTGTCCAACTGCTTCACTTCGCCGCCCGGTTCGCGAAGAAAAAGCAATCCGTTGGCAAGAAAGGCGAAACCGCGTTCACTGCGAGGTGTCGGTGCCACGGATAAATCTACGGTCGGCGCAAAGTAAGTCCGATAGAGCCAATAAGCCAGTATTGCCGCCACCAGCAAACCAATCAGCACATGCATCGCATATCCTCCCGTAGCCGAGAGCCTGATTGGTTGCTATCAAGGTCTTCGATAGCCCGAGAAGGCTCTGTTGTCAGTACGCCGGCATTATAGAGTGCGGCGTTCGACTTTGCCTTCGCAAATCCATCTGGCCACTCTGCTCATTGGTTTCAGCGGACTGATCGAGAAGACTTGGAACTGGCCTGCCTTGGCCGATAAGCTGCTTATTTGACTGAAACTCGGTGACCCGTCCTGAATGAGGTTGACACCTGGATGACGGGCAAGTCTGCCTAATGGCTGGCCTGCAAAGATGCCCGATGAACCTCGTCGGGCGTTTTCAATTGTAGCGAGCAATGGGGCCGCTCGGTGTTGTAGATGG
>JAVBRT010000016.1:0-103390 GCA_031547725.1 Azonexus sp. | reverse complement strand
AGATCAGACGAACCGGGTTGCCCAGGGCATCGACACAGGCATGAACCTTGGTGGTCAATCCGCCCCGCGAGCGCCCGATCGCTTGATCGCTACCGTTTTTTTGGCGCGCCGGCCGCGTGTTGGTGGGCGCGAACGATCGTGGCATCAATGAACAACTCTTCCAGGCCCGCATCCCCGTTGAGAGCTTCGGCCACGCGATGCCAGACACCGTCCTCTGCCCGGCGCGCACGCCGGACCGAGACCGAAGGCCAATTGCCGACCTCCTTGGGTAAGTCCCGCCAGGGGGATCCGGTGCGGGCAAGGTACAGAACTGCCTCGACAAAGCATCGGTTGTCGGCAGCCCGTCCGCCTTTGTCCGTCGGCTTACCCGGCAATAATTCAGCAATCCGAAACCATTGTGTGTCGCTCAACATTCGCCGATCCATGGGGCACATCCAAATTCCAGGGTGTAAACACAAATTGACTACTGTGAACAGGCCCTAGTCTTGGCCCCAAGCTGGTGTCCCAAACACCGGCAATAGTCCCAAACGACGCGGTATTTTTCTGCAAGGGACTCGAAGAGCATCGCGGCTACATTGCTTGGTAAAAGTCTAGGAATATCAAGCCTCTTGAAAGCCCGCGCCATCGCCCCCATAATGAAAGGCATGGTTGTAATTCCGGCAATCTGGAGGCGTTCTGGACAGGGGTTCGATTCCCCTCACCTCCACCTAAGCCCATCGCGGTGGGTTTAGCTGGGGGTGTACTGGCTTCGACAGGGCGGGCAAAGGTGCGCAGGCAACCCGACAGGTGACGGACGTAATCCGCACAAATCCACAAACGCCAACGATGAGCGTTTCGCTATTGCCGCCTAAACGGCATAGCTGGGGCCGCTGAAGCCTTATTACCCAAGACAGCCGGCGGGGACTTCGGTCCCCGTCGTCATTTCCGCTTTTCGTTGAGATCGCTCAGCTGTCCAGGCGGAAAACGATGGGCACGATCACCGAGGCTTCGACCGCCTCGTCGCCGCGCCGGGCCGGCACGAAGCGCCAGCCGGCGACGGCCTGGCGGGCGGCTTCGTCGAGACGGGCGAAGTTGCTGCTTTTCTCCAGTTCCACCGCGCCGGCCCGGCCATCGGTCGTTACCTGCACTTTCAGCAGCACTTTGCCTTCCTCGCCGAGACGCCGCGACAGGGAAGGATATTTCGGCTCCGGGTTGTTCAGATAGGCGGCCTTGTAGCGGGCGGCCACCAATACCGGTCCGGCGCCGGGGGCCGCCGCAACGGCGGCTGGCGGGGCGGCCGGAGCCGCTGGCGCCGCGACCTCCGGCGGGGCCGCAACGATCGGGGTGGCGGCGGTGGGCGGTTGTTGCTCGGGCGACATGGCCAATACCGGCTGCTTTTTCTGCCGTGCCGGTCGTTCGCTGGCTGGTTTGGCCGGTGCCGGCGGCGGCGCGCTGACCGGCAGCAGTTCCGGCACCGGCTGCCGGACTTCGATCAACTGCACGAGCAGCGGCTGCGGCGCGGCCGTTACGGCCGGACTGCGTGGCCAGGCCAGGACCGCCAGATGCAGTGCCGCCGCAATGACGAAAAAAGGCCCGCTCCTGCGCCATTCGGGCAGTTCGGGCGGGAGGCGGAGGCATCGTTCGCGGGACATCGCTGCATTTTACGGGCGCCGCCAGGGATGCTGCACGGCGCCGCGGCCATCAAGGAAACGGTCTGGTTGCGTCAGACGGCCATCATGCCGCTTGGGGCGCGGGCGGGAAATGACATTTTGCAACTTCCTGGCTGCCGAGGGAAAGGGCAAGCCCCGATCGATGCGACCGGGGCTTGCTTCGCCGGCTGCAATCAGAACTTGATATTGATGCCGGCGTACAGCGAACGGCCCATGCCGGGCACGGCGATGCCCCACGGAATGCTGGTGATGCCCATGGTCGTGCCCTGGCCGGTATAGGCGCCGCCGGTCGGCAGGTAGTAGAACTTGTCGAACAGGTTCTCGACGCCGAAGTCGAGGCGCACGCGTTGCCAGGAATAGCTGCCGCGCAGGTTGACCAGGTTGTAGCCGGCGGTCTCGATTTCGTTGCGCTGGTCGGCGACCTTGTTCTTGGCGGCGACGCCGATCAGTT
The DNA here is from genome assembly GCA_031547725.1 of Azonexus sp. Taxonomy (GTDB): domain Bacteria; phylum Pseudomonadota; class Gammaproteobacteria; order Burkholderiales; family Rhodocyclaceae; genus Azonexus. Next base: position 101,290 of record JAVBRT010000016.1, on the reverse strand, counting down.
CCAGGGCGTTGTCCCAGCCGCCGATCTGGTGCGTCAGGGTCAGCTTGGCGTTGAGCGGCATGATGTTGTAGAGATCGTCGCCGGTGTCGCGGTTCTTGCCGCGGGTGTAGTTGACCAGGGCTTTCAGGCCGAAGGCGCCGAGCGCGGTATTGGCCAGCGGCAGACGGGCCGATACGTCGAGGCCGTAGAGGCGGGCCGACTGGTTGCTGTAGCGCAGGACGGTGAAATTGTCGCGGACCGGGACGGTGCGGGCGCTATTGGCGGCCCCGTCCCACTGGATGGCGTCGATGAAATCGTCGACGTGGGTGTAGAAGGGCGTCAGCTTCAGCTCGCTGCCGCGATCGGCACTGTGCCAATCGAAGGTGGCCGAGGCGATGTAGGCCTTTTCCGGCTTCAGGTCGGGATCGCCGAGATAGCCGTTGCCGTCGCCGACATAGTTGTTCATGATCGCCATCATGTTGGCGGTCGACCACGAATAACGCTCGTAGAGATTGGGCGAGCGGACCTTGCGCGCCAGGCCGAACTCGATGTCCTGGACCGGGCTGAGCGTCCACCGGGCGAGGGCGGTGACATCCACGTTGTGGTCGGTCTTGCTGCGGTCGGCGTTGTTGAAATTGGCCGCGTCGCGGATCTGATTCGCCGCCATGCTGTAGCCATGCACTTCGTCGGCATCGGTATGCACCTGCTCATAGCGCAGGCCGAGCAAGGTCAGCCATTGCGGGTTGAAGCGCTTTTCCCATTCGCCGAACACGGCCGCCCGGTTGCGCTCGCCGTCGTTGATGTTGAGGAAAGTGTTGGGCGACATCATCATCCCGCTGCCCGACGGCGGCCACCAGTCGTTCAGGGTGTAGTGCTGATATTCGCTGCCGAGGCGCAGCAGGCTGTCCTGGCCGAGATCGATTTCGGCCTTCAGCGAGAAGCCGGTGGTCTTGCCTTCGGTCTTCATCGGCATGCCCGGCGCATCCCCGTACATGAACTGCTTGTCATGGCCGAAGTTCATGAAGTGATCGACTTTTTCCCAGTAGGCCTGCATTTCCAGACGCCCCCAGTCGAGCTGGCCGAGATAGCGCAGGTTGGCCCGCTTCTGCTCGTTGTCGAGCAGGTCCATGCGCTGGTTGGGGTAATTCTGGAACGGCATGTCCTGGTAGCCGAGCTTCAGTTCGAACAGGTGGTTGTCGCTCTTGGTCGCCAGGTTCAGCGTCTGGTTGCGGGTCCGGTAACTGCTCGAGCCGACCACGTCGCGGTCCAGCGTCTTGCCGGGACGGCCGGTGGCGGTGAAGTTCTTGAAATTGTCGCCGGCCGTGTAGTCGTTGGCTTCGCTGGTGGCGGCGCTGTAGGAAATACTGAAATTCTCGGTGGCGAAGGTGGCAGCCGCGTTGCCGCCGCGGGCGTCGTTGTTGCTGCGGTAGTAGGCGCCGATTTCGCCCTTGGCGATGCTGCCCTGGCCGGGAGCGGCGAATTCCGGGTTGCGGGTGTCGGCGACGATGGTGCCGCCGATGCTGTCGCCGCCGACGCTGACCGGCGTGATGCCGGCATAGACGGTGAGACTGCCGACCTGGCTCGGGTCGAGGTAGGACAGCGCCGGGTTCATGTGGTTGGGGCAGGAGGCGATCAGGTCCATGCCGTCGACCTTGACCCGCAGGCGGTCGTCGGCCAGGCCGTGGACGGCCGGCAGGCTGGAGACGGCGCCGGCACCGTAGAGGCTGACGCCGGGCACGTCGCGCAGCAGGCTGGCGGTATCGCTGGTGGCGGCGCGCAATTGCTGCTGCTGCGCCGGGGCGACCGTGTCGGCTTCCGGCAGCGGCCGGATGCGGTTGGCGTGCACCACCACGTCGTCCAGTTGTTGCGTCTCGGCGCCGACCGGCGCGGCGCCGGCGAACAGCACGGCCACGGCGGCCGCCAGCGGGCGAATGCGATACCCCATGAAATGCTCCCTCGAATCGTTGTGTGTTGATGAGGGGGCGATTCTGCCCGCCGGGGCGGGGACGCGGAATGTGACATATTGTCGCGCGCCAGCCGGCGTGGCGGCCCGATGGGCGCGCCGCGGGGGTCAGGCGTTGAGTTTTTCCAGCGCTTCGCGCAGCTTGCCCGGCTCTTCCAGGCGCAGCATGCGGCGGACGGTGGGGGCGAGCTCGCCGATGTCGGCCTTGAGCACGCGGTTCTTGACCTTGAGGATCTGCGACGGATGCATCGAGAAGATGCGCAGGCCCATGCCGAGGAACAGCCGGGTCAGTTTCGGGTCGCCGGCCATCTCGCCGCACACGGACACCGGCACCTCGGCCTTCTCGGCGCTGGAAATGGTGTGGGCGAGCAGCATCAGCACCGCCGGATGGAGCGGATCGTAGAGCGAGGCGACCTGCTCGTCGGAGCGGTCGATGGCCAGCGTGTACTGGATCAGGTCGTTGGTGCCGATCGACAGGAAGTCGAGGCGGCGCAGGAACAGGCCGATGGCCAGCGCGGCGGCGGGAATCTCGATCATGCCGCCGACCTGGATGTTCTCGTCGAAGGCGACCTTCTCGCCGCGCAGGCTGGACTTGGCCTGCTCCAGCGCGGCCAGGGTCTGGTCGATCTCGTGGGCGTGCGCCAGCATCGGGATCAGCAGCTTGACCGGGCCGAATTTCGAGGCGCGCAGGATGGCCCGCAACTGTATCTGGAACATCTGCGGCTCGGCCAGCGACAGGCGGATGGCGCGGCGGCCGAGCGCCGGGTTGGTCTTGACCCGGTCGTGGATGCCGGAGTCGGGGTGCAGGTCCTTGTCGTTGCCGAGGTCGAAGGTGCGGATGGTGACCGGCCGCCCGCCCATGCCCTTTACCACCTTCTTGTAGGCCTCGTACTGCTCCTGCTCGTCGGGCATGTCGCCGCGGTCGAGGAAGAGGAACTCGGTGCGGAACAGGCCGACGCCCTCGGCGCCGCCTTCCAGGGCTTCGGGGATGTCCACCGGCAATTCGATGTTGGCGTGCAACGCCACGTCAACGCCGTCGATCGTCTGCGATTTGGCATTCTTCAGCCGCTTGAGCTTGGTTTCCTCCAGCTCGATCTGGTTCTTGCGCAGCTGGTACTCTTCGAGCACGCGCTCGTCGGGATTGACGATGACGACGCCGCGCAGGCCGTCGACGATCAGCATCTCGCCGTCGCGGATCAGCGAGCGGGCGTTCTCCAGGCCGACCACCGAGGGAATGGCCATGCTGCGGGCGAGGATCGCCGTGTGCGAGGTGGCGCCGCCGACGTCGGTGATGAAGGAGGCGAAGCGGTGTTCCTTGAAGCTGATCACGTCGGCCGGCGACAGGTCGTGGGCGACCACCACCAGCGTTTCCTCCTTGAGGCCCTTGCCGGCCTTCATCACGGCGCGGCTGGGATGGCCGAGCAACTCCTTGATCACCCGCTCGACCACCTGGCGGACGTCGAGCCTGCGCTCGCGCAGGTAGGGATCGTCGAAGGCCTCGAACTGCTCGACCAGCTGCTCCATCTGCTGGACCAGCGCCCATTCGGCGTTGCAGCGGCGGGCGCGGATGATCTCGCGCGGCTTGTCGATCAGTTCCGGGTCTTCGAGGAACATCGCGTGGATGTCGATGAAGGCGGACAGCTCGGCCGGCGCGTGCTCGGTCGATTCCTTCATCGCCGCCAGTTCCTTCCTGACCGCGGCCACGGCCTGGTCGAAGCGGGCGATTTCCTTGTCCACCATGCGCGGGCCGACGGTCAGGTGCGACACTTCGAGGGTCGCGTGCGACATCAGCAGGGCGCGGCCGAAGGCGATGCCGCCGGAAACGCCGAGACCGTGCAGGGTGAAGCTCATGGCCTTACTCGCCTTCGCCGAAGTAGTCGGCGATCAGCGCCAGCAGCGCCGCCATCGCCTCGGCCTCGTCCGGGCCGTCGGTCTCGATGCTGACCGTCGAGCCCTTGCCGGCGGCCAGCATCATCACGCCCATGATGCTCTTGGCGTTGATGCGCCGGCTGCCCTTGGCCATCCACACTTCGCACTGGTACTTGCCGGCCAGCTGCGTCAGCTTGGCCGAGGCGCGGGCATGCAGGCCCAGCTTGTTGATGATTTCGGTGTCGCGGGTCAGCATGTCAGTGATCCAGCATGTTGATGACGCCGTCGCGGCCGCCGTCGCGGGCGCGCTGCAGCAGGATTTCCATGCCCTTGTCGCGGTAGGTCAGGGCGCGCAGCAGCATCGGCAGGTTGGCCCCGGCCAGGCCTTCGACGCGACCGGGTTCGAGCAGCTTGAGGGCGAGATTCGACGGCGTCGCGCCGAACACATCGGTGAGTATCAGCGCGCCCTTGCCATTGTCGACCAGATCGAGCATCCGGCGGGCGAGCGGCAGCAGGTCGAGCGGATCGTCCTGGGCGGCGACGCCGAGCTGGTTCAGCTGGAGCGGGCGCTTGTTGAGCACGTGGCAGGCGTTCTGCACCAGCGCCTCGCCGAAGCTGCCATGGGTGATGAGGAGGATGCCGATCATGCGCCGGATTCTAACCCGAAGCGCCGGCGCTTACCTCCGGCTGACGCTGAGGATGCCGAGCACCACCAGCGCCGCGCCGATCATCTGCGCCAGCGAGATGGCCTCGTCGAGCAGCCAGCAGCCGAAACCGATGGTCAGCAGCGGTCCGATCATGCTGTACAGGGTCGTCGGCCCGGCACCGAGATGGCGGATCGCCGCCGATTGCGCGAAAACCGGCACGACGGTGGCGAACAGCGCCATCGCCAGGCCCCAGCCGTAAACCGGCAGCGGCTGAACGAAGGCGGCCAGCGGCTGGGTGGCGGCGAAATGAACCAGCACGACCGCCGACGAGACCAGCGAGGCCAGGGCCGAGAAGCGCATGGCGCCGAGGCGGCCGATCATCGGCGCGCTGCCGGCGAGATAGATGGCGTAGGAGACGCTGGAGCCGAACACCAGCGCGCCGCCGATCCAGACGTCGCGCGACTCGGTCAGGTTGAGGTCGTGCACGAAGGCGAAGCCGATGCCGGTGTAGCAGAGCACGATGGCCACGCCTTCGCGCCAGGAAAACGGCTTGCCCTGGAAGAACACGCCGATGAGGATGGTCAGCGTCGGGTAGGTGAACAGGATCAGGCGTTCGAGGCCGGCCGAAATGTATTCGAGGCCCCAGAAATCGAGAATGCTGGCGCCGTAATAGCCGAGGCAGCCGAGCGCCAGCAGCCGGCCCCAGTCGCCCCGGCCGAGGCCGGCGCCCGTCCGGCGGCCGGCCAGGCCGACCCAGACGAAGACCGGCAGCGAGAAACCCATGCGCAGCGCCAGCAGCGTGATGGCGTCCACGCCGTAGGGATAGGCCAGCTTGACGAAAATGGCCTTGAGCGAGAAGCCGAGCGCCGCCAGCATGGCCAGGCCGGCGCCCCAGGCATTCGATTTTTCCAAAGTCTCGATCCGGAAGCTTGTACGGAACGCCATTGAAGCCAAGGATGGACGTAGCGGCAATTGGTATTATTCAAAGCCAGCATTCGATATGGACGAATCCATGCGTTACGACCTCGCCGACCTGCAACTGGTCGCCGCCATCGCCGACAGCGGCAGCCTGACCCGTGCCGCGGCGCGCGTGCACCTGGCGCCGTCGTCGGCCAGCCACCGCTTGACGCAGTTGGAGGCGGCCCTCGGTGTGGCGCTGTTCGGCCGCCATGCGCGCGGCCTGGTGCCGACGGCCGCCGGCGAGGCGCTGCACCGCCACGCCCGCCAGGTCTTCGCCCAGCTCGAACAGATGCATGCCGACCTCGCTCCCTACGCCAGCGGCTTGACCAGCCAGGTCACCGTGTTCGCCAACACCAACGCCATCAACTGCTTCCTGCCGGAAGATCTCGGCGATTTCCTGCGCGAGCAGCCGCAGGTCCGCGTCAGCCTCGAAGAACAGCCGAGCCCGGCCATCGTCCGGGCGGTGGCGGCCGGCCAGGTCGACATCGGCGTCGTCGCCGCCGACGGCCGGCTGCCGGCCGGGCTGGAAAGCCTGCCCTACCGCAGCGACCGCCTGGTCCTCGCGGTGCCGGCCGGACACGCGCTGGCGGCGCGGACCGCCGTCGATTTCGCCGAAGTGCTCGACGAACCCTTCGTCTGCCTGCACGCCGGCAGCGCCATCCATACCTTCATGATGAACGCCGCGGCACAACTGGGCAGCCGTCTCGACGTGCGCATCCAGGTGCGCAGCTTCGCCGCCGTCTGCCGCATGATCGCGGCCGGCGTCGGCATCGGCATGGTGCCGCGCTCGGCGGTGCCGGCGGCGGCCGGCACGCTGCGCACGGTGGCGATCAACGATGCCTGGGCGCCGCGCGACCTGCAGCTGTGCATCCGCGCGCGAGCGGCCTTGACGCCGGTGGCGACCGCCTTGCTGATGCATCTGGCCGGCAAGGGCGGCAGCGGTGCGGTCGAAAACAAACAATAAATTCACTAAATTCATCAAAATCATATCGGCCGTGGCAAGATGGCGGATGGTCCGGCACGCGCTCCGGTCATCATGCGATTCAGGAGAAATGGAATGTCTTTCATGCCGTGGACGGCGGCGCTGAGCTTGGGCATCGCATCCATCGACCGGCAGCATCGCTGGCTGGTCGATGCCACCAACCGCCTGCATGCCGAAATCAGCAAGCCGGAGCCGTGCCGTGCGATGCTCGATGAAATACTCGTCGGCCTCGTCGATTACACGATGCAGCATTTCGTCCTCGAGGAAGAACTGCTCCAGCGCCTGGGCTACCCGGAAAGCGCCGCCCACAAGGCCGAGCACGACGCCTTCACGGTCACGGCGATGGACTTGCTGCTGAATGTGGAGGCCGGCAAGAGCGTCGGCCCGCCGGTGCTCGATTTTCTCAAGGAATGGCTGCAGCACCATATCCTCAAGGTGGACCGCGCCTATACCCCGTTCCTGCTCGCCGCCGGCGCGCGCTGAGACGCCCGCCGCGGCGCAGGCGTCGGCGTCAGACGCGGCTCAGCCAATCGGCGTGCCGCGCATCCTCGCCGCGCACGCAGGCGAAGAAGGCCTGCTGCAGACGGCGCGTCACGGCGCCCGGGCGGCCGGCGCCGATGCGCCGGCGGTCGACCTCGACCACCGGCGTGATCTCGGCGGCGGTGCCGGTCAGGAACACTTCGTCGGCGCAGTACAGCTCGTCGCGGGTGAGGCGCTTGCCGCGCACCGCCAGACCGAGCTCGGCGGCCAGCGTGCACACCGTGCGCCGGGTGATGCCGTCGAGCGCCGCGGTGGTTTCCGGCTGCAGCAATTCGCCGTCGCGGACCAGGAACAGGTTCTCGCTCGAACCCTCGGCGACGTAGCCATCGGTGTCGAGCAGCAGCGCCTCGTCGTAGCCGTCGCGCCGCGCCTCGCGCACGGCGAGGATGGAATTGGCGTACATCGAGATGGCCTTGGCCCGGCACATCTGCACGTTCGGGTGGTGCCGGGCGTAGGACGAGACGCGCACGCGGATGCCTTCATCCAGCGCCCGGCCGCCGAGATAGGCGCCCCATTCCCAGGCCGCCACCGCCACGTGCGTCGCCGCACCGGCCGGATCGACGCCCGGTTTCTCGGCGCCGAGAAAGACCAGCGGCCGGATGTAGGCGCTGCTCAGCCGGTTGCGTGTCACCGCTTCGCGGCAGGCCTGGGCCAGCGTGGCGCTGTCGAACGGCAGGTCGATGGCCAGGATGTGCGCCGAATCCTCGAGCCGCCGCAGATGCTCGGCGAGCCGGAAGATCGCCGGCCCGGCCGCCGTCGCGTAGGCGCGCAGGCCCTCGAAGCAGCCGTAGCCGTAATGCAGGGTATGGGTCAGCACGTGCACCCTGGCTTCGCGCCAGGGTAGCCAGTGCCCGTCGAGCCAGATGAAGCCGTCGCGGTCTTGCATGAATTTCTCCTTGTGATCCGTGGGCCGGTTGCGGCTGCGACCGGCAGGAAGGCGCCAGAGGGTGGGCGCGCTGGGGTCCGGCGCGCGGCCTGCCGGGTGGGCGGGCGGGCGGCGGAAAGGAGCGGTAAGGGGAGCGTGCCGGGCGTTTGGAATTCATTCAAACGAATTTATGGCACCTCAAATGAATTGATTTCAGCCAAGGCCGGCCCGGGAGCGCCGGTCGGGCGCGACTGCGTGGGGCGGCGCACATTGCCGCGATCGTTTCCCGGGCGCCCGCCAGGGTTTCCTGTCCGAGCGAGCAAAACAGTGCCTTGTCGGATAAAGGACGGGCTATGCATAATGGCTGGGTCGCGTTGCTGCCCGGATCGGCCATGAAACCCAGAGTCCTTGTCGCCATCGAGAGCGACCGGGTGCTGCCCAATTGGGCGATCACCCACTACCTGCAGCAAACGGAAGTGAACTATCTGCGTCTCGTCACGACGCGGGAAATCTGCGCTTACGCCGCGCGGGGGCATGATCTCGGGCGCCTGGTGGCGGCCACCGAGTCGGCGGAGATCTTTCCCCGGGAGCGGATTTCCCTGGCCGCCTTCAAGGGCCGGGTGGCGCTCGGCGAGAGCCCGGAAGCGGGCGAACGCTTCTGGAAGATCATCGGCCGCCATGCCCGCCCGATGGTCTTCGTCGCCGACGGCGACAGCGATGCCTGCCTGCCGCTCTACGACTATCTGGAGGCGGAAGCGCTGGTCGTCCGCCGCCTGGAAACCCACTCGCCTTTCAGTGCCTCGCTGGAAGGCATGGCCTCGGCCCTGCCCGACCTGATCTATGCCCGCGAGCGGGAACAGCGGGCCAGGGACGCCTGGCGCAATGAGCAGATCGGCCAGGCGGCGCGCAATATCCGCGACATCGCGTCGGCCGGCGAGATCATCAACGATCCGAACACCCCGCCCGGCCTGCAGGCCTACGCCAGCCACATGCTCGGGCAACTGCTGGAAAACCAGCAGCGGCTCAACGAGGCGGCGGGCATCACCGTGCGCCGGATCGATCAGGCCGCCTGAATGGCCATGGCGCCACGATGGCGCCGGCCGGTCACAGCGTATCGACGGTGGCGGGCTGCAGCGCGATGACGGCCATGCCGACCAGGGCGATGGTGGCGCCGAGCGCATCCCAGCGGGTCAGCGTGATGCCGTCCACGAAGCGCAGCCAGAGCAGCGCCACCGCGATGTACATGCCGCCGTAGGCGGCGTAGGTCCGGCCGGCGGCCGTCGGATGCAGGGTCAGCAGCCAGGCGAACAGGGCCAGCGAAGCGGCGGCTGGAAGCAGCAGATAGAGAGGCTTGCCCTGGCGCAGCACCAGCCACGGCAGATAGCAGCCGACGATTTCGGCCAGTGCGGTCAGGGCGAACAGGAAGCTCAGGCGCAGCAGTTCCAAGGCGGGCTCCGGAGTGACGTCGGCCTCGATTCTGGCACAAGCGGCGGCGCGCTTACGACCCGGTGCGGGCGCTCTGCACCAGCCAGCGGATGAAGGCCAGCGCCGCCGGCCGTTCCTGGATGGCCGGCGGGGCGACGACGTAGAAGCTGCGGTCGGGGCAGTCGGCGGCGAAGGGGCGGACCAGGCGGCCGGCGGCCAGATAGGGCGCGGCCAGGCTGGCCGCCATCAGCGCCACGCCGTGGCCGGCGACGGCGCCTTCGAGCATCAGCCGGGCGTCCTCGTAGAGCGGGCCGTGCGCCGGTTCGGTCCGCCGCAGGCCGGCGGCGGCGAACCAGCGCGGCCAGGACAGCAGCGGATGGCGCAGCAGGCGCTGGCGGTCGAGGTCGGCCGGTTCTGCCAGTCGCGCCGCCAGGGCCGGCGAGCAGACCGGGAAGATGCGTTCCTCGAACAGCTTCCAGGCGAGCAGCCCGGGCCATTCCTCCTCGCCGTAGCGCAGGCCGATGTCGGCCTCGCCGGCGAGCAGCGGGCCGAGGCCGGTGGCGCTGCCGATGACGAATTCCAGTTCGGGCCGCAGTTCCTGGTAGGCGGCGATGCGCCCGACCAGCCACTGGCTGCCCAGGGCCGGCGCCGCCGAGAGGCGCAGGCGCTCGCGCTGCGGGGCGCGCAGCAGGGCGCTGGCTTCGTCGAGGCGGAGCAGGCTGTCGCGGACCACGGCCAGGTAGCGGCGGCCGGCCGGCGTCAGCGCGACGGCGCGGTGGCGGCGTTCGAACAAGGCTTGGCCGAGGTGATTTTCGAGCAGGCGGATGCGGTGGCTGATGGCCGAGGGCGTCAGGTGCAGCGCCGCGGCGGCGGCGAGGAAGCTGCCGAGGCGGGCGGCGGCCTCGAAGGCCGGCAGGGCGTGGAGCGGCGGCAGGTCGCGCATGTTCAGCGCGGCTCCGTGGCGGCATCGGTCTGGCCCAGCAGCCAGTCGGCGAAGGCGGCCACCGCCGGTTCGTCGGCGCGGCGGCCGGCCAGCAGGTAATAGCCGCGCTCGGCCACCGCTCGCGGCGGCGCCAGCGCCAGCAGGCGGCCGGCGGCGAGATGGTCGCGGATCAGCGGTTCGCGGCCGAGGGCGACGCCCTGCCCGGCCAGCGCCGCGGCGATGCACTGGTCGTAGTGGTTGAACTGCAGCTGGCCGCGGGCCTCGGCGGCGGCGAGGCCGAGCGGCTGCAGCCAGGCGGCCCAGGAAAACCACGGGTGGGCGCCGGCGTCCTCGAAAGCCAGCAGGGTCAGCCGGCCGAGCGTGGCGCGGTCGAGGCCGTGGCCGGCCAGCTGGCCGCCGAGGGCGGCGCCAACCACCGGCAGCAGGGCTTCGGCGAACAGCCGGCGGCTGCCGGCCGGCGCTTCGCCGGGCGCGCAATAGCGGATGGCCAGGTCGACCTCGTCGCGCTCCAGGTCGACGGCGCGGTTGTCGGCCGAGAGGCGCACGGCGACGTCCGGGTGGGCGTCCTGGAAGCCGGCCAGGCGCGGCACCAGCCACAGGGCGGCGAAACCGATCGACGTCGACACGGTCACACCGGCAGGCCGGCGCGGCGCGGCGATCCGGCGCAGCGCCGCGTCGAGGCCGGCGAATGCCTCCTCGGCCGCGCGGTACAGTATCTCGCCGGCGGGCGTCAGTTGCAGTTGCCGCGTGCTGCGGCGAAACAGCGGCAGGCCAAGTTGCGTTTCCAGCCCCTGCACCTGGCGGCTGATCGCCGACTGGCTGAGGAACAACGCGGCGCCGGCCTGGGTGAAGCTGGCCGCGCGGGCGGCGGCGACGAAGCCCCTGAGGGCGTTGAGCGCGGGCAGGCGGCGCAGGTCGGGGGTGGTCACTTTATGCGTTTGTTACATGCAATGGATGCGCTTTTTTCGTTTGTCCGGAGAGCTGGCGGCGCATAGATTGACGGTATCCGGCAAGCACATGTCCGGCATGTTCAAACATCATGAATCGAGGAGGCCAATATGAGCCCGATCCTGCAAGCCGTCAATGCGTCGCCCCTGCACGTCCTGCTGCAGCGGCGGCATACGCTGGTGGTCCGCGGCAGCGGCCGGCTGCGCTGCGAGGCCGGGACGGTGTGGCTGACCGAAAGCGGCCGCGCCGCCGATGCCGTGCTGGCCGCCGGCGAGGAGTGGCGGTTGCGGCCGCCGGCCGAGGGGGTACTGTCGACGCCGGCCGGCGCCCGGCTCAGCATCGGCGGGCAAGCGGAGACGGCGGCATGACCGCCCGCCCGCCGTGCGCGGCGGTGCCGCCGCAGGCGCTGGAACTGGTCGCCGCCGACGGCTACCGCCTGGCCGCCCACCTGTGGCCGACGGCCGGGCCGGCCGCGGCGGTGGTGGTGATCAACCCGGCGACGGCGGTCAAGGCCGAGTATTACCATCGCTATGCCGCCTTCCTCGCCGCGCACGGCCTGGCGGCACTGACCTACGACTACCGCGGCATCGGCGCCTCGCGCCGCGGCAGCCTGCGCCGCTGGCGGCAGATCAGCAAGCGCGACTGGGGGCGCTACGACTGCGAGGCGGCGTTGTGCCAGGCGCGGCGCCGCCATCCCGAGGTGCCGCTGCATCTGGTCGGCCACAGCATCGGCGGCCTGCTGCTCGGCCTGGCGCCGTCGGCCGGACGGGTCGAGCGGGCGCTGACGGTCGCCGCGCAATATGCCTACTGGCGCGACTACGGGCCGGGCAAACCGCTGATGTGGCTGCGCTGGCATCTGCTAATGCCTTTGATGACGGCGGTTTGCGGCTATTTTCCGGCCCGCCGCCTGGGCTGGCACGAGGATTTGCCGGCCGCCGCCGCCTACGAATGGGCGCGCCGCCCGGCGACGCTGGAGGCGGCCTATGGTGGCGGACCGGGCGACGATCCGCTGCGGCATTTTGCCGAGATGCGCGGCGAAATGCTGGCGATCGGCCTGGAAGACGACGCCTTCGGCACGCCGGCGGCGCTCGAACGCCTGCTCGCCTACTACCGCAACGCCGAGCGCCGCCACGTGCGGATCGCGCCGGCCAGCGTCGGCGTCGCCGCCATCGGCCATTTCGCCTGGTTCAACAGCCGCTTCCGCGACACGCTGTGGGCCGAGTCGCTGGCCTGGCTGCGCGACGGCCGGCTGGAGCGGCCGGCGCTGACGGTATCGGCGCCGACCGCCGCCTAGTGTGCAGCCCCGTCAATGGCGGCACATGATGAAATCGCTCGATTCGCGTTCACGGCAAGGCGCAAAGCACCGCGATAGCGGCTGGTATCGCGGGCATTGGCAACGCCGCCGGGGGTGCGAAGACGGGATTTCATGTGCGGCTATTTGCGGGACGGCATGCTAGCGGCGGCCGCCGAGGATGGAGCCGAGCACGCCGCGCAGGATCTGCTTGCCGAGTTCGCGGCCGACGGTGCCGGCGACGCCGCGAGCGGCGCTTTTGGCCGCCGATTCGAGCACGCCCTCGCGCTTGCCGCCGCGCGGGCCGGTGCTGCCCATCAGGATGTCGCTCAAACCGCCGAACAGGCCGCCGCCGCTTGCCTCGGCCGCCGGGGCGCTTGGCCGCGGCTGCGGGGCGGGAGCCGGGCGCGGGGTGCCGGCGCTGTTGCCCCAGCTGTTCGGGTCGGGTGCCGCCGGCGGCGGCGGAATGGCGCCGGGGGCGGCCGGCTTGCTGGCCGGCTGGCCGCGCAGGGCCTCGTAGGCCGAAGCGCGGTCGACAACCTGGCCATAGGTGGCGAGCAGTGGCGAGGCCTGGATCATGACTTGGCGTTCTTCGGCGGTCAGCGGGCCGAGGCGCGAGGCCGGCGGGAAGATGAAGGCGCGTTCGACGACGTTCGGCCGGCCCTTGTCGTCGAGGAAGGAAACCAGCGCCTCGCCGACGCCCAGTTCGGTGATGGCGGCGGCGGCGTCGAATTTGGGATTGGCGCGCATGGTCTGGGCGGCCGCCTGCACCGCCTTCTGGTCGCGTGGGGTGAAGGCGCGCAGGGCGTGCTGGACGCGGTTGCCGAGCTGACCGAGGATTTTTTCCGGGACGTCGAGCGGGTTCTGGGTGACGAAAAAGACGCCGACGCCCTTGGAGCGGATCAGGCGCACCACCTGCTCGACCTTGTCGACCAGCGCCGGCGGCGCGTCGGTGAACAGCAGATGGGCTTCGTCGAAGAAGAACACCAGCTTCGGCTGGTCGAGGTCGCCGGCTTCCGGCAGGTGCTCGAACAGTTCGGAGAGCAGCCAGAGCAGGAAGGTGGAGTACAGCGCCGGGGCGTTGACCAGCTTTTCGGCGGCGAGCACGTTGATGACGCCGCGGCCGTTGCCGTCCACCCGCATCAGGTCGGCGATGTCGAGCATCGGTTCGCCGAAGAAGACGTCGCCGCCTTGCTCGTCGAGCGTCAGCAGGCCGCGCTGGATGGCGCCGATCGAGGCGCCGGTGACGTTGCCGTATTCGGTCTTGTACTGCGCCGCGTTGTCGCCGACGTGCTGGACCATGGCGCGCAGGTCCTTGAGGTCGAGCAGCAGCAGGCCCTGGTCGTCGGCGATCTTGAACACCAGTTGCAGCACGCCGGTCTGGGTGTCGTTGAGATTGAGGAGCCGCGCCAGCAGCAGCGGTCCCATGTCGGAGATGGTGGCCCGCACCGGCACGCCGCCTTGGCCGAAGACATCCCAGAAGGCGACCGGGTTGGCGTAGGGCTGGAAGCCTTCGAGGCCGAGCTCGGCGATGCGCTTCAACAATTTTTCCGACGGCTGGCCGGCGGCGGCCATGCCCGACAGGTCGCCCTTGACGTCGGCCATGAACACCGGCACGCCGGCGAAGGACAGGCGCTCGGCGAGCGACTGCAGCGTCACCGTCTTGCCGGTGCCGGTGGCGCCGGTGATCAGGCCGTGGCGGTTGGCCATCGCCGGCAGCAGCGCCGGGTAGCCGTCGGCGGACTTGGCGAGGTAGAGGGGGTCGGACATGGCAACAAGCTCCTCGGAAAATTATCCGGGCATTCTAGCAATGCCAGGACTGGGCTTCGGTCCCCATCCGCATCGGGCAAGCTGACGGCAAGGGCCGGGAGGTCTAGAATCGCAACCTGAATTTGAGTTCAAGGCATATGGCAATTGCCGAAAACACCATCCTGAATTCCCCTCGTCCCGCACCCGGGTCCGGCGCGTACCGAACGACGGGCGGCGCTGCGGGACGGTCAGTCAGTTTGACGAAGAATCGACCGAGGTACCGAGCTTATGAACAATTCGTTTCCCGGCGGACGTTTGCGCTTGAAAATCACCTTGAACGGCAGCGAGCCGCCGATCTGGCGGCGGGTCGAGGTGAACGACGACATCACGTTCCATCAACTCCACCGGGTCATCCAGCAGGCCATGGGCTGGGAGGACTGCCATCTGCATGAATTCGAGGTGGCGCGCACCCGGATCGGGACGCGCGGCGGCGACGACATGATGTTCGCGGTGAGCGATGCGCTGCTGCCAGAACGGTCGACCCGCTTGTTCGAGTTGCTGGATGGCCGGCGCAAGTTCCGCTATTGGTACGATTTCGGCGACGACTGGTGGCACGACATCACCATCGAGAAGCGCCTGCCGGCGGATGCGGCGGCCAGGCCCGCCGTGTTGCTCGATGGCGCAATGGCTTGTCCTCCGGAGGATTGCGGTGGCATTCCCGGTTATTACGCGCTTCTGGATATTCTCGGCGATCCGCGGCACGAGGAGCGCGCGGAGGTCCTGGAGTGGCTGGGCGGTGCTTTCGATCCGCGGGCGTTCGATCTGGCGGCGCGGGCGGGCAAGGTCGCAGGTGTGATCCGCGGCGCGCGGCGGGCAAAGACGGATGGCGCGCGTTAAAATCGCGCCTTCTTTGTTTTTGCACTGGGAAATCATCATGGCGGGTCATTCCAAATGGGCCAACATCCAGCACCGTAAGGGGCGCCAGGACGAGAAGCGCGGCGCCGCCTTCTCCAAGATCGCCAAGGAAATCACCGTCGCCGCCAAGATGGGCGGCGGCGACGTCGGCTTCAACCCGCGCCTGCGCGTCGCCGTCGACAAGGCCAAGGCGCAGAACATGCCCAAGGACAAGATCGACACCGCCATCAAGAAGGGCACCGGCGAACTCGAAGGCGTCGATTACGTCGAGGTCCGCTACGAGGGCTACGGCCTCGGCGGCGCGGCGATCATGGTCGACTGCCTGACCGACAACAAGACCCGCACCGTGGCCGAAGTCCGCCACGCCTTCAACAAGTACGGCGGCAACATGGGCACCGAGGGTTCGGTGGTGTTCCAGTTCAAGCATTGCGGCCAGATGATCTTCGCTCCGGGCACCGACGAGGCGGCGCTGATGGATGCCGCCATCGAGGCCGGCGCCGAGGACGTGGCCGGCAACGACGACGGCTCGATCGAGGTGATCACCGGCCCGGCCGACTTCATCGCCGTCAAGGACGCGCTGGAAGCCGCCGGCTTCGCGCCGGAATTCGCCGAAGTGACGATGAAGCCGGAGAGCGAGAACCTGTTCGCCGGCGAGGACGCGGTCAAGATGCAGAAGCTGCTCGACGCCCTGGAAGGCCTGGACGACGTGCAGGAAATCTACACCACGGCGGTGATCGAAGACTGAGCGGCGAGGAATCCCGATGATGAAGCGAAACTTTCTGTTGGGTGCCCTGGGTGCCCTGGGCGCCCTGTTGAGCCTGCCGGTGGCGGCCAGCGAACTGTCCTGCCCCGACATGGCGGCCCTAGTGCAGGTCAACGGCTGCCCGACCGAGGAGGAGTTGCAATACACCTATACCGGTTATTGCAGCGACGATTCCATGGCCTACAGCGGCAAGACCGACCCCTGCGTCCGTTACGCCGACTATCGCAAGCTGAAGAACGTCGCGCTGTGGGAATCGGCCGATGGCCACTTCGACGGCTACGTGTCCTGCGACCTGCCCGAGGCGCAGTGGCGCAAACTCAGACCGACCGGCATCGAACTGGCGATGAAGGGCAAGATCGCCCGCATCGTCTGCACCTATCCGCAGGGCATCGCCCTCACCCACCGCACCCGCGAAAACTGCACGGTGGCCGACGCCCAGGCCTGCGCCGCCAATCCGGCCGCGTGCCGCGCCACCTGTAACTGAGCGCCGCGGCGCGCGCAGCCGAGCGGCCGGTGCGGCGCCTCTATCCTTTCCTCTTCGTCTTCCTGTGGAGCACCGGCTTCATCGGCGCCAAGTACGGCCTGCCGCATGCCGGGCCGTTGTCCTTCCTGCTCACCCGCTACGGCTGCGTCATTGCACTGATGGCCGTCGTCGTCGCCGCGACGCGGGCGCCGTGGCCGCGACAGCCGGCGCAGTGGCTGCACATCGGCGTCTCCGGCGTGCTGGTGCATGCCGTTTATCTCGGCGGCGTCTTCGTCGCCATCAAGCACGGCCTGCCGGCCGGGGTCACCGCTCTGGTCGTCGGCATGCAGCCTCTGCTGACGGCCATTGCCTCCGGCTGGCTGCTGCGCGAGAAAGTGAGCGCTCGCCAATGGGGTGGCCTCGGACTCGGCTTCGTCGGCGTGCTGCTGGTCGTCGCCGGCAAGTTCGGCGAGGCGCGCCTGGGCGCCATGCTGTGGCCGGCCATCGTAGCGCTGTTCGGCATCACCGCCGGCACGTTGTACCAGAAACGTTATTGCACCCACTTCGACCTGCGCACCGGCATGCTCATCCAGTTCGTGCCGACGGCCGCGTTGACCGCCGTCGCCGTGGCCCTGTGCGAAGGCTACCGGGTCGAATGGAGCGGCGATTTCGTCTTCGCCCTGGCCTGGCTGGTGCTGGTCCTTTCGCTCGGCGCCATCAGCCTGCTCAACCTGCTGATCCGCTCGGGCAGCGCGGTCAACGTCGCCAGCCTGTTCTACCTGACGCCGCCGACCACGGCCTTGATCGCCTGGGCCCTGTTCGGCGAGATGCTGGCGCCGGCGGCGCTGCTCGGGATGGCGCTGGCCGTCGGCGGTGTCTGGCTGGCGCGCAGAGCCTAGCCGGTGTAGAGCGGATACAGCGTTCCTTCTTCGCGCTCGATGCGCTCGACCAGCACCTTGCCGACGGCGGCCAGTTCGTCGGCAAAGGTGGCGGCCAGTTCCGGGTAGGCGGCGAGTTCGTGATATTTGCCGAGGAAGGCGAGCACCACCTTGCCGATGCCGTCCATTTCGTGGCGGAACTCGTGGATCAGCGCGTGATTCCGCACATCGCCGGCGAACAGGTGCTCAAGATAGACGTACAGGCTGACATTCTCGATCAGCAAGTGGTTCTGCAGGGCGACGCGGAAGGCATCGAGCCGCTCGGCCGCGCCGGCCATGTCGCCCCGGGCGGCGGCATCGCTGGTTTCGCCGAACAGGCGGAGCAGCAACTGGTGGTCCTCGGTCAGCTTGTCGATCAGTTCCGGATGGTAGTGAATGGTGGTGCCCGGGGCTATCGTTTCCTTTGGCGCGACCGGCGCCGACTCGGCAATGGGCGCTTCTGCTCGCTTGCCGAATAGCAGATTGAACAGTTGTTTGAACCAAGACATGACAGCTCCCCTGCGCCGGAAATTGTGCACCAAACGCTATTTCCCGTCGGCGCCAATGTCTTTAACCCGTATCAATTGCGGGACAGGTGCCGGTTGACCGCCGGGCGCGGGACAGCCTTGCGCCCGCCCCGTACAATGGCGCCATGTCCGCTGCCGTCTCGCTCCCGAATGATTTGCCGGCCCGCCTGCCCGGCCGCGAGCCCGGCCTGCGGGTGCCGGGTTTTGATCACGGCGGCGGGCCTCGTCCGCTTGGCCGGCAGCACCGGCCGGCCCGCGCTGCAGCCCGCCGTTTCGAGATGGCCGGGAGCGCGCGGTGAGTGCGCCGCGTATTCTCGGCATCGACCCCGGCCTGCGGGTGACGGGCTTCGGCGTCATCGAGCAGCACGGCAACCGCTTGCACTACGTCGCCAGCGGCTGCATCAAGTCGAACGACAAGCAGGGATTGCCGGAACGCATCGCCACGCTGTTTTCCGGCATCGGCGAGGTGATCGGCACCTACCGGCCGGACCAGGCGGCGGTGGAGAAAGTGTTCGTCAACGTCAATCCGCAATCGACGCTGCTGCTCGGCCAGGCGCGCGGCGCGGCGATCAGCGCCCTGGTCCATGGCGGCCTGCCGGTGGCCGAGTACACCGCGCTGCAGGTCAAGCAAGCGGTGGTCGGGCACGGCAAGGCGGCCAAGGAGCAGGTGCAGGCGATGGTCGTGCGCCTGCTCGACCTGGCCGGCACGCCGTCCGCCGATGCCGCCGACGCGCTGGCCTGCGCCATTTGCCACGCGCACGGCGGGCAGGGACTGGGGGCGCTGGCGACGGCCGGGTATCGCATTCGCGGCGGGCGGCTGATAGGATGACGACCTGTTTGAACATACAGTATCCCGCGCCCCCATGATTGGAAGACTCAGCGGCCTGATCGCCGAAAAGAATCCGCCGCAGATCGTGCTCGACGTCGGCGGCGTCGGCTATGAGCTGGACGTGCCGATGAGCACTTTCTACAACCTGCCCGGCGCCGGCGAGCGGACGACGCTGCTGACCCATTTCGCGGTGCGCGAGGACGGCCATTTCCTCTACGGTTTCCTCAGCGAGGCGGAACGTTTCGCTTTCCGCCAGCTGCTGAAGATTTCCGGCATCGGCGCGCGCACCGCGCTGTCGGTATTGTCCGGCCTGTCGGTCGGCGACCTGGCGGCGGCCGTCGCCCGCCAGGAAATCGGTCGTCTGGTCAAGATCCCCGGTATCGGCAAGAAGACCGCCGAACGCCTGCTGCTGGAGCTGAAAGGCAAGCTGGCCGAGGCCGGCGACGCCGTCTCCGGCACCGCCGCCGCCGATAGCCGCGACGACATCCTCAACGCCCTGCTCGCCCTCGGCTACAACGACAAGGAGGCGAGCGCGGCGTTGAAGCAGCTGCCGGCCGACGTCGCCACCGCCGACGGCATCCGCCAGGCGCTCAAGCTGCTGTCCAAGGTCTGATGCTGGCCGAATTCGATCCCAAGCGACTGGCGCAGATCGCGCTGGTGGTGCTGCTGATCGTCGGCTGCATCGCCGTGCTGCTGCCTTTCGTCGGCGCCATCCTGTTCGCTTTCGTCATCTGGGTGTGTACCTGGGATCTTTACGATGACCGGCTGCTGTCGCGCCTGGGCGGCCGCCGCTCGCTCGGCGCCTCGCTGATGGTGCTGATCCTGATCCTGATCCTGTTGCTGCCGACGCTGTTCCTGGCCGGCTCGCTGGCCAGCGGCGCCGACAGCCTGATCGATTTCGTCAAGCCGTACATCGACGCCGGCCTGCCGTCGCATCCGCCGGGCTGGCTGAGCACCCTGCCGCTGGTCGGCGGCGACATCGACCATGCCTGGCACCAGTTGGCCGGCGACCGCGAGGCGCTCAACGCCGCGCTCAAGCAACTGCTCGCCCCGGCCCGCGGCCTGCTCGTCGCCGCCGCCGGCATCGCCGCCAACGGCCTGCTGCAGATGGCGCTGGTGCTGTTCGTCGCCTTTTTCCTGTTCCGCGACGGCGAGGTGGTCGGCCAGATGCTGTCGGTCGCCGCCGACAAGCTGGGCGGCGAACTCGGCGCCGGCATGCTGGTCAAGGCGCGCGACACCGTGCTCGGCGTCATGCTCGGCATCGTCGGCACCGCCGCCGCCCAGGGCACCGTGGCCATTCTCGGCTTCCTGCTGGCCGGCGTGCCGGGGGCGGTGGTGCTCGGCTTCGCCACCTTCTTCCTGTCGATGATCCCGGTCGGCCCGCCGCTGATCTGGGGCGGCGCCGCCCTCTGGCTGTATGGCGAGGGGCAGACCGCCTGGGCGATCTTCATGGTGCTCTACGGCCTGCTCATCATCAGCAGCATCGACAACTTCGTCAAACCCATCCTGATGGCCCGCGGCGCCGGCCTGTCGATCCTGCTGATCGCCCTCGGCGTGTTCGGCGGCGTGCTGGTGTTCGGCTTCATCGGCATCTTCCTCGGTCCGGTGCTGCTGGCCCTCGGGCAGATGCTGTTCATCCGCTGGATACGCCAGGAGGCCGCCGCATGATCGAAACCGACAAGCTGGTCGCCGCCGAGCGCCTGATCGCCCCGCAGAGCAAGTCGGCGCAGGAAGAGGCGCTGGAGCGGGCGCTGCGCCCGAAGCGCCTGGCCGACTACACCGGCCAGCAGAAAATCCGCGAACAGCTGGAAATCTTCATCACCGCCGCCCGCAAGCGCGGCGAGGCGCTCGACCACGTGCTGCTGTTCGGCCCGCCGGGCCTGGGCAAGACGACGCTGGCCCACATCGTCGCCGCCGAGATGGGCGTCAACCTGCGCCAGACTTCCGGCCCGGTGCTGGAGCGGGCCGGCGACCTGGCGGCGATCCTGACCAACCTCGAACCGCACGACGTGCTGTTCATCGACGAAATCCACCGTCTTTCGCCCGTGGTCGAGGAAATCCTCTACCCGGCGCTGGAGGATTTCCAGATCGACATCATGATCGGCGAAGGCCCGGCGGCCCGCTCGGTCAAGCTCGACCTGCCGCCGTTCACGCTGGTCGGCGCGACGACCCGGGCCGGCATGCTGACCAATCCGCTGCGCGACCGCTTCGGCATCGTCGCCCGGCTGGAGTTCTACAACGCCGAGGAACTGCGCAGCATCGTCAGCCGCTCGGCGACGCTGCTGAACGCGCCGATCGACCCGGACGGGGCGCTGGAAATCGCCCGCCGCTCGCGCGGCACGCCGCGCATCGCCAATCGCCTGCTGCGCCGGGTGCGCGACTACGCCGAGGTCAAGGCCGACGGCAACATCAGCCGGGCGGTGGCCGACAGCGCGCTGTCGATGCTCGACGTCGACGCCGCCGGCCTCGACCTGATGGACCGCAAGCTTCTCTCGGCGGTGATCGACAAGTTCGGCGGCGGCCCGGTCGGCGTCGACAACCTGGCGGCGGCCATCGGCGAGGCGCGCGACACCATCGAGGACGTGCTCGAACCCTACCTGATCCAGCAGGGCTATTTGCAGCGCACCCTGCGCGGGCGCATCGCCACGCCGGCCATCTATCGCCACCTCGGCCTGGCCGAGCCGGCCAGCGCCGTCGTCCGCGACCTGCTGGCCGGCGACTGACTCAGGCGGCCGGCGGCGCCGGCGCGGCGCAGACCCGGTTGCGACCGCCGCTCTTGGCCGTGTACAGCGCCGCGTCGGCGCGGCTGATCGCCGCGTCCGGCGACTCGCCCGGCGCCAGCTGGCTGACGCCGAGGCTCAGGGTGGCCCGCAGCGGCGCTTCCGGCGTGCCGAAGGTGGCGGCGGCGACGGCCTGGCGCAGTTTTTCGCCGACCTGCAGGCCTTCTTCCAGGCCGCAGCCGGGCAGCACCAGCAGGAATTCCTCGCCGCCCCAGCGCACCGCGAAATCGGCGGCGCGCAGGCTGCCGCGCAGCACGCCGGCGATGCCGGCCAGAACCGCGTCGCCGACCCGGTGACCTTGCCGGTCGTTGATGCGCTTGAAATGATCGGCGTCGGCGAGCAGGAAGCAGACCGGCCGCGGCTGGCGGCGCTGGCCGGCGACCAGTTTGTCGAGCAGGATGGCGCAGGCGTGGCGGTTGAGCAGCCCGGTCAGCTTGTCGGTCGAGGCCATTTCCTCGATCCGCGACTGGTAACGGCGCAGCGCCAGCCCGGTCAGGAAAACGACGATCAGCGTCACCGCCAGGCTGATCGCGAAATTGGC
Organism: Azonexus sp.; assembly: GCA_031547725.1. Classification (GTDB taxonomy): domain Bacteria; phylum Pseudomonadota; class Gammaproteobacteria; order Burkholderiales; family Rhodocyclaceae; genus Azonexus. Next base: position 79,394 of record JAVBRT010000016.1, on the reverse strand, counting down.
GTACAGCGTGCGGCGGATGCCGGCCAGGGCGATGTCCTCGTTCTGCTCGACGAACAGGTACCACTTCAGTTCCGGCAGGTAATTGACGTTGAGCAGATGGGTGCTGCCGCCGGCCTCGAACTGGTAGAAGCCGGCGTGTTCGGCGAGGATGGCGTCGATCTGCGGCCCGAGGCCGGGCCGGCTGCGCAGATCGCCGTCCTGGTCCGCGGCATTGCCGAAGACGATGTGGCCGCGGGCGTCGGCAAAATAGATGGTGCGCTGGAAACGGCTCTGGTACTCGTTGATCAGCCGGCGCACGGCGTCGACGGTGAGGCCGATGCCGGTGGCGCCGAGATAGTGGCCGGCGAAGTCGTAAACCCGGTAGTTGATGAAAATGGTCAGCGCATCGCGGTTGGCCATGTCGAGATCGACGTTGATCTCGTAATCCTGCTGCATCTTGCGCACCCGGTAATACCAGGCGTCGCGCGGCTCGTCCGGGCGGACCAGCTTCAGGGTGCCGCCGCCGGTGTAGTACTTGCCGCTGCGCTCGGAAACGAAAAAGCTGCTGAAGGCGCCGTAGCGCTCCCTGATCTCGGCCAGGTAGCGGGCCATCGCCGCCGGCTCGTGCTCGCCACCGAGCACCCAGTCGCGGACGAAGGTGTCGTGGGCCATCGTCGACGAGATCAGCACCGGCCGCACCAGGTCCTTCTGGATTTCCGAATAGATGTTGCTCGAGGTCAGGGGCAGGTCCTGGCCGATGATCGCCGAGCGGATCGCCTGCTTGGAAACGAAATAGCCGATCAGCGACGTGGCGAAGAAACCGCCGCTCAACAGCAGGCTGAGGAGCAGGATCAGGCGGTGGCGGTCGATGAAACGGTGGGACAAGGGCATCGGTCGATTATCCGTAATGCCGGTAGGGCTGTCACCCGGGTTGTTCCCGGGTTGTTATCCATTCGCCATCCTGGCCGTTTTGCGGGAATCTGCCCGGAAACACGCCGTTACAATTCTTGCTGCGGCGCACGGTAAAATTCCGCGATGAAATCCGCCCCGAATCCCAAGGCCTTCGCCATTCCCGTTCGCGTTTATTACGAAGACACCGATGCCGGCGGCGTCGTCTACTACGCCAATTACCTGAAGTTCTTCGAGCGCTGCCGCACCGAGTGGATGCGCCAGGCCGGGCACGACCAGTCGGCGCTGGCCGCCGCGGCCGGCATCGGCTTCGTCGCCCGCAAGGCCAGTTGCGAATACCTGCGTCCGGCCCGCCTCGACGACCAACTGACGGTTGGCCTCGAAGTCGAGAAACTGACCCGCGTGCGCGTCGTCTTCCGCCAGCACGTCCGCCGCGGCGACGAGCAACTGGTCGCCGGCAGCGTCGAGATCGCCTGCGTGGACATGGCCACGATGCGCCCGGCGCCGATTCCCGATTACCTGTATCAACAGCTGGAAACCCTCAAATGAACGTTACCCAGGATCTCTCCATCCTCCATCTGATCCTCGAGGCCAGCGCCGTCGTCCAGGCCGTGATGGCGCTGCTGATCGGCGTCTCGATCATGTCCTGGTACTACATCTTCATGAAGTGGTTCGCCGTGCGCCAGGCGCGCGCCAAGACCGAGGGCTTCGAGCGCGACTTCTGGTCCGGCGGCGATCTCAATTCCCTGTTCCAGGGCGCCGCCGCCGACCGCCACCACAGCGGCTCGATGGAGCGCATCTTCGAGTCCGGCTTCCGCGAATTCACCAAGCTGCGCGGCCAGAAGAACCTCGATCCGAAAGACATCATCGACGGTTCGCGCCGCGCCATGCGCGCCACCTACCAGCGCGAGATGGATACGCTGGAAGCCCACCTCGCCTTCCTCGCCTCGGTCGGCTCGGTCTCGCCCTACATCGGCCTGTTCGGCACCGTCTGGGGCATCATGCACGCCTTCCGCGGCCTGGCCAACGTCGGCCAGGCGACGCTGGCCACCGTCGCCCCGGGCATCGCCGAAGCCCTGGTCGCCACCGCCATCGGCCTGTTCGCGGCGATTCCCGCCGTGCTCGCCTACAACCGCTTCTCGCACGAGATCGACCGGCTGGCGACGCGCTACGAGTCCTTCATGGAGGAGTTCTCCAACATCCTCCAGCGGCAGATGCGGTAAGCCATGCGCCAGCGCCGCCTGAAAAACGAGATCAACGTCGTTCCCTACATCGACGTGATGCTGGTCCTGCTCGTCATCTTCATGGTGGCGACGCCGATGATGACCACCGGTTCGGTCAACTTGCCGGAAGCCGGAACTTCGCCGCAGAAGCCGGACAAATACGTCAAGGTGCAAGTCAAGGCCGACGGTGCGCTGTCGATTTTCGATGCCGGCGGCAAGGAACGGCAGGTCCGGGGGCTCAAGGAGCTGAAGGGCGAGCTGCTCGGCCTGAAGGCGGCCAACGCGCAGATGCCGATTCTCATCGCCGGCGACCAGGAGGCCAGCTACAAGAGCGTCATCGCCGTGCTGGACGAGGCCAAGAAGGCCGGTTTCGAGCGTGTCGGCCTGGAAACGGCGGTCAAGTAGGCGACCATGATCGACAACGACCGCCAGGAACCCGGCAAGAAATATGCGCTGCTGCTGACCGTGCTGGTGCACGGGGCGCTGATTGCCGTGCTGTTCCTCGGCGTGCAATGGAAACGCAGCGAGCCGGAGGCGCTGGAAGTCGAACTGTGGTCGCCAACGCCGCAGCAGGCGACGATGCCACCCCCGCCGCCGCCGGAAGTGAAGCCGGAACCCAGGCCGGAACCGCCGCCGCCGAAGGTCGAGCCGAAGCCGGAGCCGCCGAAGAAGCCGGAGATCGTGGTCAAGGAAGAAAAGAAGAAGCCGGAAGTGAAAAAGCCGGAACCCAAGCCCGAACCGAAACCGGAGCCGAAGAAGCCGGAAGCGAAGCCGGCGCCGAAGGCCGATCCGTTCAAGGAAATGCTCGAACGGGAAAATCGCGAGCGCCAGGTGTCGGCCGAGCAGAACCGCCTGGCGGCGCTGGCCGACAAGGAGCAGCGGGCGGCGGCGGCGCGGCGCGGTCTGGAAAGCTACGCGGCGAAGATTCGCGGCAAGGTGCGCGGCAACATCGTGTTGCCGCCGGGCATCGTCGGCAATCCGGAAGCGCTGTTCGAAATCACCCAGCTGCCGACCGGCGAATTGCTGGGCGTGCGCTTGAAGCATTCGAGCGGCAATGCGGCGCTCGACGCCGCCATCGAGCGGGCCATCCTGAAATCCTCTCCCTTGCCCAAACCCGACGATCCGTCTTTGTTCCAGCGCGTGCTGGAAATCAAATACCGGCCGTTAGAAGAGTAGAATTCCGCCAAATTTGCCGAGAATGAGTCCCATGTACCGAATTTCCCGCCGTCTCTTCCTGCTTTGCGGCCTGTTCGCCGCGACGCTCGCCCAGGCGCAGCTGTCGATCGAGATCACCGGTGCCGGCGCCAACCGCATCCCGGTGGCCATTCCCGACTTGGCTGGTGACAGCGTCGCCGCCCGGGTGATCGCCGGGACGGTGCGTTCCGATCTGGAGCGCAGCGGCCTGTTCAAGCTGGTCGACGCCAACGGCGCCGGCCTCGACGAAAATTCGCCGATCGCCTACGCCGACTGGAAGGCGCGCGGCGCCGACGCGATCGCCGCCGGCAGCGTGGCGCGCAGCGCCGACGGCCGCCTGGAGGCGCGCTTCCGCCTCTACGACACGCAGAAATCCGTTTCCCTGGGCGGCGCCGCCTACGTCACCGGCACCGAGCAGCTGCGCACCGCCGGCCATCGCATCGCCGATTTCATCTACGAGAAGCTGACCGGCGAGAAGGGCGTCTTCTCGACCCGCATCGCCTACGTCGTCAAGGCCCGCGGCCAGTTCCTGCTGCAGATCGCCGATGCCGACGGCCAGGGCGCGGCGACCGCGCTGACTTCCTCGGAGCCGATCATCTCGCCGGTCTGGTCGCCGGACGGCAGCCGCCTGGCCTACGTTTCCTTCGAGAAGAAGAAGCCGATCGTCTATGTCCATTCGCTGGCTTCCGGCCGCCGCCACATCGTCGCCAACCAGAAGGGCTCGAACTCGGCGCCGGCCTGGTCGCCGGACGGCAGCAAGCTGGCCGTGGTGCTGTCGAAGGACGGCAATTCGCAAATCTACCTGGTCAATGCCGACGGCAGCGGCGCGCCGCAACGCCTCGCCACGTCGGCCGGCATCGATACCGAGCCGCGCTTCGCGCCCGACGGCAGCCTCTACTTCACCTCCGACCGCGGCGGCAGTCCGCAGATCTACCGCATGGCGGCGGGCGGCGGCGACTTGCAGCGCATCACCTTCGACGGCAGCTACAACGTCTCGCCACGCCCCGCGGCCGACGGCAAGACGCTGGCCTTCATCACCCGCCGCGACGGCCGCTTCCAGCTGGCGGTGATGGATCTGGCCAGCCGTCAGGTCCAGGTCCTGACCGATTCGAACAAGGACGAATCGCCCAGTTTCGCCCCCAACAGCCGCATGATCCTGATCGCCACCGAAATCGGCGGGCGCGGCGTGTTGTCCGCCGTGTCCAGCGACGGCCGGATCAAGCAGCGCCTGTCGGTGGCCGCCGGCGACGTGCGCGAGCCGGCCTGGGGGCCTTTTTTGAAGTAAAAACCCAATGGAGAAACCCATGAACAAGCTGATCATTCCCGCTCTTCTGTCCGCCCTGATCCTCGGTTGCAGCACCACGCCGCTGCCCGAGGACGGCACCGCCGGCGCCCCGGTCGAAACCCGCAGCGGCGGCGACACCGTCGCTCCGGTCGTCGCCGGCGATCTCGACGCCAGCGGCCTGCCGCGCGTGCTGACCGACGGCAAGAGCAAACTGTCGCAGCGCAGCATCTACTTCGACCTCGACCGCTACGAAATCAAGGGCGAATACCAGGATCTGGTCGCCGCCCACGCCAAGTACCTGGTCGACAACCGCGGCTTCAAGGTGCTGATCCAGGGCAATACCGACGAGCGCGGCAGCCGCGAGTACAACCTGTCGCTCGGCCAGAAGCGTGCCGATGCCGTCAAGCGTTCGCTGGTCCTGCTCGGCGCCCGCGAAGACCAGGTCGAATCGGTCAGCCTCGGCGAGGAAAAGCCGAAGAACCCGGGTACCGGCGAAGCCGCCTGGGCCGAAAACCGCCGCGCCGACATCCTCTACCGGGCCGCCGACGGCCGCGGCGAGTTCTGAGCATGCGCCGGCTCCGCATCGCATTGCTGCTGCTGGCGGCCCTGGGCGCGACACAGGCCTGGGCCGGCGTCTTCGACGACGACGAGGCGCGGCGTCAGATTGCCGACCTGCGCAGCAAGAGCGAGGCGCGGGCCGAGCAGCAGGCGCGGGCCCAGCTCGAGCTGCAGGCCTTGATCCAGCGCCAGGCGGACGAAATCGCCCGCCTGCGCGGCCAGATCGAGACCCTGGGCTACGAGCTGGACACGGCCAAGAAGCGCCAGCAGGATTTCTATCTCGATCTCGACACGCGCCTGCGCAAGTTCGAGGCCCCGGCCAGCGCCGGCGAAGCGGCGGCCGGCGGCGGTGCCGCGGCAGCCGCTGCGGGCGGCGATACGGCCAGTGAAGGGCAGGAGTACGAAGTCGCCCTCGGCCATTTCAAGGCCGGGCGCTACAAGGAAGCGGCGGCCGCTTTTGCCGCCTTCGTCCAGAAATACCCGGGCGGCAGCCTGGCGCCCAATGCCCAGTACTGGCTGGGCAATGCCTGGTACGCCCAGCACAACTGCACCAAGGCCATCGAGGCGCAGAGCGTGGTCACCACCAAGTACGCCGACAGCCCCAAGGCGGCCGACGCCTGGCTGGCCATCGCCACCTGCCAGAAGGAGTTGGGCAATCCGACCGGGGCCAGGCGTTCGCTGGAAACGGTGATCAAGGGCTTCCCCGGCACGCCGGCCGCCGAAACGGCGCAACAAAGACTGAAGAAGTAACGCCTTGGCCCTGCGACTGACCGAGATTTTCTTTTCCCTGCAGGGCGAAGCCACGCGCGTCGGCCTGCCGACCGTGTTCGTCCGCCTCACCGGCTGTCCGCTGCGCTGCGTCTGGTGCGACACGACCTACAGCTTCACCGGCGGCGAGCCGTCCGACATCGCCGCCGTGCTGGCCGAGGTCGGCCGCTACCCGGCGCGCCAGGTCTGCGTCACCGGCGGCGAGCCGCTGGCGCAGAAGGACTGCCTGCCGTTGCTGACGGCGCTGTGCGATGCCGGTTACGAGGTGTCGCTGGAAACCTCCGGCGCCCTCGACATTGCCGCCGTCGACCCGCGTGTCGCGCGGATCATGGATTTGAAGGCGCCGGATTCCGGCGAATGCGCCCGCAATCGCTGGGAAAACCTGGCGGCCCTCGATGCCCGCGACGAGATCAAGATCGTCATCGCCTCGCGTGCCGACTACGAGTGGGCGCGCCAAGTCATCGCCGAACGGCAGCTCGATGCCCTGTGCCCGGTCCTGCTGTCGCCGGCCCAGGGACTGGTCGAGCCGGCGGCGCTGGCCGAGTGGATTCTCGCCGACGGCCTGAACGTCCGCTTCCAGTTGCAGTTGCACAAAGTGCTTTGGGGTAACATCCAGGGAAAATAACGGGGGAGACACCATGGCCAGCAATCGCCGCCAGTTCACGCGCATTCCGTTCGAGGCGGAGGCCAGCCTTTTTCTGGCCAGCGGCGAACACAAGGTCAAGGTCGTCGACCTGTCGCTGAAGGGTGCCCTGATCCAGCCGCAGGATTCGCTCTACGTCACCGTCGGCAGCAACGGCGTGCTGAAAGTGCGGCTCGACAAGGCCGCCACCGGCATCCGCATGGAAGTCACCGTGGTCCATCACCAGGGCCAGCGCTATGGCCTGGCCTGCCGCGAGATCGACATCGACAGCGTGACCCACCTGCGCCGGCTGGTGGCGCTCAATCTCGGCGACGAGGCCTTGCTCGAACGGGAAATTCGCCTGTTGCTCGGCTCGTGATTTAACATTTTTGATTCATTGCTTGCCAAATTTTGCAATTCATGGCGATAATCGCATTTCATTATGCCGTAGTGTTGTCGTGAACGCCTGCAACGGTTCCGGCGGCATCTGCGGGTTGTAGCCGGCCGAAGGCGTCGCGGAACGTCCCCGGGGCCGGGCAGCCCGCCCGGCGGCTTTCCGTAACCGGCCTTCTGCGATGATCCAGGACCACGAACCTCCGCTGTTCTGCTGCTCGGCAGATATTCATGTCGCTCCCGGAACCTGCTTGCCCGAGCTGTGCGCGGTCCAGCACGCGATCCTGGAAAACGCCGACCACGCCATCATCGCCACCGACATCGCCGGGACGATCCTGTATTTCAACCGCGCCGCCCAGCGCATGCTCGGCTATACGTGGCCGGAAGTGGTCGGCCGGGCGACGCCGGAACTGTTCCATGCGTCCGAGGAAGTGGCGGCGCGGGCCCGCCTGCTCGGCCGGCCGGAGCAGCCGGCATTCGCCACGCTGGTCGCCCGGGTGGCGGCCGAAGGCAGCGACAAGGGGCCGTGGATCTACGTGCGCAAGGACGGATCGCGCCTGCACGTGCAACTGACCATCACCGCCCTGCGCGATGCCGGCGGGCAGCTGATCGGCTATCTCGGCGTCGCCGCCGACATCAGCGAGCGCCTGGCCATGGAGCAGGAATTGCGCGTCGCCGCGATCGCCTTCGAGTCGCAGGCGGCGATCATGGTCACCGATGCCGAGCAGCGCATCCTGCGCGTCAACGCGGCCTTCACCCAGCTCACCGGCTATCGCGCCGAGGAAGCCGTCGGGCGCCTGCCGAGCCTGCTCAAGTCGGGGCGCCAGGACCGCATCTTCTACCAGGAGATGTGGCGCACGCTGAAGGAAACCGGGCACTGGCAGGGCGAGATCTGGAATCGCCGCAAGAGCGGCGAGATTTATCCGGAATGGCTGACCATCAGCACCGTCCACGATGCCGACGGCCGGTTGAGTCATTACGTCAGCACCTTTTCCGACATCAGCAACCTCAAGGTCGCCGAGTCGGAAATCCATCATCTGGCCTTCTACGATCCATTGACGGCGCTGCCCAACCGCCGCCTGTTGCTCAACCGCCTGGAGAAGGCGCGCCAGGCCGGCCGCCGCAGCGCCCAGTACGGCGCCCTGCTGTTCCTCGACATCGACCATTTCAAGAAACTCAACGACACGCTCGGCCATGACGTCGGCGACCGCCTGCTGATCGAGGCGGCGGCGCGGATCAAGGGCTGCATCCGCGAAGGCGACACGGCCGCCCGCCAGGGCGGCGACGAGTTCGCGGTGATGCTCGAGGAACTCGGCGTCGAGGCCGGTGCCGCCGGCGTCCATGCCGAAGCCGTGGCCGAGAAGATTCGCGGCGAACTGCTGCGCCCTTACCACCTCGGCGACGGCGCCGACCATTTCGGCTCGGCCAGCATCGGCATCAGCCTCTTTCACGGCCAGGACAAGAGCGTCGAAGCCCTGGTCCGCCAGGCCGACATCGCGCTGTACCGGGCCAAGGACGCCGGGCGCAACGCCATCCGTTTCTTCGACAACGCCATGCAGACGGCCCTCGACGAGCGCGCTGCCCTCGAATATGGGCTGCGCAGCGCCTTGGTCAATGGCGAATTCCGCCTGTTCGTCCAGCCGCAGGTCGATTCCGCAGGCCGCCTGATCGGCGGCGAAAGCCTGATCCGCTGGCAGCCGCCCGGCCGGCCCCTGGTGCTGCCGGGCCAGTTCATCCCGCTGGCCGAGGAGTCCGGTCTGATCACGCCGATCGGCCTGTGGGTGCTCGACGAAGCCTGCGCCCACCTGCGCCAGTGGACCCAGACCGAGGCGACGCGCAACCTCGACCTGTCGGTCAATGTCAGCGCCAGCCAGTTCCGCCAGGCCGATTTCGTCGGGCAGGTGACGGCCGCCCTGCTCCGCCACGGCGTCGATCCGGCCCGGCTGAAGATCGAGTTGACCGAAAGTCTGCTGCTCGACAACGTCGACCAGGTGGTGGCCAAGATGCAGGCCCTGCAGGCGCTGGGCGTGCGCTTCTCGCTCGACGATTTCGGCACCGGCTATGCCTCGCTGGCCTACCTCAAGCGTTTCCCGTTCGAGCAGTTGAAGATCGACCGCTCCTTCGTCCGCGACGTCACCAGCGATGCCGACGCCGCCGCCATCGTCGGCGCCATCGTCGCCATGGGCAACGCCTTGCGCTTGAGCGTCGTCGCCGAAGGCGTCGAGACCGAGGCGCAGCACGCTTTCCTCGCCGAGCACGGCTGCCGCCGCTTCCAGGGTTACCTGTTCGGCAAGCCGATGAGTTTCGCCGAATTCGACATCCTGGCGGCGCATCAGCACGCTTGAGGCGTCGCCCGCCCCGGTGCCGGGGCGCCGTCAGCCCATCTTGCAGGCGCCGGCGTAGGCGTCGGCATGGTCGGTGAAAATGCCGCCCATGGTCTTGTTGGTGACGCGGCCCTGGACGTCCTTGCCGATCACGCGCAGATAGTAGTTCTGCACCGGGTAGTGGTTGACGTTGAACTTGAAGTCGCCGCGCACCGACTTGAAGCGCTTGGCTTCCAGCGCCTTCCGCAGCGCCTTCTTGTCGCCGACGTTGCCCTTGACGTCGCGCACCGCGGCGTCGATCAGCAGCGCCGTGTCGTAGCCCTGGGCGGCGTAGAGCGAGGGCAGGCGGCCGTATTCCTTCTCGAAGGCGGCGACGAAGCGCTTGTTCTCGGCATTCTCCATGTCGTGCGCCCAGTGCGAGGCATTGAACATGCCCATCATCGGCGCGCCGACCGCCTTGATCACGTCCTCATCGGCCGAGAAGCCGGGGGCGAACAGTTGAATGTCGCGCGACAGCCCGGCGGCGTCGAACTGTTTGACGAAATTGACGGCCATGCCGCCGGGCAGGAAAAAGAACAGCGCGTCCGGCTTGGCGGCGCGGATGCGCGCCAGTTCGACGGGGTAGTCGAGCTGGCCGAGCCTGACCCGGATCTCGTCGGCGACCTTGCCCTTGTAGTAGCGCTTAAAGCCGGCCACCGCGTCCTGGCCGCCCGGATAGTCGGCGGTGACGATCAGCGTGTTCTTGAAACCCTTGTCCTGCATGGTCTTGCCGATCGCCTCATGGAGGTTGTCGTTTTGCCAGGCGACGTTGAAGAAGAAGGGGTTGCACTGGGCGCCGGCGTACTGCGAAGGGCCGGCGTTGGCCGAAAGGAAGAAGGTCTGGTTGCGGAACACCGCCGGACCGACGGCGAGCATGATGTTGGAGAAGACGATGCCGGTCATGAAATCGACCTTGTCCTTCTTCAGGAACTTGTCGGCCGCCTGCCTGGCGACGTCAGGACTCTGCTGGTCGTCGGCGACCAGGATCACGGCCGGCCGGCCGCCGAGCCTGCCGTGCAGCCCCTTGACGGCCAGGTTGAAGCCGTCGCGGATGTCGTTGCCGAGACCGGCGCCGGGGCCGGACAGGGTCGAGATGAAACCGACCTTGATCGCCTCGGTGGCACCGGCGGCACCGGCCAGCAGCAAGGTCGCGGCAAGAATGATCAGGCGGCGCGGCATCGGGAAATTAAATGACGAAAGTGTCAAATTGTAACGCAGGCGAAATTCCATTTCGGCTCGGGGCGCGGCAAGTTCGGGTATATTCGCGCCCCATGATGCAGCCAGCCGTCGTTCTCCTCTCCGGCGGACTCGATTCCGCCACCTGTCTCGCCATCGCCCGCAGCCGGGGCTTCGCCTGCTATTGCCTGTCCTTCGACTACGGCCAGCGGCACAGCGCCGAATTGCAGGCCGCCGCCCGCGTCGTCGCGGCGCTCGGCGCCGCCGAACACCGCGTCATCAACTTCGGGCTGGCCCAGTTCGGCGGCTCGGCCCTGACCGATACCTCGATCGCCGTGCCCACCGACGGCGTCCAGCCCGGCATCCCGGTCACCTACGTGCCGGCGCGCAACACCATCATGCTGGCCCTGGCCCTGGCCTGGGCCGAGGTGCTCGGCAGCCGCGACATCTTCGTCGGCGTCAATGCCGTCGATTACTCGGGCTATCCCGACTGCCGCCCGGAATACATCGCCGCTTTCGAGACGATGGCCAACCTGGCCACCAAGGCCGGCGTCGAGGGCCGCCAGCTGGCCATCCACGCGCCGCTGATCGACCTTTCCAAGGCCGACATCATCCGCGCCGGCAGCGCTCTCGGCGTCGACTACGGGCTTACCGTCTCCTGCTACCAGGCCGACGAACAGGGCCGCGCCTGCGGCGTCTGCGACTCCTGCCGCCTGCGCGCCGAAGGCTTCGCTGCCGCCGGCTTGGCCGACCCGACGCCGTATCGGAGCTGAGCGTGGACGCCGCCGCTCCCGCGACCATCCTCTGGCTGGCCTTCGCCATTGCCTTCGCCGTCGGCGCCATCGGCCAGAAGACGCATTTCTGCACCATGGGCGCCGTCGCCGACATCGTCAACATGGGCGACTGGAGCCGCATGCGCATGTGGCTGCTGGCCATCGGCGTTGCCGTCCTCGGCGCCGGGGCGCTGCACGCCGGCGGCCTGATCGATCTGAACAAGTCGATCTACCGCACGCCTGCCCTGCCCTGGCTGTCCTGCCTGCTCGGCGGCCTGTGCTTCGGCGGCGGCATGGTGCTGGCCTCCGGCTGCGGCGCCAAGACCCTGATGCGCGTCGGCAGCGGCAACCTGAAATCGCTGGTCGTCTTCCTGGTGCTCGGCCTGTTCGCCTACATGACGCTGCGCGGCGTGCTCGGCGTTTTCCGCGTCGCCTACCTCGATCCGGTGGCCATCCGCTTCCCCGGCGGCCAGGATCTGCCGGCCCTGCTGGCGGCGGCCGGCCTCGGATCAACCACTGCCTTCTGGCTGCCGGTGCTTGGCCTCGGCGGCGGGCTGGTCGCCTGCTGCCTGGCCCGGCGCGATTTCCGGACCGTGGACAACCTGCTCGGCGGCCTCGGCATCGGCCTGGCGGTGGTCGCCGCCTGGTACGTCAGCGGCCATCTCGGCTATCTGCCCGAGCATCCGGAAACGCTGGAAGAAGCTTTCCTGACCACCAACAGCGGGCGCATGGAGGCGCTGAGCTTCGTCGCGCCGCAGGCCTACACGCTGGACTTGCTGCTGCTGTGGTCGGACAGCAGCCGCACCGTCAGCTTCGGCATCGCCACCGTGCTCGGCGTCGTCGCCGGCTCGACGGCCTGGGCGCTGACGACCGGCAATTTCCGCTGGGAAGGCTTCGCCAATGTCGAGGACACCGCCAGCCACCTGATCGGCGCCGCATTGATGGGCTTCGGCGGCGTGCTCGCCATGGGCTGCACCATCGGCCAGGGCATCAGCGGTTTCTCGACGCTGGCGCTGGGTTCGCTCCTGACCTTCCTGGCCATCGTCGGCGGCGCCGCGGCGATGCTCAAATTCCAGTACTGGCGATTGCTGCGGGAAGCCTGAGCGGCGCCTTACAATCCGGCCATCGCCAACTCGGGAGGAAAACGATGGCCAAGGCCGCCTTCAACTGGGACGACCCGCTGCTGCTCGAGGCGCAGCTGACGAGCGAGGAGCGCCTGGTGCGCGACGCCGCCCGCGCCTATTGCCAGGATAAATTGCTGCCGCGCGCGACGCAGGCCTTCCGCCACGAGCGCACCGATCCGGAAATCTTCCGCGAGATGGGCAGCCTCGGCCTGCTCGGCCCGACCCTGCCGCCGGAGTACGGCGGCGCCGGCCTCAACCACGTCGCCTACGGCCTGGTCGCCCGCGAGATCGAGCGCGTCGATTCCGGTTACCGCTCGATGATGAGCGTGCAGTCCTCGCTGGTCATGCTGCCGATCTACCTGTTCGGAACCGAGGCCCAGCGCCGCAAGTACCTGCCCGGCCTGGCCCGCGGCGAGCTGATCGGCTGCTTCGGCCTGACCGAGCCGAACCACGGTTCCGACCCCGGCGGCATGGAAACCCGGGCGCGGACGGTGGATGGCGGCTACCGCCTGTCCGGCAGCAAGATGTGGATCACCAACGCCCCGCTGGCCGACGTCTTCGTCGTCTGGGCCAAGAACGACGCCGGTCGGATCCGCGGCTTCGTGCTCGACAAGGGCATGGCTGGCCTGTCGGCGCCGGCGATCCACGGCAAGGTCGGGCTGCGCGCCTCGATCACCGGCGAGATCGTCATGGACGAGGTGTTCGTCCCGGCCGAAAACGAGTTTCCGGAAGTCAGCGGCCTCAAGGGACCGTTCGCCTGCCTCGACTCGGCGCGCTACGGCATCGCCTGGGGCGCGCTCGGCGCCGCCGAGTTCTGCTGGCACACCGCCCGCCAGTACACGCTCGACCGCCAACAATTCGGCCGGCCGCTGGCGGCCAACCAGCTGGTGCAGAAGAAGCTGGCCGACATGCAGACCGAGATCGCCCTCGGCCTGCAAGGCTGTCTGCGCCTGGGGCGGATGAAGGACGACGGTTCGGCGGCGGTCGAAATCACCTCGATGCTGAAGCGCAACAGCTGCGGCAAGGCCCTGGACATTGCCCGAACGGCCCGCGACATGCTCGGCGGCAACGGCATTTCCGACGAATTCGGCGTCATCCGCCACGTCGTCAACCTGGAAGTGGTCAATACCTACGAAGGCACGCACGACATCCACGCCCTGATCCTCGGCCGGGCGCAGACCGGCATCGCCGCCTTCTAGCCGTTTTCCCTGAGCCTGGCGATGACCAGCGGGAAGGCGGCGGAGCCGAGCAGGGCCACGGCCGAGACGAGGAAGGCCAGGCCGGCCATCGGGTCGGCGAGCACCGGATGGATGGCCGCCCCGAAACCGGCGACGCTGAGCAGGCCGGGCAGCGCGCAGAGAATGCCGAGCGCGCCGAGGACGAGGAAGGACAGGGGATAGCGGCGCGGCGTCATGGCGGGATGAAAGGGTGAGCGGAACGCCATTGTAGCCGTGGCGCCGGGATGGCCCCGCGCTCCCGGCGCCGGACTTCCGCCGCCGGCGCGGCAACCAATCGCCGCCGGCGCTGTCTCTTCCCCGTGTGCCAAATGAACCGGGGAATTCGATCTTGGGAATCGTGACCGCGGCCGAGACGGGGTCGGCCTTGTTTGCCTTCGACAACAGCTATGCGCGGGAGTTGGAGGGCTATTACGTGCCGTGGCAGCCCGCCGCCGTGCCGGCACCGCGGCTGATCCGCTGGAACGACCGGCTGGCCGGCGAACTCGGCTTGGACAGCGCCGCCTTCGTGGCCCCCGAGGGCGTCGCGGTGCTGGCCGGCAATGCCCTGCCGGCCGGCGCGACGCCCATCGCCCAGGCCTACGCCGGCCACCAGTTCGGGCAGTTCTCGCCGCAACTGGGCGACGGCCGCGCCCTGCTGCTCGGTGAAATCGTCGACCGCCAGGGCCGGCGCCGCGACATCGCCTTCAAGGGCTCCGGCCCGACGCCCTTCGCCCGCCGGGGCGACGGCAAGTGTGCCCTCGGCCCGGCCCTGCGCGAATACCTGATCGGCGAGGCCATGGCCGCCCTGGGCATTCCGACCACGCGGACCCTGGCCGTCGTCGCCACCGGCGAATGGGTGCGCCGCGAGCGTCCGCTGCCCGGCGCCGTCCTCACCCGGGTGGCGGCCAGTCACCTGCGCATCGGCACCTTCGAGTTCTTCGCCGCCCACGCCGGCCCGGAGTCGGTCCGCCAACTGGCCGACTACGCCATCCGCCGCCACTATCCGGAGCTGGCCGCCGCCGAACAGCCTTACCTCGCCCTGCTGGCGGCGGTCGCCGCCCGCCAGGCCGAGCTGGTCGCCCGCTGGCTCGGCGTCGGCTTCATTCACGGCGTGATGAACACCGACAACATGGCCATCGCCGGTGAAACCATCGACTACGGGCCCTGCGCCTTCATGGAGGCCTACCATCCGCGGACCGTCTTCAGCTCGATCGACAGCGGCGGCCGCTACGCCTACGGCCGCCAGGCCGCCATCGCCCAGTGGAACCTGGTCCGCTTCGCCGAGACCCTGTTGCCGCTGATCGATGCCGACGCGGAACGGGCGGTGGCGGCGGTCACCGCGGTCCTCGACGCCTTTCCCGGGCGGCATGCCGCCGCCTGGCTGGGGGTCATGCGCGCCAAGCTGGGCATCTCCGCCGAGGGCGCCGACGACGACACGGACCGCGCCCTGGCCGATGATTTTCTCGCCCTGCTGCAACAGGAAGGCCGCGATTACACCGAAGCCTTCCGGGCGCTCTATCGCCTGGCGGCGGGGGCGGACGAGTCCGCCGTTCCCATCCCGGGCGCCGGGTTCGCTGCCTGGCGGCAACGCTGGCTGGCCCGCCAGCCGGATCGCCCGGCCAGCCTCCTGGCGGCCATGCAGCGCGCCAATCCCTGCTATATCCCGCGCAATCACCAGGTCGAGGCGGCCTTGGCGGCGGCCGTCAATGATGGTGATCTGGCACCTTTCGAACGGCTGCTGGCGGTGCTCGAACAGCCTTTCGCCGAACGGGCGGCCGATGCCGCCTACGCGGCGCCGGCGCCGGCCGAAGTCACCGCCCGCTACCGGACTTTCTGCGGCACCTAGCACCGTCGCCGGAGCGGCTGCCGGATGGGCCAATAACTTCTCCGAGCGGCGGGCAAAAAAAGGCTATGTCTGAGTTAGCTGTTGCAAGAACATTTAAATGAGGCTCAGAGTCTTGCGGGTCGGGCTTCAAGCCACATTGACGATCCGCACGTGCTAAAGCCCAGCCCACGGGCCTTTGCGCTGCGTTCCAACAGCTAACTCGGACAGAGCCAAAAAAAACCGGCGGGGGCGACCCGCCGGTTTTTTGTTCGGGAGCAGTCGGTTTATTGCACCTGCTGGATGCCGGCGATGACCCAGCCGCGACTGCCGTCGGTTGGCTTGCTCATGTGCCAGATTTCCGAGAACGATTCGATCGGACCGTTGCGTTCCTCGCGGATCTGGCCGCTGAAATGCACGCTGACGATGTAGCGGCCGCTTTCCTCGGCGACGTCGATAACCTGGGCGTCGAGATGGACGACGTCGGTTTCCTGGCTGGCGCCCTGACGCTCGGCGATGGCCAGCTTGATCTCGCCGAACATTTCCGGCGACGTGAATTCGCGGATGTCGTCGAGGTTGCCGGCATCGTTGGCGGCCTGCAGGCGGATGAAGTTCACCTTGGCGCTGCGGACGAAGCCTTCGGCGTCGAAATCGGCCGGGATGTTGCCGCGGACGCCGTCAGCCGCCGTTGAGGCAGCCGCGCTGGCGAACGTCGGGCCGCCGGTCGGCGCGAAGTCGGGACGCGCGGTCTGGCCGCCCGGGGCGCCATAATTGGCGCCGGCCCCGGCGTACCGCATGCCGTGGCCCTGGGCGGCGGCCTTCTTGCGCATGAAGAAGCCGATCGCGGCGATGACGACCATGGCCAGCAGGGCGATCATCATGAAGTTGGCCAGTTCCTCGCCGAAGCCGAAGTGGGAAGCCAGCGCGGCGAGGCCGAGACCGGCGGCGAGACCGGCGATCGGACCCATCCACGAGCGCTTCGGCTGGGCCTGCGGCGCGGCGGCGGGTGCGGCCTGCTGCTGGCGCGGGGCCTGGCTGACGTTGTTCTGGGTCGGCGGCGTGGCCTGGCGCTTCATGCCGAGCGAGCTGCCGCCGCCGAGGCGCTTGGCCTCGGCGTCGCCGACGTTCATGGTGAAGCCGATGATCACCGCGGCGGCCAGGGCAAGGAATTTATTCATGGATGTCTCCTTCAGACAAAGTTGTGCCGGCATTGTACGCAGCAGCGACCTCTCAAAAAAACACCATGTCGCTACAAAAGACTTCGGTAAAACCGGATGGTTCTCAAGTATCGAACAATGCTGCGACGGCCGCCGGCGCCGCCGGGAAGTAGAAATGCACATAGGTGGCGGTCAGCCGTCCGCGCCGATAGACCGCTTCGCCGGGCCGGCCGTCGGGGGTGCGGGCGCGGCACAGCGGCGTCAGCGGCGTGTCGCTGTGCGAGTAATGGAAGGTGTGGCCGGCCAGCGTGCCTTCCGGCAGGTCGGCGAACTGCGTGCCGAGCGCCGCCAGCCGCCGTTGCATCACCGCCCGGCCGGGCAGCAGACCGGCCATCCGGTGGCTGGCCCCGCCCTTATCGACGATCCGTTCGAACAGGCTCATCATACCGCCGCACTCGGCGAGCAGCGGCTTACCGGCGGCGACGTGGGCGTGCAGGGCGGCCCACAGCGCAGTGTTGGCGCTCAGCGTGGCGGCGTGCAGTTCGGGATAGCCGCCGGGCAGCCAGACGGCATCGCAAACCGGCAAAGTATCGCCGGCCAGCGGCGAGAAGAAATGCAGTTCGGCACCGAGCGCCGCCAACGTGTCGAGATTGGCCGGGTAGATGAAACCGTAGGCGGTGTCGCGGGCGATGGCGATACGGCGGCCGGCGAGCAGCGGCGGTACGGATGGCGGCGCAGCGGCGGCGAAGGTGACCGGCGCCGGCAGGTCGACGTCGGCGCTGGCGGCGAGCGCGTCGGCCAGCCGGTCGAGACGGTTTTCCAGGTCGCCGATCTCGCTCGCCTGGAGCAGGCCGAGGTGGCGTTCCGGCAGGCTGTCGCCGGATCTGGGCAGGGCGCCGAACCAGCCCATGCCGGGTGGCAGGCTGGCGCGCAGCAGTTCGGCATGGCGGGCGCCGCCGATGCGGTTGGCGAGCACGCCGGCGAAAGGCAGGCCGGGCCGGTAGCTGGCCAGGCCGTGGGTGACGGCGCCGAAGGTCTGAGCCATGGCGCCGGCGTCGATCAGGGCCATGACCGGAATGGCGAAGCGCTCGGCGAGATCGGCCGCCGCCGGTGTGCCGTCGAACAGGCCCATGACGCCTTCGACCAGGATCAGGTCCGAGTCGCCGGCGGCGCGGGCCAGGCGCCAGCGGGCATCGGCCTCGCCGCACAGGCCGAGGTCGAGGTTGTGACAGGGGCGGCCGCTGGCGATGGCGTGGATCTGCGGATCGAGGAAGTCCGGGCCGCACTTGAAGACGCTGACGCGCCGGCCCTGGCGGGCGTGCAGACGGGCCAGGGCGGCGGTGACGGTGGTCTTGCCCTGGCCCGAGGCCGGGGCGGCGATCAGCAGGGCCGGGCAGGCGGGCATCGGCGCCTGCCCTAGTATTCGAGACCGGGCATGGCCTTGACTCCGGCCTGGAAGGCGTGCTTTTCCATGGCGATGTCGCTGACCGTGTCGGCGACGTCGCGCAGGGCCTGCGGCGCCGCCCGGCCGGTGACGATGACGTGTTGCATGGGCGGACGCGACAGCAGCTTGGCGATCACCGTGTCGAGGTCGAGCCAGCCGTACTTGAAGGCGTAGGTCAGCTCGTCGAGCACGACCAGGCCGACGGCCGGGTCGTTCAGATGGCGGCAGGCGACTTCCCAGGCGGCCTGGGCGGCGCGGGCGTCGCGCTCCTTGTCCTGCGTCTCCCAGGTGAAGCCTTCGCCGCCGACGTGCCAGGCGACGCCCGGCTGGCGGCGGAAGAAGGCTTCCTCGCCGGTGTCCGAGCGGCCCTTGGCGAACTGCACGACGCCGACCTGCAGGCCGTGGCCGAGCGCCCGGGCGACGACGCCGAAGGCGGCCGAGGACTTGCCCTTGCCGGTGCCGGTATTGACCACCAGCACGCCGCGTTCTTCCCGGGCGGCGGCGATGTGGCCGTCGATCACGGCTTTCTTCTTCTGCATGCGTTGTTCGTGCGAAATCATGGTGGTCACTCCGGAATGAAGCAGCGCCGGCCGCCGTCCTCGAGTTGGCGCAGGCGATAGCCGTAAAGATCGGACAGCGTCGCCGCCGTCAGGATGGTGTCGACGGGGCCGCCGGCGGTGCGGCCGTCGCCGTAGATAAGCAGCGCCCGGTCGCAGAAGCGGTGGGCCAGCGCCGGGTCGTGCAGGACCATGACGATGCCGGCCTCCTGCGCCCGGGCGGTGGCGGCGAACAGTTCGAGCACCGCCATCTGGTGGTTGAGATCGAGATGCGACAAAGGTTCGTCGAGCAGGTACAGCGGCGGCGCCTGGGTCAGCAGCGTGGCGATGCCCAGGCGCTGGCGCTCGCCGCCCGACAGCGTGTGGATCTGCCGGCCTTCCATGCCCTGCAGGCCGACCGCGGCCAGCGCCGCCCGGGCCAGTTCGGCGTCCTGCGGCGATTCCCAGGCCCAGCGGCCGAGATGCGGATGGCGGCCGGTCAGCGCCGTCTCCAGTACCGTCGAGCCGAACGGATCGTTCTGGAACTGGCCGAGCCAGGCCCGGCGCAAGGCCGCCTCGCGGGCCGGCAGCGCGGCGCAATCGGTGCCGCCGAGCAGCACCGTGCCGCTGGCCGGCGGGCGCAGGCCGGCCAGCGTCGACAGCAGCGTCGACTTGCCGGCGCCGTTGCGGCCGAGGATGGCCAGCCGTTCGCCGGGCGCCAGGCGCAGGTCGAGGCCATCGACGACGCGGCCGCCGCCGACGTCGACGGCCAGGGCGCGGGCTTCGAGCAGCGGCGCGCTCATCGCGGCTGTCTCGAGAGCAGGAAAAGGAACACCGGCACGCCGATCAGCGCCGTCAGCACGCCGACCGGCAACTGCTGCGGCGCGATCACGGTGCGCGCCGCGGTGTCGGCCAGCACCAGCAGCGAACCGCCGGCCAGCACCGAGGCCGGCAGCAGCAGGCGCTGGTCGTTGCCGGTGGCGAGCCGGACCAGGTGCGGCACGATCAGGCCGACGAAACCGATCGAGCCGGCCGTCGTCACCGAGGCGGCGGTGGCCAGCGAGGCCAGCAGGTAGACGGCGTAGCGCAGCCGGTCCACGGCGACGCCGAGGGCGCGCGCCTGCATCAGGCCGCGGGCCAGCAGGTTCAGTTCGCGGGCGAAGGGCATGCTGGCCGTCAGCGCCACGCCCAGCGCCAGCAGCGGCGGCCACGGGCTGCTGGTCTGGCCGAGATCGCCCATCAACCAGAACAGCATGCCGCGCAGTTTGTGCTCCTCGGCCACCGCCAGCATCAGCGCGACCAGGGCGCCGCAGCCGGCGGCGACGATGACGCCGGTCAGCAGCAGGCGCGTCTGCGTCCAACTGCCGTCGCCGTGCGCCAGGCCGAAGACGACGAACATCGCGGCGAGCGCGCCGGCGAAGGCCAGCCCGTCGATGCCGAGCACCGGCAGGCCGATCAGGATGGCGAACATGGCGCCGACGCCGGCGCCGCCGGAAATGCCGAGCACGTAGGGATCGGCCAGGGGATTCCTGAGCAGCACCTGCATCAGCGCGCCGGCCAGGGCCAGCAGGCCGCCGCAGGCGAAGCCGGCCAGCGCCCGCGGCAGGCGCAGTTGCAGTACCACCGCGCTGCCGCTGTCGGCGCTGCCGAACAGCGCCGCCAGCGCCTCGGCCGGCGCCACCCGGTAGCTGCCCACCGTCAGCGCCAGGCCGAGGCTGAACAGCGCCAGCAGGGCCAGGCTGGCGAGGATCAGGAAAGCGCGGCGACGGCTGGGCACGAAAAGGCTTTCCGCTTCAAATCTGGAATCCGGCACAGGTCAGGGGGAGCGGCAACGGCATGCAATATCCTTCCCGGCAGGCGTCCCCGCATGCCGGAAGCTGTTGATAAGAGGCGCCCCGGCGAGCCGGCCGGCGGCGTCGCTCCGCGGACGCTTCCGCGGTCTGTCGCAGGCCGGTATCCGGGCTCGCCAGTCTTGACGCCTCGCCTTCCCGGGGAAAATCCCAGTGGCCTCGTGAGGCGTCCGCGCTGGCTTACCGTTGCGGGGGCAGCAGCGGCTTGGCCTCGTCGGAGACGCACCGCTTTCCCGTTTAACCGCGCTTGGATATGGATCGCGCGCAGCACCTGAAACGGCGCGCATTCTACATGGCCTGGCCGGACGAGGCAGCGGAAAAATCGCGGCCGCTTGCTATAAACCACTTTCAGAATAGGAGCTTAGTCCTTGACCGGGCGATATTTGTCCCTCTATAGTGCGCGCCATGAATAGCGAACTCGCCGCGCTCGAAGCCAAGATCGAACAGGTCGTTGCCCTGGTCCACCAGTTGCGCGCCGAGAACGAAGTTTTGAAGAACCAGATGGCGGCGGCCGAGGCCGAACGCCTGCATCTGCGGCAAACGATGACGGCCGCGCGCGAACGGCTCGAAGGGCTGCTCGGCCAGGTGCCGGAGGATGCCTGAAATGAGCCTCGAACCGAATTTCCTCGACGTCAAGATCATGGGCCGCGAGTACCGCGTCGCCTGCACGCCGGAAGAGCGCGAGGCGCTGCTGTCGGCGGTCGATCTGGTCGACGGCAAGATGCGCGAAGTGGCCCAGCGCACCAAGAGCACCATCGCCGAGCGCGTGGCGGTGATGGCGGCGCTGCACATCGCCCACGAGCACCTGTCGGCGGCAACCGTCGGCGTGGCTGGCGAGACGGTTGATACTTCTGACGCAAGGCGTAGAATCGACGCCATGGGAGCGCGGATCGACACCGTGCTGGCGCCCCAGCAGCAACTCGACATCTGAGCTGTCGCTGATCCCGGCGCAAGCCCGCCGAGCGTCCCCTGCGGTGTTTGTTAAGGCCATACATTCCTTGAACCAATGCTAATTGGCATCGGTTGCGGACCATCGAAACCGCCGTTGTGCGCTTGCTCCGTCGCAGGCGCCTGAAGCGGGAGGAAAGCAGCCACTCTGGACCCAGGTTCAGGATGCCGGCCTGACGGCACTCGCGGGGGCCAATTTTCAGACAGGTGGCAGAATTTCTGCCGCCTGTTTTCGTTTGCGGAGGCGCGGCATGTCTTTCTGGTTGATGAAGTCCGAGCCCGACGAGGTCTCGATCGACGATCTGGCGGCGGCGCCCGGCCGGCGCTTGCCCTGGTTCGGCGTGCGCAACTACCAGGCGCGCAATTTCATGCGCGACGCGATGCGGATCGGCGACCGGGCGCTGTTCTACCATTCCGGCTGCGCCGAGCCGGGGATCGCCGGCCTCTGCGAAATCTGTTCCGAGCCTTATCCCGATGCCAGCCAGTTCGATCCGCGCAGCCCGTATTTCGATGCCCGTTCGACGCCGGAGAATCCGCGCTGGCTGCTGCGCGACGTCCGCTTTCTGAGCAAGACGCGCTACCTGCCGCTGGCCGGACTGCGCCGCCAGCCGGAACTTGCTAACATGCGCCTCCTCGCCCGTGGCAACCGGCTGTCGATCACGCCGGTGACGGCCGACGAATGGGCTTTCATCACCGGACATCTGTTGGGAGTGTCATGACCCTCTGGCTGCTCGCCTATCTCGCGCTCGGCGCCTTTGCCGGCTTTTTTGCCGGCCTGCTCGGCATCGGCGGCGGTTCGGTGATGGTGCCGGTGCTGGTCATGCTGTTCGCGGCGCAAGGCATGCCGGCTGGCGAAGTGATGCATCTGGCGCTCGGCACCTCGATGGCCGCCATCTTCTTCACCTCGATGTCCAGCGTCCGCACCCATCAGGCCCACGGCGCGGTGATCTGGCGGATCGTCGGGCGCATCACGCCGGGCATCATCCTCGGCACCGTGCTCGGCACCCACATCGCCAGCCTGGTGCCGACCAAGGCGCTGGCGACCATCTTCACGGTCTTCATCTGCTACGTCTCGGTGCAGATGGTGCTCAACGCCAAGCCCAAGCCGCAGCGCGAAATGCCGGGCTGGCTCGGCACCTCGGCGGTGGGCATGGGCATCGGCGCCTTGTCCTGTCTGGTGGCCATCGGCGGCGGCGCCTTGTCGGTGCCCTTCATGACCTGGTGCAATGTCAAGATCCAGCACGCCATCGGCACTTCGGCGGCAATCGGCTTCCCGATCGCCCTCGGCGGCGCCCTCGGTTACATCTGGAACGGCTGGGGCGTGCCCGGGCTGCCGGCCGGCAGCCTCGGTTTCGTCTATCTGCCGGCCGTTCTGGTCATGGTCGTCGGCAGCGTGCTGACCGCCCCGCTCGGTGCCCGCCAGACCCACCGCCTGCCGGTGGCGACGCTCAAGCGCGTGTTCGCGGCGATCCTGCTGGCGCTGGCGGTGAAGATGCTGTGGGGCCTGCTCAGCGCCCGGTGAACACCGGCTTGCGCTTGGCCAGGAAGGCGGCCAGCCCTTCCTTGTAGTCCTCGGTGTCGAGAAAGGCGAAAGAGGCGGCCTTTTCCTCGTCGTTGAGCGGCTTGCCGTTCTGCAGGCGGCGGATCCACTGTTTGTGCCAGGCCGCCACCAGTGGCGCGCCGGCGGCGATGCGGCGGGCCGTGGCATAGGCTTCGTCGGCGACCTGGGCGTCGGGCACGACGCGGGTGACCAAGCCCTTTTCGTAGGCCTCGGCGGCGGTCAGGGTGCGCCCTTCGAGCAGGATTTCCTTCATCACCGCCGCGCCGGCCAGCTTGAGCAGGCCTTCCATTTCGCCGGGATACATCGAGAAGCCGAGCTTGTTGATCGGCGCGCCGAAGCGGGCGCCTTCGCCGCTGATGCGCAAGTCGCAGACACCGGCGATTTCCAGGCCGCCGCCGATACAGGCGCCACGGATCATGGCCACGGTCGGATGCGGACAGTCGGCGATGGCGTTGAGCGCCGCCGCCACCTGGGCATGGTAGTGCAGCGCCTGCTCCAGCGTCGCCCGGCCGTGCACGAACTCTTCGAGGTCGCCGCCGGCGGCGAAGGCTTCGTCGCCGGCGCCGCGGATGACGACGCAGCGGATCTCGCCGTCGCGGCCGATGGCCGCCATGTGCGCCGTCAGTTGTTGCCACATGGCGAGATTGATGGCGTTGAGCTTGGCGGCATTGTCGAGGACCAGCGTGGCGATGCCATCCGCGGTGGTGAGGCCGATTTGATTCATGTCAGAGCGTTCCGGGAAAAATGAAGTGGCAAAGGCCTGCGTAATTGAAGTGCACCTATCGTAATTTCAGAACACTTATGTCTTATATAAGATAAAATGCCGGCGCCGATTTCGGTAATTATTAATTAAACAAGGAGAGCAAGCCATGAGCAGCGCTATGTATGAGCGGATGCGGGCCAATCCGAAATTCCAGGAACTGGTGACGCGGAGGGGACGTTTCGCCTGGATTCTGGCCATCATCGTCCTGACCCTGTTCTACGGGTTCGTGATGGTCGTCGCCTTCAGCCCGGCCTCGCTGGGCCAGCCGATCGCCGAAGGGTCGCGCGTCACCATCGGGGTGGCCGTCGAACTCTTCATGTTCATTTTCTTCTGGGTGCTGACCGCCGTGTACGTCCGTCGCGCCAACACCGAATTCGATACCCTGACCCAGGAAGTGGTCAAGGAAGCCTGGAAGGAGCAGAAATGATGCGCCGCCTGATCACCGCCGCCAGCCTGCTCGGCTTCTCCGCGCTGGCCTTGGCCGCCGATGCCGTCGGCGCCACCGAGAAGCAGGCCACCAACTGGCATGCCATCATCATGTTCTGCATCTTCGTCGCGCTGACGATGGGCATCACCTACTGGGCGGCCAGCCGCACCAAGTCGACGTCGGACTTCTACACCGCCGGCGGCGGCATCACCGGTTTCCAGAACGGCCTGGCGATCGCCGGCGACTACATGTCGGCGGCGACGCTGCTCGGTCTGACCGCGATGGTCTATCTGCAGGGCTATGACGGCTATATCTACATGCTGTGCTTCTTCGCCGGCTGGCCGATCATCCTCTTCCTGATGGCCGAGCGTTTGCGCAACCTGGGCAAGTTCACCTTCTCCGACATCACCGCCTACCGCCTCGATCAGGGCAAGGTGCGGACCATGGCCGCGGTATCCTCGCTGACCGTCGTCTGCTTCTACCTGATCGCCCAGATGGTCGGTGCCGGCCAGCTGATCAAGCTGCTGTTCGGCCTCGAGTACAACGTTGCCATCTTCGCCGTCGGCATCCTGATGATGGTCTACGTCACCTTCGGCGGCATGGTCGCGACGACCTGGGTGCAGATCATCAAGGCCTGCATGCTGTTGTTCGGCGGCACCCTGGTGATGTTCCTGGCGATGAGCGAATTCGGCTTCTCCTTCACCAACGTGCTGGACAAGGCGATGGCGGTGCACAAGCTCGGCGACAAGCTGATGTATCCGGGCAGCCTGCTGGCCGATCCGGTCACCGCGATCTCGCTCGGCCTCGGCCTGATGTTCGGCACCGCCGGCCTGCCGCACATCCTGATGCGCTTCTTCACCGTCAGCGACGCCAAGGAAGCACGCAAGTCGGTGCTCTACGCCTCCGGCTTCGTCGCCTACTTCTTCAACGTGATCTTCCTGATGGGCCTGACCGGCATCCTGATCGTCGGCCAGAATCCGGAGTTCTTCGAAGGCGGCAACATCGCCGGCAAGCTGATCGGCGGCGGCAACATGGTCGCCATGCACCTGGCCAAGGCCGTCGGCGGCAACATGCTGCTCGGCTTCCTCGCCGCCGTCGCCTTCGCCACCATCCTGGCCGTCGTCTCCGGCCTGGCCCTGGCTGGTGCCTCCGCCATCTCGCACGACATCTATGCCCGCGTGATCAAGAAGGGCCAGGCCTCGGAGGCGGCGGAAATCCGCGTCTCCAAGATCGCCACGATCTGCCTCGGCTTCGTCGCCATCATCCTTGGCATCGCCTTCGAGAAGCAGAACATCGCCTTCATGGTCGGCCTCGCCTTCGGCGTTGCCGCCGCCGCCAACTTCCCGGTGCTGATCCTGTCCATGTACTGGAAGGGCCTGACCACCCGTGGCGCCCTGTGGGGCGGCTACGGCGGCCTGGTCTCGGCGGTGATCTTCGTGGTCCTGTCGAAGTCGGTGTGGGTCGACGTCCTCGGCTTCACCGCGGCACCCTTCCCCTACACCCAGCCGGCGCTGTTCGCCATGCCGGTCGCCTTCCTGCTCGCCTTCATCTTCTCGAAGAGCGACAGCAGCGTCCGCGCCGGCCAGGAGAAGGAAGCCTTCGCAGACCAGTACGTGCGCGCCCAGACGGGCTTCGGCGCCGCCTCGGCCGCCAAGCACTGAGTTTTCTGCACTCCCCGAAGCCCCGCTGCCCTGGCAGTCGGGGCTTTTTTTATGCTGCCTCAAGCCTTCGAAGCCTCAGACTCGTGTAAATTCGCATTTTTATCTGTATTGGCATTTTTGTCAGGGGGCGCGCTTGAAAAGGGGAATCCAGCCGACTTCGGTCGAACGGCGGATGCGGGAGAACGATTTCATCGTTTCCAAGACCAACGCCAAGGGCATCATCACCTACGGCAATCCGATCTTCATCGAATTTTCCGGTTATTCCGAGCAGGAACTGCTCGGTTCGCAACACAACATCGTGCGCCATCCGGACATGCCACGCGCCGCCTTCCATCTGGCCTGGAGCACGATCCAGGCGGGCCGGGAGTTCTTCGCCTACGTCAAGAATATGGCCAAGGACGGCAGCTACTACTGGGTGTTCACCCACATCACGCCGGATTTCGCCGCCAATCGCCAGATCACCGGCTACACCTCGGTGCGCCGCTGCCCGCAACCGGGCGCCGTGGACAAGGTGATTCCCCTCTATCGCCAGATGCTCGAAGCCGAGCGCCTGGCCGGGCCGCGCGATGCGATTGCCGCCGGGACCAAGGTGTTGACCGATGCGTTGCAACAAACAGGTTTGAGTTATGAAGAACTCGTCTTTTCCCTTTAAGCGCCCGGCCCTGTTCCTGCTGATCGCCGGCGGCCTGGCGGCTGCTTTCTGGGGTGTCTGGCCGGCGGCGCTGTTCCTGGCGCCGGCCATGCTGCTGGCCCTCTGGCCGGAGCGCCGCGATGCCGCGGCGCTGAAAGCCTTTCACGACCTGCTGCACGAAGCCGTCGACGGGCGGTTGGCCGTGCGCATGCCGCAAGCTCTGCCGTGGCCGATGCACGAGAACCTGCGGGTGAACATGAACTCGGTGCTCGACCAGACGGAAACCGCCTTTCGCGAAATTCTCGGCGCCATGGCCGCGGCCTTCGACAACCGGACCGAGCGCCGCCTGCAACCGACCGGCCTGCACGGCACTTTCCGCGACGTGCTCGACCAGACGCAGAAAATGCTCGACCAGTTCGCCATGGCGCAGGAGTCGATCGCCCGCGAAGCGCTGCTGTCGCAGATTTTCCTGCGCTCCGAGCGCGGCCTGTCGATGGCCATTGCCCATGTCGGCAAGGCGCTCGGCGAAGTGGACGACAACGCCCGGCAGACCGGCCTGCTGGCCGGCGAATTCGCCACCTCGAGCCGCGACATGGCGACGGCGGCCGGCAGCATGTCCGATGCCCTCGGTCTGGCCGGCCACTCGGCCGAGGCTGGCGTCCAGGCGCTGGCCGATCTCAACGGCAAGGCGTCGTCGATCGGCGCCCTGACCGTGCAGATCGACGCCATCGCCAAGCAGACCAACCTGCTCGCCCTCAATGCCGCCATCGAAGCGGCGCGGGCCGGCGAGGCCGGGCGCGGCTTCGCCGTGGTCGCCGACGAAGTGCGCAAGCTGGCCGATCAGTCGCTGCGCGCCGCCGAGGAAATCGCGCTGGCCATCGAAGCGATCACCGCCTCGCTGGCGGCCGCCACCCGGCAGATCGACGAACTGCGCCAGGCGGTCGCCGAGGCCGGCACCACGGCCGGCGCTTTCGGCCAGACCCTGGCGCTATCGTCGACTTCGGCCGGCAGCGTCGGCGACCTGGCGCTGGCCATCGGCGACGGCGCCGCCGGCATGAGCGAGGCGATGCGCCTGGTCAGCCTGGCCCAGCGCGCCCGTGCCGACGTCACGGCGATCCTGCATGGCGAGGCGGTTGACGTCGACACCCTGCCCGAATTGCAGCAATCGGCGATCGCCATGGTCCAGGCGCGCAAATGGGTCAAGGGCAGCAGCGACCGCGAAGCCCTGATCGATATCTACGACCGCCTGTTCGCCGACATCGAGCGGCAGATGCACTGACGCGACGCACTGCCGGCCGCGCGGCCGGCAGTCGTTCAGGCCGCCTTGCCGCCGACGTCCTGGATGCGGGCCAGCGCGTCGCGGCCGGACAGCAGATGGTCGTGCATCAGGCGTTCGGCGCCTTCGGCATTGCCGGCGGCAAAGGCCGCCATGATTGCCCGATGCTCGTCCAGCGACTGCTGCAGGCGGCCTTCCAGCGACAACGAGTGCAGGCGCGACAGCTTCAGCACCTTGCGCAGATCCTGGATCACCGACAGCAGCCAGCGGTTGCCCGACAATTCCTGGATGCGCCGGTGAAATTCCTGGTTGGCCTCGAAGAAGGCGTCGATGCGCCCGTCGCGGGCGGCCGCTTCGAGCCGTTCGTGGATGCCTTCGAGGTCGCGCACGTCGACCGGCCGGGCGTGGCGCACCGCCTCCACCGCGCAACGGGCTTCAAGCATGGCCATCAACGGGAAGATGTCGTCGAGATCCTGACGGGAAATCTCGGTGACGTAGCAGCCGCGCCGCGGCTTGAGTTCGACCAGGCCCTCCGAGGCCAGCACCTTGAGCGCTTCGCGCAGCGGCGTCCGGGAGATGCCGTACTGCTCGGCGAGCTTCTGCTCGTCGATCCAGGTGCCCGGCGTCAGTTCGTGGGCGAAGATGCGTTGGCGCAGCCGTTCGGCTACTTCCTGATAAAGCGCGGTTGGGGCGATACGGTTCATGGCTGTGGTGTGGTGGTGATGGGCAGCCGGTACCCGCCGACTTGCTTCCGTAATTATGGATAACGTATTATGTAGGGCTGACCATGTCAAGCAAGGCCCAAGCGCGTAGAATTTTGAATTCTGCATCATCGGCCCAAAAAAATCGAATCGGCGGAGAGGGTGTTACATGTCTGAAAATTTCTTTGATTCCAATAACCTGGAAGCTTGGGAGAAGGCTGCTGCCAAGCAGGCGCCCGGCGGCGATGTCGGCAACCTGGTGTGGAACACCCCGGAAGGTCTGCAGGTCAAGGCGCTGTATACCAGGAAGGACGTCGAGGGCCTGGCCTTCGCCGACACCCTGCCCGGCTTTTCGCCCTATCTGCGCGGTCCGCAGCCGACGATGTACGCGGTCAAGCCGTGGACCATCCGCCAGTACGCCGGCTTCTCCACCGCCGAGGCTTCCAACGCCTTCTACCGCAAGGCGCTGGCCGCCGGCGGCCAGGGCGTCTCGGTGGCTTTCGACCTGGCCACCCACCGTGGCTACGATTCCGACAATCCGCGCGTTCTGGGCGACGTTGGCAAGGCCGGCGTGGCCATCGACTCGGTCGAGGACATGAAGATCCTGTTCGACGGCATCCCGCTCGACAAGATTTCCGTGTCGATGACGATGAACGGCGCCGTGCTGCCCATCCTCGCCGGCTACATCGTCGCCGCCGAGGAGCAGGGGGTGAAGCAGGAGCAACTGTCCGGCACCATCCAGAACGACATCCTCAAAGAGTTCATGGTGCGGAACACCTACATCTATCCGCCCAAGCCGTCGATGAAGATCATCGCCGACATCTTCGGCTACACCGCGCAGCATATGCCGAAGTTCAACTCGATTTCGATTTCCGGCTACCACATCCAGGAAGCCGGCGCCAACCAGGCCATCGAGCTGGCCTTCACGCTGGCCGACGGCATGGAATACGTGCGCACCGGCGTCGCCTCCGGCATGGATGTCGATACCTTCGCCGGCCGCCTGTCCTTCTTCTGGGCGGTGGGCATGAACTTCTACCTGGAAATCGCCAAGATGCGCGCCGGCCGCCTGTTGTGGGACCGCATCATGACCGGCTTCAACGCCAAGAGCGCCAAGTCGAAGATGCTGCGCACGCACAGCCAGACTTCCGGCTGGTCGCTGACCGAGCAGGATCCGTACAACAACGTCGTGCGCACCACCATCGAGGCGATGGCGGCGGTTTTCGGCGGCACCCAGTCGCTGCACACCAACGCCCTCGACGAGGCGATCGCGCTGCCGACCGAGTTCTCGGCCCGCATCGCCCGCAACACGCAGCTGATCATCCAGGAAGAAACGCACATCACCAACGTCGTCGATCCGTGGGCCGGCTCCTACATGATGGAGAAGCTGACCCAGGACATGGCCGACAAGGCCTGGAGCATCATCCAGGAAATCGAGGCGATGGGCGGCATGACCAAGGCCGTCGAATCCGGTTGGGCCAAGATGCAGGTCGAGACCTGCGCCGCCGACAAGCAGGCGCGTATCGACTCAGGCAAAGATGTCATCGTCGGCGTCAACAAGTACAAGCTGGCCAAGGAAGACGCGATCGACATCCTGGATATCGACAACCATGCCGTCCGCGAGGCCCAGATCGCCCGCCTGAAGAATATCCGTGCCACCCGCGACACGGCCGCCGTCAATGCCGCGCTGGCCGCGCTGACCGCCGCTGCCGAAAGCGGCGACGGCAATCTGCTCGACCTGTCGGTCAAGGCCATCCGCCTGCGCGCCACGGTCGGCGAAGTATCGGATGCGCTGGAAAAGGTCTTCGGCCGCTTCCGTGCCAACAACCAGACCATTTCGGGCGTATACGGAGGTGTCGTGGAAGGTCAGGAGAGCTGGGAGCAGATCAAGGCCGACGTCGCCAAGTTCGCCGAGGCGGAAGGCCGCCGGCCGCGCATCATGATCGCCAAGCTCGGCCAGGACGGCCATGACCGCGGCGCCAAGGTCGTCGCCACGGCCTATGCCGACCTCGGCTTCGATATCGACATGGGCCCGCTGTTCCAGACGCCGGAAGAGGCGGCCCGCCAAGCCATCGAGAACGACGTGCACGCCGTCGGCTGCTCGTCGCTGGCGGCCGGCCACAAGACCCTGGTGCCGCAGCTGATCCAGGCGCTGAGGGCGCAGGGGGCGGACGACATCATCGTCTTCGCCGGCGGCGTCATTCCGGCCCAGGACTACGATGCACTGTATGCCGCCGGCGCCAAGGCCATCTTCGGCCCGGGCACGCGCATCGAGGATTCGGCCCGCAAGGTCCTGGAAGAAATCAAGAAAGCACGCGGCTGAGTCCGGATGAAGTTGGACGAGGCGCCCGTGCGTGCCAATCTGCTGCCTGAGCCCGACCGGCTGCTGGTCGACGGCGTGCTCGCCGGCCAGCGCCGGGCGCTGGCCAAGGCCATCACGCTGATCGAATCGACGCGCGCCGATCACCAGCAGCGGGCGCAGCAGGTGCTGACGGCGCTCCTGCCGCAGACCGGCAAAGCCATCCGCATCGGTATTTCCGGCGTGCCGGGGGCGGGCAAGTCCACTTTCATCGAAGCGCTCGGCGTCTGGCTGATCGCACAGGGCAAGAAGTTGGCCGTGCTGGCCATCGACCCCTCGTCGTCGGTCACCGGCGGTTCCATCCTCGGCGACAAGACGCGCATGGAGCAGCTTGCCCAGCGCGAGGAAGCCTTCATCCGTCCCAGCCCGTCGGCCGGCTCCTTGGGCGGCGTCGCCGAGAAGACGCGCGAGGCCATGCTGCTGTGCGAGGCCGCCGGCTACGACGTGATCATCATCGAGACGGTCGGCGTCGGCCAGTCGGAAACGACGGTGGCCGGCATGGTTGACATGTTTTGCCTGTTGCAATTGCCGAATGCCGGCGACGACCTGCAGGCGATCAAGAAGGGCATCGTCGAGATCGCCGATCTGGTCGTCATCAACAAGGCCGACATCGACAAGCAGGCGACGGCGGTGGTGCGTGCCCAGTGGCGCAACGCGCTGCACATGCTGCGCCCGGCCTCGAAAAACTGGGCGCCGCCGGTGATTGCGCTGTCGGCATTGCAGAAGGAGGGGATTGCCGATTTCTGGGCCGAGGTCGAGAAATTCCAGGCCGCCCTGAAGCCGACCGGCGAGTTCGCCGCCAAGCGCCAGCACCAGGCGCTGGCCTGGATGTGGCAAATGATCGATTCCGGCCTGCGCCAGCATTTCCGCTGCCATCCGCGCGTCCAGGAGAATCTGCCGGCCTTCACCCGTTCCGTCGAGGAAGGACATACGACGCCGGCCGCCGCCGCGTATGCCCTGCTCGACTATCTGAAACACTGACGTTCCGAATTACCCGATCCACTTAGGGAGTTTTCTATGCACGACATCATCCGCCAGCTGGAAAAAAAGCGTGAACTGGCCCGCCTCGGCGGTGGCCAGAAGCGTATCGACAGCCAGCATAAAAAGGGCAAGCTGACCGCCCGCGAGCGCATCGAGTTGCTGCTCGATCCGGGTTCCTTCGAAGAATGGGACATGTTCAAGGAGCACCGTTGCGTCGACTTCGGCATGGACAAGTCCGAGAAGTCCCCGGGCGACGGCGTCGTGGTCGGTTACGGCACCATCAACGGCCGTCTGGTCTTTGTCTTCTCGCAGGATTTCACGGTCTTCGGCGGCTCGCTGTCGGAAACCCACGCCGAGAAGATCTGCAAGGTCATGGATCAGGCGATGAAGGTCGGCGCCCCGGTGATCGGCCTCAACGACTCGGGCGGCGCCCGCATCCAGGAAGGCGTCGCCTCCCTCGGCGGCTATGCCGACGTGTTCCAGCGCAACGTCATGGCCTCCGGCGTCGTGCCGCAGATTTCCATGATTATGGGCCCCTGCGCCGGCGGCGCGGTGTATTCGCCGTCGATGACCGACTTCATCTTCATGGTCAAGGACTCGTCCTACATGTTCGTGACCGGCCCCGAAGTGGTCAAGACCGTGACCCACGAGGACGTGACCGCCGAGGAACTGGGCGGCGCGGTGACCCACACCAGCAAGTCGGGCGTCGCCGACCTGGCTTTCGAGAACGACGTCGAGGCGCTGTCGATGCTGCGCCGCTTCATGAACTTCATCCCGGCCAACAACAAGGAAAAGCCGCCGGTCACGCCGACCAACGATCCGGTCGACCGCTTCGACTACTCGCTCGATACCCTGGTCCCGGACAACGCCAACAAGCCGTACGACATGAAGGAATTGATCATCAAGGTCGTCGATGACAATGATTTCTTCGAACTGCAGGCCGACTACGCCAAGAACATCATCATCGGCTTCGGCCGCATGGACGGCCATCCGGTCGGCATCGTCGCCAACCAGCCGCTGGTCCTGGCCGGCTGCCTGGACATCAAGTCCTCGATCAAGGCCGCCCGCTTCGTCCGCTTCTGCGACGCCTTCAACATCCCGGTCGTGACCTTCGTCGACGTTCCGGGCTTCATGCCGGGGACCACGCAGGAATACGGCGGCATCATCAAGCACGGCGCCAAGCTGCTCTACGCCTACGCCGAGTGCACCGTGCCCAAGGTCACCGTGATCACCCGCAAGGCCTACGGCGGCGCCTACGACGTGATGTCGTCGAAGCACCTGCGCGGCGACGTGAACCTCGCCTGGCCGTCGGCTGAAATCGCGGTCATGGGCCCGAAGGGCGCGGTCGAGATCATTTTCCGCGAGGAAAAGAACGATCCGGCCAAGCTCGCCCAGCGCGAAGCCGAATACAAGGAAAAGTTCGCCAACCCGTTCGTCGCCGGCGCCCGCGGCTTCATCGACGACGTGATCATGCCGCACGCGACGCGCAAGCGGATCGCCCGCTCGCTGGCCATGCTGCGCGACAAGAAACTGGAAAACCCGTGGCGCAAGCACGGCAACATTCCTCTGTAAGCGTCAGGGAGAAATAGGAACATGTTCAAGAAGATTCTGATTGCCAACCGTGGCGACCAGCCGCGCAGCGGCGCAGCGACGAAGTCAAATCGCCTGGCGTGCGAAGCACGCGGCAATCGAGCCACGGAGGAATAACCCATGTTTAAAAAGATATTGATCGCCAACCGTGGCGAGATTGCCTGCCGCGTCATCAAGACCGCCCGCAAGATGGGCATCGCCACCGTCGCCGTCTATTCCGAGGCCGACAAGGATGCCCTGCACGTGGACCTGGCCGACGAGGCCGTCTGCATCGGCCCGGCCGCCTCGAAAGAGTCCTACCTGGTCATGGACAAGATCATCGCCGCCTGCAAGCAGACCGGCGCCGAGGCGGTCCATCCGGGCTACGGCTTCCTGTCCGAGAACGCCGAGTTCTCGCGCCGTCTGGAAGAAGAAGGCATCAAGTTCATCGGCCCGAAACACTACTCGGTGGCCAAGATGGGCGACAAGATCGAGTCCAAGAAGCTGGCCATCGAAGCCAAGGTCAATACCATTCCTGGCTACAACGATGCCATCTCCGGTCCCGACGAGGCGGTGAAGATCGCCCAGGGCATCGGCTATCCGGTCATGATCAAGGCTTCCGCCGGCGGCGGCGGCAAGGGCCTGCGCGTCGCCTACAACGATGCCGAGGCGCACGAGGGTTTCTCCTCCTGCGTCAACGAAGCGCGCAACTCCTTCGGCGACGATCGCGTCTTCATCGAGAAGTACGTGCTCGAACCGCGCCACATCGAAATCCAGGTGCTCGGCGACTCGCACGGCAACTACGTGTACCTGAACGAGCGCGACTGCTCGATCCAGCGTCGTCACCAGAAGGTCATCGAGGAAGCGCCGTCTCCGTTCGTCGATGCCGAGATGCGCAAGGCGATGGGCGAGCAGGCGGTGGCCCTGGCCCGCGCGGTCAATTACGAATCGGCGGGTACCGTCGAGTTCGTCGTCTCCGGCGCGACCAAGGAGTTCTACTTCCTGGAAATGAACACCCGCCTGCAGGTCGAGCATCCGGTCACCGAGCTGATCACCGGCCTCGACCTGGTCGAGCAGATGATTCGCGTCGCCTACGGCGAAAAGCTGCCGCTGACCCAGGCCGACGTCAAGATCAACGGCTGGTCGATGGAATGCCGGATCAACGCCGAGGACCCGTTCCGCGGCTTCCTGCCCTCCACCGGCCGCCTGGTCAAGTTCCTGCCGCCGGCCGAGACGACCGACGCCAACGGCACGACCCGCGTCGATACCGGCGTTTACGACGGCGGCGAGATCTCGATGTTCTACGACTCGATGATCGCCAAGCTGATCGTGCACGCCAAGGATCGCAACGCGGCCATCGCCCGCATGCGCGACGCGCTGAATGCTTTCGTGATCCGCGGCATTTCCTCGAACATCCCGTTCCAGGCGGCGCTGATGCAGCATGCGCGCTTCCAGTCCGGCATCTTCGACACCGGCTTCATCGCCAAGGAATACCCGAAGGGCTTCGACGCCTCGATGGTGCCGCACGACGATCCGGCGCTGCTGGTCTCGGTCGCCGCCTACGTCTACCGTGCCTTCACCGACCGTTCGGCGTCGATCTCCGGCCAGCTGGAAGGCCATGAGCGCATCGTCGGCGACCAATGGATGGTGGTGCGCCTGAAGGGCGAACAGAAGGAGAACCATCCGGTCGCGGCGCGTCCGATTCCGGGCGGCTACCATGTCGAGTACAACGGCAAGCACTACGAAATCCGTTCCGACTGGAAGCTGGGCGAATCGCTGTTCAACGGCACCTGCAACGGCGAGCCGTTCACGCTGCAGGTCGAGCGCCACAAGACGCGGTATTCCCTGTTCCACTGGGGCACCCGCGCCGATTTCATGGTCATGAGCGCGCGCGCCGCCGAACTGCTGGCGCTGATGCCGGAAAAGCCGGCGCCCGACCTGTCGAAGTTCCTGCTCTCGCCGATGCCCGGCCTGTTGCGCGACATCGCGGTCCAGGTCGGCCAGGAAGTGAAGGCCGGCGAG
The DNA here is from genome assembly GCA_031547725.1 of Azonexus sp. Classification (GTDB taxonomy): domain Bacteria; phylum Pseudomonadota; class Gammaproteobacteria; order Burkholderiales; family Rhodocyclaceae; genus Azonexus. The sequence goes on along the minus strand of JAVBRT010000016.1, from coordinate 44,105 downwards.
AAGCTGGCGGTGATCGAAGCGATGAAGATGGAAAACATCCTCAAGGCCGAGCAGGACTGCAAGGTCAAGAAGATTTCCGCCGCCGTCGGCGAGAGCCTGTCGGTCGATCAGGTGATCATCGAGTTCGAGTGATCGCCGCCGCTGCCGGTCGTCGCCGGCAGCGCCTCCGGCACAGAGGCCCGTCATCCGACGGGCCTTTGTCTTTTCAGCCGGCGCGGCAGGCGTAGCGGACAAAATCGACGCCGCGCTCGAGTACCTCGTCCGGCCGCAGATGTTCCAGCGAAGTGCCGCCGACGGTCAGGCCGACACCCAGCCGGGCGCCGGCCGTCGCCGGCAGCACCAGCGACAGTTGCTCCGCCTCGCGAATCAGGAAGGCCGGCGTGCGCGGCCCGGCCGCTGCTCGTAATTCCGGCCGCTTGAGCCAGCCGGCTTCGATCTCGCCCTCGTACCAGTGCAGGCCGCCGGTCAGCGCGTCGCCGCTCGTCACCTGCAGGCCGAACAGCACACCGAGGCGCGGCTGGCCATGCACCTGGGCGGCAACCAGGCAGGGGGCCAGGCGTCGCGTCGCGTCGCCGGTCGAGGTGCGCAGCACCATGCCGTCGAGCTGGCGCCAGGTTTCGCTGGCGACCGTGATGCGCCGGACGACCGCTGTTGGCGCCTGCTCGACGCGGTCGAAACCGAACAGCGCCGTACGCTGGTGGGCGAGGATGGCGCTGCCGATGTCGATGTCGCCGGCGGTGTTGAGGTGTTCGCCGCGCAGCACGGCATAGGCGTCCTCGCCGCCGAAGCTGAGGGCGATCTCGCCGACTTCGGCGGATAATTCGCGCTCCGGGGCGCTCAGGCTGTGACGGATTTCCTCGAACAGGCGGCAACAGGCCGGACCCGACAATTCGCGGCCGAGTTTCAGTTCTTCCGGTGTGGCACCGGCAGCGAGCGCCTCAAGGCGCTTGCGCAGCTTGCGGTCGATGGCGCGCAGGCCGAGCCAGCGCGGGACTTCGGGCGGCAAGGGGCCGCCGTACAGGGGGCCGAGATCGAGATCGAAGGCTCGCGGATCGTCATCGGCCTCGCTGCGGAACTCCGCCAGTTCACGCCAGCGGCTGAGTGCCCGGTTGGTCACGGCCAGTTGCGGCATGGTCAGCCGGTAGGGGTCGATCTGGCGCAGCAGCAGGGCCCAGGCCAGGTGGCCGCCGACCGTGGTGTCGCCGAGATGGGGAAAATCCTTGTCCGGCAATGCCGCTCCCGGCAGGCCGTCGCGTGCCGCCAGGGCGAGGACGGCGAACAGCAGGCGGTCGAGGGCCAGGGGGCATTCGTAGGCGGCCAGGAAGTGGCTGTGGGCGGCCAGACGCAAGGCGCTGGCGGCGCGGTTCAGGGCCAGGCTGCGCAGGTCGTCGGCCAGTTCGCCGCAGCGGCGCAAATAGGCGACGCCGAGGCGCTGCCAGAAGCGGCTGATCAGGTCGAAGGCGCGGTGGTCGTCGGCCGCCAGCGGCAGTGGCTTGCGCGCGAAGCGCGGCTCGATGTGTTCCTGCAGCGGCACCGCCGTCTTGCGCAGCAGGCCCAGCAGTTCGACGGCCAGCGCCGGAGCGAGCGGGCCGCCGTCGATGGCTTCGACCTGCAGGGCCAGCGCCGCCAGCGTCTGCTGCGGGTTGCCGCGCGGCTGTCGGGCCAGCCAGTCTTTGGCACCGGTCGCGTCGACGAAGGCGGCGCCGATATTCTTGCGTGGATCGGGCAGGACTAGCCAGTGCATCGGAAGGCCTCCATAGGATGTATGCTCCCGCCATGAGCGGATTCGAACATTATGAGCACGAATTGTACGAGCTGGACCAGGAAATCCGGCGCTGCGCGGCGATTTGCGGCGTCAATCTGGCCAATCGCCACGAGGTCGACGCCTGTCTGAGCGACGACCATCTGCCATGGGCCGAAGACCGGGCGCGGGAATCGCTGCGCGGCTTGCTGATCCTGCGCGTCAAGCTGGAAGCCGAAATGATCGAGCTCGGCTTCTCGCCGGGCCCGTTGCTGCCGCCAGCCGCCGCGCCCGGCTGAATTCAGCCGTCGGCGTTGATGCGCGCGATCAGCGCCTGCAGCGTGGCGGCGGCCTGGTCGTTGGCGACCTGGCAGGTGCCGGCCGCCTGGTGGCCGCCACCGCCGTAGGCCAGCATCAGTTCGCCGACGTTGGTCTTGCTGCCGCGGTCGAGGATCGACTTGCCGGTGGCGAAGACGGTGTTCTGCTTCTGCACGCCCCACATCACGTGGATCGAGATGTTGGTCTGCGGGAATAGCGCGTAGATCGTGAAGCGGTTGGTCGCCCAGATGGTTTCCTCGTCGCGCAGGTCGAGCACCACCAGGTTCTTGTACACGGTGGCGCAGCGCAGGATCTGGTCCTTGGCCTTGTCGGCGTGTTCGAAATACAGTTCGACGCGCTCCTTGACGTCGGGCAGGGCGAGGATGTCGTCGATGTCGTGGTCGCGGCAGTATTTGATCAGGTCCATCATCAGCGCGTAGTTGCTGATGCGGAAATCGCGGAAGCGACCCAGCCCGGTGCGCGCATCCATCAGGTAGTTGAGCAGCACCCAGCCGTCGGGGTTGAGGATGTCGTCGCGGCTGAATTGGGCCGAGTCGCTCTTGTCGACGGCTTCCATCATGGCGTCGGAAATGCGCGGGAAAGCCGCCTTGCCGCCGTAGTAGTCGTAGACGACGCGGGCCGCCGAGGGGGCGTTGGCGTCGATGATGTGGTTGGCCCGCTCGCTGGTGTTGCGCAGCGTTTCCGACAGGTGGTGGTCGAAGGCGAGATGGGCGCCGGCGACGTAGGGCAGGTTGGTGGTGATGTCGCGGTTGCCGATGTCGACCTTGCCGTCCTGCATGTCCTTCGGGTGCACGAACTTGATGTCGTCGATCAGATTCAGTTCGTTGAGCAGCACGGCGCAGACGAGACCGTCGAAATCGCTGCGGGTGACGAGACGGAATTTTTCTGTAGTCATGGAGTGTCTCCGGTAGGCCAGGAATCAGCGTAGATTAAAGCACAAGGAACGGCCGGCCGCTGCCGGCAAAAGTAGGGGTCAGGCCATCCGTATGGCATGGCTCGGGCAGGGGGCGAGGCAGGCGCCGCAGCCGGTGCAGCGGTCGGCGTCGATTTCCGGCAGCGGGCTGCCGCCGAGGCGGGGAAGAAAGCGGATGGCCCGCACCTCGCAGTAATCGCCGCAAACCCGGCACTCGATGCCTTGCGCCGGCAGACAGGCGGGACCGACCCGCGCCTTGTGCGGCCACGGCGCCTCGCCGTCGCGGCGCAGCAGCGCCTGCGGTCGGCAGGCGGCGACGCAGGCGGCACAGAAGGTACATTCGCCGCGCGTGAAGTCGATGCTCGGATAGCCGCCGTCGCCGCTGACGACAATGCCCTGCGGGCAGGCCGGCAGGCAGTCGCCGCAGCGCGTGCAGTGGTCGATGAAGGCGGCTTCCGGCCGGGCCCAGGGCGGGCGCAGCTCGGCCTTCGGCCGCGGCCGGCCGCGCAGGAATCCCCGGCGGGCGGCGTCGACCATGATCTACTGGCCTTGCTTCAGTTTGTCGATGCCGGCGCGCAGCATCTGGTCCAGTTCGCTGCCGGCTTCGACCTGCGGCAGCAGGGCTTCCCAGTAGGCGATGGCCTTCTTGTTGTCCTTGGCCTCTATGGCGGCGGCACCGGCCAGGAACAGGCTGTGCGCATGCTTGGGATCGATCTTCAGGGCCTGTTCGACCAGTTGGCGCGGCTTGCCGGCCAGGCCCTGGCCGCCGGCCATGGCCAGCGTCTCGGCGTAGTTGGCGAGCAGGTCGGGCTGGTCGGCGATGACCTTCTCGGCCTTGGCGTAGGCCTTGGCGGCATCCTCGTAGCGGCCGAGGGTGCGGTAGGAGCGGGCCAGCATCAGCCAGCCCTGCATGTCGTCCGGGTTGTTCTGCATGCGCTCGGCGAGGCGGGCGACCATTGCGTCGATCTGCTCCGGGCTCAGGCTGGCCTGGGCCGGCGGCGGTGCCGTGCGGGCCGGGTCGAGGGCCGCCGGGTTGCCGAGCAGGGCGTAGCCGAGTGCGGCGCCGAGCGGCAGCAGCAGGAGCAGGGCGAAAGCCGTCTTGCGGCTGGGCGCGGCGACCGTCGCGGCGGCGGACTCGGTGGCCGGGGCGGCTTCGTCGAGCAGGCGGCGCTGCAGTTCCTGGCGGGCATGGGCGAAATCGGCCTCGGCCAGCGTGCCGTCCTGGCGCTCGCGCTCGAGGTCGGCCAGCTGGTCACGGAAAATGGCCAGGTTGGCGCTCTGGCGGTCGCCGCCGCCGGCGGTCGCGGTGCGCCGGGCGGACCACAGCGGCAGGAAAAGAAAGGCGCAGATGACGGCGACGATCAGCGTCGCGTAGAGAACGAACGGCATCATTGGTTATCGGATTCCTTGAGCAGAGCTTCGACGCGGCGGGCTTCCTCGGCCGACAGCGGCCGTTCGGTATCGCCGACGCGGCCGGCGCGGCGGCGCAGGTAGGCGAACAGGGCGCCGACGCCGAGCAGCAGCAGGACCACCGGGCCGCCCCAGAGCAGCAGCGTGACGGCCTTGACCGGCGGCCGGTAGAGCACGAAGTCGCCATAGCGGGCGACCATGAAGTCGATGATCTCGCCGTCGGAGCGGCCGTCATGGATCATGCCGCGGATTTCGCGGCGCAGGTCCACGGCCAGTTCGGCGTTGGAATCGGCGATCGTCTCGTTCTGGCAGACCAGGCAGCGCAATTCCTTGGACAGCGCCTGGAGGCGCTTTTCGGCGACCGGATCGGCGGCCAGCGCGGCTTCCCGGGCGGCCGAGGCGTGTACGCCGGTGCTGACCAGGCAGAGGACGAGGAGCAGGGCGCGGGTGATCATTTGCCGAGTTCCGCCAGCAGCGGCAGGATCTTCCTGGCCAGCACCTCGGGGCTGATCGGCCCGGTGTGCTTCATGCGGATGATCCCGTCCTTGTCGATGACGTAGGTTTCCGGCACGCCGTAGACGCCGAAGTCGATGCCGACGCGGCCGTCGATGTCCATCGCCGTCAGGCGGTAGGGGTTGCCGTGGTCGCGCAGCCAGCCGTTGGCGCGTTGCAGCGCCAGCTTGTTTTCCTCCTCGGCCGACAGCTTGCTCATGTCGAACTCGCCGTCGCCGCGCACTTCCTTGTAGTTGAGGCCGATCAGCGGCACGTCGACCTTTTTCGAGAACTCGACCAGCACCGGGTGCTCCTGGCGGCAGGAGACGCACCACGAGGCCCAGACGTTGAGCAGCCACGGCTTGCCGCGCAGTTCCTCGGGGCCGAAGGTCTTGTCCGGCGTCGCCAGCACGGCCAGCTTGAAGGCCGGCACCGGCTTGCCGACCAGCGGCGAGGGAATGTCGCGCGGATTCAGCCCGAGGCCGACGGCGAGCAGGATGACGAGGGCGGCGAAGGCGCCGAGGATCCAGGTGTAGCGGTTCATGCGTGTTGGCTTCCGGCAGGCAGGGTGGCGGCGCTTCGCGCCTTGAGGCGGTAACGGCGGTCGAGCATGGCGAGCAGGCCGCCGAGCGACATCAGCAGGCAGCCGCCCCAGATCCAGTCGACGAAGGGCTTGTAATAGACGCGCACGGCCCAGGCGCCTTCCGGCTGGTCGCGGTCGATCGGTTCGCCGAGCGAGACATAGACGTCGCGCCACAGGCCGGCGTCGATCGAGGCCTCGGTCATCGGCATCGCCGAGGAGTGGTAGTTGCGTTTCTCCGGCGTCATCTTGCGCAGGAAGCGGCCGTCGCGGCTGAGGTCGAACTGGCCCTGGGCGGCGATGTAGTTGGGCCCCTCGACTTCATGGACGCCGCGGAAAGTGAAGGTGTAACCGGAGACGGTGACCGATTCGCCGGCTTCCATCTTGACGTCCTTCTCCTCCTCGAAGCTCATGACCATGGTGACGCCGACGACGAAGGCGGCGACGCCGAGGTGGGCCAGGTGCATGCCGACGAAGCTGCGCGGCTGGCGCAGGGCGGCGCGCAGGAAGGAGCCTTCGCCGCGCGTCTGGCGCACGCGGGCGACGAAATTGATGGCGGCGGTGGCGACGATCCAGGCGGCGAGCAGCAGGCCGAGCGCGGTCAGCGGGCTCCAGCGGCCGTAGATCAGCGGCACGGCGATGGCGACTAGAATGCCGACGACGAAAGCCCAGCGCACGGTGCGCAGGATTTCCGGCAGCGAGGCTTCCTTCCAGCGGGCGAAGGGGGCGAGGCCGACCAGGAACAGCACCGGCGCCATGACCGGCACGAACACGGCGTTGAAGTAAGGCGGGCCGACCGAGATCTTGCCGATGCCCAGCGCATCGACCAGCAGCGGATAGAGCGTGCCGAGCAGCACCGTGGCGCAGGCGACGACCAGCAGCACGTTGTTGGTGAGCAGCGCCGATTCGCGCGAAATCAGGCCGAAGCGTCCGCCCAGGCCGACGCTCGGGGCGCGCCAGGCGAACAGGGCCAGCGACGAACCGATCACGGCGATCAGGAAGATCAGGATGAAGATGCCGCGCGTCGGATCGGTGGCGAAGGCATGCACCGAGGTCAGCACGCCGGAGCGGACCAGGAAGGTGCCGAGCAGCGACAGCGAGAAGGCCGAGATGGCCAGCAGCACGGTCCAGTTCTTGAAACTGCCGCGCTTCTCTGTGACCGCCAGCGAGTGGATCAGCGCCGTGCCGACCAGCCAGGGCATGAACGAGGCGTTCTCGACCGGATCCCAGAACCACCAGCCGCCCCAGCCCAGTTCGTAATAGGCCCACCACGAGCCCATGGCGATGCCCAGCGTCAGGAAGATCCAGGCCGCCGTCGTCCATGGCCGCGACCAGCGCGCCCAGGCGGCGTCGAGCTGGCCGGAGAGCAGCGCGGCGATGGCGAAGGCGAAGGCCACCGAGAAGCCGACGTAGCCCATGTACAGCAGCGGCGGGTGAATGACCAGGCCCGGGTCCTGCAGCAGCGGGTTGAGGTCGCGCCCTTCGGCGGCGCCCGGCAGCAGGCGCTCGAACGGATTGGAGGTGAACAGGATGAAGAGCAGGAAGCCGAAGGCGACCAGGCCGAGCGTGCCGAGCACGCGGGCGACCATGGCGTCCGGCAGCTGGCGCGACAGCATGGCGACGGCGAAGGCCCAGCCGGCCAGCATCAGCATCCACAGCAGCAGCGAGCCTTCGTGGCCGCCCCAGACGGCGGCGATGCGATAGATCGTCGGCAGCAGCGAGTTGGAGTGCTGGGCGACATAGACGACCGAGAAGTCGTTGGCGACGAAGGCTTGCGTCAGGCAGGCGAAGGCGAAGGCGATCAGCAGCGCCATGGCGCCGGCGGCCGGGCGGGCCACGGCGATCCAGGCGGCTTGCCGGCGGTGGGCGCCGATCAGCGGCAGGGTGCCGAGCACCAGGGCGACCAGGGCGGCGAGAATGAGGGCGAAATGGCCGAGTTCGGGAATCATGCTCAGTAGCTCGCTTTCGGAGTGGCGTTCGGGGCCGCGCCGGCCGTCTCGCCGGCGGCTTTCTTCTCGGCGGCCCGGGCATGGGCGTCGCCGACGGCCTTGGCGGCCTCCGGCGGCATGTAGTTCTCGTCGTGCTTGGCCAGCACTTCGGTGGCGGCGAAGGTGCCGTTGCCGGTCAGCTTGCCCTGGGCGACGACGCCTTTGCCTTCCTTGAACAGGTCGGGAAGGATGCCCTTGTAATTGACGGTGATGTCCTGCTCGGTATCGGTGACGACGAAGGCGACGGTGACGCCGTCGGCCTGGCGGGCGACGCTGCCTTCCTTGACCATGCCGCCGATGCGGAACAGCTTGTCGGCCGGTGCCTTGCCGGCGGCGACGTCGGTCGGCGAGATGTACAGCGCGATGTTGGAGTTGAGGGCGTTGAGCACCAGGGCGGCGATGATGCCGACGATGGCCAGGGCGCCGCCGATCAGCGCCAGTTTCTTGTGACGGGACTTCATGCTGCGGGACTCCGTTGTGCGGCCCGGGCGTCGGCGCGCAACTGGCGCTTCAGACGGGCGATGGTGCTCTTTCGATTGCGGGCGACGAGCATCGGTTCGACGGCCATGATCAGCGCGGTGACGCCGAACGACCCCCAGACGTAGAAGCCGTAGCCGCCCATGGCGAGAAAGTCGCCGAGGCTGTTCCAGTAGATCATGCCTGTTCTCCGGCCCGCTGTTCGGTCAATTCCGCCTTTGCCCAGTCGGTATGGCGCTCGCGCTCGAGCATGATGGTGCGCACCCGGGCCAGGGCGACGGCGATCGAATACATCCAGAAGCACAGGGCCATCAGCAGCATGCCCCAGAGCATGGTCACGGCCATCGACGACTTGGTCAGGTTGACGCTCGACCCCTGGTGCAGCGTGTTCCACCACTGCACCGAGAAATAGATGATCGGGATGTTCACCACGCCGACCAGCAGCAACAGGGCGCCGGCCTTGTCGGCGCGGCGCACGTCGTCGATGGCGGCGGTCAGCGCCAGGTAGCCGATGTAGAGGAACAACAGGATCAGTTCCGAGGTCAGCCGGGCATCCCAGACCCACCACGTGCCCCACATCGGTTTGCCCCACAGGGCGCCGGTCCACAGCGACAGGAAGGCCATCAGCGCGCCGGTCGGCGCCAGCGCCTGGGCCATCATGCCCGACAGGCGGGTGTTGAAGGCCAGGCCGATGGCGGCCCAGAAGGCCATGACCAGGTAGATGAACATCGACATCCAGGAGGCCGGAACGTGGATGAAGATGATCCGGTAGCCCTCGCCCTGCTGGAAGTCGGTCGGCGCCACCAGCATGCCGAGCCACAGGCCGGCCAGGCCGAAGACGGCGGCGGCGGCGGCGAACCACGGAATCATCCGGCCGGCCAGCGGATAGAAGGTCGCCGGCGAGGCGAAGCGGTAGAGATTGAAGCGGTCTTTCATTCGAGGGCGATCTTCAGGGCGGCGGCCGACGCCCAGGGGGCGAAGCCGAGTGAGGCGAAAGTCAGCGCGGCGAGTAGGGAAAGGTGCCCTTCCCCCCCGAGACCGGACACCGTGGCATCGACCGCGCCAGCGCCGAATATTAACACCGGGATGTACAGCGGCAGCACCAGCAGCGACAGCAGCACGCCGCCGCCGCGCAGGCCCAGGGTCAGCGCCGCGCCGATGGCGCCGATGCCGGACAGGGCCGGGGTGCCGAGCAGGATGGCGCCGGTCAGGATGAATAGCGCGTCGGTCGACAGATCGAACTGGATGCCCAGCACCGGCGCGATCAGGGCCAGCGGCAGGCCGGACACCAGCCAGTGGGCAATGACCTTGCCGGTCACGACGAGGCCAAGCGGATGCGGCGCCAGGGCCAGTTGCTCCAGCGTGCCGTCGCGGTGGTCGTCGGCGAACAGGCGCGGCAGCGACAGCATGGTCGCCAGCAGCGCCGCCACCCACAGCACGCCGGGGGCGAGGGTGCGCAGCAGGTCCGGCTCCGGCCCGACGCCGAGCGGAAAGAGGCTGACCACGATGATGAAGAAGAACAGCGCCGAAACGATGTCGGCTTGGCGCCGCATGGCCAGTTTGAGATCGCGGCCGATGACCGCCAGGATGATCTTGAACATCAGCGCGTCACCCTCAACCGAGCCGCAATTCGCGCACGGTGCCGGCGGGAATGGCGACCGGCTGGTGGGTGGTCATCACCGCCAGGCCGCCGCGCTGCAGGTGGCCGGAAATGAGCTGGGCCAGCCAGTCCACGGCGGCGACGTCGAGAGCGACGAAAGGCTCGTCGAGAATCCACAGCGGCCGTCGTTCCTTGACCAGGCGGGCCAGCGCGACGCGTCGTTTCTGGCCCTGCGACAGGTACTTACAGGCGAGATCCTCGCGGCCGGCGAGGCCGACCTGTTCCAGGGCGTCGATGGCGTCGTCCTCGCTCAAGTCCTCGTCGGCCAGGCGGGCGGCGGCGAGCAGGTTCTCGAGCGGCGTCAATTCTTCCTTGATGGCGTTGAGGTGGCCGAGGTAGCACAGATCGGCGCGGTAGTCGTCGGCCAGCTGGCGAATCGGTCGGCCGTGCCAGCGGATTTCGCCATGCTCCGGCGGCAGCAGGCCGAGCAGCATGCGCAGCAGGCTGGTCTTGCCGGCGCCGTTCCTGCCCTGCAGGAAAAGCAGTTCCCCCGCTGCCAGCCGAAAGCCGAGGCCTGCGAACAGGCGGCGCTCGCCGCGCACGCATTCCAGATTGTCAGCTTCGAGCATCAGGGGAAAAACCGTAACGAATCAGCGGCAAATTATGGACGCGCAAGTTTAATGGCAGATTAGCCTGGATCAAACAAATGCAACCCAGAAAAACGGGGGCTGGCGCCCCCGTCTGTCGCGCTTGCGCCGTCGCTTATTTGGCGAATGGGGTCGGCCGCGGCGTCGCATCGGTAGACGGCGGCAGCACCGGCAGGATGAAGCTCGGCTGATCGCCGGTCAGCGTCTTCAGGAAGGCGACGATCTTGGCGTTCTCTTCCTTGGTGAACTTCTTGCCCAACTGCAGGCGGCCCATCGTGTCGACGGCTTCGGTCAAGGTGTTGGCGGCACCGTCGTGGAAGTACGGATAGGTCATTTCGACGTTGCGCAGGGTCGGCACCTTGAAGTTGAAGCGGTCGGCGTCCTTGCCGGTCACGCCGGCACGGCCTTCGGCGGCGGCGGTGGTCTTGTACGGCTCGACCAGGCCCATCTTCTGGAAGGAGTTGCCGCCGACGGCCTCGCCGTTGTGGCAGGCGACGCAGCCGCTGTCCTTGAACAGGGCGTAGCCTTCGAGTTCGGTCGTGGTCAGGGCGTCCTTCTTGCCGAGCAGCCACTGGTCGAAGCGCGAGTTCGGGGTGACCAGGGTCTTTTCGAATTCGGCGATGGCGGCGGTGACCTGTTCGATGTCGATTTTGTCCTTGCCGAAGACCTGCTTGAATTCGCGGACATAGGCCGGAATCGATTCGAGTACGCCGAGCGCCAGCGTGTGCGTGAAGGCCATTTCGCCCGGGTTGGCGATCGGGCCGCCGGCCTGCGCCTTGAGGTCGGCGGCGCGGCCGTCCCAGAACTGGGCGACGTTGAGGCTGGAGTTGAGCACCGTCGGGGCGTTGATCGGGCCTTGCTGCCACTTGTCGCCGATCGAGGTCGGGATGTTGTCGGTGCCGCCCATCGACAGGTTGTGGCAGGAGTTGCAGGAAATGAAGCCGGACTTGGACAGGCGCGGATCGAAGTAGAGCTTCTTGCCCAGTTCGACCATGCCCAGGTTGATGTTGGCCGCCGGTTTGATCGGCTGAATCGGTTCATCTGCAGCCGCAACCTGCGCGGCGGCGAAGCCGGACAGCATGACGATGGCGGCGGAGAGAAGGGTGCGTTTCATCGTGTTGACTCCTTGTTATGGAAAATTCGTCCGGCCCATTGTCCCTGTGGTCGTTATGGTAATATTGATCCAAGTCAATGATTTTTATATGTTTTATTAATAGCAACTATAGCCTGAGCCTATAGTCGAACGAGCGGCTGGTGTACCGGCCGGACACGCCAAGGGAGAAAACCGTATGACGTTGACCGAGTTGCGCTACATCGTCGCTTTGTCGCAGGAGGGCAATTTCAGTCGTGCCGCCGAACGCTGTTCGGTCAGCCAGCCGACGCTCAGCGTCGCCATCGCTCGCCTTGAAGACGAACTCGGCGTGCAATTGTTCGAGCGCGGCAAGGGCTTCGTCAGTCCGAGTCCGGTCGGCCAGCGTATCGTCGAGCAAGCGCAAACAGCCTTGCGCGAGGCCGACAAGGTCAGGCAGATCGCGCTATACGGCCGCGACCAGTTGGAAGGGCCGTTGCGCCTGGGCATCATCCATACCATCGGCCCCTACCTGTTGCCGCAGCTGATCCATGCGCTGAAGGTGGTGGCACCGGCGATGCCGCTGGCGATCGAGGAGAACATGACTTCCAACCTCGACGAGATGCTGCGCGACAACGCCATTGACGTGGCCATCATCGCCCTGCCTTTCGAGGTTCCCGGCGTGCTGACCCGGGCGCTCTACGACGAGGCCTTCAAAGTCATCGTGCCGCGCGGCCATCCTTGGGAGACCAAGGAGTTCATCAATCCCGAGGACGTGGCTGGCGACGAGGTTCTGTTGCTGAAGGCCGGCAACTGCTTCCGCGATCAGGTGCTGGGCGCCTGTCCGCAGGTCAGCAGTCCGGAAACCGATATCCGGCTCGGCCACTCGATCGGTACCATCCGTTGCATGGTGGCCTCGGGGCTGGGGGTCTCGGTTCTGCCCGAGGGCGCCTTGCGCCATCCCTACAGCAACGACATGATCAGCGTCATTCCCTTCCGTTCGCCACCACCGTCGCGCCGCATCGCCCTGGCCTGGCGCGCCGGCTTCGTCCGGCCGAAGGCCATCGATGCCCTGCTGTCGGCGGTGCGGGCGCTCGACAACCCGGCTTATCGCCTGGTCAACTGAGCCGCGATCAGCACTTCCGCCTGTAGCTGTTGCAGGCACTGCACCATGTCGGTGCTGGCGGATTCCAGCTCGTCGCACAGCGCCTGTCTGGAGGCGGCATCGAGGCTGGCATGCCTGTCGAGCAGTTGCCGGCCGATGACATGGATGCGTTCATGGATGGGGTCCAGCTCGGCAAAGCGGGGGCTGGCCGCGTAGCGCCGGCTGAACGGGCCGTAGTACCAGCGTCCGAAGCGGCATTCCCGGACATCGGAACTCGGGACGGGATGGCCGGCATCCGGCGCGTCGAGCCAGGTGTAGAGGGATTTCTTCCAGCGATAGTGGTCGACTTCGGCAATCAGCAGCGGCAAGTCCTCGTGCGACCAGTGGAACGAGGAAGCCGACTGCCATAATTCATCCGCCTGGAAAGTATCGATCCAGCCGGGCAACTGCGCGGCCGGCATCGGCCGGGCGATGCCGAAGCCCTGGGCTTCCTCGCAGCCGAGCAGCAACAAGGCCAGACCGTGCTCGACCGATTCGACGCCTTCGGCGATGACTTGGCGACGGAAGGCGCGGGTCAGGCCGATCACTCCTTCGACAATGGCCAAGTCGTCCGGATCGTCGAGCATGTCGCGGACGAAGGATTGGTCGATCTTCAGGACTTCGGCCGGCAGGCGGCGGAAGTAGGTCAATGAGGAATAGCCGGTACCGAAGTCGTCGAGGGCGAAGCGCACGCCGAGCCGGCCGCAGGCGGCGAATACTTCGGCCACCCGGGCGATGTCCTCAAGGGCGGCGGTTTCGAGAATTTCCAGTTCGAGCAGCGTCGGCGGCACGCTCGGGTAGGCGGCCAGCAGTTCGCTCAGACGGTCGACGAAGTCCGGCTGCTGCAGATGTTCGCCGGAAATGTTGACGCTGACGGTCAGGCGCAGGCCTTGGGTCACCCATACGGTGAGCTGGTCGAGCACTTGGCGCAGAACCCAGTCGCCCAACTCGCCGGCCAGCGCGTCACCTTCGATGGTCGGCAGAAACTGGCCGGGGAGCATCAGGCCCTGTTCCGGATGCTGCCAGCGGATCAACGCCTCGGCACCGATCACCTCGCCTTTGCGCATGTTCACCTTGGGCTGGTAGTACAGCACGAATTCGCCCTTGGCCAAGCCTTCGCGGATACGGGCGATTTCCTCATGGTGGGCGCGAGCGCGCCGGTCGTGTTCGGGGTCGAACAAGTGGTAGCGGTTGCGTCCCGCTTGTTTGGCCGAGTACATCGCCTGGTCGGCCTGGCGCAGCAGGGTGTCGGAGTCGGCGCCATCCTGCGGGTAGAGCGTGACGCCGATGCTGGCCGAGATTTGCACGGGGTGTCCGTCGACAATGAAGGGGGGGGCGAGTGCCGAGATGACACGCTCGATGGCATGGTCCGACTTGCGGTTGTTGTCGAGATTGGAGAAGAGCAGCACGAATTCGTCGCCGCCCAGGCGCGAGACGGTGTCGCCGGTACGGATGCATTCCTTCAACCGTTGTGCGACTTCGATCAGCAGGCGGTCGCCAGCGGCGTGGCCATAGCTGTCGTTGACCGGCTTGAAGCCGTCGAGATCGAGGTAGCAGACGGCCAAGAGCTTGCCGTTGCGCATACATTGCGCCATCGCCAACTGCATCCGGTCGGCCAGCAGCATGCGGTTCGGCAACTGGGTCAGCGCATCGAAATGCGCCAGTTGTTCGAGGCGTTGCTGGTGTTCCTTGATCAGCGTGATGTCGGAGAAGATGCCGACGAAATGGGATATCTTGCCGTGCCGGTCGCGAACCGTCGAAATGGTCAGGTGTTCGACGAATATCTCGCCGGACTTTTTGCGATTCCAGACTTCACCCGACCAGTAGCCGATTGCGCGGATGTCCTGCCACATCTGGCGGTAGAAGTTCTCTTCGTGATGGCCTGATTTGAGCAGGTCGGCGGTTCGGCCGATCGCCTCGGCGCGCGCATAGCCGGTCAATTCGCTGAAGGTGGCATTGACCTCGATGATCCGGCCGTCGGGATCGGTGATCATGATCCCTTCATGGGCATGGTCGAAAACGCTGGCCGCCAGTTTCTGCCGTTCCTCGGCGCTCAACCGCTCGCTGACATCCTGGGAAATACCGATCTGTACCGGTTGGCCGTTCCAATAGCCGTTGACGACACGGGTGTCGACGGTGATTTGGCGCCCGTCTGCGCATTGCAGCGCCAGCAAGGCGTGCTGGCGCCGGCCGGCGACTATGTCGGCGATGGTTGCAGCGGCCTCGGCCCGCTGTTCCGGTGGATTGACGTTGCTGATCGGCTGGCCGAGGAGCGTTCCCGGGGCGTAGCCGAGCGTCTCGCTGACTGCCCGGTTGTGATGAAGGATGCGCCCGTCGAAGCCGATGACGAAAATGAAATCGTTCAGCGCATCGAGCAGGCCGCTGAAGTTTTCCCGCTGACGTCTTGCCTCCTCCTGAACAGCGAGGCGCTGCAAGGTTTCGCCGAAGGTGTGGCGCAGGCGGTCGAGCGCGTCCCGCGTGGCGGCCGAGATTTGTGTCGAATGGCGGCCGCCGAGGACCAGGCAGGCTTCCGTCGTGTTGTCGACCGGGATCGGCAATATGCTCAGGCAGCGCAGGCCTTCGGCCTGGATCGCTTTGCGGTCGAGCAGGCAGACCTGGGAGCAGCGGCCGCAGCTGACCTGGCAATTGAAAAGGGCGCGGTCGGCAGCAACTGCGGCGAACTCGCTGTCCGGGCTGTATTCGCCGGTGGCGGCTACATAGACGGGCGACAGGCCGACATGGGCGAGCAGGTCGAAACCACCGTCGTTCCGCCGGCCGTAGAGGGCACCGGCAGTGAATTCGTGGAACTGCAGGCCGCTGTGCAGAATGGTGTCGAGCACGGCTTGCCGGCCGCCGTCGTCAGCCAGAGTACTCGCCAGGTCATGCTGGATGCCCAGGCGCAGGCTGGCGTTCTTGCGTTCGCTGATGTCGATGATCGAGGCGATCAGGACCGCGTCGCCAAAATAGTTGCCCGGCCGCAGCCTGACCTCGGCCGGAAAAATCCGCCCAGCCGCGCTGCGGACCCAGTATTCGAAGCTTTGCGGTTGGCCGGCGAAGGCGGCGGTGATCAAGCCCTCGACCTGGGCGTTGTTGTTCAATCCCGGGGCGCCGAATTCTTCGTAGCCGCAACCGACCAGTCCTTTCGGCGCATGATCGAACAGATTTCTGGCACCGATACTGGCATCGAGGAAGCGGCGGTCCTTGCCGAGCACGATCAAGGCTTCGTCGACGCTG
Source organism: Azonexus sp. (assembly GCA_031547725.1). Taxonomy (GTDB): domain Bacteria; phylum Pseudomonadota; class Gammaproteobacteria; order Burkholderiales; family Rhodocyclaceae; genus Azonexus. The sequence goes on along the minus strand of JAVBRT010000016.1, from coordinate 28,471 downwards.
TCGAAAATGCCGCGGAACGTATCGCGGCTGTCGCGCAGGCTCTCGCTTGCCCGCTGATGGCCGACGACCAGCGTGCTCAGCCGGCTGCCTTGGGCGAGTATGGCCAGTTCGGTGTCGTACGGCCGCCGGCGGTCGACGTGGCAAGCGAATAGACAGCCGAGCAGGTTGCCTTCCTGTCCGAGCAGGGGATCGACGATACAGGCGGTAAAACCGGCCAGATCAGCCAGTTCACGTAAGAATTGAGGGCAGTCGGCAGTGAAAACGTCGTCTACGACCAAGCGTTGATGTAGATTGGCCAACGGGCAACCGGGGGCGGTACCGTTAGGAATGGCCAGCCCGGAGATGGCCGCCGAGAAACTGCCAGGCAGCTTGGGCGCCGTTACACAGTGGAGAAGTTGACCGCTGGCGTCGGTGAGCAGGACGGCGCAGCGCCAGTCTTCGAGTTCGCTTTCCAGCGATAGGGTGATCAGTTCGAGCACGTCGGCGATCGACTCGCCGCTGGCGATACCGGCCAGCGCCGCGTTGCGCAGCCGCATGCTCTCCTCGGCCCGCCGATGTTGCGAAACGTCGCGGGCGAAACCGACGGTACCCAGCAGTTGGCCGCTGTCGTCGAGTACCGGGGCACGGTATGTTTCGTGCCAGACATTCCGTTCGGCGAGCTTTGCCGGTTCGAGCACCATACTCGTGCGCCGGGCGGCCATTACCTCGGCGTCGGAGCGGCGGTAGCGGGCAGCCAGTTCCGGCGGCGCGAAATCGTAGTCGGTCTTGCCGATCAATTCTTCAGGGGAGGCGAGGCCGAATATGTCGGCGAGTACCCGGTTGACGGCGAGAAAACGTGAATCGGTGTCTTTCAGCCAGACCGGGAATGGAAAGTTGTCGAGCAGGGCGCGTTGGTAGCGCTCGTTGCGTGCGGTGCGCAGTAGCGCGGCGTCGCGCGAGTGGGCGAGAACCAGGCGCTCGTCGATCAACTCGTCGAGCAAATCCAGCTCGAGCGGCCGTAACAACGTGTGTTCGGAAACCAAGCCGGTGGTGTTGCCCTGGGCGTCCACGACGACCAAATGACGGATCGCGTGCTTGACCAGCGATTCTGCAGCGGCGACCAGCGACGTTGTCTCATCAATGGTGATGACCGGCCGTCGCATCACGTCGCCCAGCAGCGGATTGTCGCCGGAGGCGAGACATAGGCGAACGATGTCGCGCAAGGTCAAAATGCCGAGCGGTCGGCGTCCATCGACGATGACCGTACAACTGGCCCGCGATGCTTCCATGGCGTCGAGCGCCGCAGCCAGCGGGGTGTCCGGCGGCAGACGCGGAAACAGCCGATCCATGACGGTATCGACATTGCACAGATGATGGAAAAACTCAGGGCCGAGTTGCTCGCGGATGCTGGTTTCGCTGGCGACCCCGAGCGGGCGCCCGTCGATGCCGGTGACGACGATGTGACGCAGCCCTCGTTGCGTCACTGTGCGGTAGGCCTGGCGGAAATCGGTGTCGGCAGCGATGCTGAAGACCGGCGCCGTCATCACGTCGGCCAGCGGCTGTTGCATGTCTTGCCGTTGGCGCAGCGCGTGCAGCAGGTCGCCTTCGGTGACAATGCCGGCGGCCCGGCCCTCGTCATCGATCACAATGACTGATGATCCCTGTTCCCGGAGCATCAGCGCAGCCGCCTCGGCAAGCGTCGCATGGAGCGGCAGCAGGCCATCGTGACGGCTGATCAAATCGGCTATTCGCAGAGCGTCCATAAGGACAATTTTATATTCTGCGCTACTGATATTCTTGATTGTCATCAATTTATTCTCTTTTGCAGCATTGCTATTTCCGCAAAACAACTATCCATTTTGCATGCTTGCTACCCGTGCCCGGGGTGGCCTGTCGTCGCGGAATGGGGGCAAGGGAATTGATTCCAATCGCCAAAGTGGTTACCACCCTGCCAGTGATACGGGCTTTGCGTCGTCCCGGAAAAATGCCGCATCAGCACAACGCAAGGGACGACCATGGCCGAGACTCTCCATGACGCGCCGCCGAGCGAGGACTCGCAGCGCAATCCGGAAGCGCTCGATGCCGGCGCGACCCTGCCCGAAGCGCCGAAAAAGCTGGCCGACCCGGCCGCGCGCCCGGTCGCCGGACCCGAGGCGGCGCCGGCGCGGCGGCACCGCTGAGGAGTCAGCGGTGCGGTGTCGATCCCGTCGCGCGGCCGCGGCCATTGCCGGACCGCCGGCCGGCGCCTGCGCAACGTCGGGCGAGTGCGGTACTTCACGCTGACCGCCACGGACAAGCCGGCCGATGCGGCCCATTGGTCGAGCCGCAAGATGGCTCAAGTGTGCGGGCTGTCGGCCACCACGGTGCGAGCCATCTGGCGCAAGGCGGGCTTGAAACCGCACCGCGTGCGCGGTTTCAAGCTCGCGTGCGCTCCGCAGTTCCAAAGCAAGTTGGAAGACGTGGTCGGCCTGTATCTGAACCCGCCCGAGCGGACCATCGTGTTCTCGGTCGATGAGAAGAGCCAGATCCAGGCGCTCGACCGCACCCAGCCGGGCTTGCCGCTCAAACGAGGGCGCGGCGACGATGACTCATGATTACGAACGGCACGGCACCACGCCGCCGTTTGCCGCGCTCGATGTCGCTTCGGGTCTCATCAACGGCCAGTGCATGCCGCGCCACCGCAGCGACGAGTTCCTCAAGCACCTGAATCGCAACACCGATCCGAGCCTGGATATGCATCTGATCGTTGACCGCTACGCCACGCATACGCACCCCCGGGTCAGGGACTGCCTCGCCGGGCAGCCGCGCGTACATCCGCACTTCACGCCCACCAGCGCCTCTTGGCTCAATCATGTCGAGCGCGTCTTCCGCGATCTGACCGAGGAGAAAATTCGACGCGGTGTGTTCCGCGGCGTCCGGGAATTGGAGCAGGCGCTCGACCGCTGCCTTGCCTTGAACAACGCAACAACGCGCCCAAACCTTATTGCTGGATGGCCACCACTTCGTCGATCCTTGGGAAGCGCCCGAGCTAAGGATTCGTTGCGCGCAGAGCACTGGCGCGTTGCAGCGCTCGCTGCAGATCCAGCCAGGCGATGCCCAGCCATTCGTGCAGGGCGTAATAGGAGGCTTGCAGCGCGCCGGCCTGCGGCAGCCATTCGAGGACGCTTTCCGGCCAGGCATGGCGGTCGCGCAGTTCGGTCGGCGCCGGCACCACTTCCAGGCCGGCGGCGGCGAAGAGGCGGCGGGCCCGCGGCATGTGGAAAGCCTGGGTGACCAGCACGATGCGGCGGATGCCGGCGGCCCGCAGCAGTTTGGCCGACAGGACGGCATTGTCGGCGGTGTCGCGGGAAGCGCTTTCGCGCCAGCGCACCGCGACGCCGAATTCGCGCTCCAGCGCCTCGCCGATGACGTCGGCTTCCGAATGCCGGGCATTGACCGGCCGGCCGCCGCTGACCAGCACCGGCAGCCCGTGGCGCCGGGCGAGCAGGGCGCCGTAGCGGGCGCGCACCAGGCTGCGCTGGCTCAGCGTCTCGCCGCCGTACTCGGCGGCATCGATCAGGCCGCTGCCGAGGATGACGATGGCACCGGCGCCCTGCGGTTCGCTGAAGACCCGGCCGGCGCGTTCTTCCAGCGTGGCATTCAGCCAGCCGGCGACCGGCGGCAGGCTCTGCGCCAGCAACAGCAGGGCGCCCACGGCAGCGATGGCGCCGGCCCAGCGCCGGCGGCGGAACAGGCCGGCCAGGGCGAGCAGCAGCAGGCCGTTGGCCGGCGGCAGCAGCAGGGTGGCGAGGAGGTTTTTCAGCAACCAAGCGTCGGGCATCGGCTGGGTGGCGGGAATAGGTGTCGCCGAGTGTGGCTGCCCGGCCGGCCGGCGTCAATGGCGGACCCCGGATGGCCGCCGGAGGGAGGACTTACCGATCGCGCCGTTTCAATTCGACCAGCGGCACCACGTCGGGCATCTCGATGCGCCGGCGGCCGGCCTCGACGGCGGTCAGCGGGTCGCATTCGACCAGCGTCGCCAGACAGCGCCGGGTCAGTTCCTGATAGGTGCGGGTGCCGTCGCTCTTCCAGGCGATTTCCTCGTCGGACAGGGGGCGGACGACCTTGGCCGGCATGCCGGCGGCCAGGCTGCGCGCCGGGATTTCGACGCCGGCCTTGACGAAGGCGCTGGCGGCGACGATGGCCGCTTCGCCGATGACGGCGTTGTCCATGATCACCGCGTTCATGCCGACCAGCGCGTTCTTCTTGACCCGGCAGCCGTGCAGCACGGCGCCGTGGCCGATGTGGCCGTCTGCCTCGACCACCGTGTCGGTACCGGGAAAACCGTGCATGACGCAGGTGTCCTGCAGGTTGGCGCCGCGTTCCAGGATCAGCCGTCCGAAGTCGCCGCGCAGGCTGGCGCAGGGGCCGACGTAGCAGCCGGGGCCGACGATGACGTCGCCGATCAGCACGGCGCTGGGATGCACGTAGGCGGTGGGATCGACGACCGGCACGAGGCCGTCGATGGCATAGACGCGTAGGGTGCTCATGATTCACATCTCCTGACAAAAGCGTATCGGATTCTATAAAATAAAAGTCATTTCGACATGTGGAATTGGGGCGGCATGATGGAAGAGAACGAAAGCCGGGCCGGGGAGGGCAAGCACGGTGTCCAATCGCTGGAAATCGGCATGGGCATCCTGCGCGCCATGGTCAAGGGCCAGCGCGCGATGATGTTGAAGGACATCGCCGCGGCGGCCGAGATGCCGGCCTCGAAGGCGCACCGCTACCTGGTCAGCCTGATCCGCGCCGGCCTGGTCGAGCAGGATCCGATGACCTCGCGCTACGACCTCGGGCCGTTCGCGCTCAATATCGGCCTGGTCGCGATCGACCGGCTCGATCGCATCCGCCTCGGCCTCAGCGCCATCGCCGAATTGCGCGACCGCATCAACGAGACGACGGCGCTGGCGGTGTGGGGCGACGGCGGCCCGGTGATCGTGCGCTGGGAACGGCCGCGGCGGCCGATCACGGTCAACGTCGTCACCGGCACCGCGCTCGATCCGCTGGGCTCGGCCAGCGGCCGGGTCTTCACCGCCTGGCTGCCGAAGGAGACGGCCGGCCGGCTGATCGACGGCTATTTCAAGGGCGGCCAGCTGGCCCGCGACCTGCAGAGCCGGGCCGAGGTCGAGGCCATGCTGGCCCGGGTGCGCAGCGAGGGCTATGCCAGCGTCAGCGGCGACCACGCGATCGCCGGGGTCGAGGCGGTGGCGGCGCCGGTCTTCAATTTCCGCAACGAAATCAGCATCGCCATGCTGGTCGTCGGCGTCAGCGGCATGTTCGACATGTCGCCCGAGGGATCGGTGGTCGGTCCGCTGAAGGCGGCGGCGGCGGAGTTGTCGCGGCGCCTCGGGCACGTGCCGAAAGCCTGAGCCGCCGTACCGCAAGCGCAAGCAGTAGTGCTTGGCTCGACCCGCCTCGCGGCGGGTTTTTTTTGCCTGTTTTTCGGACGATCCCCAGAAAAATCAGACGGATAAATTGATACAAAAGATTTTTTTCATAGAAAAAATTGTATCGCTTGCGGTTGACAGAGTGAATTCCATATTTCAGAATTGATTGCACAAAACGGAAGTCCGGCTTCCGGACAGCCGCCACGGCGGACGACAAGAGGAGATGACATGACACCGAGACCGCCAGTTCCCGGCCGGGCCGCCGACTTTGCCCCGGGAGGCCGCTGATGCTTGCCCAGTTCCTGCAATTCCTCTTCTCCGGCATCACCGTCGGCGCCACCTACGCCTTGGCGGCGCTCGGCTTCACGCTGATCTACAACGCCAGCCACGTGATCAACTTCGCCCAGGGCGAGTTCATCATGCTCGGCGGCATGCTGGCGGTGTTCTTCACCATGAGTGGCCTGCCGCTGCCGGTCGCGCTGGCGCTGGCCATCGCCGTGCCGGCCATCGTCGGCGTGCTCGTCGAGAAGCTGGCCATCGAGCCGGTCAAGGGGGCCGAGACGGTGACGCTGATCATCATCACCATCGGCGCCTCGCTGGTCATCCGCGGCCTGGTCCAGGTCTGGCTGGGCAAGGGCACGCACAGCCTGCCGGCCTTCTCGGGCGATGCGCCGATCGCCATCCTCGGCGCCACGCTGCTGCCGCAGAGCCTGTGGGTGCTCGGCGTCACCGCCGTCGTCGTCGTCGCGCTGTGGTACTTCTTCAACCGCACGCTGCAGGGCAAAGCCATGCTGGCCACCGCCTACAACCGCACCGCCGCCGAACTGGTCGGCATCAACACCGGCTGGGTGCTGTTCATGAGTTTCGCCATGTCGGCGGCGCTCGGCGCCCTGGGCGGCATCCTGGTGACGCCAATCACGCTGACTTCCTACGACGTCGGCATCATGCTCGGCCTGAAGGGCTTCGTCGCCGCCGTCGTCGGCGGGCTGGGCAACGGCCTCGGCGCCGTGGTCGGCGGCCTCCTGGTCGGCGTGCTCGAAGCCATGGGTGCCGGCTACCTCTCGTCGAGCTACAAGGACGCCATTCCCTTCGTGCTGATCCTGCTGATCCTCTTCTTCATGCCGCGCGGCCTGTTCGGCGGCAAATCGACGGACCGGGTGTGAGCATGAGGAAAAGCGTCTACTACGGGCTGTACGCGGTGATCGCCATCCTGATCGTGCTGCCCTTCGTCATTCCCAACGCCTTCTACATGGATCTGGCGATCCGCATGGCGATCAACGCCGTGATCGTCCTCGGCCTCAATCTGCTGATCGGCTTCGCCGGCCAGATCAGCCTCGGCCATGCCGGCTTCCTCGGCATCGGCGCCTACGCCTCGGCGGTGCTGCCGACCCATTTCGGCTGGCATCCGCTGCTGGCGATGGGCGCCGGAGCGCTGGCCACCGGCCTGCTGGCGGCCCTGGTCGCCCGCCCGATCTTCAAGCTCAAGGGCCACTACCTGGCGATGGCGACGCTCGGCCTGGGCATCATCATCAACATCGCCATCCGCAACGAAGCGGCGTGGACCGGCGGCCCGGACGGCATGCCGGTGCCGACGCTCGGCCTCTTCGGCTTCGACCTCGCCAGCGACAAGCACTGGTACTGGGTCGTCGCGCTGCTCCTGTCGATCAGCGTCTGGGCCTCGCTGAACCTGATCGACTCGCCCTTCGGCCGCGCCCTGCGCGCCCTGCACGGCTCGGAAGTCGCCTCGCAGGTGGTCGGCGTCGACGTCGTCCGCTACAAGGTGGCGATCTTCGTGCTGTCGGCCGTGTTCGCCAGCCTGATGGGTAGCGTCACCGCCCACTACATCGGCTTCGTGACGCCCAACCTGGCCGACTTCTTCCACTCCATCGAACTGGTGACCATGGTCGTCATCGGCGGCATGGCCTCGGTGTACGGCTCGCTCGTCGGCGCCGTGCTGCTGACCGCGCTGCCGCAGGCCCTGGCCACCTTCGAGGGCTGGGAGACGGTGGCCTTCGGCGCCATCCTGATGCTGTGCATGATCTTCATGCCGAAGGGCCTAGTGCCGACGTTGGCCGCCAAGTTCAGCAAGGGAGAATGAGCATGCCGCTCCTCGACGTAAAAGACCTCTCCATCCACTTCGGCGGCGTCAAGGCCGTGCAGAACGTCAGTTTCAGCATCGACGCCGGCATCGTCTATGCCGTGATCGGTCCCAACGGCGCCGGCAAGACGACGCTGTTCAACCTGATCACCGGAGTGTACAAGCCGACCGCCGGCGAAATCCGCCTCGACGGCGAAGCCATCCACGGCAAATCGCCAAACGAGCTGGCCGTGCGCGGCGTTGCCCGCACCTTCCAGAACCTGCAGATCTGCATGAACATGAGCGCCCGCGAGAACGTCATGGTCGGCGCCCATCTGCGGCTCGACCGCAACCTGGTCAAGGCGGCGCTGCGCTTTCCCGGCCTGAAGAAACGCGACGCCCAATTGCGCGACGAGGCGGCCGCGCTGATGCGCTTCGTCGGCCTCGAACAGTATGTCGATGCCCGCGCCGACGGCATGCCCTACGGCGCGTTGAAGCGCCTGGAAATCGCCCGCGCCCTGGCGATGCAGCCGCGCCTGATCTTCCTCGACGAGCCGGCGGCCGGCCTCAACCCCAAGGAAACCATCGAAGTCGACCAGCTGGTGCGCAAGATCGCCGATTCCGGCGTCACCGTGGTGCTGGTCGAGCACGACATGAAGATGGTGATGAATCTCTCCGACCGCATCCTGGTCCTCGACTACGGCAAGAAGCTGGCCGAGGGCACGGGCGCCGAGGTCCGCCAGAATCCCGATGTAATCGCCGCCTATCTCGGCGCCCACGCCTGATTCCGTTGCCGGGCCGCCCATGACTTTGTCGGCTGCGCCTCGCCGTGCAGAGTGCACTGTCTTCGGCTTGCCTTCGCGTCCTGGGCGGCCCGGCAACGGAATCGAAGAATCAGGAGTTTGATATGGAAGCCCTCCGCGTCATCAGCGACGACCACCGCAACCTGTGGCGCATCGCCGCCACCCTCGATCTCGTCGTCGACGAAATGGAAGCCGGCGGCGAGGTCGAAGCGGCCTTCTTCAACTCGGTGTTCGACTACATCGAGCAATTCATGGACGGCTGCCACCACGCCAAGGAAGACGACCACCTGTTCCCGGCCCTGCGCGCCCGCAGCCCGCAAGCGGCGGCGGTGCTCGACCGCCTGCAGGCGGAACACCGCAACGGCCCGGAAAACCTGAAAGCCCTGCGCGCCCAGCTGGCGGCCGCGGCGGCCGGCACCCTGGCCGGCGGCGAATTCGCGGCGGCCCTGCGCCTCTACACGCAGAGCCTGAAGAACCACATCGGCACCGAGGAAAAGGAAGCCCTGCCGCTGGCCCGCGAAGTCCTGACGGCCGACGACTGGGCGGTGATCGACCGCGCCTTCCTCGACAGCGAGGATCCGTTGTTCGGCGAAAAGGCCAAGGCCGAGTTCCGCGAGCTGTACCACCGCATCGCCAGCCTGGCGCCGGAATCGGTCGGCCTCGGCGCCCACAGCGCCGGCGAATTGCAGCGCGGCGCCGGACCCGTCGGCGGCGACGTGCTGCTTTCGGTCTCCGGCCTGGAAAGCTGCTACGGCCGGATCAAGGCCTTGAAGGGCATCGACCTCGAAGTGCGGCGCGGCGAGACGGTCGCCCTGGTCGGCGCCAACGGCGCCGGCAAGACCACCTTCCTGCGCACCCTGTCCGGCGTGCAGCCGATGAGCGCCGGCCGCATCCACTTCGACGGCGAGGAGATCGGCCAATTGCGCGCCGACCAGCGCGTGCGCCGGGGCATCTGCCAGAGCCCGGAAGGGCGCCAGGTGTTCGGCCCGCTGTCGATCGAGGACAACCTGCGCCTGGGCGCCTACACCCAGCCCCAGGGCCAGGTCGCCGGCGATCTCGAAAAGGTCTATGCGATGTTCCCGATCCTCAAGGAAAAGCGCCGCCTGCCGGCCGGCACGCTGTCCGGCGGCCAGCAGCAGATGCTGGCCATCGGCCGGGCGCTGATGGGGCGGCCGAAAATGCTGCTGCTCGACGAGCCGTCGATGGGCCTGGCGCCGCTCCTGGTCGAGGAGGTGTTCAACGTGGTCAAGGCCTTGAAGGCCCAGGGCATGACCATCTTCCTGGTCGAGCAGAACGCCTTCGCCGCGCTGGCCATCGCCGACCGCGGCTATGTCCTGGAAACCGGCAGCATCACGCTCTCCGGCAGCGGCCAGGAACTGATCAGCAACGAACAGGTGCGGGCGGCCTACCTCGGCATGTAGTGGCTGTCGGCCGGCGGAGGCGGCAACTGTCGTTGGCCGGACAGTTGTCGCCTTGGTTTTGCCCTTATCCTTGGCATTGCCGCGCCGACACGGTGCCGGCGAGCGAACAATTTTTCAGGAGAGAGCATGACCTACGCCATCGACCCCACGCCGCTGTGGCAACCCAATCCGGCCACCGTCGGCGATACGCGCATGGCGCAGTTCATGCAGGCCAACGGCCATGGCCGCTATGCCGATCTGTGGCAATGGTCGGTGGATAAGCCCGAGGCATTCTGGACCCAGGTGTGGCGCTTCTGCGGCGCCATCGGCGAGCGCGGCGCGGCCGTGCTGGCGGACGGCGAACGCATGCCCGGCGCCCGCTGGTTTCCCGAGGCCCGCCTGAACTATGCCGAGAACCTGCTGCGCCAGCGCGGCGACGGCGAAGCGCTGGTCTTCTGGGGCGAGGACAAGGTCAGGCGGCGGCTGAGCCATGCCGATCTCCATGCCGAGGTCGCCCGCTTCCAGCGGTTTCTGCTTGCCCACGGCGTCGGCCCCGGCGACCGCGTCGCCGGCTACCTGCCCAACCTGCCCGAGACGCTGGCCGCCATGCTTGCCGCCACCGCGCTCGGCGCCATCTGGTCGTCGGCCTCGCCGGATTTCGGCGTGCAGGGCGTGCTCGACCGCTTCGGCCAGATCGCGCCCAAGGTGCTGGTCTGCGTCGACGGCTATTGGTACAACGGCAAACGGGTCGACTGCCTGGCGAAGAACGCCGAGGTCGCGGCCCGGCTGCCGTCGCTGGTCAAGACCGTGGTCGTGCCCTATCTCGATCCGGCGCCGGACCTTTCCGCCATCCCCGGCGCCGTGTCTTGGCGGCAATTGCCGGCCAGTGCCGGAGCGGTGGCCTTTACCCGCGTCGCCTTCGACCATCCGCTGTTCATCATGTTCTCCTCAGGCACCACCGGCGTGCCCAAGTGCATCGTCCATTGCCATGGCGGCACGCTGCTGCAGCACCTCAAGGAACACGTGCTGCACAGCGACGTGCGCCCGGGCGACCGCCTGTTCTACTTCACGACCTGCGGCTGGATGATGTGGAACTGGCTGGTCTCCGGCCTGGCGGCCGGCGCCACGCTGCTGCTCTACGACGGTTCGCCCTTCGCCGCCGGCGGCGCGGTGCTGTTCGACTACGCGGCGGCGGAAAGGATGACCCATTTCGGCACCTCGGCCAAATTCATCGACGCCGCCGCCAAGCAGGGGCTGACGCCGGGCAAGACGCACGACCTGGCGGCGCTGCGGGCGCTGTTCTCGACCGGCAGCCCGCTGTCGCCGGAAGGCTTCGACTGGGTCTATCGCGAAATCAAGCAGGACATCCTGCTCGCCTCCATTTCCGGCGGCACCGACATCGTCTCCTGCTTCGTGCTCGGCAACCCGGTACTGCCGGTCTATCGCGGCGAAATCCAGTGCCGCGGCCTGGGCATGGCCGTCGCTGTCTTCGACGACGAGGGCCGCCCGGTGCGCGGCGAGAAGGGCGAGCTGGTGTGCACCCGGCCGTTCCCGGCGATGCCGGTCGGCTTCTGGAACGACCCGGACGGCGCCAAATACCGCGCCGCCTATTTCGAGCGCTTCCCCGGCATCTGGTGCCACGGCGATTTCTCGGAACTGACGGCGCACGACGGCGTGATCATCTACGGCCGCTCGGACGCCACGCTCAATCCCGGCGGCGTGCGCATCGGCACCGCCGAGATCTACCGCCAGGTCGAGCAGTTGCCGGAGATCGTCGAAGCCCTGGTGATCGGCCAGGACTGGCCGCCGGGCCGCCACGACGACGTGCGCGTGGTGCTCTTCGTCAAGCTGCGCGAGGGGCTGACGCTCGACGCCGCGCTGGTCGAGCGCATCAAGCGGCAGATCCGCGACAACACCACGCCGCGCCACGTGCCGGCGCGGGTCGTGCAGGTGCAGGACATTCCGCGCACCAAGTCGGGCAAGATCGTCGAACTGGCCGTGCGCAACGTGGTGCACGCGCGGCCGGTGAAGAATGTCGAGGCGCTGGCTAATCCGGAGGCGCTGGACAATTTCCGCGCCCGCGCCGAACTGGCCGAATAATCAGCCGCGACCGAAGACGACGCGGCGCAGGCCGGCGCGCAACAGGCGCAAAGCCAGCTGCGGCGATTCCCGCAGGCGCTCGGCCAGCCAGCCGAGCGCTTCGCCGAGGCGGCGGCTGGCGGCCGGGCTTTCGATCCAGCGGTAGAAGGCCAGGCCGGCGCCGAGGCTGGCCGCCCAGGTCAGCAGCAGGCCGGCCACGGCGGCGGCCGGCGAATCGAGGTCGCTCAGCGCGAACAGGCCGTTGGTCAGCAGCAGCACCGGGAAATGCACGAGGAAGACCGAGTAGGAGGTCTGGCCGAGGAAAGCCAGCGGCCGGAAATCCGGCCAGCGTTCGAGCAGGCCGCTGCGGCGGCTGAAGCCGAGAGCCAGGGCGATGCCGAGGGCGAGCGCGATGCGCAGGCGGAAATCGACGACCAGCGCGGCAATCGTCACGCAGGCGATGACGCCCAGCCAGGCGGCCAGGCGGCCGCGGCCGGAAGCCCACCAGGCGGCGGCGCCGAGGCCGTAGGAACCGAAGAAGTAGAGAGCCCAGTTGTCCCAGGCGGCATCGCGGTTGAACCAGAACAGCGAGGCGACGGCCATGGCCAGCACCAGCGCCGGCGCCACCAGGCGACGGCGGCCGGCCCACAGCAGCAAGGCCATCAGGGCGAACAGCTGGAAGTCGATGGCGACGTACCAGACGCCGGCCGACAGCGAGTCGACGCCGAGCACGCCGTGCAGCAGCGTGGCGTGGGCCAGCCACTGGCCGAAGGTGGCGCGGTCGGGAATGGCGTCGTCCACCATCCAGTGGTCGGCGATGGCCGAACAGACGATGGCCAGCGCGATGGCGGCGAGGAAGGGGATGACCAGGCGCTGGTAGCGCTTCCACAGCAGCGGCAGCGGCGAGCCGGCCAGCGCCTGGCCGTCGGCCGACAGGCCGCGGGCGGCGAGAAAGCCGCCGACGACGAGGAAGACCTGCACCGCCATGCGCGCGTATTCGTAGAGCCAGTCGAGCGTGCCCGGCAGCAGGTCGCGGGCCGTGGCGGCGAGCGGTCCGTAGGAGGCCAGGTGATGGAGGACGATCAGTTGCGAGGCGATGGCCTTGAACGCATCGATCAAGGGCATGCGGTGAACTTGACTCATGGCGTGGATTTTACACCGCTTGCTGCAGTGCACAAACGGTGAATTTCGTTGTTTTGGCGAACAATGGCTATATAAAACGCGCGACGAACGATCCGGTGTACCGCGCCGGCAAATTAATCCAGACGCGGTGGCCGCTGCCCGGCGCGACGGCGACCGGCTGGCCGGCGGCGTTCTCCATGCGGCTCAGCGTCAGCGCATGATTGCCGGCCGGGTGCACGCATTCCAGCCGGTCGCCGAGGGCGAAGCGGTTCTTGACGGCGACTTCCATCAGGCCGCGCGCCGCGTCGTAGGCGACGGCGTCGCCGACGTACTGGCTCTTGTCCGATTCGGAATGGCCGCGCAGGTAGTTCTGGTGGTCGGCGTCGTGGTGGCGCTGGTAGAAGCCGTCGGTGTAGCCGCGGTTGGCGAGGTTCTCCAGTTCGCCGAGGAGCGTCGGGTCGAAGGGGCGGCCGGCGACCGCGTCGTCGATGGCGCGGCGGTAGGCCTGGCAGGTGCGGGCGACGTAGTAGGGGCTTTTGGTGCGGCCCTCGATTTTCAGCGAATCGACGCCGATGTCGACCAGCCGCTGGACGTGCTCGATGGCGCGCAGGTCTTTGGAATTCATGATGTAGGTGCCGTGCTCGTCTTCCTCGATCGGCATCAGTTCGCCGGGGCGCTGGCGTTCCTCGAGCAGGATTTCCTGTTCGGGGTTGCTGTAGAAATCAACGGCTTGGCCGGCCGGTGGCGGCGCGCCGTCGGACGTCGAAACCTTGTAGTCCCAGCGGCAGGAATTGGTGCAGGTGCCCTGGTTCGGGTCGCGGTGGTTGAAGTAGCCGGACAGCAGGCAGCGGCCGGAATAGGCGATGCACAGGGCGCCGTGCACGAAGACTTCGAGCTCGATGTCGGGGCACTGCTGGCGGATTTCGGCGACTTCGTCGAGCGACAGCTCGCGCGACAGGATGATGCGCGTCAGCCCCAGCTTGCGCCAGAAGCGCACGGCCGCCCAGTTGACGGTGTTGGCCTGCACCGACAGGTGGATCGCCTGCTCCGGCCAGGTTTCGCGCACCAGGTCGATCAGTCCGGGGTCGGACATGATCAGGGCGTCCGGCTGCAGGGCGATGACCGGCGCCATGTCGGCCAGGTAAGTGGCGAGTTTGGCGTTGCGCGGGAAGATATTGCTGACGACGAAGAACTGCTTGCCGCCGGCGTGGGCCTCGTCAATGCCCTGCCGGAGCAGGTCGAGGCTGCCGAACGCGTTGTTGCGCACGCGCAGGCTGTAGCGCGGCTGGCCGGCGTAGACCGCGTCGGCGCCGAAGGCGAAGGCGCTCCGCATCATGTCCAGCGAGCCGGCCGGAGCCAGCAGTTCGGGTGCCGTGCGCATAGTAGAATCGGGCAAAAACCGCGAATTGTAGAGTGTATGAGCGAAGAGATACTGATCAATTTCACGCCGCAGGAGACCCGCGTTGCGGTGATGCAACAGGGTGTCGTCCAGGAGTTGCACATCGAGCGTACCGCCAGCCGAGGTCTGGTCGGCAACGTTTATCTCGGGCGCATCGTGCGCATCCTGCCCGGCATGCAGTCGGCCTTCATCGAGATCGGCCTGGAGCGCACCGCCTTCCTGCACGTCGCCGACATCTGGCAGCCGCGCGAGACGGCCACCGACCGGCCGATCGAGAAAATCCTGGCGGAAGGGCAGAGCATCGTCGTTCAGGTGGTCAAGGATCCGATCGGCACCAAGGGGGCGCGGCTATCGACGCAGATTTCGATCGCCGGCCGGATGCTGGTTTATCTGCCGCAGGAGAAACATATCGGCATCTCCCAGCGCATCGAGGCCGAGGCCGAGCGCGAAGTGCTGCGCGAGCGCATCACCCGCCTGGTGCCGGAGGAGGAGCGGGGCGGTTTCATCGTCCGGACCATGGCCGAGAACGCCACCGACGAGGAATTCGCCACCGACATCGCCTACCTGAAAAAAATCTGGGCCGACATCCGCGACAAGGCGGGCACCGAGGCGCCGCCCAGCGTGCTGTATCAGGAGTTGTCGCTCAGCCAGCGCGTGCTGCGCGACTTCGTCAAGCCGGATACGGTGCGCATCGTCATCGATTCGCGGGAGAACTTCCAGAAACTGGGCGTCTTCGCCGCCGAATACACGCCGGCGGTGCGGCCGCTGCTCGACCATTACACTGGCCAGCGGCCGCTGTTCGACCTGCACGGCGTCGAGGAGGAAATCCAGCGGGCGCTGGCGCGGCGCGTCGATCTGAAGTCCGGCGGCTACCTGATCATGGATCAGACCGAGGCGATGACCACCATCGACGTCAATACCGGTGGTTTCGTCGGCGTGCGCAATTTCGACGACACCATCTTCAAGACCAATCTCGAAGCCGCCGTCACCATCGCCCGCCAGCTGCGCCTGCGCAACCTCGGCGGCATCATCATCGTCGACTTCATCGACATGGAGAACGAGGAGCACAAGAAGGCGGTGCTCGAAGAATTCAACAAGGCCCTGGCCAGCGACCACACGCGCCTGACCGTCAACGGCTTCACCCAGCTCGGCCTGGTCGAGATGACCCGCAAGCGCACCCGCGAATCGCTGGCCCACGTGCTCTGCGAGCCTTGCCCGACCTGCGGCGGACGCGGCGAAGTCAAGACGGCGCGTACCGTGGCCTACGAAATCCTGCGCGAACTGCTGCGCGAGGCGCGCCAGTTCAATGCCCGCGAATACCGCATCCTGGCCGGGCCTGCCGTGGTCGACCTGTTCCTCGACGAGGAATCGCAATCGCTGGCCATGCTCTGCGATTTCATCGGCAAGTCGGTGTCGCTGCAATCCGAACCCAGCTACTCGCCGGAGCAGTACGACATCGTGCTGATGTGATCTGATCAGACCAGGCCGGTGAGGTAGTACACGGTGATGATCACGAACACCGCCAGCGTCTTGATGCAGGTGATGGTGAAAATGTCCTTATAGGACTGGCGGTGGGTCAGGCCGGTCACCGCCAGCAGGGTGATCACCGCGCCGTTGTGCGGCAGCGTGTCCATGCCGCCGGAGGCCATCGAGGCGACGCGGTGGAACACCTCGAGTGGAATCCCGGCGGCTTCGGCGTGGTGGATGAAGGTGTCGGCCATGGCCGCCAGCGCGATACCCATGCCGCCCGAGGCCGAGCCGGTGATGCCGGCCAGCGCCGAAACGGTGATCGCCTCGTTGATCAGCGGGTTGGGAATGGCGCTCAGGGCGTCGGCGATGATCAGGAAGCCGGGCAGGGAGGCGATCACCGCGCCGAAGCCGTATTCCGATGCGGTGTTCATGGTCGCCAGCAGGGCGCCGGCGATGGCGGCCTTGCTGCCGGCGGCGAATTTGCCGATGACCGTCCGCCCGGCGAACAGGAAGACGGTGGCGATGCCGGTCAGCAGTGCGCCCTCGACGGCCCAGACGGCGGCGATGGATTTGGTGTGCACCACCACCGGTGCGGCGTCGCCGATCACCGCCGGGATGAAGGAGGTCGAGTCGCCGTAGAAGTAGGGAATGGCCTCGGTGAATACCTTGTTCATGACGCCGACCATGATCAGCGGCAGGATGGCGATCAGCGGATGGGCCAGTTTCTCGTGCTCGAAAGGTTCCGGTTCGTTGATCAGGTTGGTACCGTAGCCTTCCTGGTTCTTCATCGCCTGGTGGCGCCGCCATTCGAGGTAGGAGAGGCCGACGATGAAGATGAACACGGCGCCGATGATGCCCAGCCAGGGGGCGGCGTAGATATTGGTCTTGAAGAAGGTGGTCGGGATGATGTTCTGGATCTGCGGCGTGCCCGGCAGCGCATCCATGGTGAACGTGAAGGCGCCGAGGGCGATGGTGCCGGGAATCAGGCGCTTGGGGATGTCGCTCTGGCGGAACATCTCGGCGGCGAAGGGATAGACGGCGAAGACCACGACGAACAACGAGATACCGCCGTAGGTGAGAATGGCGCAGACCAGCACGATCGACAGGATGGCCCGGCTGCGGCCGATCAGGCCGATGACCCAGGCGACGATGGCCTTGGAGAAACCGGACAGTTCGATGACCTTGCCGAATATCGCGCCGAGCAGGAAGACCGGGAAATAGTTCTTCACGAACTCGACCATCTTGTCCATGAACAGGCCGCTGTAAACCGGCGCGACCAGCGTCGGCTCGATCAGCAGCACGGCGGCCATGGCGGCGATCGGGGCAAAGAGGATGACGCTGTGGCCGCGGTAGGCGACGTACATCAGGAAACAGAGGGAGGCCAGAACGATCAGGAAGTTCATGATGATGTCTCCTGCGAAGTTCTTGTTGTTGGCTGCTGCGCCGCTCCGGCCGGAAAGCGGACATGCGTGCGGGTGCCGACCCCAATCGGCACCCTGGCTTCGACCGGGGTGACGATTGGTCACTTATTCCGGCGCGACGTTCCCGGCCGGGGAAACTTTTTTGCCGTTTGGCGACCGTATGCAATCGGCGCACCGCCTACGCTGCCGGGCGGCCGCGCCGCGGCGATCCGCGCTAGACTTTTTGCCCGGCGCCATTGCCCCGATGCCGCTACCCACCCAGGAGACTGTGATGCCCAGCGATTCCGAACTCGATGCCCTTGTTCCTCCCCAGACCTTCGACCGTCGCCACTTCCTCGCCGCCAGCCTGGGTGCCGGTTTCGCGCTGGCCGTGCAGCCGGTGATGGCGCAGACGGTGATCCGTACCGACAGCGACGGCCTGATCGCCGGCCAGGTCAAGGTGCCGGTCAAGGACGGCGACATGGTCGCCTACCGCGCCCAGCCGCAGGATGCGGCGATCAAGCCGCCGGTGGTCCTGGTGGTCTCCGAGATATTCGCCGTGCACGAATACATCCGCGACGTCTGCCGCCGCCTGGCCAAGCTCGGCTACCTGGCCATCGCGCCGGAACTGTTCGCCCGTCAGGGCGACCCGCGCACGATCGACAGCATTCCCGACATCCAGGCCAGGATCACCAGCAAGACGCCCGATGCTCAGGTCATCGGCGACCTCGACGCCTGCGTCGCCTGGGCCGCCGCCAACGGTGCCGATACCGCCCGCCTGGCGATCACCGGTTTTTGCTGGGGCGGCCGCATCACCTGGCTGTACGCCGCCCACAACCCGCAACTCAAGGCCGGTGTCGCCTGGTACGGGCGCTTGGTCGGGCCGGCCAACGAATTCACGCCGAAGCAGCCGATCGACCTGACCGGCCAGCTGAAGGCGCCGGTGCTCGGCCTCTACGGCGGCCTCGATGCCGGCATTCCGCAGGCGACGGTGGACGCCATGCTGGCCCGCCTGAAGACCGGCAGTCCCGCCGCCCAGGCCTCGCAGATCAAGGTCTACCCCAATGCGCCGCACGCCTTCCATGCCGACTACCGGCCCAGCTACCGGGCCGAGGAAGCGGCCGACGGCTGGCAACTGATGCTGGACTGGTTCAGCGACTACGGCGTTTGAACACGGGCCGCGGCGGCTTGCCGGCGGCTGCGGCTTTTTCGCCAAAACGGCCGCGCCGTTGCCGCCCGGCTCGCCGATTCGGCGGACCGGGCACCGGCCTTCGTGCTACCCTTCGCGCCTTGCCAGACCACAGTTTCTTCCGCTCATGACGACAGCCGAATCCCCGGTGACCACGCCCCTCGATCCCCGTGCCCTGCTCAAGGACCTGCAGGCACGTTTCGCCGTGTTCCGCGACTACAGCCCGCTGGCCATCGGCATCGACAAGCAGGTGCTGGCCCAGTTGCCGGACCTGGAGAAAAAAGCCCTGCGGCTGGCGATGCGCAGCCACACCATTTCGACGCGCTACCTGAAGGAAATGGAAAAGGGCAGGCTGCGCCTGAATCTCGACGGCACCCCGGCCGGCGAGGTGACCGACGAGAACCGCCAGCACGCCGCCGAACTGCTGCGCGAACGCTTCAAGAAGCAGAACGAGCAGCGGCGGGCGGTGCAGGCCGCCGCCAAGGCCGCCGAGGCGGCGGCGCGGGCCGAGGAACAGCGGGCTGCCAAATTGAACCAATTGGCCGAAAAATTCGGCCGCAAGGGCCGCTGACGACGCTGCGGCCCGGCCGTTCCCAGCCGGGCCGGCTGCATTCCGCTAACCTTTCCTTCTTCTGTATTCCGGCCGTCGGGGCATGCCGTTGTCCGGTCTCGCGCCGGCCATGGCCGGGCAGTGTGCAAGCCCGGCCCGTGGCTGTCCGACGGCATTTCTTTTCACGTGCCCATGTCATCTTCCGGAACCATATCCGGCCGCCGCCTGTCATCGTCCATGAAGTTCGGCGGTATCCTCGGGGGCGGGGATCACGGCGCTTGAGAATTTTGTTCTATCTCAAATATCGGCTGTGCTACGCTAAACCCGCAAAACGAGGTGGTATTGGGCGTTTGCCAGCCTGGCAGGCGTCGCGATGAGTTGTGGGTGATTCCGAAGATGCGTGGAGCGGCGGGCTAGTCCGTGCCTGCGCGGATCGTTGCAGCATGTCGTTTGACAGACTGGCGGGAGATAAGAATGTCGCAATTCCTCATGCGCTTGGGTGGACCGTTGACTGCAATGCTGGTCGTGTTCGCTGCGGCGGGTTGCCACAAGGCCAAGCCACCAGCACCGCCGCCGCCGGAGGTCGTGGTTCAGCAGATCGTGGCGCAGACGACGCCGCTGTCGGTGGATATCGTTGCCGAGATCAAGGCCTTCCGCGAGGTGGATTTACGGCCGCGAGTCTCCGGCGTCGTGATTGCCCAGAAATTTCAGCCGGGACAGAAGGTGAAGGACGGCGAGTTGCTCTTTGTCATCGATCCGCGAGCCTATGACGAAGCGGTGATCAACGCCCAGGGCGATCTGGCGGAGGCCGAGGCGGTCCTGGCACGGGCACGGCAGGACGTGGTGCGCTACAAGCCGCTGTTGCCCGACAATGCCATTCCCCGGCAGACCTACGACCAAGCGGTGGCTTTCGAACAGCAGAACGTGGCCGTCGTCCAGGCGCGCCGTGCGGCGCTGGAGCAGGCGCGGCTGGATCGCTCGTATGCCGATGTGCGCTCGCCGGTGTCGGGCCAGATCGGTCTGCAGAAGGTCGAGGTCGGAGCGCTGGCGAGCGCCGGGCAGACAGTCCTGGCGACCGTGTCGACGCTCGATCCGGTGTTCGCCTACTTCAGCATTCCGGAAGTCGATTACATCCATTTCCAGAGCCGCCTCAACCGCGGCGGAGTGCGCAACGCAGCGCCGATCGATCTGGTACTGGCCGATGGCAGCATCTATCCGGAGAAGGGGCAGGCCGATTTCGTCGACCGCGCGCTCGATCCGACGACTGGAACGCTGACCTTGCGCGCGGTGTTTCCCAATCCCGACGGCTTGTTGCGGCCGGGCATGAATACCCGGGTGCGCGTCATCTACGAGGTGGCCCAGAACGCCATTCTGGTACCGCAAAAGGCAGTGACCGAGATGCTTGGCAAGTATTTCGCGACGGTCGTCGGCGAAGGGAACAAGGTCGAACAGCGGCCGATCCGCGTCGGTTCGCGGATCGGGGATCGCTGGGTGATCGAGGAGGGGCTCAAGCCCGGCGAGCAGATCGTCGTCGAGGGATTGCAGCAGGCGCGGCCGGGTACCGTCATCAAGCCGATGACGGCGCCGGCCAACAAGACTCCGGCTGCTTCCTGAGGAGGCATCATGCCCAAGTTCTTCATCGACCGCCCGGTCATGGCGATCGTCACGGCGATCGTCCTGACCCTGGCCGGCCTCATCGCCGGCCTCAACCTCCCGATCGCGCAGTATCCGCAGATCACGCTGCCGACCATCCGCTTCAACGGCCTCTACCCCGGCGCCAGCGCCGCCGTCGTCGAGGAGGCGGTGGCACAGCCCGTCGAGGCGCAGGTCAACGGCGTCGAGGGCATGCTCTACATGTCATCGAGTTCGGCTAGCGACGGCAGCTATAACCTCGACGTCACCTTCGGCTTGGAAAACAATGCCGACATCGCTTCCGTCCAGGTGCAGAACCGAGCCTCCCAGGCCAATGCCCAACTGCCCAGCGAGGTATTGAGCAGCGGCGTATCGACCAAGAAGCAGACACCGGACGTGCTGATGTACGTCGCCCTGGTATCGCCGGGCGGCACCTACGACGAACTGTTCTTGACCAACTATGCGGCCATCAACGTGGTCGATGCGATCAAGCGGATCAAGGGGGTCGGCAACGTTCAGGTGTTCGGTTCGGAATTCGGCATGCGCCTGTGGCTGAAGCCGGACCGCATGGCCGCCCTCGGCCTGACACCGACCGATGTCTACAACGCCGTGATCGAGCAGAACGCACAGGTGCCTGCCGGCCAGGTCGGCAAGCTGCCATCGCCGAAGACGCAGCAGTTCCAGTACAGCGTCGAGGTGCGCGGGCGGCTGGTCAATAT
Organism: Azonexus sp.; assembly: GCA_031547725.1. Lineage (GTDB taxonomy): Bacteria > Pseudomonadota > Gammaproteobacteria > Burkholderiales > Rhodocyclaceae > Azonexus. The sequence goes on along the minus strand of JAVBRT010000016.1, from coordinate 7,226 downwards.
TGTCGAGTTCGAGAACATCATCATCCGCGCCAAGTCGGATGGCTCCTTCATCCGCGTCAAGGATGTCGCCCGCGTCGAACTGGGCGCCAAGGATTACACCTACCTGTCGCGCTTCAACGGCCAACAGGCGGCGGCTTTTTCGATCAACCTGACGCCGGAAGCCAGCGCCATCGAGACAGCCGGACTGATCAACAAGCTGCTGACCGAACTGTCGCAATCCTTCCCCAACGACATGAAGGTCGAGATCGTGCAGGACAACACGGTCTTCATCAAAGCCTCGCTGGAGGAGGTCGTCCATACCTTCGCCGAAGCCCTGCTGCTGGTCCTGATCGTCGTCTTCCTGTTCCTGCAGAGCTGGCGGGCAACGGTGATCCCGATGCTGGCGGTGCCGGTTTCACTGGTGGCGACCTTTGCCGTCTTTACCGCGTTCGGCTTCACCATCAACACGCTGACCCTGTTCGCCATGGTGTTGGCCATCGGTATCGTGGTCGACGACGCCATCGTCGTCGTCGAGGCGGTCGAACACCATATCTCGCACGGCTTGAGCCCGCGCGACGCAACGCTCAAGGCGATGGAGGAGGTGTCCGGCCCGGTCGTCGCCATCGCCCTGATCCTGGCGGCGGTGTTCGTGCCGGTGGCCTTCCTCGGCGGCATCGCCGGGGTCATGTACAAGCAGTTCGCCATCACCGTCGCCATCTCGACCATTCTTTCGGCCTTCGTCGCCCTGTCGCTGACGCCGGCGTTGTGCAGTCTGATGCTGCGCCCCAAGACCGAGGCCCGCGGGCCGCTCGGCCGTTTCTTCGCCGCCTTCGAGCGGCGTTTTCAGAGCTTGACCGAGGGCTACGGCCGCGGCGTGCAGAACCTCATCAAGCGCAGCCTGCTGGCGCTGGCCACGCTGGGCATTCTGATCTTTGCCGCCTTCAGCCTGATGAGCAAGGTTCCCGGCGGTTTCGTGCCGCCCGAGGACCAGGGCTATTTCCTGATCAACGCCCAGTTGCCGGCGGCGGCGTCGTTGAACCGGACGGAGGCGGTGACCAAGCAACTGGACAAGATGATCGGCGAACTGCCGGGCGTGGACCGTCGTCTGGTGATCAACGGCTACAACATCCTCAACGGCGTGCCGCAACCCGATACGGCCTTGATCGTCGCCAAGCTCAAGCCCTGGGATGAGCGTAGCGATGCCGCCGTGCAACTGCAGAGCATCATGCGCGGCGTCCATGCCTTGGCGACGAAGGTGCCGGAGGCCATCGTCCTGACCTTCAATCCACCGCCCATTCCCGGCCTGGGTTCGACCGGCGGCTTTTCCTTCCGTCTCCAGGACCGCGCCGGCAATTCACCACAGGATCTGGCGAGGGTGGCCGAAGGCTTTATCGCGGCGGCCCATAAACGTCCGGAAATCGGCAGCGTCTACTCGAAGTTCAACCCCAACACGCCATCCTTCCGCCTCGAAGTGGATCGCGAAAAAGCGAAGAAGCTGGGGGTGCCGATCTCGGATGTGACCAATGCCCTGCAGACCTTCCTCGGCGGGCTCAATATCAACGATTTCAGCCGCTTCGGGCGGACCTACAAGGTGACGATGCAGGCCGAGCCGGAGTACCGCAGCGACATCCAGGGCATCGGCCTGTTCTACGTGCGTAGCGGCGACGGCACGATGGTGCCGCTGTCGACCCTGGTGACGCCGGTGCCGAGCAACGCGGCGACCGTGATCCAGCGCTACAACCTCTACCGCACCGCCGAACTCGGCGGCGACGCGGCGCCCGGCTACAGTTCCGGCGAGGCCATCGCGGCCATGGAGGCGGTTGCCCGCGAAGTCCTGCCGCAGGGCTACGGCTACGAGTGGTCGGGCATCAGCCTGCAGGAGAAGGAATCGGCCGGCAAGGCGCCGATCGTCTTCGCCATGGCCATCATCTTCGTCTTCCTGTTCCTGGCCGCGCTGTATGAAAGCTGGGCGGTGCCCTTCGCCGTGCTGTTCGCCGTGCCGCTGGGCGTCTTCGGGGCCATGTTCGGACTCTGGGTGAGCGATCTGACCAACAACATCTACGCCCAGATCGGCCTCATCCTGCTGATCGGCCTGGCCGCCAAGAACGCCATCCTGATCGTCGAATTCGCCCGCATGCGCCGCCATCAAGGCGACGATCCGGTGACGGCCGCCATCAGTGCCGCCAAACTGCGCCTGCGGCCGATCATCATGACCTCGTTCGCTTTCATCCTCGGCGTCGTGCCGCTGGTTACGGCCACGGGCGCCGGCGCCGCCTCGCGCGTCTCGATGGGCGTGACCGTTTTCTCCGGCATGCTGGCGGCGACCATGCTCGCCATCTTCATGGTGCCGGTACTGTTCGTGACGATCGAGCGCATCATCGCGCGCTTTGCTTCAAAACCCGCCGTTGCCGTGGAGGAGCAGCCATGATGCGCCGCCTGCCGCTTGCCGCCGCCGCCTCGCTGCTCGTGCTTACCGGCTGCGCCGTCGGTCCCGACTACCAGCGACCGAGCGTCGATCTGCCCGAGCGCTATCGCGCCGCGCCGGAAGCGACGGCGGAGACGTCGTCCATCGGCGAACTCGCCTGGCAGAGCGTCTTTACCGATCCGCCGTTGCAGAAACTGATCCAGGAAGCCCTCGCTGCCGGGCCCGATGCCCTGCTCGCCGCCGCCCGCGTCCGCGAGGCCCAGGCCAATGCCGGCGTCGCCAACGCCCCGCTGTTCCCGCAGGCGCAACTGTCGCTGGAGACGACGCCGGTCGCCAAGGAGACGGGCGACCGCTTCACCTCAAGCTATCTCGGCGGCTTCGGCATCTCCTGGGAAATCGATCTCTGGGGCCGCTACCGCCGGGCCAGCGAGGCCGCCCGGGCCGACCTGCTCGCCAGCCAGGAAGCCCGGCATGGCATACAGGCGTCCCTGGTCAGCAGCGTCGCCGGCTACTACTACCAGCTTGCCGCCCTGCGCGACATCCTGGAAGTGACGCAAGTGTCGGCCGCCAACCAGCGCGAGGTGTTGCACCTGGTGCGCCGGCTGTCCGAAGCGGGTCTGGCGACGGCGGCCGAGGAGCGGCAGCAGGAAAGCGCACTGGGCGCCACCGAGGCGCGTATTCCATCGCTGCGCCGGCAGATCGCCGAAACCGAGAATGCCCTGAGCGTACTGATCGGCCGCCATCCCGGCGCGGTGGTTTTCGAGACGCCGCCGACCCTGGACATTCCCAACTTCGTGCCGCCCGGCCTGCCGTCGACCCTGATCGAACGCCGTCCCGACATCCGCCAGGCCGAGGCCGGGCTGGTCGCGGCCAACGCCCGTGTCGGCGAAGCGCGGGCGCAGTTCTTCCCGAGCCTGTCGCTGACCGCCATTTTCGGCGGCATCAGCACCAGCCTCAGCGATGTCCTGAAAGGCCGGGCCGAGTCCGTCGCCTCGGTCGGGCCGGGCCTGCTGCAACCGCTGTTCGCCGGCGGCCGCATCTATTTCAACCAGGAAGCGGCGCTGGCCCGTCTGGAACAGGCGGTGATCAGCTATCGCAAGACCATCCTCGGTGCGCTGGGCGAGGTGGCGACCTCATTGACGGCTTACGAAACCACCGCCGAGTCCATCGACATCCAGGCCCGCCGCGTCGTCGCCTCGCGCGAGGCGATGCGTCTGGCCGACCTGCGTTTCCGCGCCGGCGTTACCAGTTTCCTCGAAGTGCTCGATGCGCAACGGCAACTGCTGGCCGCCGAAACCGATCAGGCGCAAAGCCTGCTCGATCGGCGCAAGGCCTTGATCCAGATCTACCTGGCGCTGGGCGGCGGTTGGCAGGATGAAAGCCGGGGCGACAAACCGGTGGAGCAGGGCGCATCGGACAGTTCGCCGCCGCCCGGGCGGAAATGAAAACGGCCTCCCGGAAGGGAGGCCGTCTAAAACCTGGTGGGGCGTCACAGATTCGAACTGTGGACCTACGGATTAAGAGTCCGCTGCTCTACCAACTGAGCTAACGCCCCGTTCTGGTGGGTCGGGCGAGATTCGAACTCGCGACCAACGGATTAAAAGTCCGCTGCTCTACCGACTGAGCTACCGACCCGACCTACGAGAGTCGCGCATTATAGCCAGCTCCCCGGGGAGCGTCAACGCGTTGAACAGGCATTTGAGACTGCTTTTCGCCGGCGGTCGAAGGCGCCGGCGATGGCGATGCAAAAAAATACCTAAAACGATAAAATCAACACTGTGCTTCATCATCGCTAGCTTCATGAAATACCGCGATTTGCCCGACCATCCGTGCTTTCCCTTGCTCCTGGCCTGGCGAGCGATTCTGGTCGGGCTGGCCTTCCATGCCGTGATCGAGAAATCCTTCGCGGCGATGCTGTTGGCCCTGGGAGCCTTGGGCGCCCTGGCGCTGTTCGGGGAGTTCGTTTTCTCGTGCAAGGTCAATGCCGATAATCTTGCCTGGCAGCGCCAGACCGAACGCGCCTCGCGCGAGCGCCGGGCCGAGGAAGCGCGGACCCGCTACGCGGCGGTGCGGGCGCTGCTCAACGAGGATGGCAAGAAGGGTTTCGCCCTCGACGAGGTGGGGCGGGTGGAAGCTTCGCCGGCGCGAGAAGAGGCACCGGTCGGCATGTCGGCCAAGGCTTTCGATCTGGCCCTGGTCGAAGGCGAACTGGCCGAACGCCGGCAGCAGATTGATCCCGGGGGCGGCTGAAAACACCGATAGAGTGGAGTTGGTGCCCATGAGAAGGATTGAACTTCCGACCTCTCCCTTACCAAGGGAGTGCTCTACCACTGAGCTACATGGGCGACATCGCGGGTTGGCCAGATTGCAGCTGGTGCCGCCGGCGACATTTCGTGCCGGCGACTGGCGTTGGCGATGATATTTGGCTCCCCGACCTGGGCTCGAACCAGGGACCTACGGATTAACAGTCCGGCGCTCTACCGACTGAGCTATCGGGGAAAAGGCCGCGCATTATAGGCGAGCCGCCGCGCGCTGCCTACCCTCGGGGGCGAGAATCTGCCGTCTGGCCGCAGCTTGCGGCCTTGCGGTCGAACGGCCGGGCCTCTGCGCCATGCGAACGCTGGCCGACGGCAGCGCTAAGCGAGATTCAGCCGCCGGCAGATCTCGGTCGTCAGCGCCGACTGGTTCATCGAATAGAAGTGCAGGCCGGGGGCGCCGCCGGCGAGCAGGCGCTGGCACAGCTCGGTGACGACGTCGAGGCCGAGGGCGCGGATCGACTCGCTGTCGTCGCCGAAGCTCTCGAATTTCTTGCGCATCCAGCGCGGAATTTCGGCGCCGCAGGCGTCGGAGAAGCGGGCCAGCTTGGTGAAGCCGACGATGGGCATGATGCCGGGCACGATGGGCACGTCGACGCCGCGGGCGCGGGCGGCCTCGACGAAGCTGAAATAGGCGTCGGCATTGAAGAAATACTGGGTGATGGCCGAATTGGCCCCGGCCTTGACCTTGCGCGCGAAGGCGTCGAGATCGTCCTGCGGGCTACGCGCCTGCGGATGCCATTCCGGGTAGGCGGCGACTTCGAGGCTGAAATGGTCGCCGGTTTCGGCGCGGATGAATTCGACCAGTTCGTTGGCGTAGCGGAATTCGCCGGTTTCGGCCATGCCCGAGGGCAGGTCGCCGCGCAGGGCGACGATGCGGCGGATGCCGGCGGCCTTGTAGTCGGCGAGGATGTCGCGGATGTTGGCACGGGTCGAGCCGATGCAGGAGAGGTGCGGCGCCGCGTCGTGGCCTTCGGCGGCGATTTCCTTGACCACGGCGAAGGTGCGTTCGCGGGTCGAGCCGCCGGCGCCGAAGGTGACCGAGAAGAAGCTCGGCCGCAGCTTGGCCAGTTCGGCGCGCACGGCACGCAGCTTGTCCACGCCTTCAGGAGTCTGCGGCGGGAAGAATTCGATGGAGATTTCGGGTTTCATGTGTTCAACCAGATGAAGAATTCACGATTGCCGTCGCCACCGGCGATCGGGCTGTCGAGCCAGGCCCGGACCGTCAGGCCGAGGGCGGCGGCGCAGTCGCGCAGCTTGCCTTCGACCTGGCGATGGAGTGCTGGGTCGCGGACGATGCCGCCCTTGCCGACGTGACCGGGGCCGACCTCGAACTGCGGCTTGACCAGCAGCAGCAGGTCGCCGTGCTTGGCCAGCAGTGCCGGCAGTCGCGGCAGGATGAGGGTCAGAGAAATGAACGAGACATCGCCGACGATCAGGTCGAAGCCGCCGGCCGGCAAGGCCTGGCCGAGTTCGACAGCACCCAGCGTCCGGCAGTTGATGCCTTCGAAGGCGCTCACCGCCGGGTGGTGGCGCAGTCGCGGATGCAACTGGCCGTGGCCGACATCGACGCCGACCACGTGCCGGGCGCCGGCCTGCAGCAGGCAGTCGGTGAAGCCGCCGGTCGATTGGCCGACGTCGAGACAGGTCTTGCCGGCGACCGCGATCCCGGTTTGCGCCAGGGCGCCGGCCAGCTTCAGGCCGCCGCGCGAAACATAGCGGTCGTCCGGATCGGCGGCGACGGTCAGCGGCGTATCGTCGGGCAAATCCAGGGCCGGCTTGGCAATCGTGCCGCCGCGCCAGCTGACCCGGCCCTGCTTGATCAGCGCCTGCGCCGCGGTGCGTGATGGCGCCAACCCTTGGGCAACGAGCAGGGCGTCGGCGCGCGAAACGCCGGCCGGCCGTTCATGGGATGGCTCGCGCGGCGGGCGCGGCCGCTTCTGCCGGGCATGGAAGGAGTTCATGCTCATCGCCGGCGGCCTAGGATTTGCGCAGCAACAGGGCGCTCAGGGCCCAGGAAATCAGGCTGTAGCCGAGCGAGCCGAACAGCGCCGACCAGAAGCCGCCGACCTGGAAGCCGTCGACCAGATGGCCGGCCAGCTGGAAGAGCAGGGCGTTGATGACGAAGATGAACAGGCCCAGCGTCAGCAGCGTCACCGGCAGGGTCAGCAAGACCAGCAGCGGCCGCAGCAGCGTGTTGATCAGGCCGAGGACGACGGCAACCACCAGCGCCGTACCGAACCCGGCCACCTGGATCGCGGGAACGACGTAGGGCAGCGCCAGCAGGGCCAGCGCATTGACGATCCAGGCGGCGAGCAGGTTCAGCATGGCCGGGTGCTCAGTAGCGGTAATGCTCGGCCTTGTACGGGCCTTCGACCGGCACGCCGATGTACTTGGCCTGTTCCTCGGTCAGCGTCGTCAGTTGCACGTTGAGCGTCTTCAACTGCAGGCGGGCGACCTTTTCGTCGAGATGCTTGGGCAGCGTGTAGACGCCGACCGGGTAATCG
>JAVBRT010000009.1:0-55767 GCA_031547725.1 Azonexus sp. | reverse complement strand
CCCGAATGAACATTCATAAAAATGCCCGATTAACGCCGCACGGTCGAATCCTTCTTGTTCGCCGCATGCTGGACGGATTACGCCCTGAAGAAGCAGCTCAAGCCAGTGGCGTCAGCGTCCGCACCGCCTACAAATGGTTGCAGCGTTTCCGGGCCGAAGGCGTACTCGCTCAGCGCACGATGAGGGCACTGGGTCAGGCTGTTGAAGCCGTGCGTCAGCAGCAGAATTCGCATTCTGTTGTAATATTTACAAAAAATCTCAATGGAATACCGTCTTTAGCCGCAAGGGATTTGGCACGGCAAGTTGTCATATTTTGTCCAACTATGACTTTCGCTATATTTTTCAAAACCTTGGCATTGATTAGCATCAGGAACGCTAAAAAAACCGCTCAAGGAGAATGTAGTGCACAGCCAACGCAAACCAGCCGCGCCACGCAAGAGCCGCGCTGCCGCCGTCACCCTGCCGCGTCCGGAATACACCGCCGCCGTCCGCTTCCGCGACGGCAGCCGCGATATTTTCCGCATCCGCAACGCTGACGACATGGCCGACGCCCGCGCCATGGTGCTGGCCGAGTTGGTGAACGTGGCCAACGTGGTCATTGCCCGGCGCAACTAGAAGTCTCCATTCAGCAAATCCGCGGCAACTGCTCGCCGGACAGCCAGTCCGCGATGCGCCGGCCGCCGAAGGCGGTCATCTGCACGAAATGATGGGGGTCCGCATGCATCGTGCCGATGATCGCCGCATCCCGCCCCAAGGGAAACCCTCGCAGCGCCGCCAATAGTTTTTCCGCATCGTTTTCGGCGCAGATCGCCACCATTTTTCCTTCATTGGCGACACAAAGCGGATCCAGCCCGAGAAATTCGCAAGCCGCCTTGACCGCCGGCTTCACCGGCAAGGCTTTCTCCTGCGGCATCATGTCGACGCCCGACTGGCGGGCGATCTCGTTCAGCGCCGTGGCCAGCCCGCCGCACGTCGGATCGTGCAGCACATGGATCTCGGCGCCCCTCGCCCGCAGCGCGGCAATCAGCCCGTGCGGGGCCGCCGTGTCGGAAACGATCGCCGCTGCGAAAGCGAGGCTTTCGCGTTCGGCCATGATGGTCATGCCGTGGTCGCCGAGCGTCCCCGAGACCAGGATCGTGTCGCCCGGCCGGCCCGTTCCCTGCCCGGCGCGACGACGCCGACGCCGGTCGTGGCGATGAACACCCCGTCGCCCTTGTCGCGCTCGACCACCTTGCACCGGTCACCACCGCCCCCGGCCGCCATGCCCTGCACGATACGCACCAGATCGCCGATCTTGAACCCCTCTTCGAGGATGAAGCTGGCCGCCAGGCACAAAGGCGTCGCCCCATCACCGCCACGTCGTTGATCGTACCGTGCACCGAAAGACAGCCGATGTCGCCGCCGGGGAAGAACAACGGCGAGACCACGTGCGCATCGGTAGCCATGACCAGCCGCCCCATGGCCGCCGACAGCACGGCCCCGTCGTCGCCCTGCCCAAGGCAGTCGTTGCCGTGATGACGGGCGAAGACCTCGTCGATCAGCTGCGCCATTGCCCAACCGCCGTAACCGTGGGCCATGTCGATCTGGCCGTGCTTGGTGTCGAGAGGGCGGATGTGGGTTTTCTGGTTTCGGTCATTTTTTGGTCAACTGTTACGCTGGGTTCCGCGCCTTTGCGGCGGAAACCAGCGTTTCAAGAAAACCCTCCCGCGCGTCTAGCGCGGAACCCAGCCGTCGAAAAAGCAAAGAAGTCAGCCAATCAACGGCAGAAAACAGCGCTTCAGCAGAACACACCGACCCGTCAGGCGCAGACAACAGCCCCCTAAACATCCCTTTGTACCGCCCATACGTGCAATGCGCCGCACAAGCCCCCTCCGGCGGCACCATGCACGACCCCGGCTGATTCTCCGGCGTGCACACCGTGCCGAAGATCTTGCAATCCTGCGGCCGCCCGACCCCGCGCAGGATGGCGCCGCATTCGCGGCCTTGTGGTCGGGGACCGAGCGGCAGTCGAGCGGAAAGCGCTTTTCGGCATCAAATTCGGCGAACGTGCCGCGAATGCGCAGCGCCGAGCAGGGTAATTCGTCGAGGCCACGCCATTCGAACGCCTTGCGCAACTCGAACACCTCGGCCAGTCGCCGTAGGTGCACAGCGTCACGCCCTGTTCGAGGCCAGGCGGATGGCCAGGTCGACGCGGCCGATCGGCGGCATGCAGACCGGGCAGCCGGGGCCGTGGATCATGCGCACGTTGTCGGGCAGCAGGTCGGCGACGCCGTAGCGCGATATGGCGTGCGTATGACCACCGCAGAATTCCATGAAATTCTAGCGCGGGCCGGGTCGGCGGCGCGGCGGATGGCCTCGGCCAAGGCGCGGGCGACGTCGCTGTCGCTGTCGCGGAATTCGTCGATGCACTTCATCAATGCGGCGTTTCGCCGGCCGCGTGCCGCTCCGGCTCGGCGAACAGCGCCAGTGTCCGGGCCGCCTCGTCGGGGTCGAGCTTGTTCAGCGCATAGCCGACATGGACGATCGCGTAGTCGCCGGGCGCCACATCGTCGACCGGGACCAGCGGGATTTCCTTGCCACGCCGGCCAAGTCGACGACGGCCATCTCGCCGTCGCGCAGTTCGACCACCTATGCGGGAATTGCCAGGCAGATCGGCGCTCCTCCCCGTTTGCCAACAGCCATTGTCCGCCGCGCCGAGCGGCGCCGGCGACGCCTCTCATCCGCGGCGTCCGGCCAGCCGGCGCAGGAAGCCGCGCCGGGCCGGCTCGGCTTCGCCTTCCGGGACAGGCGTCGTTTCGGCCGCCGGCGCCGGAATGGCGAAAGCGCTGCGCAGCGCATCGAGCGCCGCCTGGCGCGCCACGCCCATGTCGGCGATGGCGCTGACCGGCGCGATCAGCGGACAGTACTGGTAGGGACCGACGACCGGATCGTCGTCGGCGATGAATTGCAGGGCGCCGCAAGGCAGTTCCAGGTAGCGCCGCTGGCCGGCCGGAATATCGCCCCACAAACTGCCGCCGCCGTTGAGCAGGAACAGGTTGAGGAACCACGGCGTGACGACGACACCGAGCCAGTCGCCGGCGTAGCGGACGAAGCCGATGGCCTCGACCCGCAGCGCCGGATTGACGCAGGGCAGGTCGTGCCTCTGCGTCTGCCAGACGCGGCGGTAATGCTCGGCCAGGAAGGCCGAGGGATCCTCGCTGCGGACCTCGGCCACGCGCATCGGCGGCGCCGGGGCCGGCTGGCGGATGCCGCTCACCGCGCCGCTTCCAGGTCGCGGAAATAGCCGGCGGCGGCCGGCGCCTCGATGACGCGCACGCCTGCGCCCCCGTCGGAGAGCAGGATGTTGCCGATGCCGAGTACGCCGTTTTTGCTCATCAGTTGATTGCCGTCAGGTGAAACGAAACCGGGGCAGGATACCCCTCCCCGGCATTGTGGACCTTGATTCGCCTCCGGCCCAGGTGTGAAGGTTCAATAGGTTGTTTCGGGCGTTCCCCCGGAGAAGTTCCGCGCGACTGGAAATCGCCAAATCCCCGGTCGCCTCAGGACAAGACACCGGATGAACACTCATAAGAATGCCCGATTGACGATCCGCGTCGCCTGGAAATGGTTCAGGACATCACTGAACGCGCGCGATCAACCGGGGAGACGGCGGCTCGCCAAGGCGTGAGCGCGGTCACCGCCCGCGAGTGGCTGGGCCGCTATCTGGCCGGCGGCGCGTCGGCCCTGCTCGACAAATCGTCGCGTCCCGAACGCTTGCCGCGCGCCATCGCCCCCAGCGTTGCGCCGGCGATCGTCGACCTGCGTCGCAAGCCCTTCTTGCCGGCCCGCATCGCCAGCCATATGGGCGTGTCCAGTCACCCATTCAGCTATTGAGCGCCATGCTGGTCAGCGGATCGTCCTGCGGGAAACGGTCGACGTAATCCGGATCGGGCGCCGGATTGCTGCCGTCGGCCAGGGTCAGGAAGCGGTCGAGGTGGCGCTCCGAGGCCGGCGCCAGGCGGCGGTACAGTTCCTTGCACAGCAGCCGCGCCTTCTGCCCCGGCCAGTCGGCCGGCAGCAGCACGTCCGGCAGTTCCGGGTCGCGCAGCAGCAGGCGGCGGTAGTCGTGGATCAGCAGCGTGCGCAGCAGGAAGGCGTCTTCCTCGCCGACCTCGACCTGGCGCTCGCGGCGCAGTTCGGCCAGGATCGGCAGGTAGGTGGCGACGAAGCCGCCGTAGGCCTGCGCCAGTTCGTCTAGATTCCAGGCCCGGCGCACTAAATCGGCGTCGTTGGCGGCCAGGCCGGAACGCGAATCGGCGGCGAGCAGCGGCATCAGCCGGTCGAGATGGGCGGATAGCCCTTCGGCGACCAGGGCGTCGAAGGCGGCGGTCAGGTCGGCCGAGGGGTGCACGAAGCAGTCGCTGCCGAGCACGCCGAAGCCCTGCCAGAACAGGGCGCGACGCAGGCGCTCGCGCTCCTTCGGGTCGAATTCTCCGACGACCAGGATCAGCCGCCAGCGGCGGTCCCACAGCGGCGCGTGCGAGGCGTAGATGTGACGCGAGGCTTCCTCGAAGCGGCGGCGGCCGGAATGGGTCAGCACGTAGTCGGCGCGGCGGCCGACGGTCTCGGTGCGCAGCCACTCCTCGCGAGCGAGGCGGAAGACCGAGGTGCGGATCAGGCGTTCGTTGAGTTCGAGCGGTTCGAGCAGGCGGATCAGGCTACCCAGCCAGATGCGGCCGCCGCGCGGCAGGATGGCGTCGCCGAAGACGGAGATGATGAGCGAACCCGCCTGGACGCGGCGTTGCTGCCGGAAAGCGTCGAGGCGGGTGTGGATGGGCTGGATCACGGCATTGGGCAAAACGGGCGATCCGCGCATGGTAGCGGCTCCGCCCCGGACTGAACAGGGCGGCCGCGGCATTTCACAGGCTCAGCAGATGGTCGGCATCGGCGGTCACCGGTTGCTGCTGGGCGAAGAAACCTTCGCTGTGGATCAACTCGTCCCGGGCGCCGAGTCGCTTGGCGGCGGCGATGCAGCTATCGACGAAGGCCGGGCTGCCGGCGACGAAGAGGGTGTGCTTCGACAGATCGGGAAACAGCCCTGGCAGCACGCTGTCGATGCGCCCGTTCAGGCAGCCTTCGGCCGGCTCGCGGGTCAGCGTGATCTTGTAGTCGAAATTGCGGTGCTTGGTGCGCCACCAGGCCATCATGCCCTGGCTGTACACATCGCCCTGGCTGCGCGCCGAGAAGAGCAGCGTCACCGGCTTCTTGAAACCCCGGCGCAGCGCCGCCTCGGCCAGCGCCAGGATCGGCGCCAAGCCGGTGCCGGCGGCCAGGCAGAGCACCGGCGTGTCGACCGAGGGATCGCCGATGAAGGTGCCGTAGGCGCCGGAAAGCTTGACGTTGTCGCCGACCGCCAGCGTGTCGTGCACCCAGGCGCTGGTCAGGCCGTCGTCGGCGCGGGCGACCTGCAGCACCAGTTCGCCGTCCGGGCGCGGGGCGTTGGCAATGGAATAGGCGCGGGCCGGGATGTCGGCGCGCGGATTGCCGAGCGTCACGTACTGGCCGGGCCAATAGCGGATCGGCTGGCCGACCGGGCGCAGCCGCAGTTCGACCACGCGCGCCGCCACCGGGCGCTTGTCGACGACGACGAACAGGGCGTCCTCGCGCGGCGGAAAGAGTTTCGGCTTGGCGTCGAGGGTGCCCCATTCGATGACCAGTTCCTCGGAAATCGGCTTGGCCATGCACATCAGGCCGTAGCCCTGCCTGCGCTCCTCCTGCGACAGCGCCATGTCGAGCACCATGCCCTGGTCGAACTGGCCGGCGGTGACCTTGACCTTGCATTCGCCGCAGGCGCCGGCGCGGCAGTTGTTGGGCAGCGCGTAGCCGGCCTTTTCCAGGGCCGTCAGCACGGTGTCGCCGTAGGCGCAATCGACCGACTTGCCCGAGGGTTGCATCACGATGCGAGCCATTTCGTTTTCCTTTTATCGTCTGGATTTCTCTGTTGCGGCAAGGCCGGCGCCCGCGCGGGCGCCGGCCTTGAACAGGGGTTTTCGGCCGTTCAGAAGACCGGGATGATGTCTTCCATGTCGATCTCCGACACTTCCTGGCCGGTGATGCCGACTTCCGGGATCGCCGGGAACGGAATGTTGTAGCGGTCGAGCACGCCCTTGAGGTTGATCATCGCGTTCTTCCAGTTCTGCAGCTTGGCCTCGTAGGTCGGGATGCCGAAGCCGGCGCCGCGCGCCACTTCCTCGGCCTCGCGCTGGTTGGCGATGAAGTCGGCGGGCAGGTCCCAGAATTCCATCGGCGGCTCGAACAGCACGGCCGACAGGAACAGGTAGCCGGCGCGGATCTGCTTGGTGACGATGGCCTTGGTTTCTTCCTTGAGGCCCGGGTAGTCGCGTTCCATGACCGCCATGCAGATGGCCATGTGGCGGCCCTCGTCGCGGCCGATGTTCTTGAAGCCTTCCTTGAACACCGCCTCGCGGGAGTTCTCGTACATCTGCTTGAAGATCGTCGCGGCGGCGATCTCGCCCATCAGGAAGGAGCTGAACAGCACCGCCAGGTCGTACTTCGGCACCGCCTGCTTGTAGCCGGTCCAGTAGCGGCCGCCGTTGAAGTACAGCCAGGCGACGTTCTTCTGCAGGCGCTTGCCGAGTTCGGTCTTCGGCTCGTAGGTCAGCGGATCGGGGTGGCCGAGCAGCTTGGTGATGGCCAGGCCGCACATGATCTCGTGGTTCTGCTCGTCGCGGGTGACCGAGAAGAAGCACTTGCGCACCGGGTCTTCCTCATGCACCTCGTAGGTCTTGATCAGCGCCTCGGCGAAGACCGGCGGCGCCGAGGCGTCGAACACCGACAGCAGGCTCCACCAGTAGGCGATCGACTCGCGCTCTTCCCAGGAGTAGCTGTCCACGTCCAGCGTGTCCCAGGGCAGCTTTTCCGGATCCCAGTTCTCGCGCAGCGCCGCTTCCCAGACCTCCTGCAGCTTCTTGGTCTTGCTGTTCCAGGACAGCGGGTAGATGTTCGGCTGCGGGGTCGCCGGCGGGAATTCCATCGTGTCTGCAAAACGTTCCTTGTTGCTTGCCATGTCTCGCTCCTTGTTCGGGTTGTCCGTTTCGAGGTCGACCCGAAGTGGGTCGCCGCGGACGAATCATGTTACAAGAACGCTAGTTACGTCAACGGTTTTTGTATCATATTGTCCAATTTGAGCAAAACAACAAGGCAAGCGGCACGGCAAAACAGAAATTTTTTCCCTTACAAAACATAATTCAACTGTTGTTTTTGCAAGTATTTTTCACATACAAAGGAACTTCTTACGCAATCCGAAATCACATAACCACACAGCGAATGTGATACATTGATTTGACAGCAAGGCAGGCAATTCGTAACGTATGAAACCAGAGGCGGCCGATCCGCCGCCCGCCGACAAGAACCCAGATCCGGAGGAACGCCCGATGTCACACCCCTTGTTCGACAAACACCGCGCACGGCTCGACGGCGCCCTGGAAGCCATCCGCAGCCGCGGCTACTGGTCGGCCTTCAACGAAATGCCCAGCCCCAAGGCCTATGGCGAAAACGCCCCGGCCGACGGCGAGCAGGCCTACGCCAGCCATCTCGGCCGGCAATTCGTTCTCGATCAGCCGGGCCAGAGCGGCTGGGCCGGCGGCGAGCAATCGCCCTACGGCGTCGAACTCAATGTCCAATACCCTGTCTGCGCCATCGAGGCGCTGCTCGCCGCCGGCCAGCAGGCCATGGTCGGCTGGCAGGCCGCCGGCGCCGAGGGGCGCACCGGCATCTGCCTGGAAATCCTCGACCGCCTCAACAAGCAGAGTTTCGAGATCGCCCACGCGGTGATGATGACCACCGGCCAGGGCTGGATGATGGCCTTCCAGGCCGGCGCCCCGCACGCCCAGGACCGCGGCCTCGAAGCCGTGGCCTACGCCTGGCGCGAGCAGAGCTTCGTGCCGGCCGAGACGAGCTGGGAAAAGCCGCAGGGCAAGAACCCGCCGCTGGTCATGAAGAAGCACTTCGAGATCGTCGGCCGCGGCGTCGGCGTCGTCGTCGGCTGCGGCACCTTCCCGACCTGGAACACCTATCCCGGCCTGTTCGCGGCGCTGGCCACCGGCAACGCCGTGATCGTCAAGCCGCACGGCAACGCCATCCTGCCGGCCGCCATCAGCGTGCGCACCATCCGCGCCGTGCTCGCCGAGAACGGCATCGATCCCAACCTGGTCAGCCTGTGCGTGGCCGACAAGCGGGAAACGACCCAGGCCCTGGTCACCCACCCGGCCGTCAAGTCGGTCGACTTCACCGGCGGCAACGCCTTCGGCAACTGGCTGATCGACAACTGCCGCCAGGCCCAGGTCTATGCCGAGCTGGCCGGCGTCAACACCATCGTCGTCGACTCCACCGACAGCTATAAAAAGATGCTCGGCAACCTGGCCTTCACGCTGTCGCTGTACTCGGGCCAGATGTGCACCACCTCGCAGGCGATCCTGGTGCCGGCCGGCGGCATCGAGACCGACGAAGGCCGCAAGTCCTACGACGAAGTCTGCGCCGACCTCGCCCAGGCGGTGACCGGTTTCCTGGCCAAGCCGGAAGTCGCCCACGCCGTGCTCGGCGCCATCCAGTCGGCCGACACCCTGAAGCGCATCGAGGAAGCCGCTTCCGGCCGGCTCGGCACGGTCATCCTCGCCCCGACCAAGCTGGACAATCCCGACTTCCCCAAGGCCGAGGTGCGCACCCCGGTGCTGCTCGCCTGCGACGCCGGCGAGGAGGACAAGTACATGGAAGAGCGCTTCGGCCCGATCAGCTTCGTCGTCAAGACCGCCGACACCGCCGCCGCCATCGCGCTGGCCGAGCGCATCGTCGGCACGCACGGGGCGCTGACCGCCGGCCTCTACTCGACCCGGCCGGAAATCATCGAGGCGATGACCGCCGCCACCTGGCGGACCAAGGTCGCGCTGTCGATCAACCTGACCGGCGGCGTCTTCGTGAACCAGTCGGCGGCCTATTCCGACTACCACGGCACCGGCGGCAATCCCTCGGCCAACGCCTCCTACGCCGATTCGGCCTTCGTCGCCAACCGCTTCCGCGTCGTCCAACGGCGCTACCACGCCTGAGGATTCCGCATGAATTTCGAGAATATCCAGTTTGAAGTCGCCGACGGCATCGCCCGCCTGACGCTGAACCGCCCGGACAAGCTGAACAGCTTCACCGAGGACATGCACGCCGAACTGCGCGCGGCACTCGACCATATCCAGAACGACACGAGCATCCGCGTGCTGGTATTGAGCGGCGCCGGACGCGCCTTCTCGGCCGGGCAGGACCTGGCCGACCGGGCCATGCAGATGGCCGGCGGCAAGATGCCGGACATCGGCAACACCGTCGAACGCAATTACAAGCCCTTGGTATTGCGCTTGCAGAACCTGCGCGTGCCGACCATCGCCGCGGTCAACGGCATCGCCGCCGGCGCCGGCGCCTCGGTGGCGCTGGCCTGCGACCTGGTCGTCGCGGCCAAGTCGGCGGCCTTCCTGCAGGCCTTTTCCAAGATCGGCCTGATTCCCGATACCGGCGGCACCTGGTTCCTGCCGCAGCGGGTCGGCATGGCCCGGGCCATGGGTCTGGCGCTGCTGGCCGAGAAGCTGCCGGCCGAGAAGGCCGCCGAGTGGGGCTTGATCTGGGAATGCGTGGACGACGCCGAATTCGCCGCCCGCATCGAGGCGCTGGCCCGTCAATTGGCCGCCGCCCCGACCAAGGCCCTGGTCCGTACCCGCCAGGCGATGCATGCCGCCCCCGGCCACACCCTGGAACAGCAGTTGTCCTTCGAGGGCGGGATGATGCGCGAGCTGGGCTGGAGCCCGGACTACGCCGAGGGCGTCGCCGCCTTCATGGCAAAGCGCGCCCCGCGCTTCACCGGCGAATGACCGCCATGCGCCGCCTTGCCCCGCTCGCCGCGCCGTGCCGCCGGGAAGACCGGCCGCAGGCCGACCCGCTGCCCTTGCACCTGCCCTGAAGGCGCTCCCCGGACCGATAACACCTAGATCATGACCACCCCCGCCCCCCTTCCCCAACAGACCGTCGTCGCCGTCGTCGGCAGCGGCGCCATGGGCGCCGGCATCGCCCAGGTGGCCGCCGTCGCCGGCCACCCGGTCAAGCTGCTCGACAACCGGCCGGGCGCCGCCGAGGCGGCCATCGCCGGCATTCGCGCGCAACTGGCCAAGCTGGCCGCCAAGGGCAAGCTGACACTGGAAGCCGCCGCGACGGCCGGCGACCGCCTGCAAGCCGCCGCCGCCCTGGCCGAACTGGCCGACGCCGGCCTGGTCGTCGAAGCCATCGTCGAGAAGCTGGAAGCCAAGCAGCAGCTCTACGCCGGACTCGAAGGCATCGTCGGCGCCGACTGCCTGTTCGGCACCAACACCTCGTCGATCTCGGTCACCGCCATCGGCGCCGCGCTCAAGCGCCCGGAGCGCCTGGCCGGCCTGCATTTCTTCAACCCGGCGCCGCTGATGGCCCTGGTCGAGATCGTTTCCGGCCTGGCCACCGATCCGGCCGTCGCCGAGAGCCTGTTCGCCACCGCCGCCGCCTGGGGAAAAACGCCGGTGCATGCCCGCTCGACGCCGGGTTTCATCGTCAATCGCGTCGCCCGCCCCTACTATGCCGAGGCCCTGCGCCTGGCCCAGGAAGGCGCCGCCGACCACGCCACCATCGACGCCGTGCTGCGCGAGGCCGGCGGCTTCCGCATGGGGCCGTTCGAGCTGATGGACATGATCGGCCACGACGTCAATTTCGCCGTCACCCAGTCGGTGTGGCGCGCCTTCTACCACGACCCGCGCTTCCTGCCCTCGCTGCTGCAGCAGGAGCTGGTCGACGCCGGCTTCCACGGCAGGAAGAGCGGGCGCGGCTTCTACGACTACCGCGACGGCGCGCTGCGCCCCGGGCCGCAGACCGAGGCGGCACAGGCGCCGGCCGGCAAGATCACGGTCTACGGCGAAGCCGCGGCCGCCGAAGCGCTGGCCGAGCGTCTGGAAACCGGCAGCCTCGCCTTCGTCCTCGCCCCAGCGCAGAGCGACGGCCGGATCGCCGAGATCGGCCGCGCCGTGCTCGCCGTCACCGACGGCCGCAGCGCCACCCAGCGCGCCGCCGACAGCGGCGTCGCCAACACCGTGCTGATCGATCTCGCCCTCGACTACAGCCAGGCCAGCCGCCTCGCCGTCGCCGTCGCCGAGCAGTGCGAGCCGGCCGCCGCGGCGGCCGCCATCGGCCTCCTGCAGGCGGCCGGGTTTGCCGTCTCGCGCCTGCTCGACGTGCCCGGCCTGGCGGTGATGCGCACCGTCGCCATGCTCGCCAACGAGGCCGCCGACGCCGTCAACCAGGGCGTCTGCTCGGCCGCCGCCGCCGACGCGGCGATGCGCCTCGGCGTCAATTACCCGCTGGGGCCGCTGGCCTGGGCCGACCGCGTCGGCGTCGGCGCCATCCATGCCGTGCTCGCCCACCTCGCCGCCAGCTACGGCGAGGACCGCTACCGCATCTCGCCGCTGATCCAGCGCGCCGTCTTTGCCGAAAGGAAACTCCATGACTGAACGCCACCCGACGCCCGCCGAAGCGCAAGCCCTGGCCGAGGCCACCGCCGTCGCGATGTGGGCGCGCGACCGCGCCGGCCAGGCGCTGGGCATGAAGATCGTCCGCGTCGCCCCCGGCAGCGCGCTGCTGACCATGCAAGTGCGCGGCGACATGGTCAACGGCCACCACATCTGCCACGGCGGCATGATCTTCAGCCTCGCCGACACGGCGTTCGCCTACGCCTGCAACAGCTACAACCGGAACACCGTGGCCTCGGCCTGCCACATCGACTACCTGAGCCCGGCCAGGGAAGGCGAGACGCTCGAAGCCGAGGCCGTCGAGCGCTCGGCCTCCGGCCGCACCGGCGTCTACGACATCACCGTGCGCGTCGGCAATCGCACCGTCGCCCTGTTCCGGGGCAAGAGCTACCGCATCGCCGGCGAAGTCATCGCCGGCCTGCAACAAGCCGAGCATCGGGCTGCCTAAGCCATAAAACCGAAAAAAGAGGAGACAAACATGACCGTCAAGAAGCCCCACCCCGGCGAACTCGATCCGATCGAAACCGCCAGCCGCGACGAAATCTCGGCCCTGCAACTGCAGCGCCTGCAGTGGTCGGTGCGCCACACCTACGACAACGTCACCGCCTACCGCCTGAAGTGCGAAGTCAAGGGCGTGCACCCGGACGACCTGAAGTGCCTGGCCGACCTCGGCAAGTTTCCCTTCATGACCAAGCTCGACCTGCGCGACAACTACCCCTTCGGTCTCTTCGCCGTGCCGCGCAGCAAGCTCGCCCGCCTGCACGCCTCTTCCGGCACCACCGGCAAGTCGGTGGTGGTCGGCTACACCAAAAACGACATCGACAGCTGGGCCGGCGTCGTCGCCCGCTCGATCCGCGCCGCCGGCGGCCGGGCCGGCGACATGGTGCACGTCGCCTACGGCTACGGCATGTTCACCGGCGGCCTGGGCGCCCATTACGGCGTCGAGAAGCTGGGCTGCTGCGCGGTGCCGATGTCGGGCGGGCAGACCGAGAAGCAGGTGCAGCAGATTCTCGATTTCCGGCCGGACATCATCATGGTCACGCCCTCCTACTCGCTGGTCATCGCCGAGGAATTCGAGCGCCTGGGCATCGGCCCCGAGCAGATTTCGCTCAAGGTCGGCATCTTCGGCGCCGAGCCGTGGGGCGAAGGCATGCGCCACGAGATCGAGAAGAAGCTCGGCATCGACGCCATCGACATCTACGGCCTGACCGAGGTCATGGGCCCCGGTGTCGCCTGCGAGTGCATCGAGTCGAAGGACGGCCCGGTGATCTGGGAAGACCATTTCTACCCCGAGATCATCGACCCGGAAACCGGCGAGGTGCTGCCCGACGGTTCGGAAGGCGAACTGGTGTTCACCTCGCTGACCAAGGAAGCCTTCCCGGTCATCCGCTACCGCACCCGCGACCTGACCCGGCTGCTGCCGCCGACGTCCCGCGCCTTCCGCCGCATCGGCAAGATCACCGGGCGTTCCGACGACATGCTGATCATCCGCGGCGTCAACGTCTTCCCGACCCAGATCGAGGAGCAGATCCTGCGCGACCCGCGCCTGGGCGGCAATTACCAGGTCGTGGTCAGCCGCGACGGCCACCTCGACAACCTGGAAGTGCGCTGCGAACTGCAGCGCGACCTCTCGGGCAAGCTGCCGCAGGCCGAACTGCAGCAGATTTCCAAGGAACTGCAGCACCGCATCAAGACCATCATCGGCGTGTCGACCAAGATCACCGTCATGGAATTCGACGCCATTCCCCGCACCCAGGTCGGCAAGGCCCGGCGCGTGCTCGACGAACGGCCGAAGCAGCAGTGACCGCCGGCGCGCAACGAACAAGGACCATGAAGCCATGACTCAAGCTTTCATCTGCGACGCCATCCGCACCCCGATCGGCCGCTACGGCGGCACGCTGGCGGCGGTGCGCGCCGACGACCTCGGCGCCGTGCCGCTCAAGGCGCTGATGGAACGCCATCCGCGCCTCGACTGGACGGCCGTCGACGACATCATCTACGGCTGCGCCAACCAGGCCGGCGAGGACAACCGCAACGTCGCCCGCATGTCCGGCCTGCTCGCCGGCCTGCCGGTCGAGGTGCCGGGCACCACCGTCAACCGCCTGTGCGGCTCGGGCCTCGACGCGGTCGGCCTGGCCGCCCGTTCGATCAAGGCCGGCGAGGCCGGACTGATGATCGCTGGCGGCGTCGAGAGCATGTCGCGCGCGCCGTTCGTCATGGGCAAGGCGGAAAGCGCCTGGTCGCGGCAGGCGGCGATCTACGACACGACCATCGGCTGGCGCTTCGTCAATCCGCTGATGAAGAAGCTCCACGACACCCATTCGATGCCGCAGACGGCCGACAACGTCGCCGCCGATTTCGCCATCGGCCGCGCCGACCAGGATGCCTTCGCGCTACGCTCGCAGCAGCGCTGGGCGGCGGCCCAGGCGGCCGGCCGCTTCGGCGACGAGATCGTGCCGGTGCACATCGCGCGGAAGAAGGGCGAGCCGCTGGTGTTCGCCACCGACGAGCATCCGCGCCCGGACACGACGCTGGAGACGCTGGCCAGGCTGAAAGGCGTGAACGGCCCGGAACTCACCGTCACCGCCGGCAACGCCTCCGGCGTCAACGATGGCGCCTGCGCCCTGCTGCTCGCTTCCGAAGCCGCCGCCGGACGCCACGGCCTGACGCCGCTGGCCCGCGTCGTCGGCATGGCCAGCGCCGGCGTGGCGCCGCGCATCATGGGCTTCGGCCCGGCGCCGGCGGTGCGCAAGGTGCTGGCGCGGACCGGCCTGACGCTGGCGCAGATGGACGTCATCGAACTCAACGAGGCCTTCGCCGCCCAGGCCCTGGCCGTGCTGCGCGATCTCGGCCTGGCCGACGATGCCGCGCACGTCAATCCCAATGGCGGCGCCATCGCCATGGGCCACCCGCTCGGCATGAGCGGCGCCCGGCTGGCGACGACCGCCGCCTATGAACTCAAACGCCGTGGCGGCCGCTACGCCCTGTGCACGATGTGCATCGGGGTCGGCCAGGGGATCGCCATGGTGATCGAGCGTGCCTGACTACAATCAAAGAGGAGACATAACATGAAGCCATCCATCAAGCAGTTCGTCGCCGGCAGCGCCGTGGCCCTGGCGGCTTTTGCCGCCCATGCCGCCGAGCCGATCAAGATCGGTTCGGTGCTGTCCGTCACCGGCCCGGCCGCCTTTCTCGGCGACCCCGAGCTGAAGACGCTGCAGTTGTACATCGACGACCTCAACAAGAAGGGCGGCGTGCTCGGCCGCCAACTGCAACTGGTGCACTACGACGACGGCAGCGACGCCGGCAAGGCCAACGGCTTCACCAAGCGCCTGATCGAGAACGACAAGGTGGACGTCCTGGTCGGCGGCACCACCACCGGCGCCACCATGTCGGCGGTGCCGCTGGTCGAGCGCGCCGGCATTCCCTTCATCTCGCTGGCCGGCGCCGTGGTCATCATCGAGCCGGTCAAGAAGTGGGTGTTCAAGACGCCGCATACCGACCGCATGGCCGCCGAGAAAGTGTTCGAGGACATGAAGAAGCGCGGCATCAGCAAGGTCGCCCTGCTCTCCGAGACCTCCGGCTTCGGCGGCTCGGGCAAGAAGGAGACCGAGCTGGTCGCCGGCAAGTACGGCGTCACGCTGGTGGCCAACGAGACCTACGGCCCCAAGGACACCGACATGAGCCCGCAGCTGACCAAGATCAAGAACACCGCCGGCGTCCAGGCCGTGTTCGTGTTCGGCCTCGGCCAGGGTCCGGCGATCGTGACCAAGAACTACAAGCAGCTGGGCATCGCGCTGCCGCTCTACCAGTCGCACGGCGTCGCCTCCGACGAGTTCCTGAAGCTGGCCGGCCCGGCCGCCGAAGGCGTGCGCCTGCCGTCGCCGGCGCAGCTGATCGCCGACAAGCTGCCGGCCAACGACCCGCAGAAGCCGGTGGTCAGCGCCTATGAAGCGGCCTACAAGGCGGCCTACAAGCAGGATGTGTCGACCTTCGGCGGCTACGCCTACGACGGCCTGATGCTGGCCGTCGACGCCATCAAGCGCGCCGGCTCGACCGACAAGGCCAAGGTCCGCGACGCGCTCGAAGCGACCAAGGGCTTCGTCGCCACCAGCGGCACCTTCAACATGACGCCGAAAGACCACATGGGCCTCGACCTGTCGGCCTTCCGCATGCTGGAGGTCAAGAACGGCGGCTGGACCCTGCTCCCGTAAGCCGGCGGCGCAGACCGCGACCATAACGACAACCGCCCGGCTCCCCGGGAGCCGGGCTTCCCCCAAGGAGACATGATGTATACGCAATCATTCAACGTCCCCGACGGCGGCGAGGCGAAAACCGTCGCCCTCACCCCGGCGGCCGAGGACCCGGCATTGCAGGCGGCCTTCGACGCCCGCATCGACGCCGACGGCCGCATCGAGCCGCAGGACTGGATGCCCGCGGCCTACCGCAAGACCCTGGTACGCCAGATCAGCCAGCACGCCCACAGCGAGATCGTCGGCATGCTGCCGGAAGGCAACTGGATCTCGCGCGCCCCATCGCTCAAACGCAAGGCCATCCTGATCGCCAAGGTGCAGGACGAGGGCGGCCACGGCCTCTACCTCTATTCCGCCGCCGAGACGCTGGGCACCAGCCGCGAGCAGATGCTCGACGGCCTGCACAGCGGCCGCGCCAAGTACAGCTCGATCTTCAACTACCCGACCCTGACCTGGGCCGACGTCGGCGTCATCGGCTGGCTGGTCGACGGTGCCGCGATCATGAACCAGGTGCCGCTGTGCCGCTGCTCCTACGGCCCCTACGCCCGGGCCATGGTGCGCGTCTGCAAGGAGGAATCCTTCCACCAGCGCCAGGGCTACGAGGCCCTGCTGGTGATGATGACCGGCACCGCCGAACAGAAGGCGATGGTCCAGGACGCCGTCAACCGCTGGTGGTGGAAGTGCCTGGCCATGTTCGGCCCGCCCGACGCCGACAGCCCGAACAGCGCGCAAGGCATGCGCTGGGGCATCAAGCGCGTCTCCAACGACGAGCTGCGGCAGAAATTCGTCGACGCCACGGTGCCGCAGGCCGACGTCCTCGGCGTCACCCTGCCCGACCCCGATCTCAAGTGGAACGCCGAGCGCGGCCACTACGACTACGGCGCCATCGACTGGGACGAGTTCTGGGCAACGGTCAACGGCAACGGGCCGTGCAACAAGGAGCGCCTGGCCACCCGCGTCAAGGCGCACGAAGAAGGCCGCTGGGTGCGCGAGGCCGCGCTGGCCTACGCCGCGAAACGGCAAGCACGCGACATCAAGGAGGCGGCATGAGCACCGCATTGAAGGAATGGCCGCTGTGGGAAGTCTTCGTCCGCAGCAAGCAAGGTCTGGAACACAAGCATTGCGGCAGCCTGCATGCCGCCGACGCCGCCCAGGCATTGGAAATGGCGCGCGACGTCTACACCCGCCGCCAGGAAGGCGTCAGCATCTGGGTCGTCGAATCGCGGGCGATCACCGCCAGCAACCCCGACGAGAAGGGCGAGCTGTTCGATCCGGCGGCCGACAAGATCTACCGCCACCCGACCTTCTACGACATCCCGGACGAAGTGGGGCACATGTGATGCCCGCCGCCGTCGATTACCTGCTGCACCTCGCCGACAACGCCCTGGTCCTCGGCCAGCGCAATGCCGAGTGGTGCGGCCACGGCCCGATCCTCGAAGAGGACATCGCCCTGTCCAACGTCAGCCTCGACCTGATCGGCCAGGCCCGCCTGCTCTACCAGCTGGCCGCGGCGCGCCAGGGCGGCGACTGCACCGAGGACAGGCTGGCCTATTTCCGCGACACGCCCGCCTTCCGCAACTACACGCTGCTCGAACTGCCGCAGCACGGCCCGCTCTCGGGCTACGCGCAGGCCGGCCCGGACTACGCCACGACCATCGTCCGCAACTTCCTCTACAGCGCGCTGATGGCGCTACTGTGGGAGGCGCTGGAACGGTCGGCCGACGGCGACCTGGCCGCCATCGCCGCCAAGTCGGTCAAGGAAGTGCGCTACCACCTGCGCCATGCCCGCGACTGGCTGGTGCGCCTCGGCGACGGCACCGGGGAATCGCACGCCCGCGCCCAGGCCGCGCTCGACCACCTGTTCCCCTACACCCGCGAATTCTGGACCGCCAGCCCGGCCGAAACGGCCGCCGTCGCGGCCGGCGCCGGCATCAACGCGGCAACGCTGCGGGCCGATTGGGAGGCCATCGTCGACGCCGCGCTGGCCGAGGCGACGCTGCAGCGCCCGGAAGTCGGCGGCTACGTCAGCGAGGGCAAGCTCGGCATCCACTCCGAGCACCTCGGCTTCCTGCTCGCCGAGATGCAGAGCCTGGCCCGCGCCCATCCGCAGGGCGTGTGGTGACGCCATGAGCCACGAGGTCGCGGCCGCCTGGGCGGCGCTGGAAGGGCTGACCGACCCGGAAATCCCGGTCATCAGCCTGCGCGAACTGGGCATCCTGCGCGACGTGCGCAGCGGGGCCGACGGCCTGGAAGTGGTCATCACCCCGACCTACAGCGGCTGTCCGGCGATGAGCCAGATCGAGGACGACGTGCGGGCGGCGCTGGCCGGCGCCGGCCTCGCCGCCCGCGTCGTCACCCGTCTGGCCCCGGCCTGGACCACCGACTGGATGAGCGCCGCCGGCAAGGAAAAACTGCGCGCCTACGGCATCGCCCCGCCGCACGCGGTGCCGGCCGGCGAGCGCACGGTGCGCTTCATCGCCAAGCCGGCCGCGGCCGAGAGCGTGCCCTGCCCGCATTGCGGCTCGGCCAACACGGTCGAATCCGCGCATTTCGGCTCGACGGCCTGCAAGGCGCTGTACAAGTGCCGCGACTGCCAGGAGCCGTTCGACTATTTCAAGCCGTATTAGTGTGCCGTCCCGCCCATGCCCGCGCATGAAACCCTGTCTTCGCGCCCTCGGCGGCGTTGCCAATGCTCGCGATACCGCCCGGTATCGCTGCGCTTTGCGCCTTGCCGCGAACGCGAATCCAGCGATTTCATCCTGTGCCGCCATCGACGGGACGGCACACTCGCCGGCGCCCCAAAAAATCAGGAGACCCCGCCATGTCAGCCCCCCGCTTTCATGAACTCACCGTCAAGCGCGTGACCCCCGAAGCCGCCGGCTCGGTGGCCATCACCTTCGACATTCCCGCCGCCGAACGCGACACCTTCGCCTTCCAGCCCGGCCAGTTCCTGACCCTGCGCGCCCGCGTCGACGGCCAGGAGGTACGCCGCAACTACTCCATCAGCAGCCCGAAAAGCCGCCTGGCCAAGGCCGGCGAGCTGGAAATCGGCATCCGCCCGGTCGAAGGCGGCGTCTTTTCCAACTGGGCGGCGCAGCGCATCCAGGCCGGCGACCGCCTCGACGTAATGCCGCCGGACGGCCGCTTCACCGTCAAGAAACAGCGCGCCATCCACCGCGTCGGCTTCGCCGCCGGTTCGGGGATCACGCCGATCCTGTCGATTGCCGCAACGACGCTGGAAGAACAGCCGGAGGCCAAGTTCACGCTGGTCTACGGCAACCGCCGCATGTCCAGCGTGATGTTCAACGAAGCCCTACAGGACTTGAAAGACCGCTACCGCGACCGCCTGACGCTGATCCACATCCTGTCGCGCCAGGCGCAGGAGGTCGATCTGCTGCAGGGGCGCATCGACGGCGCCAAGGTGCGCGCCCTGATCAAGGCCCTGCTGCCGGCGGCGAGCATGGACGAAGTCTTCGTCTGCGGCCCGGAGGCGATGATCGACGCCACCGAGGCCGCCCTGGTCGCCGCCGGCGTGCCGGCCAGCCGCGTCTACACCGAGCGCTTCACCAGCGGCCCGGCGCAGGCCGCCAAGATCCAGGCCGACACCGACGCCGCCCCGCGCAAGCAGGCCGCCGTCAAGGATGTCGCCCTGACCGTCGTTCTCGACGGCAAGCAGCACGAACTGCACATCGGCCCCGACGAGCACGTGCTCGATGCCGCGCTCGACGCCGGCCTCGACCTGCCCTACTCGTGCAAGGCCGGCGTCTGCTGCACCTGCCGGGCCAAGGTGCTGTGCGGCGAAGTGGTCATGGACAAGAACTTCACCCTCGAAGCCGACGAGATGGCCCAGGGCTACGTGCTGAGCTGCCAGGCCCGGGCCACCACGAAACAGATCACGATCAGCTTCGACGAACGCTGAGCGCCCCGTTTTCCTCCCCGCAGCACGCAGCAAGCTCGCTCCGCCCGCCGGCTCGCGCCGGTGGCGGGCATTTTTTCCGCCACCCCGACCGGGCGCGGCCGCCGTCGGCGCGCCGCGCCCCCAACCGCCGAGGCCCGCCATGTATCAAACCCTGGAAATCGAACGCAACGGCAAGATCGCCACCCTGTGGATGAATCGCCCGGCCGTCTTCAACGCCTTCGACGAACGGCTGATCGACGAACTGACCGACGCCTGCCGGCAACTCGATGCCGATCCCGACGTGCGCATCGTCGTCCTCGGCGGGCGCGGCAAGCATTTCTCGGCCGGCGCCGACCTCAACTGGATGCAGCGCGCCGCCACGTTCACGCACGAACAGAACATCGACGACGCCCGCCGCTTCGCCGCCATGCTGCGCACCCTGGCCGGCATGAAGAAACCGACCATCGCCCGCGTCCAGGGCGCCGCCCTGGGCGGCGGCACCGGCCTGACCGCCGCCTGCGACATGGCCGTGGCCAGCGACGATGCGCTGTTCGCCACCTCGGAAGTCAAGTTCGGCATCATCCCCGCCGTCATCGGCCCCTACGTGCTGCGCGCCATCGGCCCGCGCCACGCCCTGCGCTATTTCCAGAGCGGCGAGCGGATCGATGCCCGGCGGGCGCTGGCCATCGGCCTGGTCGGCGAAATCGCCGCCGCCGGCGACCTCGACGCCTGCGTCGGCCGCCTCGCCGAAACCCTGCTGCAAGGCGGCCCGCATGCCCAAAACGCCGCCAAGGAACTGATCGCCGCCGTGCACGGCCGGCCCATCGACACCACCATCGGCGAGGAAACCGCCCAACGCATCGCCCGCCAGCGCGCCACCGACGAAGCCAAGGACGGCATCGCCGCCTTCCTCGACAAGCGTCCGCCGGGCTGGATGTAAGGAACACCGCAGCGTCGAACCGATGGCGGCGCTCCAGACCACCGCCTCGCTTCCTGCCCTGCTTCTCCCGCCATGCGGGACAAGACAAGACGCTACCAACTACCCAGCCAGGGACGAAGCCGGCAATCAGCCAATGCCGAATCTTGGTTAAATTCCCTCAAAGCAAGCTTGGGGAGGGCACACTCGTCAAAATGACAAATCAATCGTCCACAGGCAAAATTCGGCCACAATCCATTTGCGCCGTGTATGACTGCCATCCATTCCCAGCAATATCGTTCGGAACAAGCGCGAATGCCCGGTAGCTCTGCCCTCAAAACTGCCGCGTCATCCAGCTCGCAAGCGTATACGTCAAAAATGCCTTCCACTATTAACCCGGCAAATCGAAAGCCAATTTTTACAATATGCAAGCCATTGTTTCAACGGTGGAAAAATCGCCTGTATTATGATGTATTGAATTGCCGGTTTAATATCAATTGAGCGCAATCAGAACACGAATCGAAAGGGAATTTTATGAATTCAATGTCCTTATCTCATGCGATTCACATCGGCATAACCGAAATCAACAGCCGTGGCACTATTTTCAACCCAAGTACCTCAAGCCTAATCACTGATTTCAGCACGCCCGCAAATAGTAGCGGGACCATAGCGTTCGTTCCCGAAAATGCGTAGGGCGGAAACCGTCAGGGATACGACTTGGCAAGACTATCGCCCCCTGATGTGCCGCAACTAGACGTTACGGTCAGTGACATTTGGGAATGTGCGAAAGAATATTACGGACTCACGGCAACGGCGGCGATAACTGGCGCTGGCGGCATTCCAATTAGCAAGCTGCGTCTGGGTCATATGGTCTATCCAGGTTCCAGCAAGTACACCAATCTCGCCAGCCATTTTGGCCTCAAGTTCTTCCCTATGACCAAGCTTCCGCACGGCTCCATCGCTGCACGAGTTGCAAAAAGTACGTTCGGCACAATTCGCGTCTTCGGAATCGTGGGGCGTGCTCTGCCTTTTGTCGCAGTGGGCTTGGCTGTATTCGACGCCGTCAGCATCGGCATGTGCGCATACGAGGCGCGCAATGGAAAATGATAGTGTTAGCCCTGCGAAGGATCAGGTGATCGAAACTGTTATTGATATCTTCGTGCGTGTAATCGGGTTCATCGAACGGAAGGATGTTTCTAGTGCCACGAACCCAGCAAAGGATTTCAATATCGATACAGATGACCTGTCTCTCTTTATTGCAGAGATCGAAAAGCATTTTCACATCAGCGCATCCCAGAGCGAATGGTTCAGTATTGACGGGACGCTTGAAAGTGTCGCGAGCCTCGTTTTGCGCCATTTGTCGAAATAGGCTTTAGGACGGGTTTCGGTTCTCGGCGGCTGCCATCGCCGCCGACGCGCCGGCATCATGACTCTCCCGGCACCTCCCAGCCGCCGCCCAGGGCCTTGACCAGACCGACGCTCGCCGCCAGCCGGCGGTTGCGGATGTTGAGCAGGTTGCTTTCGGCGGTGAGCAGCGTGGTTTGCGCCTGCACGACGTCGAGGTAGGTCACGGTGCCGGCGCGGTACTGGTTGCTGACGATGTTCAGCGAGGTTTTCGCCGCGTTGCGGGCGGCTTCCTGCGTTTGCTGTTCCTGCGCCAGGATGCGCAGGGCGGCGAGGTTGTCTTCGACTTCCTGGAAGGCGGTGAGCACGGTCTGGCGGTAGCTGGCGACTTCGGCGTCGTAGGCGGCCTCGGCGCCGCGCCTGGCGGCGCTGCGGGCGCCGCCGTCGAACAAGGTCGCCGCCAGTTGCGGGCCGACCGACCAGATGCGGCTCGGCCGCGTGAACCAGTCGGCGTAGGTGGTCGACTGGTAGCCGCCCTGCGCCGACAGCGTCAGCGTCGGGAAGAAGGCGGCGACGGCGACGCCGATCTGGGCGTTGGCGGCGGCCATGCGGCGCTCGGCGGCGGCGATGTCGGGGCGGCGCTGGAGCAGCGTGGACGGCAGGCCGGCGGGAACTTCCGGCACGGCGTCGGTGAGCGCGCCGGCGGTCAGAGCGAAATCGGCCGGCGCCTTGCCGACGAGGAGCGCGATGGCGTGCTCGGTCTGGGCGCGCGACAGGCCGGTATCAAGCAGGTTGGTGCGCGCCGTTTGCAGCTGGCTTTCGGCCTGGGCGACGTCGGCCGGCGTCACGACGCCGCTGGCGAGGCGGTTGCGGGTGATTTGCAGGGCGCGTTCGTAGGCCTGCACGGTTTCGCTGAGCAGGACGTGCTGGGCATCGAGCACGCGCAGCTGGAAGTAGCTCGCCGCCAGTTGGGCGCGCGCCGAAAGCCGGGCCGATTCGAGGTCCGCCGCGCTCGCCTGCTCCGCGGCGCTGGCCGCTTCACGGCCGCGGCGCAGGCCGCCCCAGAGGTCGATTTCCCACGTAGGGGAAAGCAGGGCGCTGTAGTTGTTCTGCAGGTTGCTGCTCAATACCGTGCTGCTTTGCGTGCCCTGCGTGCGGGTTTTAGAAACGCTGGCGTTCACCGTCGGATACAGCGCGGCGCCGGCCTGGGCGGTCAATTCACGCGCCTGGCGGTACTGCGCTTCGGCGGCCTGGATGGTGTAGTTGTCGATGTCGACCCGCCGCATCAACGCATCGAGCACGGGGTCGGCGAACACCGCCCACCAGTCGCCGCGCGGCACGTCGTCCTGCGGCGCGGCCGGCTGCCAGCCCCGGGCCTCCTTGTAGTCCTGCGGCACCGGCGCGTCCGGCCTGGCGTAGTCGGGGCCGACCGCGCAGGCGGAGAGCAGCGCGGCGGCACAGGCGAGCGGCACGAGCAGGCGGCGCCGCGGCAGCGGGCGGGAATCGTTTGGCGGCTGGGTCGGTACGGGTTTCATAGGACGCTTCAGGATGCGGTGCCGGGCTGGGGTTCGAGGCGGCGCGCGGCGCGGCGGCGTTCGTTCCACAGGCGCAGGCGGTCGAGGTAGAGATAGACGACGGGCGTCGTGTAGAGCGTCAGCAACTGGCTGATCAGCAGGCCGCCGACGATGGCGATGCCGAGCGGCTGGCGCATCTCGGCGCCCTCGCCGTGGCCGACGGCGAGCGGCACGGCGCCGAGCAGCGCGGCCATCGTCGTCATCATGATCGGGCGGAAACGCAGCACGGCGGCGTGGTAGATGGCGTCGCGGCTGGAGAGCTTCTGCTCGCGCTCGGCGACCAGCGCGAAGTCGATCATCATGATGGCGTTTTTCTTGACGATGCCGATCAGCAGCAGCACGGCGATCAGCGCGATGATCGAGAAATCGGTCTTGAACAGCATCAGCGCCAGCAGCGCGCCGACACCGGCCGACGGCAGCGTGGACAGGATCGTGATCGGGTGGATCAGGCTTTCGTAGAGCACGCCGAGCACGATGTACACGGCGATCAGCGCGGTCAGGATCAGGATCGGCTGGCTGTCGAGCGATTGCTGGAAAACCTTGGCCGTCCCCTGGAAGCTGCCGTGCACCGAGGTCGGCACGCCGATGCGCGCCATCGCGTCGGCGACGGCGTTGGTCGCCGCCGACAGGGAGACGTTGGCCGCGAGGTTGAACGAAATCGTGGTGGCGACGAACTGGCCCTGGTGATTGACCGCCAGCGGCGTCTTGTCCGGCCCCCACTTGGCGATGGCGGCCAGCGGCACGGCCAGTCCGCCCGGCGCGATGAGGTAGGTGTCGCGCAGCGAATCCGGGCCTTGCAGGTAGCGCGGCGCCAGTTCCATGACGACGCGGTACTGGTTGAGCGGGTTGTAGATCGTCGATACCTGGCGCTGGCCGAAGGCATCGTTGAGGATGGAATCGACCTGGCGCGCATTCAGGCCGAGCCGGTAGGCGGCGTCGCGGTCGATTTCCACTGTCGTCTGCAGGCCGCCCTCCTGCTGGTCGGTATTGACGTCCTGCAACTGCGGCAGTTGCGACAGCGCCGCGCGGATTTTCGGCTCCCAGGCGCGCAGCGCGGCCAGGTCGTCGGCCTGCAGGGTGTATTGGTACTGGGCGTTGGCCTGGCGGCCGCCGACGCGGATGTCCTGCACCGATTGCAGGAACAGCTGGGCGCCGGGAATGGCCGCCGTCTTGTTGCGCAGGCGGTTGATCACCTCGTCCGCGCTGTCCTTGCGCTCGCTGCGCGGCTTCAGGCCGACGAACATGAAGCCGCTGTTGCGCTGGCCGCCGCCGGTGTAGGCGGTGACGACATCCACCGCCGGATCCTGGCGGACGATATCGACGAAGGCCACCATTTTCTGCCGCATCGCCTGGAAGGAGATCGCCTGGTCGGCCTGCACGAAACCGGTCATGCGGCCGGTATCCTGCTGCGGGAAAAAGCCCTTCGGCACGATGACGTAGAGCCACACGTTGAGCCCGACCGTGGCGAGCAGGATCAGCATGACGCTGCGCGGATGGCGCAGGGCCACGGCCAGCGTGCGGCCGTAGCCGGCCGACAGGCGTTCGAGAAAGCGGCCGATGGCGCGCGAGGCGCGGCCTTCCCGGCGCCCTTGTCGATCCTCGCGCCGCGCTTTCAGCAGGCGGGCGCACATCGCCGGCGTGGTCGTCAGCGAGACCAGCAGCGAGACGAAGATGGCCACCGACAGCGTCAGCGCGAATTCGCGGAACAGCCGGCCGACGATGCCGCCCATGGCCATGATCGGGATGAACACGGCGACCAGCGACAGGCTGATCGACAGCACCGTGAAGCCGACCTCGCGGGCGCCGCGCAGCGCGGCCTGACGCGGTTCCATGCCGTCCTCGACGTGGCGCGAGATGTTTTCCAGGACGACGATGGCGTCGTCGACGACGAAGCCGGTGGCGATGGTCAGCGCCATCAGCGAGAGGTTGTTGAGCGAGAAGCCGGCCAGATACATCACGCCGAAGGTGCCGACCAGCGACACCGGCACCGCCACGCTCGGGATCAGCGTGGCGCGGCCGTTGCGCAGGAACAGGAAGACCACCAGGATGACCAGCGAGATCGAGATCACCAGCGTCAGCTCGACATCGCGCAGCGAGGCGCGGATAGTCGTCGTGCGGTCCTGCGCGACTTCCAGGTCGACCGCCGCCGGAATCGAGGCGCGCAGTTGCGGCAGCAAATCCTTGACGCGATCCACCGTGTCGATGATGTTGGCGTCCGGCTGGCGCCGCAGCACCAGCACGACCGAAGGCTGCCCGTTGGCCATGCCGGCGTTGCGCACGTCCTCCACCGAGTCGATGACGTTGGCGACGTCGCCGAGCTGTACCGGCGCACCGTTCTTCCACGAAACGATCAGCGGAATGTATTCCCTGGCCGTGCGCGCCTGGTCGTTGGCCTGGATTTGCCAGCGCTGCGCGTCGTTCTCGACCAGGCCCTTGGGCCGGTTGGCATTGGTCGCCACGATGGCGGCGCGCACGTCCTCCAGCGACACGCCGGCGTGCGTCAGCGCCACCGGATCGAGTTCGACGCGCACCGCCGGCAGCGAGCTGCCGCCGACGTTCACCTGCCCGATGCCCCGCACCTGCGAGAGCTTCTGCGCCAGGATGGTCGAGGCCACGTCGTACATCTGGCCCTGCGTCATCGTCGCCGAGGTCAGCGTCAGGATCATGATCGGCGCATCGGCCGGATTCACCTTGCGGTAGGTCGGGTTGTTCGGCAGGCTGGTCGGCAACAGGCTGCGCGCCGCGTTGAGCGCGGCCTGCACGTCGCGCGCGGCACCGTCGATGTTGCGGCTCAGATCGAACTGGACCGTGACGCGCGTGCTGCCGAGCGAGCTCGACGAGGTCATCTCGGTGATGCCGGCGATGCGGCCCAAGGCGCGTTCCAGCGGCGTCGCCACCGTCGCCGCCATCGTCTCCGGGCTGGCGCCGGGCAACGAGGCCGACACCGAAATGGTCGGAAAATCGACCTGCGGCAGGGGCGAGACCGGCAGCAGCGCGAAGCCGAGAAAGCCGGCCAGCGCCACACCGAGCGTCAGCAGCGTGGTCGCCACCGGACGGTCGATGAAAAGCGCCGACAGGTTCATGTCCGGGCGGCCCCTTCGTCCGCCTCGTCGGCGACACCGCGCAGGCGCCGGCTGAGGCGGTCGAAGGCGAGGTAGATGACCGGCGTGGTGAACAGCGTCAGCACCTGGCTGACCATCAGGCCGCCGACCATGGTCACGCCGAGCGGATGGCGCAGCTCGGAGCCGACGCCGCCGCCGAGCATCAGCGGCAGCGCGCCGAGCAGCGCCGCCATCGTCGTCATCAGGATCGGCCGGAAGCGCAGCAGGCAGGCCTGATAGATCGCCTCGCGCGGCGCCATGCCCTCCTTGCGCTCGGCTTCGAGGGCGAAGTCGATCATCATGATGGCGTTCTTCTTGACGATGCCGATGAGCAGGATCACGCCGATGATGGCGATGATGTCGAGATCGTTTTTCGACAGGATCAGCGCGAGCAGCGCGCCGATGGCGGCGGAGGGCAGCGTCGACAGGATCGTGACCGGGTGGATGAAGCTCTCGTAGAGCACGCCGAGCACGATGTACATCGTCACCACCGCCGCCAGGATCAGCCACAGCGTGTTGGACAGCGAGGCCTCGAAGGCGCTCGCCGCGCCCGCGAAATGCGTGCCCATGCTGGCCGGCAGGCCGAGTTCGGCTTCCGCCGCGCGGATCGCCTTGACCGCCTCGCCGAGCGAAGCGCCGGGCGCCAGGTTGAACGACACCGTCGCCGCCGGGAACTGGCCGAGGTGGTTGATCGCCAGCGTGCCCGGCTGCTCGACGACGCGCACCACCGACGACAGCGGCACCTGCGCCCCGCTCGCCGTGGCGACGTGGATCTGCCCGAGCGCTTCCGGCCCCTGCGAGAACCGCGGCCCGACTTCGAGCACGACGCGGTACTGGTTGGCCTGCGTGAAGATGGTCGACACCAGCCGCTGGCCGAAGGCGCTGTACAGCGCGTTGTCGATCTGCGCCACGGTGATGCCCAGCCGCCCGGCCGCTTCGCGGTCGATCTGCACCATCGCCTGCAGGCCCTGCACCTGCAGGTCGCTGGTGACGTCGGCCAGCTGCGGCTCCTGCTTGAGCCGCTCGATGAGCCGCGGCACCCATTCGGTGAGCAGCGCGGCATCGGCGTCTTCGAGCGTGAACTGGTATTGCGTGCGGCTGATGCGGTCCTCGATGCCGAGATCCTGCACCGGCTGCATGTACAGCGCGATGCCGGGCACTCCGGCGACGCGCTGCTGGATGCGCCGGGCGATCTCGGCGGCGTCGCCGTCGCGCTCGGCCTTGGGCTTGAGATTGATGAGCATGCGGCCGCTGTTGATCGTGGCGTTGGTGCCGTCGATGCCGATGAAGGAGGACACGCTGTCCACCGCCGGTTCCTTCAGCACCTCGGCGGCGAGATCGCGCTGGCGCCCGGCCATGGCGGCGAAGGAAACGGTCTGCTGCGCCTCGGTGATGCCCTGGATGACGCCGGTGTCCTGCACCGGGAAGAAGCCTTTCGGCACGACCAGGTAGAGCAGCGCGGTCAGCGCCAGCGTGCCGACCGCCACGGCCAGCGTCAGGCCCTGGCGTTCGAGCACCCAGGTCAGCATGCGGCCGTAGCCGGCGATCATGCGCTCGAAGAACTGCCCGGCCGCATGGTAGAAGCGGCCCTGCTGCGCCTCCGGCACATGCTTCAGCAAGCGCGCGCACATCATCGGCGTCAGCGTCAGCGAGACCACGGCGGAAATCAGGATGGCCACCGCCAGGGTGATGGCGAACTCGCGGAACAGCCGTCCGACCACGTCGCCCATGAAGAGCAGCGGAATCAGCACCGCGATCAGCGAGAAGGTCAGCGAGATGATGGTGAAGCCGATCTGCGCCGAACCCTTCAGGGCGGCCGCCATCGGCGATTCGCCCTCCTCGATGTAGCGGGCGATGTTCTCGATCATCACGATCGCGTCGTCGACCACGAAGCCGGTGGCGATGGTCAGCGCCATCAGCGTCAGGTTGTTGATCGAGAAATCGGCGAGGTACATCACGCCGAAAGTCCCGACCAGCGACAGCGGCACCGCCACGCTCGGAATGACGGTGGCCGACAGGTTGCGCAGGAAGAGGAAGATCACCATCACGACGAGCGCGACGGCGAGCACCAGCTCGAACTGCACGTCCTCGACCGAGGCGCGGATGGTCACCGTGCGGTCGGTCATGATCGACACCTTGAGCGCCCCCGGCAGCGAGGCCTGCAACTGCGGCAGCAGCTGCTTGATGCGGTCGACCACCTCGATGACGTTGGCGCCCGGCTGGCGCTGGATATTGACGATGATGCCCGGCTCGGTGTTGGCCCAGGCGGCGAGCCGGTTGTTCTCGGCGTCGTCGACGATCTCGGCGATGTCGGACAGGCGCAGCGGCGAGCCGTTGGCGTAGGCGACGATCATGTCGCGGTATTCGGCGGCCGAGCGCAACTGATCGTTGGCGTCGATGGTGGACGCCCGCTCGGGGCCGTCGAAACTGCCCTTGGCCTGGCTGACGTTGGCGTTGCCGATGGCGGTGCGCAGGTCGTCGATCGACAGCCCGCGCGCCGCCAGCGCCTGCGGATTGGCGCGAATCCGCACGGCCGGGCGCTGGCCGCCCGACAGGCTGACCAGGCCGACGCCCGGCAGCTGCGAAATCTTCTGCGCCAGCCGGGTATCGACGAGATCCTGCACCTTGGGCAGCGGCAGCGTGTCGGACGTCACCGCCAGCGTCAGCACCGGCGTGTCGGCCGGATTCACCTTGTTGTAGATCGGCGGATTCGGCAGGTCGGCGGGCAGCAGCGAGCCGGCGGCGTTGATCGCCGCCTGCACTTCCTGCTCGGCGACGTCGAGCGCCAGTTCGAGGCTGAATTGCAGCGTGATGACGGAAGCGCCGCCCGAACTCGTCGAACTCATCTCGTTGAGGCCCGGCATCTGGCCGAACTGGCGTTCGAGCGGGCCGGTGACGGAGGAAGCCATGACCTCCGGGCTGGCGCCCGGATACAGCGTGACGACCTGGATCGTCGGGTAATCGACCTGGGGCAGCGCCGAAATCGCCAGCAAGCGGTAGGCGACGATGCCGGCGAGCAGGATCGCCACCATCAGCAGCGAGGTCGCCACCGGCCGCTCGATGAAAAGACGCGAGGGGTTCATGCCGGATCGCCCGCCGTCATGCCGCGCCGCTTATTCCGCACGCGCCGCCAGCGCACTCGCGCCGCTGCGCGAAGTGCGAGCGTCGCCCGGCTTGCCGCCCTTGGTGCCCACGTCGCCGGTGCCGCCATGATCGGCCTTCCGGCTGCCGGCGCCCGTCATGGCGCGCGCCGCCTCGTCGCGGCTGACCGGCTCGATATGCGCGCCTTCGCGCAGCTTGTCGGTACCGTCGATGACGACCTGCTCGCCGGGTTGCAGACCGGACTCGACGATCGTGCGGCCGCCCTCGGCCGGCCCGATGCCGACCGGGCGAACGCTCACCGTCTTGTCGGCCTTCGCCACATAGACGAAGGTGCCCGGCGCGCCGCGCAGCACGGCGGCGCTCGGGGCGACCACGGCATCGCGGCGCACGTCGAGCTGCAGGCGAACGGCGACGAACTGGTTCGGGAACAGCCGCCCGTCGTCGTTGGCGAATTCGGCCTTGAGCTTGACCGTGCCGGTCGCCGTGTCGATCTGGTTGTCGACGGTCAGCACCTTGCCGCGCGCGACCGGGCGCTTGCTGTCCGGCGCCAGCGCCTCCACGGCCAGCCCCGTGCCGCCGCCGGGCATCTGCAGCAGCGCCGTCAGTTCGCCCTGCGGCAGCGCAAACACCACGTCGATCGGCTTGACCTGGGTGATGACGACCAGCCCGTTCGCATCCGAGGCGTGCACGATGTTGCCCACATCGACCTGGCGCAGGCCGAGCTTGCCGCCCACCGGCGCGGTAATGCGGGAATAGGTCAGTTGCAGTTGCGCGTCGTCGATCGCCGCCTGGTCGGTCTTGACCGCCCCCTCGTACTGCCGCACCAGCGCTTCCTGCGCATCCAGCTGCTGGCGCGTCGCCGAATCCTGTTCGACCAGCGTCCTGTAGCGTTCCAGATCCTGCCGCGCATTCAGCAGCAAGGCGCGGTCGCGCGCCATCTGCCCCTCGGCCTGCGCCAGTTGCACCTGGAACGGCCGCGGGTCGATCTCGGCCAGCAGATCGCCGGCCTTGACCGTCTGCCCCTCGGTGAACAGCACGCGCATCAACTGGCCGTCGACGCGCGCCTTGACCGTCACCGTGCTGCGCGCGGTGACCGTGCCGATGGCATCGAGATAGACCGGCACATCGGCCTTTTCCACCGCCGCGACGATCACCGGCTGCGGCCGCCCGCCGCCCGCCGCTCCGCCACCGGGCCTGGCGTGCGCGGCATCGCCGGCCGCCCCCGGCTTGTCGCGGGCCAGCCACAGCCCGATGCCGGCGGCCGCGAGAACGAGCGCCAGGCCCCAGACGAGCGGCCGGCGATGGAAGGGTTTTGCCGCCGGGGCGGAACGGGGAAGTTCGGAAGACATATCAGGTCGCCAACAAGGCCGAGGGAACCGGGGACGGATGCGCTACGCCAAAGGGGAAGGTCCGGCAGTACGTCGCCGACGCCCCCGGATGCTGGCATGCCGCGGCAAGCGCTACCTGAAACGGGCCCGGCCGCCGATCCGCTGCGCCGGCCGCGAACCATGACGGTTCCCGCCGGCGGGAATCCCCTTCCCCGACGGGAAAGGGGCGAAGCGCACCAGTTTTCGCAAACGAATTGATCACCCGTTTCAGCGTACAGACGTATTGCCGAGGCCCGGGGCGACTACCGGCCGGCGCTGCCGCGCCAAGGCCTAACCGGCAAACGCCCCAGCCTCGAAAACTGCCTGAATACCACGGATTAAATGGCTTGTACAAACGGGCGGCAAGAAGAACATTCCCTGCCGCCGGCGCGGTTATGCCAATGGCACCGCTCGCGCAAGATGGAAGCGCGCGTCAGCCCGACGCCGGCCGGCAACCCGGGATCGACGCCCGGCGGCGATGCCCTCCCCGGCTTGCGGAAGGGGACGATTCCCCGCCGGCGCCGCCGCGATACGCACCGGCCACCGGTGACTCGCTGTTGCAGGCGATGGCCGCCCCTGGGCCGTCGCGGCTCAAGCCCGCAAAAAGGCGCTCGCCCGGCGATGCCGCTTCCGGGCGATCCGGCGGCAAGCCGTGCCTTCCGCTTGCCCGTGCCGGGCTCAGTTCAACTCCTTGTCCTTCCAGAACTTGGTGCCGGCCACCGCGCCGCCGGCCTGGAAGCCGTTCTTGGTCAGGCTGTACATCTTGCCGCCGGTGAACTCGCCGACGGTGCCGCCGCCGGCGGTCTTGCCGGCACCGGCGCCGGCACCGGCTTCAGCCCCGGCTTCCCAGCCCGAGTCGATAAAGGACTGCATGCTTTTCGCGTTCTTGAAAACGAACAGGTAGCGCGTTTCGGCGGCGCCAATCTGCAGGCCGGCACTGGCCTGGGCGAGGTTCATGTAGGTCACGTGCCGGGTCTTGTTGTCGCGCACCAGGCCGGCGCCGCCGCTGCCGCCGACGATGAAGCTCAGGCCGTAGCTGGTGAAAACGGCATAGCCGGCGGCTTTTTTGACTTCGCCCTGCAGTTTCGGCCTGGCCTTGTAGAACTCGTTCAGGGTCTGATCGGCCTTGGCCTGGATTTCCGCCTGGTTTTTTTCCTTGTCCGACTGGGCGAAGGCGCCCGTCGTCGTGAACGAGAAGATCGTGAGCGCGGCAATGGCAACAACTTGCTTCAGCTTCATGGCATTCACCTCATATGAACAAGACGATCCGAATGACTGAACACAGATTTTCAGCCTGAGCTGAAAGAGGGCGAGCCTGTCGTGTGCGATGTGACCGTGCCATGCCGTGGCCGGTTCCATGACAATGCGGGCGAAAACGGTGCAATCGCGGTCGTCGGCAAGCCCGATTCGCGCAAATTTTTCGATTGTTGCAGATTGCCTTCCGGTCGTAACATATTTGTCACAAACTAACGCAACGACCCTGACACCGGGAGGAGATTTCGATGGACAGCGAGTTCCAGACCATTGCCCTGCATCTGCTCGGCGCGCTGGTGGCCGGCGGCATCATCGGCATGGAGCGCAGCATCCACGCCCGGCCGGCCGGGTTTCGCACGCATACGCTGGTTTGCCTGGCCTCCAGCCTGCTGATGCTGGTCACGCTGTACCAGTGGAAGTGGCTGCCCGGGGTGCCGCTGGACACGGTGCGCACCGATCCGACGCGGATGGCGCAGGGCATCATGACCGGCATCGGCTTTCTCGGCGCCGGGGTGATTTTCAAGGAAGGACTCAGCGTGCGCGGGCTGACGACGGCGGCCTCGATCTGGATCACGGCGGCCATCGGCATCCTGATGGGCATCGGCTTCTACCTGCCGGCAATCCTGGCGACGGCGCTGACCCTGGGCGTGCTGTCGGCCTTCCGCTGGATCGAGTCGCGCCTGCCGTCGCACGCCTACGCCCACCACGCCTTGCGCTTCAACCGCGACGAGGTGATGCCGGAAGCCGAGATTCGCGCCTTTCTCAAAGAGCACGGCTTCACTGTCGCCAACATGAGCTACCGCCTCACCGACGACGGTGCCTTCTTCGAGTACAAGATGGTGATCCGCACCACGTGCGCGGAAAACACCGCCAAGCTGGCCGAGGCGCTGCGCACCCTGCCCAAGCTGCGCACCTTCCGCGTCTCGCCGACCGGCGATTAGAATCACGGCCCCGCCGCCCGGCTCCCGGGCCGCCCATTCCCCGACACGTTCCGAAATGACGAAAACCCCCATCGCCCTGTTCGTCCTTGCCCTGGCGGCACCGCTGGCCGGTGCCGCCGACGGGCCCATGGCCCATCGCCATCCCGCCTTCCCGCCCGACATCGACGCTTTCCATGCCGTGCTGGCGCCTCTATGGCACGCCGAACCGGGCGCCGCCCGCGACCGCGACACCTGTGCCCAGGCCGACACGATGGCCGGCCTGGCCGGCGCCATCGGCAGCGGCGACGCGCGGGCGCTGCGGGCGGCGGTCGGCGCCCTGCGGCGGCAATGCCGCGAGCGCCCGGGCGCGGCCGAACCGGCCTTGGCCAAGGTGCACGACGCCTTCCACCGCCTGATCGACCATCAGGGCCACTGAACCGGCACCGGCCGGCGGCGGCCTTAGGCGGCGCCGCGTTCCAGCACCGCCAGCCGTTCGCGCAGTTCGCGCTCTTCCTGGCGCCGCTTGCCGGCGTCGCGGGCGATGGCGACCGAGCCGATGGCCTGGCCGTTGCCGTCGGTGACGACGGCGAAGCTCATTTCGACGTAGATGTTCCGCCCGTCGGCGGTCAGCGCCCGGGTCACGGTGGCCTGGCCGTTGAGGCGCGTGACGCCCGTCTCCATGGCCCGGTCGAAGCCCGACCAGTGGGCGGCGCGCAGGCCCTCGGGAATGATCAGGTCGAGACTCTGGCCCAGCGCCTGCGCCGGCGTGTGGCCGAACAGCGCGGCGGCGGCGGCGTTCCAGCGGACGATGGTGCCGAGGGCATCGGAATAGATCAGGGCATCGGCCATCTGCTCCACGCACAGGCGGTCGATGTCGGGCTGGCTGTTGTCGCTCATGGCTACCTCCGTGGCTCGGGCAGATCGGCGTCCGCCCGGGCGAGTATCCGCCAGGCGTACATCAGGCCGCTCTCGGCGAATTCGCGGCCGCTGTCGAGATCGCGCCACCAGCGCGCCACCTCGCCCGGCCGGGCGGCCAGGCAGCGCCAGTGGCGCCGCTCGCCGCTGCAGAGTTCGACGAGGTAGATCGCATCGGGTTGCGGCTCGATCATCGGAATTTTTCGCGCAGTAGAAAAATGGGGGAGGCGGGCCGGAAACTCCCCGTCCGCGTTGGACCGCAGCGGCCGGAAAAGTTGCGGTTGCCGGCAGGATACACCGCCGGCCGCGCGACCGGCGAAGCGGGCGGCAAGGAGGGTTAAGATGTCGTCTGCCGGGCCTCGGGACCAGCCGCCGGAAAGCGGCCGGCCCCGGCGCCACAAGAGCAAACATTCGATTCGACCCGCCCGTCATCGGCGCGGCCATTTTTTGGAGAGACCCATGACCGCAGTAGTCCTCAGCGAAACACACGGCCGCGTCGGCCTGATCCGCCTCAACCGCCCGGAAGCGATGAACGCTCTCAACGCCGGCGTGATGGCCGGCATTGCCGCCGCCATCGACGCCTTCGAGGCCGACGAGAACATCGGCTGCATCGTCGTCACCGGCAGCGAGAAAGCCTTCGCCGCCGGCGCCGACATCGGCGCGATGAAGGATTACGACTACATGCACGCCTACAAGAACGATTACATCACCAACGGCTGGGAGCGCATCAAGACGGCCCGCAAGCCGGTGATCGCCGCGGTGGCCGGCTACGCGCTGGGCGGCGGCTGCGAGATGGCGATGATGTGCGACATGATTTTCGCCGCCGACACGGCCAAGTTCGGCCAGCCCGAGATCAAGCTCGGCACCATGCCCGGCCTCGGCGGCTCGCAGCGCCTGCCGCGCGCCGTCGGCAAGGCCAAGGCCATGGACCTGTGCCTGACGGCGCGCATGATGGACGCCGCCGAGGCGGAGAAGGCCGGCCTGGTCGCCCGCGTCTATCCGGCCGAGCAACTGCTCGACGAAACGCTGAAGGCCGCCGCGACCATCGCCAATTTCTCGCTGCCGGTGGTGATGATGATCAAGGAGTCGGTCAATCGCGCCTACGAATCCTCGCTCAACGAGGGCCTGCTGTTCGAGCGCCGCGTCTTCCACTCCACCTTCGCCCTCGCGGACCAGAAGGAAGGCATGGCCGCCTTCGTCGAGAAGCGCAAGCCGGCCTTCAAGAACCGCTGACCCCGCCGGCGGCGGGCCGGACCCGGCGCCTCCGCCCGCCGCCATGCATCTGTTCGTCGATATCTCCAGCCACGGCTTCGGCCACCTGGCGATCACCGCGCCGGTCCTCAACGCCCTGGCCGAGGCGCGGCCGGATTTGCGCCTGACGCTGCGCAGCCGGCTGCCGCCGGCCAAGCTGCGCCAGCGCATCCGCCCGCCCTTCGAGCTGATCGCCGAAGCCAGCGATTTCGGCTACGCAATGGTCGACGCCACGCGCATCGACCGCACAGCCAGCGCCGCCGCCTATCGCCAGGCCCACGCCGGCTGGCCCGGCCGCGTCGCCGCCGAGGCGGCATGGCTGGCCGAATTGCGGCCCGACCTGGTGCTGACCAACGTCAGCTACCTGCCGCTGGCCGGCGCCGCCCGTGCCGGCATTCCGGCCACCAGCCTGTGCTCGTTGAACTGGGCCGACCTGTTCACCCATTTTTTCGGCGACGAAGCCTGGGCTGCGCCGATCCATGCCGAGATGCTGGCCGCCTACCGTTCGGCCGCCGCCTTCCTGCGCGTGACGCCGGGCATGGCGATGGCGGCGCTGGACAACCTGCGGCCGGTCGGCCCGATCGCCGCGCTCGGCCAGCGCCGCGATCTCGGTCTGGGCGACGAGCGGACGGTGCTGGTCGCCATGGGCGGCATCGCCCATCGCCTGCCGGTCGACGACTGGCCGCGGCGGCCCGGCATCCGCTGGCTGGTGCCGGGCGAATGGGGCTGCCGCCACCCCGCTGCCATCGCCGTCGAGGAATTCGGCCTCGCCTTCACCGATTTGCTGCGCTCGGTCGACGCGGTGCTGAGCAAGCCGGGCTACGGCACTTTCACCGAGGCGGCGGCCAACGGCACGCCGGTGCTCTATCAGCGACGGGCCGATTGGCCGGAACAGGAATGCTTGATCGCGTGGCTGGCGGAGCATGGCCGCTGCCGCCAAATCGACGCCGCCGTTTTGCGCCACGGCGATCTCGCCGGCGACCTGGCGGCGCTATGGGCCCTGCCGCCGGCAGCGCCGCCGGCCATCGACGGCGCGACGCAGGCCGCGGCCCTGTTGCTGGAACTGGCGACGGCCCGAGCGGCCGGCGCCCGACTCAGAACTGCCAGCCGAAGCGCTTGAGCAAGTTGCCGGTTTCGCACACCGGCAGACCGACGACGCCGGTATAGCTGCCGGCCAGGTATTCGACGAACAGCCCGGCCCGGCCCTGGATCCCGTAGGCGCCGGCCTTGTCCATCGGCTCGCCGCTCATCACGTAGTGGCGGATTTCATGCTCGTCGAGCAGCCGGAAGCGCACTTCGCTCGCCGACAGCGCGTATTCGGTGCGCCCCTGGTAAGTCACGGCGACGCCGGTCAGCACGCGGTGGCTCTGCCCCGACAGGCGGCGCAGGATATTGACGGCATCGGCGGCATCGACCGGCTTGCCGATGATCCGCCCCGCGAATTCGAGGGTCGTGTCGGCGGCCAGCACCGGGCGCGGCGGCAGGCGTCGCTCGGTGACGATGCTCTGGCCGTGTTCGGCCTTGGCGCGGGCGATGCGTTCGACGTAGGCAACCGGA
Source organism: Azonexus sp. (assembly GCA_031547725.1). Classification (GTDB taxonomy): domain Bacteria; phylum Pseudomonadota; class Gammaproteobacteria; order Burkholderiales; family Rhodocyclaceae; genus Azonexus. Next base: position 18,736 of record JAVBRT010000009.1, on the reverse strand, counting down.
TCCTCGCCGACGCCGGGCGTCTCGTCGGTTTCGCTGTCGATCCGCGAGCCTTCGCGGAACAGCACGGTATCGAAAGCGACCCCGATCTGGGTCAGCAATTCGCGCCGCCGCGGGCTGCGGGAAGCAAGATAAAGGCGCATGGGCGTAGTGTAGTCAACGCGACGGCTAATGGGAAAGGTCGGCATGACGCCGGCTTCTCAACCCTCGCGGTGATAGGGGTGGTTTTTCAGCACGCTGACGGCGCGATACAACTGCTCGCACAGCAGCAACCGGGCCATGCCGTGCGGCAGGGTCAAGCTCGACAGGCGCAACCTGTCGTCGGCCTGGGCCTTGAATTCCTCGTCGAGACCGTCGGCGCCGCCGATCAGCAGGGCCACGTCGCGGCCGTCCCGCATCCAGGCTTCGAGCCGGCGGGCCAGCTTGAGGGTGGTCAGATCGTCGCCCTTCTCGTCGAGCACGACGAGGCGGCAACCGCCCGGCAGGGCTTCGCGGATGCGCAGCTTCTCGGCGGCCAGCAACTGTTCGCGGGTTTTCGCGCCGCGCGGCTCGGGCTTGATCTCGCTGACCGCCAGCGGCAGTTCGCGCGGCATGCGCTTGAGGTATTCGGCACAGCCTTCGTTGACCCAGGCCGGCTGGCGGTGACCGACGGCCAGCAGGCTCAGCTTCATCCGGCGGCAGCCTGCTCCGCCACCGCCTTGCGGCGCTGGGCCGGCGTCGCCTGCCACAGTTCCTCGAGGTTGTAGTAGAGGCGCACGCCCGGCTGCATGACGTGGACCACGATGTCGCCGAGATCGACCAGCACCCACTCGCCGGCATCCTCGCCTTCGGTGGACAGCACGTCGGCGCCGGCTTCGCGCACCTTGTCCTGGACATTGCGGGCCAGGGCCTTGACCTGACGGTTGGAATCGCCGGTGGCGATGACCAGGCGATCGAACATCGAAGTGAGCTTGGCGGTGTTGATGACCTCGATGTCCTTGCCCTTGATGTCTTCGAGGGCGTTGACGACGATTTTCTGCAGTTTGCGTGTGTCCATCAGGGATTTCTGTAAAGGGAGTGAGTCCGAATATAGTCGAGTACGTCGTCCGGCAGCAAATAGCGGGCCGAACGGCCGGCCGCCTGCAATTGCCGGATCTGGGTGGCCGAAATGGCCAGTTGCGTCATCGCGAAAGTGACGATGCGGCCGGCCGGCGCCGCGCGCAGGACTGCCGAGTCGACCTGGCCGCGGGCGGCAAGTTCCCCGGCCAGCGTCGGCGGCAAGGCCGCGGCGGCGACGGGAAAGCCGGGCCGGTGCGAGACGGCGACATGAGCCAGGGCGAACAACTCGCGCCAGCGGTGCCAGCTTTCCAGGCCGGCGAAAGCATCGGCCCCGAGCAGCAGGACCAGCGGCCGCTCGGGGCCCAGTTCGCGGCGCAGGCGTTCGAGCGTCGGCACGGTGTAGCTCGGCGCCGCCGCCTCGACTTCGGCGGCATCGACGGAAAAGCGGGAGTTGCCGGCGGTGGCCAGGCGGATCATGGCCAGCCGCTGCGCCGGGGCCACCTGCGGCTGCCCACGGTGCGCCGGCCGGCCGGCGGGAATCCAGCGCACGCCGCCGAGTTCCAGTTGGCCGATGGCTTCCTCGGCCAGCCGCAGGTGGCCGAAATGCACCGGGTCGAAAGTCCCGCCGAAGAGGCCGAGCGGCTCAGACAATTTCGGAAATGCCGAAAATGTCCCGGTAGCTGGCGTAGAAGCTGGCGAAAATCGCCGGTGCCATGACCAGCACCATGAAGACGATCAACAGCGAACTGACAAAGCTGGCGAGACCGGGCAGCAACATCGTCAGCAGGCCGAGCACGACGCCGGGGACGATGCCGGCGACCAGCAGCACGGCCGCCCCGTAGGCCAGGAAGGCCCGCCAGTTCATCCAGCAGGCGACGAAACTGAAGAACAGCGCCTTGCCCAGCGGCTGGCGGTGCCAGGCGGCGAGCACCGGGGCGAACCACCAGGCCATCAGCACCGGCGCCAGCAGGACCAGCACGAACAGCGCCGGCAGCGTGAAATCGGCGTCCTCGACCGCCGCCCGCTCGGCGCGGCTGGAAGCCAGCATGTAGCGCAGCAGGTCGCCGCCGTCGATGATCGACGACAGGCCGAGAATGCCCAGCGTCACCACCAGGTACAGGCCGCCGAGGGCCAGCAGGGTGCGCGTATTCTCGCGCAGGCCGCCGAACAGCGTCGGGATGCCGACCGGCTGGCCGCGCTCGATGTTGCGCGCCGCCTGCATCAGCCCGACCGAGAGGCCGGGAATGATCAGCGAGGCGGCGAAGGCGCCGACCAGCGGCAGCACGTTGAGGAAGATCACGACCAGCCAGTAGATCACGACCAGCAGCGACAGGATCGGCGGATTGCGGCGGAAGATGGCGAAGCCGGCGGCCAGCCAGCGCCAGCCTTGGGCGGAAGTTACGGTCTGGGCGCGCACGGCCTAGGCTCCCTCGAAAATATCGCGGTAGGAGGCGTATACCGCGCCGGAAAAGATCGGCAGCAACAGCAGCAGGCCGAGACCAAGCGGCAGCATGGCGAAGAACAGCGCGACGACCAGGAAAATGCCGAAAATCACCATCGCCACCCAGTTGCGGGCGCCGGCGGCGAAGCTGGCGTGCATCGCGGCGGCCGGCTTCATGTCGTGGAACAGCACCAGCACCGGGGCGAACCAGGTGGCCATGATGACCGGCACCGACAGCACCATGACCAGCAGGCCGGCCAGCATGACGCCGCCGAAAGCGATGCTGACGCCGGCCACGCTGCCGGTGATGGCGCCGCCGAGGACGCCGCCGCCGATCAGCAGGAAGGCCAGGAAGGCGAGGCCGAAAACGCTGGCGGCGTAGAGCACGCCGACCATCACCAGCGGCCCGGCGCTGCGCCGGAAACCGATGAACAAGTCGGAAATCTGGGCCTCGTCGCCGTTCGCCAGTTGGCGGCAGACCTGGAACATGCCGGCGCCGAACAGCGGCACCAGCAGGTGGGCGGCGATCTGGCCGAAGAAGGGAACGATGGAAATGGCCATCAGGATGACCAGCAACAGCACCGTGCAGCCGATCCAGATGCCGGGATTGACGAGAAACAGCAGCCAGCCCTGCTGCAGCCAGTCGAAGCAGGCGCCGGCATCGACTTCGCGGCTGTCGCCGGTAAACGGTTCCGGCGGGAGGGGAAAAGCGGAGGATTCGGTCATGCGCGGATGCTAACGGGGGAGTGCAGCCGGGGCAAGGCGCAGGCTTTCCAGCAGGCGGCGGAAGTGGTCAGGGTTCTTGACCGTGACCACCTCGCCGGAACGCGGCCGGTGGCTGAGTTCCAGGCGCAGCAGCCAGAAGCGCAAGGCCGCCGCCCGCCGCAAGGCCGGCCAGGCGGCCGCCTCGACCTCGCTCAACGGGCGGATGCCACGGTAGCCGGCAACCAGCGCCGCCAGCTGATCGGGGGCGACGCACCAGTCGTTGGCCACCACCGCCAGATCGAGCAACAGGCAATCCGCGCCGGCGAAATAGAAATCGAGCACGCCGCTCGGCCGGCCGTCCTGCCACAGCACGTTGTCGCGGAACAGATCGGCATGGATGACGCCGCGCGGTAGACGGTCGTAGTCCTGCGCCGCCTGAAAAGCCAGCTCGTCCTGCAGCAGCAGCGCCTCAGCGGGCGCCAGCAGCGGCAGCAGCGCCGTGCCGACGCGCCGGCACCAGTCGGCGCCGCAGGGATTGGCCGGCGGCGCCGGAAAATCGGCGGCGGCGGCATGCAGCTCGCCGAGCAGGCGGCCGACGGCCGCGCACTGCCCGGCCTCCGGCGCTTCGATCGCCGCTCCCGGCAGGCAGCTCAGCAGCGCCGCCGGTTTACCGGCCAACTGGCGCCAGCGTCGGCCTTCGCCATCGGCCAGCGGCCGCGGACAAGGCAGGCCGCGGCCGGCCAGGTGATCCTGCAGGGCGAGATAGAAATCGAGCTCCGGCGCCGCAATCGCTTCGAACAGCGTCAGCACGAAACGGCCAGCGGCGGTATCGACGAAGTAATTGGAATTCTGCATGCCGGCGGCGATGCCGGCATATTCGCGCAGCGCGCCGACGTCCAGCGGCTGCAGCCAGGCGGCGAGTTCCTCCCGCCCGACCGTGGTATAGACGGACAAGGCTTACCAGCTATGGATGATCCACATCGGCGGTCGCACCGGGCGCTCCTCGATGCCGCTCTCGACGAAAACGCCGTCGCCCTGGCGGTCGATCAGGTAATAGGGCTTGCCGACCGCCGGCGTCACCTTGACCATGTACAGCTTGCCGCGCAGCCGGTACTCCTCGCGCGTTTCCTGGGCGCTCTTGACGATCGTCACTTCCGGCTCGACCGCCGCGTCGAAGGCTTCCATGCCCGGCGGCGGCGGCGGCACCGCCGGCAGCGGCTGCGTGGCGGGCTGCTGGGCCCAGACCGGCAGGGCGGCGATCAGCAAGAGAGGAAGAAGGCGGCGCATGGGGAATATTCCTTGGTTATCAAGTGTCGATTTTATTACAGGTTGAGCAGCAGCTCGTGCTCGGCGGGCAGGTGGCCGAAGGGCCGCGCCTCGTAATGCTTGAAGATGGCCTCGACCACGCGCTCCGGCTCGTCGATGACCTGGATCAGGTCCATATCGTCGGCATTGATCAGCCCTTCCTCGACCAGACGCTCGCGGAACCAGTCGAGCAGCCCCTGCCAGAAGGCCGAGCAGACCAGGATCAGCGGGATCTTGCGGGCCTTGCCGGTCTGCAGCAGGGTCAGCGCTTCCATCAATTCGTCGAGCGTGCCGAAGCCGCCGGGCATCACCACGTAGGCGCTGGCAAAACGGACGAACATGTACTTGCGGGCGAAAAAGTGGCGAAAAGTCTGCGAAATATCCTGGTAAGGATTGCTCGACTGCTCGTGCGGCAGCTGGATGTTGAGGCCGACCGAGGGCGACTTGCCGAAGTAGGCGCCGCGGTTGGCCGCCTCCATGATCCCCGGACCGCCGCCGGAAATCACGCTGAAGCCGGAATCGGACAGCAAACGGGCCGTTTTCTCGGTCAGTTCGTAATAGGGCGTGCCTTCCTTGATCCGGGCGCTGCCGAAAATGGTCACCGCCGGCTTGATCGCCGCCAGGCGGTCAGTCGCTTCGACGAACTCTGACATAATGCCGAAAATCCGCCAGGCCTCGCGGGCCGAATTCGGTCGCGACGGGGCTTCGGCGCCTATTCCCATCGTCAGTTTCGCGTTTTCAGTCACGTCTCATGCCCCTCTTGTTGTTGGTGGACGGCTCGTCCTACCTTTATCGCGCTTTCCACGCCCTGCCCGACCTGCGCAACCAGGCCGGCGAGCCGACGGGCGCCATCTACGGCGTCCTGAACATGCTACGTCGTCTGGAAAGCGACTACAAGGCCGACTACAAGGCCGTCGTCTTCGATGCCAAGGGCAAGACTTTCCGCGACGACTGGTACCCGGAATACAAGGCGCACCGGCCGCCGATGCCCGACGACCTGGTCCGCCAGGTCGAACCGCTGCATGCCGCGATCCGGGCCGCCGGCTGGCCGCTGCTGATGGTCGACGGCGTCGAGGCCGACGACGTCATCGGCACCCTGGCCCGCCAGGCCGACGCGGCCGGCATCGAGACGCTGATCTCGACCGGCGACAAGGACCTGACCCAACTGGTCGGGCCGCGCGTGCGCTGGTACAACACGATGAGCAACGAACTGCTCGACGCGGCCGGCGTCGAGCAGAAGTTCGGCGTGCCGCCGGAAAAGATCGTCGATTACCTGGCCCTGGTCGGCGATGCCGTCGACGGCGTGCCGGGCGTTGCCAAGTGCGGACCGAAGACGGCTGTCAAATGGCTGAGCCAGTTCGGCTCGCTCGATGAAATTGTCGCCCATGCCGGGGAAATCGGCGGCGTGGTCGGCCAGAACCTGCGCGACCATCTCGGCTTCCTGCCCCTCGGCAAGAAACTGGTGACGGTAGCCTGCGACCTGGCGAACCTGCCGCCGCCGCAGACGCTGACCACCGCCCCGCGCGATGCCGACGCCCTGCGCGAGCTCTATACCCGCTACCAGTTCCGCTCCTGGCTGGGCGAGATCGACGGCCCGCAAGCGGCGGCGGCCGTGCCGGCGCGCACCGTCACGCCGGCGGCGGCACCCGCAGCGGCCGTGGCCGAATCCGTGCCGGCGGCGCCGAGCGCCGTCCGCTACGAAACCGTGCTCGCCTGGCCGCAGTTCGACGCCTGGCTGGCCCGGATCGACGCGGCGGAACTGACCGCCCTCGATACCGAGACGACCAGCCTCGATTCCTTCGCCGCCCGCATCGTCGGCATCTCCCTTTCGGTCGAGGCTGGCGCCGCCTGCTACATCCCGCTCGCCCACACCGCTCCCGGCGTCGCCGACCAGTTGCCGCGCGACGCCGTGCTGGCCCGCCTCAAGCCGTGGCTGGAAGACGCCGGCAAGGCGAAGGTGCTGCAGAACGCCAAGTACGACCAGCACGTGTTCGCCAACCATGGCATCGCGCTGGCCGGCATCGCCCACGACACCATGCTGCAAAGTTACGTGCTCGAATCCGACAAGGGCCACGACCTCGGCCAACTGTGCAGCCGCCACCTCGGCCTCGACACCATCGCCTACGAGGATCTGTGCGGCAAGGGCGCCAAGCAGATCGGCTTCGACCAGGTCGACATCGAGCGCGCCGCCACCTATGCCGCCGAGGACGCCGACGTCACCTTGCGCATCCACCAGACGCTACACCCGCGCTTCGCCGCCGAGCCGGGCCTCTCGCGCCTCTACCACGCCATCGAGATGCCGGCCCGGCAGGTGATCTGGCGCATCGAACGCAACGGCATCCTGGTCGACGCGGCGGTGCTGGCCCGGCAGAGCCACGCCATGGGCCAGAAGATCATGGCCCTGGAAGCCGCCGCCTACGAGCTTGCCGGCCAGCCCTTCAACCTCGCCTCGCCCAAGCAACTGGCCGAAATCCTGTTCGTCAAGCAGGGCCTGCCGGTCAAGAAAAAGACGCCCTCCGGCGGCCCGTCCACCGACGAGGAAGTGCTCAGCGAACTGGCACTCGACTACCCGCTGCCCAAGCTGCTGCTCGAACACCGCGGCCTGTCCAAGCTCAAGGGCACCTACACCGACAAGCTGCCGCGCATGGTCAATGCGCGGAGCGGCCGGGTGCATACCCACTTCGCGCAAGCCTCGGTGGTCACCGGGCGGCTGGCCTCCAGCGACCCCAACCTGCAGAACATCCCGGTGCGCAGCGAGGAAGGCCGGCAGATCCGCACCGCCTTCATCGCCCCGGACGGCAGCAGCATCGTCTCGGCCGACTATTCGCAGATCGAACTGCGCATCATGGCCCATCTCTCCGGCGACGAACGCCTGCGCGAGGCCTTCGCCCACGGCGAGGACGTGCACCGCGCCACCGCCGCCGAAATCTTCGGCGTCACCTCGCTGGAAGTCGGCCCCGACCAGCGGCGCGTCGCCAAGAGCATCAACTTCGGCCTGATCTACGGCATGAGCGCCTTCGGCCTGGCCCGCCAGCTGGGCCTCGAACGCGGCGCGGCGCAGACCTACATCGACCGCTACTTCAACCGCTACCCCGGCGTCGCCCGCTACATGGAAGAAGCCCGCGAGACGGCGCGGCAGAAAGGCTACGTCGAAACCGCCTTCGGCCGCCGCCTGTGGTTCCCGGAAATCCGTTCGAGCAACGGCAACCGCCGCCAGGCCGCCGAGCGGGCGGCGATCAACGCGCCGATGCAGGGCACCGCCGCCGACCTGATCAAGCTGGCGATGATCGCCGTGCAGGACTGGCTCGACGGTGCCGGACTGCTGTCCCGGCTGGTGCTGCAGGTGCACGACGAACTGCTGCTCGAAGTGCCGGACGGCGAACTGAACGACGTCCGCCTGCAACTGCCGCGCCTGATGGGCCAGGTCGCCGAACTGGCCGTGCCGCTGGTGGTCGAGGTCGGCGTCGGGCCGAACTGGGAAGCGGCGCACTGAAAGCCCGGCGGCCGGACGCGTTCCGGCCCGCCGCTCCGGACGGGAACGTCGCGGCGCGCACGCCGGAACGCCGGACGCCGCGGTAACGGCCCCGCCGAACCGGCCTCGGCCGGCGGCGGGCTGCCGTGCAAGCAAACGACTGGTGTGCTACCCCGTCAATGGCTGCACATGATGAAATCGCTGGATTCGCGTTTACGGCAAGGCGCAAAGCGCAGCGATACCGGGTGGTAACGCGAGCATTTGCAACGCCGCCTGGGGCGCGAAGACGCGATTTCATGTGCAGGTATTGCGGGACAGCGCAACTAAATGCTGACGACGATCCGCCCGTCGATCTGGCCAGCCCGCATCCGGTCGAAGATGCCGTTGATGTTGTCGAGCTTGTCCATGCTGTAGTGGGCGGCGACCTTGCCTTCGCCGGCGAATTCGAGCGATTCCTGCAGATCCTTGCGGGTGCCGACGATGGAACCGCGCACGGTCTTGGCATTGAGCACGACATCGAAGATGGGCAGGTCGAAGTTGCCGGGCGGCAGGCCGACCAGCGACATCGTGCCGCGCTTGTGCAGCATGCCGACGGCCTGGCCGAAGGCGGCGCGCGAGACGGCGGTGACCAGCACGCCGTGGGCGCCGCGGATGTTCTGCTGGACGAGCTGGACCGGGTCCTGCGTCATGGCGTTGATGACCTCCTCGGCACCCAGCGACTTGGCGAGCTTCAGCTTGTCGTCGGCGACATCGACGGCGATGACGTGAAAGCCCATGGCCTTGGCGTACTGAACGGCCATGTGGCCGAGGCCGCCGATGCCGGAAACGACGACCCAGTTGCCCGGCTTGCAATCGAGCGCCTTGAGGCCCTTATAGACCGTGACGCCGGCACAGAGCACGGGGGCAGCCGGGGCGAATTCGAGATTGTCGGGCAGCTTGCCGACATAGGCCGGATCGGCCAGCACGTACTCGGCGTAGCCGCCGTTGACCGTGTAGCCGGTCATCTGCTGGCCGTCGCACAGGGTTTCCCAGCCGGTGATGCAGTGTTCGCAATGGCCGCAGGCGGTGTGCAGCCAGGGCACGCCGACGCGATCGCCTTCCTTGACCCAGGTGACGCCGGCACCGACCTTGGCGACATGGCCGACCCCTTCGTGGCCGGGAATGAAGGGCAGCGCCGGCTTGACCGGCCAGTCGCCCTCGGCGGCATGGAGGTCGGTGTGACAGACGCCGGAAGCGACGATCTTGACCAGAATCCGGCCGGGCGGAACGTCGGGAACATTGACTTCTTCGATGACCAGCGGCTGGCCGAAGCTGTGGACGACGGCGGCTTTCATTTTTTCTGCCATGACGATCTCCTCGCAAAAGCAACAAAAAAGGGCACACCGGCGAACGAATGGGCTGGCGGTATTGGCCCCGACGACTCCCCCTGTATTGGCCAGTATAGACATCGATTTTCGGGGTTTTGTAACATTCTCCGGTCAATCGGTATCAATCGGCGGACGGTGACAACCGCCATTTTCTTGCCAGCACCGACGTCAATCCATGGCGCTCAGCCTACGGCAGCCGTAGCGTTGTCCGACTGCCGTAGGCCGGCCGGACATCGAGGCAATCGGCGAGCGGCCGGCCATGGACATGGGCGTACAGGCTGCGGATCACACCGGCGTGGGTGACCAGCACCGCCTCGGCCACCGTCAACGTGGCGACGAAAGCCAGCACCCGCTGCTGCAACCGCGCCGGCGACTCGCCACCGGGCGGCGCGTAGCCGGCGATGTCGGCGGCCCAGGCATCGAGCTCGGCGCGCGGGATATCCGCCCAGCGGCGGCCTTCCCAGGCGCCGAAATCCATTTCCCGCAGCCGCTCGTCGAAGGCCGGCGCCGGATGCAGGGCCGCCGCCAGCTCGCGGCAGCGCTGCAACGGGCTGCTCCACAGCGGCAGGCCCGGCGGCAGATCGGCGCGCAGCGCGGCGGCGCAGGCCGCCGCCGGATCGGCCGGCACGTCGAGCCGGCCGTAGCAGGTCTCCGCCGCCACTCGCGGCGGCGGATGACGGATCAGGTGCAGGATCAGACCGGCCACCGCGCCAGCAGGCCGAGGTAAAAGGCGATTTCCGCCACCTGCTGGGTAGCGCCCAGGCAATCGCCGGTATAGCCGCCCAGCCAGCGGCGGAACTTGGCGGCCAGCCAGCCTGTCGCCAGCGCCGCCAGCAGGCAGCCGGCCAGCGCCTGCGGCCAGGGCAGCGGCAGCAGGCCGAGGGCGGCGAAGACCGTCGCCGCCGCCAGCGCGCCGGCCGGCAACCGGGTGGCCAGCGGCTTGGCCTTGGCCTGCAAATCCTCGCGCACGTAATCCATGGCCGTCAGCAGCAGCGTCGCCGCGTAGCGCGACACGGCATGGCCGGCGACCAGGGCCCACGGCACCAGCGCCGGGTCGAGGGCGGCCAGCAGCACGAACTTGCCGGTCAGGCCCAGCCACAGCGCGACCACGCCGTAACTGCCGACCCGCGAGTCCTTCATGATGTCGAGGATGCGCTGCTTGTCCCAACCGCCGCCGAGGCCGTCGGCGGCATCGGACAGGCCGTCCTCGTGGAAGGCGCCGGTGGCGTACAGCGTCGCCGCCATCGCCAGCAGCACCGCGACCGCTTGCGGCCACAGTTGCAGCGCGGCGAGGTAAACCAGCGCGCCGAGCGCGCCGACGATCAGGCCGACGGCCGGAAAATAGCGCGCCGACGAATTCAGCGCGTCGGCCGAGTGGCCGACCCAGGCCGGGACCGGCAGGCGAGTGAAGAAGCGGATGGCGCCGAGGAAATATTCCAGTTCGCGGCGCAGCATTAGGGCGTGCTCACAGTCAGCGACGGGCAGTGCCAGGGCCTGGCGGGGAGGCAGGGCAAAGCGCCGGTCGCGCCGTACAGTGATCCGCACCAGCGGGCGGCAACGCGGCAACGCGCCCCGCCAGACCCCGGCCCTTCGGGTTTGCCGTGGCGGGCGGTCGCCGGCATTGCTCGGCTTGGGAATGGAACAACCATTCCCCGCACCTCCCGCCTTGGCGCCCCTCCCGCCACGGCAAACACTGTCCCGCCAGTTGTTATAGACACGCCCTAGCCCTTGTCCGCCACCCCGGCCGACTCGAAGCTGGCCATCTCGTTCAGGAAGGCCAGCGCCGCCTGCACCAGCGGGAAGGCCAGCGCGGCGCCGGTGCCTTCGCCGAGGCGCAGGCCGAGGTCGAGCAGCGGCTCGCCGCCGAGCGCCTGCAATTGCGCCTGGTGGCCCGGCTCGGCCGAGCAGTGGCAGAACACGCAATAGGCGGTCAGTTCCGGCACCAGCCGGGCCGCCGCCAGCGCCGCGGCGCCGACGATGAAGCCGTCGATCAGCAGCAGCATCCTGGCTTCCGCCGCCGCCAGCATGGCGCCCAGCATCATCGCCATCTCGAAGCCGCCGAACTCGGCCAGCACGGCCAGGGGCGCATTGCCGCCGCCACCGGCGCGATAGCGCCGCAGGGCCTGTTCGAGCAGGGCCTGCTTGCGCTTCAGGCCGGCATCGTCGAGGCCGGTGCCACGGCCGATGCAGTCGGCCAGCGGGACGCCGGTCAGGCAGTGGGTCAGCAGCGAGGCGGCGGCGGTGTTGCCGATGCCCATTTCGCCGAAGCCAACCACATTGCAGCCGTTGGCCGCCAGATTGCGGACGATCTCGGCGCCGCGGGTGATCGCCAGCTCGCACTGGGCGACCGTCATTGCCGGCTCTTCCAGGTAATTGGCCGTGCCGGGCGCCACCTTGGCGTGGATCAGCCCCGGCCGGTGGCCGAAGTCGTGGGCGACGCCGGCATCGACGATGGTCAGGTGCAGCCCGTTGCGGCGGGCGAAGACGTTGATGGCGGCACCGCCGGCGAGAAAGTTGTCGACCATCTGCCAGGTCACGTCCTGCGGGTAGGCCGATACGCCGGCCCGCGCCGCGCCGTGGTCGCCGGCGAAGACCAGCAGGTGCGGCTGACTCAGGTGCGGGTCGAGACGCCGCTGGATCAGGCCGACCTGGCGGGCGAGTTTTTCCAGCTGCCCGAGCGAGCCGCGCGGCTTGGTCTTCTGGTCGATCTTGTGCTGCAAGGCGGCGGCCAGTCCTTGATCGGGGGCCGTGATCGTGAAATGTGAATGCATTGATTTCTCCTGTTGGCAAAAGGCGGCAAGGCGCCGCCTGCTGCTCCGGGAAGCTTTGGATCGGTGCGGCCCATGACCACGCCCGATGGCGGCGGGCTAGCGCGCGATTGCCGCGTATTCCCTCAATAGAACCGGTCGATTATAGCGAAGCGGACGGTGCCGCCCCATCGGCCAGAGCCGGATCGATCAATGCCAGCAAGACCCTGGCCGGCTTGCGGACTTCCGGGGCCACGCCGTTGAGCAGTTCGGCGTCCCCGGCCGCTGCCGCGGCCAGCGCCTCGCGGGCCGGCCGTAGCCGGTCGGCCAAGCCGCTCGCATCGAGGTCGCGCAGCAGGTCTGGCGCAATTCCGTGAACGAAAGCGTTCCGTGCCAAGCTACAAAATCTGGTGACATCTTGGGGTGTGATTTCATCTTGTTCGGCTAGCCGAGCAAACCATTGCCGGACAACAGCCAGTCCTTCCACAAACTGCCTTTGATAAAGCAAGCTGTTCGCCAGCATCCATACAGATGGCGTTTTTTCTGGCGCTAACGCCACGGCCTGCCTAGCGGCCTGCAACTGCTCAGCCTGATATGCTTCCTGGCCGACTAAAACGCCTGCCAGCAGCCTCCAGTTCAGCGCCTTGTCCGGTTCGGTGTGACAGAGTAAACGGATCATGTCGATGGCTTCGGAACGACGACCAGGTTCATCGATCAGTACCAAGGCCAAGCCGCGCCGTGCGTTTGCATCGTCCGGTACTTGCTCCAATATCCGGGAAAAGCATTCGGCTGCCTCCCTCTCCACCCCGCCCTGCTCCATCAATCGCCAGGCAAGAGTACGAACAATCTTCAGATCAAAAGGGTTGATCTCGGCCGCCTTGCGTAGCGCATCGATTGCTTCCTGTTCACTGCCCGCGCCACTCAACCCCATTCCCAGCGCGAACCAAGCGACCGATCCGCTGGCGTCGATTTCCAGGTAGCGGCGTGCTACGTCCACCATATCGAGATGACGGCGTTCCCGCTCTGTGTGGTTGAACAGCAGCGGCGCCCAGGCGAGCAGAGGCTGCTCATAGCGGATGGCCGCCGCTTCCCCGCCCTCGACATCCCCCATGCCGGCCATATGGCCGGCGGCCAGCGCCCGCCGAAGTTGCTCATAGGCGATGTTTCCCAGATAACGCCGCTGGCGGGCAGCGTTTTCTGCAACAAAGTCCCGCAATTTATCTAGTCCGCCTTCGTCCGAGAGTTTCAGCTCATCAAGCAAGCCAACCAAAGCCTCGGTATCGTCCGGCAACCCGAGCAAGTCTTCAAGAATTTCGTCGCCGCCTTCAACGCCTTTGAGCAGTTCCCCGAATTCGCGGCGTAGCCCCAACCTCGCCTGTATCTGCTCGGCACGGCTTGCCAGATCCTTGTCTTCGCCTCGGGCGTCGAACATGTCTTCCAGACGGGACGTGCCGTTGGCCAGCAGCGAATCGAGCGCCCATATCTCCAATGCCCCGGTGAGCGGTGAAGGCCCGATGGCGCGACCCAGCGCCAAGGCATATTCGGCATTGGCGGTTTCGGCGCAACGATTCGGCAGCAGCCGTTCGGCCTGCCGCCGCAGTTCTTCCAGGCTGAAGCAGGCGCGCAGGAATTCGACCAGCCACATCAATTTGCGCCGCACGCGGCGGCTGGCGCGCATCAGGTACCAAATGTTGAAGAAGCGCTCGGCGACCTGGAAAGCCATGCGCCTGCCCCGGCCGGCCTTGACCTTTTCGAGAACACCGGCCTGAACCAGGCGGTCGAGTTGGGCCGAGGCGAGATTGACGCTCCAGCCCAGCGCATCGGCGGCTTGCCGGGCGCTGATCGGGTCCCAGTGCAGCGCCACCTTGTCCAGCAGTTGCTGGGCCTGGGCGGGCAATTCGTCGAAACGCGCCTTGTAGAGCGGCGTCACTTCGTCGAGCAGGCCTTCCAGGTCGGAGCGCACGTCGCCTTCGACGCCTTTCAGCAGAACGCCGTACAGCAACACGGCGGTGCGCGGATTGCCGCCGGTCAGGGTATGCAGCACGCGCAGGCGGCCGGGGTCGGCCTCGATGCGGCGGACGACATCGGCGGCGCCGCGCCGGCGGGCAAGGGCGACGATGGTGTCGCGCATCTCGTTCTCGGACAATCCGCGCAGTTCGTCGATCCGGAAGAAATCGTAGAAGGCGGCGCCGTAGTCATAGGTGGCTTCCAGCCCCCGGCTGCTGGCCCCGACCAAGAGCAGTTCGGGATGCCCCTGCAGGGCTTCGCGCAAGACCCAGTCCTTGTCCTTGAGCCGCTCCAGGATCAGATCGATGTTGTCGACCAGCAGCAGCAGCCGGCGTTTCAGCTTGCCGGCAGCGCGCAGCAGGGCCTGCAATGCGCCCTCGCCATCCTTGCGATCCAGCCGTTCGACCTCGGCATCAATCGCCTGCACGGCCGCCGCGTCGCCACGCGCTTCGAGAACGTCGGCCAGCGCATCGAGGCAGTTGAGCCAGAAATCGGCCAGCGTCGCAACGTTGTATTGCTCTTCCGGAAAGATCAGCGGCAACCATTGCCCGGCCAGTTCGGGATCGTCCTCGACACCAATGGCGAGGCGGCGCAGCAAGGTCGATTTACCCATGCCCCGTTGGCCGAGAATCAGGCGGTGCTGCGGCCGGGTACCCTGCTTCTCCCGGCGGAAGTCGTCGAGCAGGCGATCCAGCAGCGCCTGCCGGGCAATGAAATAGGCGCGCACTTCCGCGCGGCTCCAGAGGGCCGGGTTGTAAAGCGCCGGACGTTGCAGGCCGGCCTCTTCGGCGATCATGCTGCGAACCTCCTTTGCCAGTAGACGCGCAGCCATTCCAGGCGGAAGGCGTAGCGCCCCTGGCGCTCAATCAGATAACCATCGCTGACCAATACTTCCAGCAGGTAGTTGAGCATCTTGTCGCGCTCATTCGGATCGCCCATCCGCTGGCCGAGAATCTGCGCCAGGTTCTCCTGGCCCTCTCCCGGCTCGGAACGGCAGATCCGGCTCAGCAACAGGACGGCGTAACCGGCCTCGGGCTGCCCCAGCTCCTCGTCGAGGCGCTGTCGCCAGTAATCGAAGTGATTGCGGTAGCCCATGCCCAGCAGCTTCTCGAAAACCTGGGCGACCATGGCGATATCCGGCGCCTTGTCTTGCTCCAGGCACTCTTCCCGAAGGTGCTCGAACATCAGTTGCAGGTAATAGGGCACCGGCCAGCCGACGCGCCGAACGACGGCATCGCACAGTTCCGGGCCAAATTCTATGCTGTAGCTTGCGGCCAATTCGGCAAGGAAACGCTTGGCGGATTCCTCGCTGAAAGCGTCCAGCGGAAAGGGTTCGAGGTCGTTGATGGTATCGCTCAAACCGAGCCGGGCCGCCAGCGTATCCAAGCCAATCGAGCCGGCCAGCAGCCACTTGACCCGTCGATAATGGGTCTGTCGAAGATCGCGCAACCAATAAAGAAAAGCCCTGGCCCGCCGGCGGCCTTCGTCGCCTTGCTGTAGCAGGTTGACGATGAACACCGGCAACTCGTCGATACAGACCAGCCAGTCGTCACTGCCATCGGACAGCGCCTTGCCCAGTTCCTCGCCGGCTTTTCGCCATTCCTCGGCACTCGCGGCATGCCATTCGATGCCGAGTTCGCCCAGCTTGACGCTCTTGATGCTGGCGAACAGGGCCTTGGCGCGCTGGCCAATGCTTTGCTGGGTGGCCAGGGCGTTGAATAGTTCGCGGATACAGTCGCTTTCGCTTTCACATTTGGCAAAGCTGCAATGGACTGCATATCGGCCGTGTTGACCGGCCGTCGCGCAGAGACGAAGGATCAGGGAGGTCTTGCCGATGCGGCGCGGCGCCAGCATCAGCAAATGGCTGCCTTCCAGCTTGCGCCAGGCGCGTGCCTGCTCCTGCTCGCGGTCGAAGAAATCGTCGCCTTCCACCGGATTGCCAACACTGATCTTCATGATCGCCTCGCAGCAAAATTGTTGTACATCAATTTTGCTTTACAACAAAACCGATGTAAAGACACCGAGAGAATTTTTACTGCAATACAATCAGAACTTTCACCCTGCACAGAGCGCACTCCATGAAACAACTGATCCTCGGCGGCGCCCGTTCGGGCAAGAGCCTGTTGGCCGAACGGCGGGCGGCGGCAAGCGGGCGGCGCGTCATCTATCTGGCGACGGCGCAGGCGAGCGACGGCGAAATGGCCCGCCGCATCGCCCATCACCGCGCCCGGCGGCCGGCCGCCTGGGGCTGCGCCGAGGAAACCCTGCATCTGGCCGCCCGCCTGCGCGAATTGGCGGCACCCGACACCTGCATCCTCATCGATTGCCTGACGCTGTGGCTGTCCAACCTGCTGTTCGCCGGCCGGGCGGCGGCCCAGGCCGAGGCCGGCGAGACCATCGACTGCCCGCTGTTGGCCGGCGAAACCGGCGCCCTGATCGCGGCGCTGCCGCGGTTGCCGGGGCAGGTGATCGTCGTTTCCAACGAAGTCGGCTGGGGCATCGTGCCGATGCATCCCGTCTCGCGCCTGTTCGCCGACGAGCAGGGCCGGCTCAATCAGCGCGTGGCCGCCGTCTGCGACCGAGTGACGCTGGTCGCCGCCGGCCTGCCGCTCGAACTCAAAACCCCGGCAGCAAGCGCCTGAGCTTCTCCCGGTCGAGTGCCGCCTCGACGGCATCGGCCAGACGGTCGAGATCAGCGTCGCGGCGGGCGGCGAAATCGACCGGCGCGCTTTCGCGCAAGCCGGCCCAGGCGAGCAGCGCGGTCAGCGCCGGTGGCTGGTCGAACAGGCCGTGGCAATAAGTGGCGAAGATCTGGCCGTCGGCCGAGATGACGCCGTCGCGCCGGCCGTCGGCCAGTTCGACGGCCGCCTGCGCCGGTTCCTCGCCGGCGGTGACGCCGAGATGGATTTCGTAGCCGGTCATCGTCGGCCGGCCCGGCAGGCACAGGTGGCCGCTGACATTGCGCAGCTGCTTGTCGCTTTCCAGCGTCGTCTCGACCGCCAGCAGGCCGAGGCCGGCAGTGCTGCCGGCGGCGCCCTCCAGCCCTTGCGGATCGTGGATCGCCCGGCCGAGCATCTGGTAGCCGCCGCACAGGCCGATCACCTTGCCGCCGTAGCGCAGATGCCGGCGGATCGCCTCGTCCCAGCCCTGCTGGCGCAGCCAGTCGAGATCGGCGCGCACCGCCTTGGAGCCGGGCAGGACGATCAGGTCGGCGGCCGGCAGCGCCTCGCCGGGGCCGACCCAGCGGAAATCGACTTCCGGATGCAGGCGCAGCGGATCGAGGTCGTTGTGGTTGGAAACGCGCGGATAGACCGGGGCGACCACCTTCAGCCGCGTCTCGCCCTTGGCCAGCGCCGCCGTGGCGATGGCGTCCTCGGCGTCGAGCAGCAGGCCGTGCAGGTAGGGCAGCACGCCGAGCACCGGCTTGCCGGTGCGCTCCTCCAGCCAGCGCAAACCCGGCTCCAACAAGCCGATGTCGCCGCGGAAGCGGTTGATCACGAAGCCCTTGACCCGCGCCTGCTCGGACGGCGACAGCAGTTCCAGCGTGCCGACCAGATGGGCGAAAACGCCGCCGCGGTCGATGTCGGCGACGAGGATCACCGGGCAATCGACGGCCTCGGCGAAACCCATGTTGGCAATGTCGCGGTCGCGCAGGTTGATCTCGGCCGGCGAACCGGCGCCCTCGACCAGCACCGCCTCGTAGGCGGCGGTCAGGCGGCCCCAGGATTCGAGCACGGCGCCCATCGCCCGCGGCTTGTAGGCGTGGTAGGCCTTGGCGTCGAGATCGGTCGCCACCTGGCCGTGGATGATCACCTGCGCCTTCTTGTCGGTGGTCGGTTTGAGCAGCACCGGGTTGAAATCGCTGTGCGGCGCCAGGCCGCAGGCCAGCGCCTGCAGCGCCTGCGCCCGCCCGATCTCGCCGCCGTCGACGGTGACCGCCGAGTTGAGCGCCATGTTCTGCGGCTTGAACGGCGCGACGCGCACACCTCGGCGCTTGAGGATGCGGCACAAGGCGGCGACCAGCGTCGATTTGCCGGCATCCGACGTGGTGCCTTGAACCATCAGGGTTGAGCAGGTCATGGAAATTGCGGTGGCGGACAAAGGGCGCAATTATCGCACCGAGGCCGCTCGGCCCACCCCGGGCGGAAGGGATGCCTACGCCCCCCGGCGGCAATCAATGCTTTGTCATATATCATGCACAAGCGGATAATTCCTCCTTCATTAATTTTTCCGTCAGAAGGTCGCCATGCTTGCACATTTCACCGCCGACACCCGCCTCTACGCCCTAACCTGGGCCGACGGCACCGGTCCGGAACTGGCGGTGGAAGCCTGGTGGGGACGGGAAGAACTCTCGGGCGGTTTCGAATATTGCCTCGACCTCCTGTCGCCGGACCCCCTGCACGAACTCAAGACCTTCCTCGGCCGTGCCGCCACCCTGCACACCCGGCTCGCCGACGGTAGCGAATACCCGCGCAGCGGCTACGTGCGCCGGGCGGAGAAGCTCGGCGCCGACGGCGGTCTGTGCCGCTACCGCCTGACGCTGGTCCCCTGGCTGTGGCTGCTCGGGCGCGGCCGGCACAACCGGGTGTTCCAGGAGAAGAGCGTCGTCGCCATCGCCGAAACCGTCTTCGCCGACTACGCCGACGTCGCCGCCTGG
>JAVBRT010000029.1:0-15333 GCA_031547725.1 Azonexus sp. | reverse complement strand
CGAACAAGAAGGATTCGACCGTGCGGCGTTAATCGGGCATTTTTATGAATGTTCATTCGGGGCCTCGGGGCTTGTATGGTTGGTGCCTCCAATTCTCCGGGGAGACACCCCGAGTGAACAACCTACAGAGAGATCACAGCTAGTTAGCCTCGGCTCCGGCCCGGCCTGCGGATCAATCAGATGGTACGCAGCACGGTGCCCTGCAGCCACACGTCGAAAGGCTCGCAAGGGGCGACCGCGTTGCCGATGGCGTAGTCGATGCCGAGCTGTTTCAACTGCTCGATGCTCTGGCTGTCGTCGATACCGTAGGCGATCGACAAAATCTCCTGGTCGGCGGTGATTTCCTGGATCGCCCGCAGCAGCGCCGTCGAGGCGCGATTGCCGCCGAGGTTGCGGGTCAGGCTGCGGCTCAGCTTGACGCAGTTCGGGGCAATGCTGCGCAGATGGGTGAAGGACGACAGGCTGCCGCCAAAATCGTTGAGTCCGACAGCGCAGCCGAGGCGGCGGACCTGGCGCGAGAATTCGATCAGCTGGCTGGTCAGTTGTCCCGAAACTTCTTCCGAGAACAGCAGGCACAGGCCGCTGCCGTCGATGCCGCGAGCCTCCAGCAGGCGGCCGATGCGGTCGACCACCGTGCGGTCGGCGAGGGCGCTGCTCGACAGTGGCACCAGGCAGTGCAAGCGTTTGTGGCGTTGTCGGGCTTCGGCCAGGGCATCGATGGCGACCTCGATGAAACGCATGTCGATGAGCGGGGCCAGGCTGTAGCGTTCGGCGGCATCGAGCAGGGCCGACAGGGCCACCGGCGGCTGGCCGGGTTCGAGCAGGCGGGCCGACAGTTCGACCCAGTCGCCGGCCGGCTGCTCGCGTTGCAGCCCCGTCAGCGGCAGGGCCTCGACCAGCAGGTGGCCGGCGGCCAGCGCGTCGGCGATGCGGCTGGCCCAGCCGTGGCCTTCCTGGCGCCGGTCCGGGGTATTCAGCGCCTCCTGTTCGCAGACCTGGTTGCGGCCGCTCTCCTTGGCCCGGTGGCAGGCGGCATCGCCGGCGGCGAGCAGTTCATTGATGTTGCGGGCGCGGCGGTTGAGCGGCGTCAGGCCGATGCTGGCGCCGATGGCGAAAACCTTGTCCTGCCAGATGAAGCGGTAGGCACCGGCGAGGCCGCAGAGATCGTCGGCGACCTGGCGGGCGCGGCTGCCGCTGCAATTGCTCAGGATGACGCCGAATTCGTCGCCGCCGAAGCGGGCTAGGGTGTCTTCCTCGCGCAGGCGGCCCTGGAACAGCAGCGAAATCTGGCGCAGCAGTTCGTCGCCGGCGAGGTGGCCGCAGGCATCGTTGACCGGCTTGAAGCGGTCGAGGTCGATGAACAGCACGGTGCCCTCGTCGCCGCCGGCATGTACCGCTTCCAGCGCCTTTTCCAGCCGATGCTCGAACTCGCGCCGGTTGAACAGGCCGGTCAGCACGTCGTGCCGCGCCTGGTAGGCGAGCTGGGCGGTCGCTTCCTCGATGCGCGTCTGCAGGGACTGGTGGGCTTCCTCGATGTGGCTGGCCATTTCGTTGAAACCCTGTTCGAGCCGGCCGAGCTCGCCGCTGGAGACGACCGACACCCGGGTGTCGAGATGGCCCGAGGACATCGCGCCGACGGCCTCGGCCAGCCGGATCACCGGCCGGGCGATGTTGTCGGCCATGGCGATGGCCAGCACCGCCAGTACCGCCAGTCCGAGCAGCACGATCAGCAGTCCGCGCTGCAGCAGTTCGCGCTGGCGTGCCGCGAGTTCGCTCTTGTCGAACTCGACGAAGACGTGGCCGATGGTTTCCGGCGTTGCCGGCACGTTGGCCGCCGGTACTTCGAACAGCGAGTCGACCTCCTGCAGCGAGCGCCGGACGGGGGCGCCGAAAGCGATCCAGTGCTCGGTCTCGGCAACGATGCCCGGCGCGTCCAGCGCCGTGCGCAGATTCTCGCTGGCCAGCGAGACGCGGCCGCTGACGGCGATGGCCCGCCCCTTCTGGTTGACGATGATGGCCGCTTTCACCGCCGAATCCTGGACCGTCGCCTGGGCCAGGGTGTACAGGCTTTCGATCTGGCCGGCGATGATGCCGTATTCGCTGACCGGCGCCAGGTAGCGGACGGTGGCCAGGCCCTTGGTGCGCAGTTCGCCTTCCAGGGTGCGGATGCCGCTGACGGTGAAATAGCCGACCAGGGCGACGGCGATCAGGGCGCTCGGCAACAGCGTCAGCAGCAGCAGGCGGTGGCGGAGGGTGAACTGGTTCATCGTGACTCCCGATCGGCAAGCAGCGCCTGCCGAATGGTGACTTCGTCGGGGATGGCCAGGCCGAGGGCCTGGGCGACATTCTGGTTGATCGAGACGGCGAACAGGGCCGGCGCGATGGCGCCGGCCGGCAGCGGATTGGGGGCGAGCAGCAGGTCGGCGGTCTGGCGGGCGATCTGGCTCGGCGTCGAATACAGGGCGGCGAGGGCGCCGGCCTTGACGAAGGCCGCCGAGTAGGCGACCAGCGGCCGCTGGTGGCGATAGGAAGTGACCAGGATGGCCTTGATGTTGTCGCGTTTGTAGATGGCGCTGTCTGGGATCGCCAGCAGCAGGTTGACGCGCGGCAGCAGATTGTTCAGCGCGGGCAGCAGGTTGCCGCTGCTGGCGTCGATGCTCTCGCTGTCGAGAACCAGGCCGGCCTGGGCGAAGACCTGGCGCAGGATCGGTGCCTGGGCCTGCGTTTCCTCGCTGAGCAGGAGGCCGACGCGCTTCTGGCCGGGCAGCAGGTGCTTGAGGAAGGCGGCCTGGCGGGCCAGCGGCTGATCGAGGGTGATGGCCGTCAGGCGGCTGCGCGGCCGCCCGCTTTCGGCGAGGATGCGGTCGTAGCTCTGGCGCGGCAGCAGGGTGGCGATCACCGGTACGCTGGGGGTGCCGGCCAGCACCTTGCGCAGCGCTTCGCTGCCGGCGGCGACGATGACGTCCGGCGTGCTGCCGGGGCGGCCGGCGCGGACGATGTTCCAGCCGGAACCGTCGAGCGCGTCGCGCAGGGCGCCGGCGAATTCGGCGTAGGGGCCGTCGTCCTCGCTCAGCGCCAGGGCGATGCTGCCCGCCCAGGCAGCCGGCGCCATGGCGATGAGCATGAGGACGAGCAGGGCGAAACGGCGCATGGCCGGAGTTTGCCTCAGCGACTATGCCAACGCAATGTCGTGGCCGCCCGGATCAAGGCGTTTCCAGCAGTTCGGCGAGCGTGTCGACCACCGTGTCGACCGGCGTGGCGTAGGCGAACTTGCGGATGAAGCGGCCGTCCGGCCCGAGCAGGATCAGGCCGGCCGAGTGGTCGACGGCGTAATGCTCCGGCGTGCTGTCGGCGGCGCGGACCTTGGCGTAGCGGATGCGGAAATTGTCGGCGGCGCGCCGGATCAGGGCCGGCGAACCGGTCAGGCCGAGAATGCGGCGGTCGAAGAATTCGGTGTAGGTCTGCAGCACCTGGCCGCTGTCGCGTTCCGGATCGACGGTGATGAAAATGGCCTGCAGGCGCGCTGCCTTGTCGCCCAGGCGCTGCAGCACGGCGGCCATTTCGACCAGCGTCGTCGGGCAGATGTCGGGGCAGTAGGTGTAGCCGAAGGTGATCAGCTGGAAGCGGCCGCGGAAGTCGTCGTTGGTCACCGAGTGGCCGCGCGGGTCCTGCAGCAGGTAGCGCGGAACGATCGTCTCGTTCTGCTCGGCCAGCAGCCGCTCGTGCGCCGACTGGCCGGCCGCCTGCTGGACGCCCGCCAGGCCGAGCAGGGCGGCGAACAGAAATCCGCTCAGGCGCTTCATCGGACCGGCGGATAGGCTTTCTGCAACTGCTGTTCGGCGTCGCCCAGGCGGTCGTTCAGCGCCGCCACGGCGGGACACTCGACGCCTTTGCCCTGATCGAGGAAAGCCGCGCTGGTCGCCTGTTCGAAGATTTCGCCGTTGGCCCGCGTCTTCGGCGCGACGCTCTGCACGACGTGGCGCGCCCGGCTGGCGATGGCCGGCTGCTGGCAGGCCAGGGCGATGCCGTTGATCCGGCCGAGACTGGCGATGGCGGCGCTGCCGGCGTCGTCGGCAGCGGCGAGGGGGGCGCTGGCGATGGCGGCGAGGCCGAGCAGCAACAGGGGCAGGACGGGCTTCATGGGCGGTTTTCTCCGGATGGATTGACGATTATAGGCAGCGGCCGGCCGCCGCCGTTTTTCACAAATCAAAAATCGCCTGCAATAGCGGCAGGCCCTCGCTGATCGCCACCGGTCCCGGCGTCAGGATGACGGCCGACTTGATCTCGTGCAGGCGGCCGTTGCGCACCGCCGGCAGGTCGGTCCAGCCCGGCCGGGCGGCCACCCGCTCGGGGCGGAAGTGCTTGCCGCACCAGGAGCCGATGACGATTTCCGGGGCGGCGGCGAGCACCGCTTCCGCCGTCGGCTGCCGGTCGCGGGCCAGCGGCGAGCGGGACTGTTCGGCGAAGACGTCCTCGCCGCCGGCGATCTCGATCAGTTCCGAGACCCAGCGGATGCCGCTGATCAGCGGCTCGTCCCATTCCTCGAAATAGACGCGCGGCCGCCGGCCGCCGGTGCGCGCCAGGCGTTCGGCGGCGTGGGCGCGGGCGGCGGCGATCTGCGCTTCCAGTTCGCCGACCAGGGCCAGCGCCCTGGCCTCGGCGCCGACCAGGCGGCCCAGGGTCTCGACCATGCCGAGAATGTCCTCGATGCTGCGCGTGTTGAAGGCATGGACCGGCACGCCGGCCCGGATCAGGTCGCGGGAAATGTCGGCCTGCAGGTCGGAGAAGGTCAGCACCAGGTCGGGGCGGACGGCGAGAATCTTGGCGATGTCGCCGCTGGTGAAGGCGAAGACCTTGGGTTTTTCCTTGCGCGCCCGCGGCGGGCGCACGGTGTAGCCGGAAATGCCGGCGATGCGGTCCTGTTCGCCGAGGGCGTAGAGCACCTCGACGGTTTCCGTGGTCAGGCAGACGATGCGTTGCGGCAGGCGGCTCATGGGCGTTATCGGGCGGGACGGTGGTGGCGGGCGACGTCGAGATGGGCGCAGAGCTTCTCGGCGCCGTCGAGGATGCGCGGTGTGTGCCGCTGCATGATGTCGGGGTTGATGTGGAACAGGTTGTCGCGCTTGACCGCCGTCATCTGCGTCCATTTGTCCCAGTCGTGCAGCCAGTCCGGGCGGGAATCGCCCATGCCGGTGGCGACGATGGCCTCCGGGTCGGCGGCGAGCACCGCCTCGACGCTGACCGTCGGCGCCATTTTGTCGAGGTGGCCGAAGATGTTGACGCCGCCGCACAGCGCGATGGCGTCGCTGATGATCTGCGGGCCGCCGACCGTGGTCAGCGGCGTCTTCCAGATCTGGTAGAAGACGCGCACCCTGGGCTTGCCGGCATTGGCCGCGCGCAGGTTTTCCAGGCGTTCGCGGAAGCGCCGCGCCGCGGCGTCGGCGATGGCTTCGGTGCCGGCCAGCCGGCCCAGGCGTTCGAGCTGGTCGGCGACGTCCTCCATCTTGTTCGGCTGCGAGACATAGACGGTCAATCCGAGGGCGCGCAGCTTGTCCACCTGCTTCATGTTGTTGCCGCTCTCCCAGGCCAGCACCAGGTCGGGTTTGAGCGCCGCGATGGCCTCCAGGTCGAGGCGCGAATAGCCGCCGACGCGCGGCACCTGCTTCGCTGCCGGCGGGTAGTCGCTGTAATCGACGGTGCCGACCAGCTTGCCGCCGGCGCCGGCGGCGAACAGGCTCTCGGCGGCATGCGGGGCGAGGGTGACGATGCGCTGCGCCGGCCCCTTGAGGCGGACTTCGTGGCCGGTATCGTCCTTGACGACGAGGTCGGCGCGGGCCGTCGGCAGGATGGCGAGGAGGGCCGCCAGGGCGGCCCAGGACAAGGGTTTCATGCCGGCTTCCAGTCGTTGAGGGCAACTGTGAGGCGCTGCCAGCCGGCTTCGTCGCCGGGCAGGCCGCAGCGCAGCAGGGGCTGCTGGTCGAAGCGGCGGGCCAGGATGCCCCGGCGCGCCAGGTACTCATGCAATTCGCCGGCCTGCGGCGCATTGAGGGTGGCGAACAGCGCCGTCGCCTTGACCTCGCCCAGCGGCGCCAACAACTGCCGCAGTCGCTCGCCGTCGGCCGCCAGGCGTTGCCGCGCCGCCGCCTGCCAGGCGCCGTCCCGCAGCGCCAGCCTGGCTGCCTCGCGGGCCGGGCCGGCGATGCTCCACGGGCCGAGCGCCTCGCCCAGGCGACCGAGCAGTTCGCGGCCGGCGAACAGGAAGCCGACGCGGGCGCCGGCCAGGCCGAAGAACTTGCCCAGCGAGCGCAGCACGATCAGGTTCGGCGCCGCCTCGGTGCCGGCCAGCGCCGTCACGCTCAATTCCGGCGTCGGATCGACGAAGGCCTCGTCGACGATCAGCCAGCCGCCGCGCTTCTGCAACTGGGCGGCGGCGTCCACCACCAGATCGCGCGGATGGCGGTCGGCGCTTGGATTGTTCGGGTTACACAGCAGCACGTAGGGCGTGGCCGCCGCCAGCGCCCGCGGCAGCGTCGCGTTCTGCAGGAAGCGCACCTTGTGCCCGGCGCGCTGCCAGGCCAGCGGATGCTCGCTGTAGAGCGGGCTGACGCAGGCCACCGCGGCGCGCGGCAGCAGCGTCGGCAGCAGCTGGATCGCCGCCTGCGAGCCGGCCACCGGCAGCAGATTGGCGTTGCCGTAATAGGCGGCGGCGGCTTCTTCCAGGCCGTCGCCGCTTTCCGGCAGGCGCTGCCAGACGGCCGGCGGCAACGGCGGCACCGGCCAGCCTTGCGGGTTGATGCCGGTCGACAGGTCGAGCCAGTCGGCCAGCGGCATGCCGTAGTGCGCCGCGGCGGCGCGCAGGCGTCCGCCGTGGTGCGTCGCCGCAGGCTGTAGCCAGGGGCTTCCTGGTTGTGCATTGGGGGCGTCGGGCGGGTTTTTCTCGCCGGTCTCGCCATTCATGGCGGGGCTGGCGCTCGATCCGTGGTCAAGCATGCAGGAATCCGATCAGGAAAAAGATGGCCAGCCACAGCCACAGGCCCTGGCGGACCAGGGCGACGGCCCGGCCGAGGTCGGCGGCCTGCGGCGGGCGGCCGGCGCCGAGCGGCGGCCGGATTTCCTCGCGGCCGTGGTAGATGGCGGCGCCGCCGAGTTGTACGCCGAGACTGCCGGCGCCGGTCGCCATCACCGGCCCGGCGTTGGGGCTGTCCCAGGCCGGCGCCTGCGCCTGCCAGCAGGCCAGCGCCTGGCGCGTTTGCCCGAGCAGGGCGTAGGTCAGCGCCGTCAGCCGCGCCGGCAGCCAGTTCAGCGCATCGTCGAGACGGGCGGCGCAGCGGCCGAAGAGGTTGTAGCGTTCCGTGCGGTAGCCCCACATCGCGTCGAGCGTGTTGGCCAGGCGGAACAGCAGGGCGCCCGGCCCGCCGAGCAGAGCGAACCAGAACAGGGCGCCGAACACCGCGTCGTTGCCGTTCTCCAGCACCGATTCGACGCCGGCCTTGGCGACGCCGGCAGCGTCGAGCGTCGCCGTCTCGCGGGAAACGATCCAGCCGACGCGCCGCCGCGCCTCGTCCAGGCGGCCTTCCTGCAACGGCTGGGCGATGGCTTCGGCGTGCCGGCACAGGCTTTGGGCGCCGAGGGCGAACCACAGCAGCACGGCATCGACGGCGAAGGGCGCCAGCGGCCGCAGCCAGAAAGCCAGCGCCACCCACGGCCCGACGGCGAGCAGCCAGGCCAGCAGACCGGCCGGAAGCGTCCGCCGGTTGAGTCGGCTTTCGAGCGCGGCGGCCAGCCGGCCGAAGCCGACCAGCGGGTGGAAACGGCGCGGCTCGCCGAGCAGGCGGTCGGCCAGCACGGCGGCCAGGGCCGCCAGCGGCGGGGCGAGGGCGCCGTCCAGGTTCATGCCGGGAAGCGGCCGCGCTGCTGGATGTCTTCCTGCAGCGTGGCGACGGTGGCGGTCAGCGTTTCCCGGCGCTCCGGGTCGCCCTGGCCCCACCGGTCGTAATAGAGCAGATCGGCGATCGGCAGGCGCGGCAGCCAGCCGGCCTGTTCCAGTTCCGGCTTGGCGTGGAAGTGGCTGACATAGCCGATGCAGAGGTAGGCGATGGGCACGATTTCCGGCGGAATGCCGAGCGCCGCTTGCAACTCGGCCTGGTTGAAGATGCTCACCCAGCCGACGCCCAGGCCCTCGGCGCGGGCCGCCAGCCACAGGTTCTGCACGGCGCACACGCTGCTGTATAGGTCCATGGTCTTGATGTGCGTGCGGCCGACCACCACCGGGCCGCTGCGCTCGCGGTCGCAGGTGATGCACAGGCCGAGCGGCGCCTCGACGATGCCTTCGAGCTTCAACCGGCTGTAAATCTCGCGCTTGCCCTCGGGGAACAGCAGCGCCGCCTCGGCATGCGCCTTGGCGAAAGCCGCGCGCACCCGCTGCTTGACCTCGGGCGAGCGGACCAGCAGGAAGTTCCACGGCTGCATGAAGCCGACCGAGGGCGCATGGTGCGCCGCCAGCAGCAGGCGGCCGAGCACTTCGTCCGGCACCGGCGTCGGCAGGAACTGGCCGCGCACGTCGCGGCGGTTGAAAATGGTGCGATAGACGGCGGCTCGCTCATCGTCGGCAAAAGCATGTTCGCTCGGATTTTCCATGGATTCCCCTTCTGGAAAAGATCGGCGGCTGCCTGACCAAACAGCCCGGTTTCGTCTTCCGGCCGGTCTTCTGACTCGGATTCATCCGTTGCCGCGCCTTCCCGGCTCGCGCCAGTGGCAATTTGCGGCCAACGTCCTCCTCACAGCGCTGGGCACGTGGCGGAATCGCACCGCCTTCCCGATTTTCCACCCGACCGAAGCGAGGTGGCACCGAAAGACACTCACCCGATTCAATCGGGCGGGGGGATGCTAAGCGAGCGAGGGCGGGGAGGCAAGAGGCGGGTGAATCGAACGGCTCCCGGTAAAGCGATTGATACTGCAAAATCGCGCCTCGCTTGGAAACGAGGTGCAGGATGGCGACTGCGAACGCAGTTTGGGCCATGAAATGCGAGAAGCAGTTCAGGGAATCCAAGGGTTCCGTGGGAGCGGTACTTCCAGGGGGCGTATTGCTTGCCGGTTTTTCGAGCGGTTTTCAGTTTTCGCATCGATTAGTTTTTTGCATTCGTTGCCGATGGCGGCAACGTTGCCGTAGACGAGGGAATGCACGGCCAGATGGACGCTTGGCTCATGATGTCGAGGAAGCGCGAGCGTGCCTTCACACGGCTTCTGGCTGATCAGGTTCGATCAAAGTCTGTGGCGCCTGTTTTTCCTTATTGTCCAGGCGCTTGAACATGGTGCGCGCTTTGTGACCACACATCAGCCAACTGAATGCACCCCAGAAGTACCACATGAAAACCAGCGTTCCGAAGCCAAATGCAATCCGCTGCTGCATGATCGTTTTTTGAAGAAATGCGGTGAGATTTTCGTCTTTGAAAATCTTGCATACGATTTTGGCATCGTCCTCACTGAAGCCGGTGGCTGGCAATGCTTCCCCACTCAGGCATTGCGCCTTGGAGAGGCCCGGTTCCGACCACCAGGGTTTTGCCGATTCTGCGGACAGTGTGAAGAACACTCTGCTTTTCTTCATCTGCATACCTGCATCGCTCCAAACAATTCCAATTGCCAAGACAGTGGTAATCAGCAATAAAACCAAGGCGGACACGACGCCAGCAATTATTTGCCACAGCTTTGGTAGTTCATCCTCCTTCTTGAGCATGACGCGCTCGTAGTCGAAGTACGGGCCACATGCGGCAACATCGCCAATGTCTTCATTATGTCTGCGAGTCCAGTCGATTAATTGATGCGCAAGCTTTTGTGTACGAACCTTGGCTCCGGTAGTGAAGCGGAACTCCATCAAACTTGCCTGCTCATCAAGAAACTGGCTAATGACAGGATCCTTGCTCTTACCGCTTCCAATAAACAGGCGCCACAATCGCGTCATCATGGGGTAGGTCGAGTGGGTTCGTCTCCAAACCAGAAAAGCTACAACCCCCAATGCGATGACGCCAAAGACCGGCAACCCAATACTGATGTCGCCGAGCAGTCCGATACCGCCACGAATTCCTTCCAACATTTCTATCTGTACTCCTACTCAACGCGGGCTAACAAAGAGGCACTTGCGTCACGGTGAACGATAGGGAATGCAGACGCCCGGTTCCGTCGGCACTTCATACAAGGCGCGGGTGCGGAAATTCTTCAGTAGCTTAAAGAAAGCGACCTTGCGCACTTCATGCGGCGGATCGCCATCGGCGCGCGAAGCCATGAACTGATAAGCCCGGCCGTTGCGCAGCAAAAAGGCGTAGAACGTCGGCCCGGCTACATAGCCGAGGGAATCGGGCAGGCCAAGGTCCATCGGCTGCCAGTCGCGTTCGAGGTTAGCGATGCTGGCTTCGATTTCGGCAATCTCTTTCGTATCGCCCTTGATCGCCTCCGGTAGGCCGGAAAGGTCGCGTTCGGCCGCCCGCCAGAACAAGGGGTCGAAGGGCATGCGGTACAACAGCCGCCCGCCCTGCTTGTGGTCGAGGTAATCCGTGTAGTGCCAGGTCGGCCACAGCGAGGCCGGCGGCGGGCCGGGTTCCTTGTCCCGGACCGTGTCCTTGGTTTGCACTTCCGGCCGCGCGCCGCTGCGCGGGATGAACCAAAAAGCGGTTTCATAGGCTCGGGCATTGTTAAACGCCACCTTCTGAATCGCCTTCCAAGTCGCCGGGGCCGCCGGGCTATCGAGGATGTCCGTCCCGGCCAGCGCCGCCGCCTTGCGGTTCGCGCTCTTCAAACCGAAATGCTTCTCCCACAGGGCGCGCCGCAGCTTGTGGATGGCCGCACTGACATCGACGGGGTGCACCCCGTCGAGCTTGACCTTGAGCTGGGCGTTGTCGGTGATGATCGCCGCCAGTTCGGAGTCGCGCCCGCCCAACAGGCTGCGGTCGTTGATGTTGGCGCTGCCCAAGAGGGCCGCCCGGTCGTCGGCGATGTCCCTCAAAAATCCTTCTTCCCATCCAAGCGCTCCCCCCACCACGGCCGATACCACTGGCTGCGGGCGCGGGCCACGCGGTCGATGCGCGCCGGGTCGGCGATGGGGACGGGGTTCGGGTTGGGCAGCACGAGCATTGCCCGGCCGGCCTCGGGGTCGCGGCTGGAAATGTAGAGTACCGGATGGCGGCGGCGGTTGGCCGCGTAGGCGGCCAGCAGCAGCGTGTAGTTGACCGTGTTGGCGCCCAGTTCGCCGAAGACGGCGGCCAGGTCGATGCCGCTGTGCACCACGTCGGCCTCGGGCAAGAGATCGCTCAGGGCGGCGCCGGTGTCGGCCAGTCGCTGGGCGGCGGCGGGCGTATGGCGGCCGCAGTCGCGGGCGACGGTGCCGATGGCCGACGACGCGAGGCCGGCGGCGGCGCAGGCTTGTTCGACCGACCGGCGCAGCGCGGTGACGCGCGGGCTTTCGCCCTGGACGCGCTCAATGCCTTTGACCGGCACCACGGCCGGGGCGGTGAAATACGCGAGCGGCGAGCGCCCGCTGGCGAAACCCGGATGCGCCAGCATCAGGAGCACGGCCGCCTCGTTGGGCAACTCGTCCTTCGGCCAACTCGGCGAATCGACAGTGGCCAGCCAGATGACCTTGGCCGCCGGGTCCGGGATCGCCCGCAGCGCGGTTTCCAGCGTGGTCCAGCCGGCGTTGCCGGAGGCCAGCGTGAAACTGCCGGGACGGGTGCCCTCGCCGAAGGACAAATAGGCGTCTTCCCAAAGTTCCCGGGCTTCTTCCTGCGTTCGTTCCCCGGTGAAGCCGGCGATGATCGCCAGTTGCTTCATCCGCACCTCGTTCCACAAAAACTGGTGGTAGCCCTGAACGTCGCGGTTGTAGTAGGTCACCAGGAAGGAGAAGCTCTTAGTCAATTCAACTGACAGCCTTCTATCAAACCGATAACGCGGCGAATCAGGACTAGTCACACCCTTATAGGTCTTGGGCGCCTGATCATCCGGCCCCAGTTCGAGGAACTTGGTCAAATGGTGATCGAGGGCATAGCCCGGATCGCTGAGAGGCGAAATCAGGCTGGCGCCGACCAGTTGGGCCACTGACCCTTGGGGCCAAGCGGGTTGTGCTGCCGGGGCAGCACTGTCTTGCGAAACGGCAGCGGCCGATTGCCGACCCGGGCCGAGAAAATCGAGTAGTCCCATACCGAGGGCTCCAATGAGGAAAGTGCGACGAGCGTTCATATGGCTTTGTAGTTGCTTCCGAGAGCTGCTTAACGTGGCACCGGGCTGCCCTCAAACTTGAAGACAAGCAGGGGGATAAGCGCAATAGGTGCCAATGGGGCAGTGAGCGCCAAAGCTAAGCCATCAGCTACCAAAGTAATCGGAGTAGCTACAACCTTTGTTGAAGTTGGATACTTGGGCTTTTCGTAGTACACGGTAATGGTGTAAGCCTTGTTAAGCCTTACCGCTGCTTGCTTTTCGAAGTCATGCCCCCCCGAGTCATAGCACATACCTTTCATCTTTCCGCGTAGCGCTAGAGGCGAGTTAGCGAATCCCATTTCCCTGGCAAGTTCTTGCTCTTCAGTCGTAAGCGGCCCACTTTGGCGAATTGAATATGAAATCGTCGTACTTCCATCTTCGCTTACACGGAGCGAACTGAACGAAGAAACTACTTTTGAGTGTAGTTTTGACCGTAACAGCTTGATGATTTCTGGCGATGATTCAAATACATAATCATGTTTTTCGCTCAACACGACGAAATATTTTTCATCGCTCGATATAAAGACGGAATCAATTGTTTCAGTACGTATTACTGGTCCATTTTCGTATAACTTTGCTGTCATGCAGCCGCTCAAGACAAGAGCAAGCCCATGTGCCCCAAGAATCAGCATTGACCTTCGAGCATTCATAAGGGACTCCTTCGCGGTTGAATAATCTTTGATTGCCCGGCAAAAGATGTGAATGTAGAAAATAAGGTCATTTGACGTATCCCAGGAGGCTACGCTCGCGGGCATCCACGATGCCCGGCGCGTTCGCCTTCATATGCCCGAGGTCGTAGATTTTTTTGACTTGGGACTTCTTGAAGAGGCCTTGATCCCAGTAATCGACGAATTTTTCAGTGTCCAATTCCGATTTATCCCCTATAAACATCCAGTGTGCGAACTGCCGGAACTGATTCATATCCTCCGGCGTGATCTTGGTTTCGTCGAGCCAGCCGACGGCCACATCGTAAGCCAGCACCTTCTCGGCATGCTCGGGATTGGTCAGGATGGTCGAGTGGTCGGTGGCGTTGGGGTTTTCCTCGAGCATGCGGGTGATGGCGGCGCGCTCGTCCTCTTCATCGTCGATTTCGCCGCGCCGTTTGGCCGCTTCGATGCGCGCCTTGATTTCGTAGCGCAGTTGCGCTTCGGCATCGGTGTCCAGGGCGTCGGCGGCCGGGTCCTTGCCCTGGTCGAAATCGCCCGTGACGCCGTAGCGCACCGAGGCGGGCGCCACCGGCTCGCGCAGGACCGGGGCGTTGATCGGCACGGACCAGTCCTTGGGCGGGTCGTCGTTGATGGGGAAGGAGAACAGCCGGGTCACCAGCCAGATGATCGGGGCGGTGGCGATGCAGACGATGCGCGAGACGACGCCCTGGCTCGGGTTGAGGCTCAAGGCGAAGCGCATGGCCGGCGGCTTGGGGTGCCAGAATTGTTTGGGGTCGTGGTTGTCGTTCCGGTAGTGGTAGTGCGTCCGTTCCGGGTCGCCGACCCGGAAGGGCGGATTCTGATTGCCACCCGGTTGCGCCCAGACGCGCTGGTGCAGCACGCCGTCGCCGTTGATTTGCGCGAATTGCGCGTCGCCGACGCCTTTCCAGCCGATGCCTTGCACCGGCGTGACGCCGATGACCTGGTCGTGCGGGTTGCAGTAGAGAAAGACCCGGCCCCGATTGTCGCGGTCGATGCCGGGTTCGGGTATCTGTTGCGGGTCGGCGGGAAAGTCAGCCAACTGAAAGGCAAGTTCGCCGCTGATGCTGTCGCGGCATTGCATTTTCCGATTGATGGCCTCGAGCGTCTGGCCAGCGCCGGCGCGCTGGCGGATGGCCTTGAGGAAGTTGGCAAAGGTGTCCATGCGCGCCTGCGTCGTCACGCTGCCGAACTGGCCGACGGCGCCGTCGGCGTCAAGGCCCGCCTGGTCGTGGTTGACGATTTTGTCCATGCCCAGGCTTTCGAGGCTGTAGGGCGGGTTGGAGAGGATGTAGGTGTCGGCGATGGCGCCTTCCCGTTCGCCCAGGAGGGCCGCGCCGAGCGTGACCATGTTGCCCTGGCTGTGGCAGACGACGGTAATCGGGCAGTCGGCCTGCTTGGCGCGGATGGCCTTGATCAGTTCCTTGAGGCGGTGGGCGGCGTGGGCGTAGTAGGCGCGCGGCGGCGAGGCGTAGACTTCGCGCCCCTCGACTGGAAACATGTTGGTGTAGATCCACCAGAAGACCCGGTCGTCGAGGCCGACGCCCCACATGTAGGGCAACGCCGTGGTGCCGTTCTGGAAGGGGCCGCCGCCCCAGGCGTCCATGTCGTTGAGCCAGGCCTTGCCGCTTTGCTTGTATTCCTTGTCTTCGTCGAGGGCGTCGGAGTCGGTGTTGTCTTCGCCGGCTAGCTTGTAGCCCCAGCGGAAGCGGATGATCGGCGAGCGCCCGGCGTCGGCGATGAAGTTCTTGCCGCTCAGTTCGCGGTTCATGCTGCCGTCGGACAGTAGTTCGGCGTTGTACTCGACCGGGCGCAGCAGGCAGTGCTCGGGGTACAGGGTGCGGTCGAGGCCGAGGCGGGTGTTGAGGCCGGCGATCAGGCCTTGTTCGGTGGCTTCGTACCATTCGCCGTCGGAGTTGACGCCATGTACGAAGATGATGATGCCGGGCTGGAAGCCGAGGTAGAGGTGCCTGTCCCGCATGCCCGGGACGGTCAGCAGGTCTTCGGAAAGGTGGCGCGGGGTTTGGGCCATGGTCAGTCGCCGAGCAGTTCGATGCGGGAGATGAGGAAGGATTCGGCTTCGAGCAGGTCAGTTTCGCCCTGCGCCGTGGTCGCGCCTTCGACGATGCGGCCGTCGCTCAGGGTGATGCGGTATTTCTGTTCGCCGATGAAGCCACCGTCGGTGGCGCGATGGAGGATGTAGCGGCGCTCGAAGCCGCCGTTTTGCGGTGCGGACGACAGGGCATAGTCGATCTGCTCCGGTCCCGCAAACGAATGCCTGCTGGCATGCGCCGCGACAATCCCCCCGCACATCACCGTGATATTCCCGTCGGCGATCTCGATGCACGCCCCGCCCTCGACCGCCAGCGTGATCTTCTTCCCCGCCGCGAAATCGATATGCTCG
>JAVBRT010000011.1:0-23132 GCA_031547725.1 Azonexus sp. | reverse complement strand
ATGACTCCTCCACCCAGCGTGCTCAGCATCTGCCACTCTGGCTGCATCACTACAACTGGCACAGACCTCATGCCAGCCTTCAATATCAGCCGCCAATCTCCCGAATCACCGCACTGAACAACCTGGTGGGTTTACACAGCTAGGTTTCACGTTAGTTCGGCCACGCGCTATCTCAATCGTATCTTCGGCTGGCGGGCACCAAAAGGAAACGGGAACCCGGATGGTTCCGGATTCCCGTTCGGCAAGGCGGGCGGAGAGGGCGGCCCCCTCCCGGGCTTACTTGACGATCTGGTTCAATTCGCCCCTGGCGTAGCGCTCGGCCATTTTTTCCAGCGGGATCGCCTTGATCCTGCTGGCCTGGCCGGCGCAGCCGAAGGCTTCGTAGCGGGCCAGGCAGATTTTCTTGGCGGCTTCGCGGGCCGGCTTGAGGTAGTCGCGCGGGTCGAATTTGGACGGGTTCTCGACCAGGTAGCGGCGGATGGCGCCGGTCATCGCCAGGCGGATGTCGGTGTCGATGTTGACCTTGCGCACGCCGTGCTTGATGCCGTTGACGATTTCCTCGACCGGCACGCCGTAGGTTTCCTTCATGTCGCCGCCGAATTCGCGGATTTCGGCCAGCAGTTCCTGCGGCACCGACGATGAACCGTGCATGACCAGGTGGGTGTTCGGGATGCGGGCGTGAATTTCCTTGATGCGGTCGATGGCCAGGATGTCGCCGGTCGGTTTCTTGGTGAACTTGTAGGCGCCGTGGCTGGTGCCGATGGCGATGGCCAGCGCGTCGCAGTTGGTCTGCTTGACGAAGTCGGCGGCCTGGTCGGGATCGGTCAGCAGTTGTTCGCGGGTCATGTGGCCCTCGGCGCCGTGGCCGTCCTCCTTGTCGCCTTTCATGGTCTCCAGCGAGCCGAGCACGCCCAGTTCAGCCTCGACCGAGACGCCGATGGCGTGGGCGAACTTGACCGTTTCCCTGGACACGGCGACGTTGTATTCGTAGGAGGAGGTGGTCTTGCCGTCGGCTTCCAGCGAGCCGTCCATCATCACCGAGGTGAAGCCGGAGCGGATCGCCGCCATGCATACGGCCGGGCTCTGGCCGTGGTCCTGGTGCATGACGATGGGCAGGTGCGGGTAGGCTTCCAGCGCGGCCAGGATCTGGTGGCGCAGGAAGGGTTCGCCGGCGTATTTCCGGGCGCCGGCCGAGGCCTGCATGATGACGGGCGCGTCGATCTGGCTGGCGGCCTCGCAGATGGCCCAGACCTGTTCCATGTTGTTGACGTTGAAGGCGGGCAGACCGTAGCCGTTTTCGGCGGCGTGGTCGAGCAGTTGGCGCATGGAGACGAGCGGCATGGGAACTCCTGTTTCGGTAGCTTGGATGACTATTTGATTCTAGTTGATTTGGTGCTCGCCGACGCGGACGATCTTCAGCGTGTTGGTGCCGCCGGTGGAGCCGATCGGCTCGCCGATGGTCAGCGCGATCAGTTCGCCCAGCTCGACCACCCCGCGGTCGATCAGCAGCTGCTCGGCCTCGGCCAGCAGCAGGTCGCGGTCGGTGTGCTGCTGCTTCATCGGCAGCGGGCAGACGCCGCGGTACAGCGCCATGCGGCCGACCGACTCGGCGTCCGGCGTCAGCGCGTAGATCGGCACGCCGCAGTTGAGCCGGCTCATCCACAGCGCCGTCGAGCCGGTCTGGGTCAGCGCCGCGATGGCCTTGACCTTGAGATGGCTGGAGGTCCAGATGGCGGCCATGGCGATCGACTGGTCGATGCGGGTGAACACGCGGTCGAGGAACTCGCGGTCGAGCGTCACCTGGGCCGAGCGCTCGGCCTCGATGCAGATGCGCGCCATCGATTCGACGGTCTCGACCGGGTAATTGCCGCTGGCCGTCTCGGCCGACAGCATCACCGCGTCGGTGCCGTCGAGCACGGCGTTGGCCACGTCGGAGACTTCGGCACGGGTCGGCACCGGCGACTGGATCATCGATTCCATCATCTGCGTGGCGGTAATGGTCAGCTTGTTCTTGTCGCGCGCCATGCGGATCATCCGCTTCTGCAGCGCCGGCACCGAGGCGTCGCCGACTTCGACCGCCAGATCGCCGCGGGCGACCATGACGCCGTCCGAGGCGTCGAGGATTTCGGCCATGTTGTCGACGGCCTCGACGCGCTCGATCTTGGCGACCAGCAATGCCGTGCTGCCGGCGGCGCGCAGCAACTGGCGGGCCATGTACATGTCGGCGGCGCTCTTGGGAAAGGAGACGGCGACGAAATCGACGCCGATCTGGGCGGCGGTGCGGATGTCTTCCATATCCTTGGCGGTCAGCGCCGGCGCCGTCAGGCCGCCGCCCTGGCGATTGATGCCCTTGTTGTTGGAGAGCGTACCGCCGACCAGTACCTTGGTATGAATCTCGTGGCCGCGCACGGCGACGGCTTCGAGCTTCAGGCGGCCGTCGTCGAGCAGCAGGATGTCGCCGGCGGCGACGTCCTTGGGCAGATCCTTGTAGTCGAGGCCGACGCGCTCGGCGTTGCCGAGCGGACACTGGGCGTCGAGGATGAAGCTGCCGCCAGCCGCCAGCACGATCTTGCCCTGCTCGAACTTGCCGACGCGAATCTTCGGCCCCTGCAGGTCGCCGAGGATGCCGACGGTGCGGCCCATCTTGGCGGCGGCGGCGCGGATGCCCTCGGCCCGTGCCCGATGATCGTCGGCCGTGCCGTGCGAGAAATTCATGCGCACCACATCGACTCCGGCCGCGACGAGGCGTTCCAGGATTTCGCTCGAGGACGAGGCGGGGCCGAGTGTGGCGACGATTTTGGTGTGGCGTAGCATGGTGATCAGTCTCTGGTTCTGGTTGTTGTGGTCTGGTAATGGGGCTGGCGGAACGCCGCGCGTTCCGCCAGCAGCCGGGGCGGCGGTCGTCGCCGGATCAGCCCTTGGCGCGCTCTTCCAGCACGGCGATGGCCGGCAGGGTCTTACCTTCGAGGAATTCGAGGAAGGCGCCGCCGCCGGTGGAGATGTAGCCGACTTCGTTGGCGATGTTGAACTTGGCGATGGCCGCCAGCGTGTCGCCGCCGCCGGCGATCGAGAAGGCTTCCGAGTGGGCGATGGCCGAGGCCAGCATCTTGGTGCCGCCGGCGAATTGTGGCAGTTCGAAGACGCCGACCGGGCCGTTCCAGACGATGGTGCCGGCGTTGGCGATGATCTCCGAGAGCTTGGCGGCGCTCTTCGGGCCGACGTCGAGGATGCGGTCGTGCGCCGCCACGTCCTCCACCGGGATCTTGTTGGCGCGGGCCAGGGCCGAGACCTCGTCGGCGACGACGACGTCGGTCGGCAGCGGCACTTCGGCGCCGCGCTCTTTCATGATGTCCATGATGGCGTGGGCTTCCTTGACCAAGTCCGGCTCGGCCAGCGAATCGCCGATGCGTTTGCCGGAAGCGAGCAGGAAGGTGTTGGCGATGCCGCCGCCGACGATCAACTGGTCCACCTTGCCGGCCAGCGACTTGAGGATGGTCAGCTTGGACGACACCTTGGAACCGCCGACGATGGCCACCAGCGGATGCTTCGGCTCGCGCAGGGCCTTGGTCAGGGCGTCGATCTCGGCGCCCATCAGCATGCCGGCGCAGGCCACCGGCGCATGCTTGGCGATGCCGTAGGTGGTCGCCTCGGCGCGGTGGGCGGTGCCGAAGGCGTCATTGACGTAGATGTCGCACAGCTTGGCCATCTTCTGCGCCAGCTCGTCGTTGTTCTTCTTCTCGCCCTTGTTGACGCGGCAGTTCTCCAGCAGCACGACCTCGCCCGGCTTGACCGTGAAGCCGCCGTCGACCCAGTCGGTGATCAGGCGCACCGGCTGCTTGAGCATTTGGCCCATGCGCACGGCGACCGGCATCAGGCTGTCCTCGTGGTTCAGTTCGCCTTCGGTCGGGCGGCCGAGGTGGGAGGTGACCATCACCGCCGCGCCCTTGCCCAGGCAGTACTTGATCGACGGCAGCGAGGCGCGGATGCGGGTGTCCTCGGTGATGTTGCCGCCTTCGTCCTGCGGCACGTTGAGGTCGGCGCGGATGAACACGCGCTTGCCGGAAACATCGAGGTCGGTGAGTTTGATGACGTTCATGAGTTCCTCCTGAAAATCGGTTAGCGGGCGGATGCGGGTGTCCAGCGGCGCGACCAGTGGTCGGCCACTTCGAGCATGCGGTTGGCGAAGCCCCACTCGTTGTCGAACCAGACGAACAGATTGAGCAGGTGGGTGCCGGCGGTCCGCGTCTGGCTGCCATCGACGATGGCCGAATGCGGGTCGTGGTTGAAATCGACCGAGGCATGGGCCTCGGCGGAGTAGGCAATGCGCTTCTTCAGCGGCCCGGCGGCGGCCTCGGCGAGCAGCGCGTTGAGGCTGTGGACGGAGACCGGGCGGGCGGTGGCGATGGTCAGGTCGATGGCCGAGACATTCAGGGTCGGGACGCGGATGGCCTTGGCCTGCACGCGCCCGGCCAGTTGCGGCAGCAGCCGCTCGACGCCGCGAGCAAGGCCGGTCGACACCGGGATGATCGACTGCATCGCCGAGCGCGTACGGCGCAGGTCATCGTGGTGGTAGCCGTCGATCAGCGGCTGGTCGTTCATCACCGAATGCAGCGTCGTCAGCAGCGCCTGCTCGATGCCGACCTCGCGGTCGAGCAGGGCGAGCAGCGGGACCACGGCATTGGTCGTGCACGAGGCGGCCGAAACCAGGCGCTCGCCGCCGCTCAGCGTCGCCTCGTTGATGCCGGCGACGATGGTGGCGTCGACGTCCTCGCCGCTGTGGCCGGGATGCGACAGCAGCAGGCGCGGGCAGCCGGCGGCGAGAAAGCGGTGCAGTTCGTGGCGCCGGCCGTAGGCGCCGGAGCATTCGACCAGCAGGTCGATGCCGGCGGCCGCCCAGTCCACCGCCTCCGGTTCGCGGGCGTGGCTGACGGCGATCGGTCGACCGTCGATCACCAGATCGTCGGCGCCGACCTCGACCCGGCCGGCGAAGCGCCCGTGCGTCGAATCGAAGCGGGTCAGGTAGGCCATGCTCTCCAGATTGGCCGGCTCGTTGATGGCGACCACCTGCAGGCGGTGGGCCAGCGGCGTTTCCATCAACGCCCGCAGGAAGCAGCGGCCGATCCGGCCGTAGCCGTTGATGGCGAGACGAAAGGGGAGGCGCGATTCGGGCACGGCGGCCATGCGAAGGTGACTAAGAATCCTGGCATTTTACCGCGTCGGCGCGGCAAATCGGCGCTTCGGCGGCATTTCCGGCCGTGTCGCGGCGGCAGGAATTGCCGATCGGAACATGGCTGGCGGCGGTAATCCGCTTCCGTCGGAGGGCGGGCCGCCGGGTACGCTACTTGCATGAAGATGGCGTTTACTTGCCAGGAGAGGGCGATGAAAATCGATGCAAACTATTCCGGATTGACGCTGGCCCAGGGACAGAGCAGCGGTCCGATCGACGCCGGGGCTTTTGCCGCGGCCATGGCCCAGGCCCGGACGGCGCCGGCCGATGCCGGCGCGGCGAGCGACAAGCAGTCGCGCCAGCAGAGCGCCGAGCAGCGCGCGGCCGAGGTCCGCCAGGCCAATGCGGCCCTGCGCCAGGCCTTGCAGGATTTCCTCGATAAGCCGCTGGCCGTGCATCTGCGCGAAGCGGTGATGGAAGAGATGGGCCTGAGCGAGGACAAGCTGGCGTCGATGACGCCGGACGAACTGCAGGCCGCCGAAGCCGAAATCAACCGGCGGGTCCGCGAGCGCCTGCTCGGCGCCAAGGAGGACGGCGCGCAGCAGGCGATGGATGCGGTGCAGCCGTCGAGCGGCGACAAGCCGGCGGCGGCCGCGGCGATTTTCAACGGCAGTCCGGCGCTCGCTGCGTTGATTGCGCAGATCGCGGCGGCCAGGAAGAGCTGAGTCGCAACCGGGGCCGGGCCGGTCGGCGCCGGCGACAGTCAACAAAAAACCGCCGGCGGGACCGGCGGTTTCGCTGGGCGCTGTCGCCGCTTACTTGGCCGCCATCCAGGCGCGGGCGGCGTCGAGCATGCGGCAGGAGTAGCCCCACTCGTTGTCGTACCAGGCCAGCACCTTGACCAGCACCGAGCCGTCCTCGCCCTTGATGACGCGGGTCTGCGTCGCGTCGAAGGTCGAGGAGACCGTGGTGTGGTTGAAGTCGGACGACACCAGCGGCTCGTTGTTGACGTCGAGAATGCCCTTCAGCGGACCGTTGGCGGCGGCGGTCATCAAGGCGTTGATTTCTTCCTTGGTGGTGGCGCGCTCGGCGGTGAAGGTCAGGTCGACCAGCGAGACGTTGATGGTCGGCACGCGCAGCGCGAAGCCATCGACCTTGCCGACCAGTTGCGGCAGCACCAGGCCGACGGCCTTGGCGGCGCCGGTCTTGGTCGGGATGATGTTGACGGCGGCGGCGCGGGCGCGGCGCAGGTCCTTGTGGCGGACGTCCACGGTCACCTGGTCGTTGGTGTAGGCGTGGATGGTGGTCATCAGGCCCTGCTTGATGCCGATGCTGTCGGCTAGGATCTTGGCCACCGGGGCCAGGCAGTTGGTCGTGCAGGAGGCGTTGGAGACGACGGTGTGGCTCGCCTTCAGGGCGCCTTCATTGACGCCGACGACAATCGTGGTGTCGACGTCGTCGCCGCCCGGGGCCGAGATCAGCACGCGCTTGGCGCCCTGTTCGAGCAATGCGGCGGCCTTGGCCTTGGTGGTGTAGGCGCCGGTGCATTCGAGCAGCACGTCGACGCCGTGCGTCGCCCAGTTGACGCCCTTCGGATCCTTGGTCGAGTAGAACGGAATCTTCTTGCCGTCGATGACGATGACGTTCTCGCCCTCGGTCTCGACGCTGGTCCGGAAGCGGCCGTGGGTGGTGTCGTACTTCAGCAGGTGGGCGTTGGTCGCCAGGTCGCCGGAAGCGTTGATGGCGACGACCTCGAACTCGTTCTGCAGGCCTTGTTCGTAGATCGCGCGCAGCGTGCAGCGGCCGATGCGACCGAAACCATTGATAGCAACCTTGATAGCCATGGAAGTTTCTCCTCTGTGGTGAATCAGGACAGCATCGCCTTGGCCGTGGCGACGACGTTGGCGACCGTGAAACCGAACAGGTCGAACAGCTGGCCGGCCGGGGCCGACTCGCCGAAGCGGTCGATGCCGATCACGGCGCCGTGCAGTCCGACGTATTTGCGCCAGAAATCCGGGTGGGCAGCTTCAATGGCGATGCGCCGCTTGTTGCCGCTGCCGAGCACTGTTGCCTTGTATTCTACGCTCTGCCGGTCGAAGACGCTGCTGCAGGGCATCGAGACGACGCGCACGGCGATGCCTTCGCCGGCCAGTACGGCGTGGGCGTCGAGCGCCAGCTTGATTTCCGAGCCGGTGGCGATCAGCGTCACCTGCGGCTGGCCGCCGGCGGCTTCCACCAGCACGTAGCCGCCGCGGGCGATGTCGGCATCGCTGACCTCTTGCGTCACCGTCGGCAGGTTCTGCCGCGACAGGGCCAGCACGCTCGGGCCGTCGGCGCGCTCGACGGCGGCGGTCCAGGCGACGGCCGTCTCGGTCGCGTCGGCCGGGCGCCAGACGTCGAGATTGGGAATCAGGCGCAGCGACGGGATGTGTTCGACCGGCTGGTGCGTCGGGCCGTCCTCGCCGAGGCCGATGGAGTCGTGGGTGTAGACCATGATCTGGCGCTGCTTCATCAGCGCCGCCATGCGGATGGCGTTGCGGGCGTAATCCGAGAAGACCAGGAAGGTCGCGGTGTAGGGAATCAGGCCGCCGTGCAGGGCGAGGCCGTTGGCAATGGCGGTCATGGCGAATTCGCGCACGCCGTAGTAGCAGTAGTTGCCGCCCTCGGTCTTGGTGACGCCCTTGCTGCCCTTGACGAAGGTCAGGTTGGAGCCGGCCAGGTCGGCCGAGCCGCCGAAGATTTCCGGCACCGCCGGCACCAGCGCGGCGATGGCGTTCTGGCTGGCCTTGCGGGTGGCGATGTTCTCGGCCTTGGCGCGGGTGGCGGCGAGGTATTCGGCCTTGGTCGCGGCCCAGTCGGCCGGCAGTTCGGCCTTCAGCACGCGGCGCTCGAACTCGGCGGCGGCGGCCGGGAAGGCGGTGCGGTAGGCGGCGAAGCGCTTGTCCCAGTTCTCCTGGAACACGGCGCCAGCCGGACGGCGGTCCCAGGCGGCGTAGACGTCGTCGGGGACGACGAAGGGCGCGTGCGGCCAGCCGATGG
The DNA here is from genome assembly GCA_031547725.1 of Azonexus sp. Classification (GTDB taxonomy): domain Bacteria; phylum Pseudomonadota; class Gammaproteobacteria; order Burkholderiales; family Rhodocyclaceae; genus Azonexus. The sequence continues at coordinate 14,926 of JAVBRT010000011.1, read as the reverse complement.
TTTCGCGGGCAGCGGCGATTTCTTCCTTGCCGAGCGGGGCACCGTGGCAGTCGTGCGATCCTTGCTTGTTCGGCGCGCCCATGCCGATGGTGGTCTTGCAGCAGATCAGGCTGGGCTTGTCGCTGACGGCCTTGGCTTCGAGCAGGGCCTTCTCGACGGCATCGGCATTGTGGCCGTTGACGTCGGCGATGACGTGCCAGCCGTAGGCCTCGAAACGCTTCGGCGTGTTGTCGGTGAACCAGCCTTCGACGTGGCCGTCGATGGAAATGCCGTTGTCGTCCCAGAAGGCGATCAGCTTGCCCAGGCCGAGCGTGCCGGCGAGCGAGCAGGCCTCGTGCGAGACGCCTTCCATCAGGCAGCCGTCGCCGAGGAAGACGTAGGTGTGGTGATTGACGATCTCGTGGCCGGGCCGGTTGAATTCGGCGGCAAGGACGCGCTCGGCGAGCGCGAAGCCGACGGCGTTGGTGATGCCCTGGCCGAGCGGCCCGGTGGTCGTCTCGACGCCCGGCGTGTAGCCGAATTCCGGGTGGCCCGGCGTCTTGGCATGCAACTGGCGGAAGTTCTTCAGGTCGTCGATGGAGACGTCGTAGCCGGAGAGATGCAGCAGCGCGTAGATCAGCATCGAGCCGTGGCCGTTGGAGAGCACGAAGCGGTCGCGGTCGGCCCACTTGGGATTGGCCGGGTTGTGCCGCAGGTGGCGGCGCCACAGCACTTCGGCGATTTCCGCCATGCCCATCGGCGCGCCGGGGTGGCCGGAATTGGCCTGCTGCACGGCATCCATGGCCAGGGCGCGGATGGCGCCGGTCAGGGGGGAAAACTTGGGGGGGGTGGCGACGCTCATGGGCGGGAAATCCAGGCTGCGAAAAAGCCGGAATTATCCGGGAAACGGCCGTGTTTGTGTAGCGGCGCGTCGCTTTCCGGCCGCTGTGCGGCGGCCGGAAATGCCCTTGTCACTGCACGCTCGGGTCGTAGTTGATCATCATCAGCACGCCCTGGCCGCCGCCCCAGCTGCCGCCGGTGAAGGAGACGCTGCCCTGGCCCGGGTAGCGGACTTCGTAGCGGGTGCTGTCGGTGCCGTAGTAGAACGGAATCCAGGCCTTGGCCGTGGGGTAGGCATGAACGTTGTGGCTGACGCCGAGGATGCGCTCGACGTCCTTCTGGTCCATGCCGATCTGCAGCTTGGCCCACTTGCTGCCCGGCGGGATGGTGCCGTACACCTCGCCATCGAAGCTGCCGTCGCGCGACTTGACGACGCAGGGGTTGCAGCTCTTGCCGGCGGCGCTGGCAGCGGCCGGCTCGCCCTTGGCCTTGGCGGCGTCGGCCTTCGGCTTGGCCGGTTCGCAATCGACCTGCGGCGGCGTGGCGGCGCCCTTCTTGCTGCTGGTTTTCTTGGCCGGAGCTTTCTTCTTGCCGGTTGGCTCGGGCGGGCATTCCGGCTTGGCCGGCGCGGCGGCGGCGGCCGGCGGCGGGGGTGGCGCGGCGCTGGCTTGTTCCGGCGCCGGCTGCTCCGGCTTGGTCTGGTTGCCGGTGCAGCCGGCGGCCAGGACGGCCAGCGCGGCGACGGCGATCAAGGCGCGCGTGCGTGAATGCATGGTCAATTCTCCGGGCGGATGGGGTCGCCCAATGTACCGCAATTCAAACGGAATGGTAGGCGGCGACGCGCTCGACTTCCTGGCGCGAGCCGAGAATGACCGGCACGCGCTGGTGCAGGTGCGCCGGGACGAGGTCGAGGATGCGCTGGCGGCCGGTGCTGGCGGCGCCGCCAGCCTGCTCGACCAGGAAGGCCATCGGGTTGGCTTCGTACATCAGACGCAGCTTGCCGCCCTGGGTGCGGACTTTCTCGTCCATCGGGTACATGAAGATGCCGCCGCGGGTCATGATGCGATGCACGTCGGCGACCATCGAGGCCACCCAGCGCATGTTGTAGTCCTTGCCCAGCGGGCCTTCCCTACCCGCGATCATCTCGTCGACATAGCGCTGCACCGGCGCTTCCCAGAAGCGGCGGTTCGACATGTTGATGGCGAATTCCCTGGTCTCGGCGGGAATCCGCACATTTTCCTGGGTCAGCACGAACTGGCCTTGCTCGCGGTCAAGCGTGAACACCACGACGCCATCGCCGACGGAGAGCACCAGCAGCGTGGTCGGGCCGTACACGGCATAGCCGGCCGCGACCTGGGTGGAGCCCGGTTGCAGGAAAGCTTGCTCGGCCGCTTGCGGCGTGCTCAGGTCGGCGCCCTCGGGGCACTTGAGAACCGAGAAGATGGTGCCGATCGAGACATTGACGTCGATGTTCGACGAGCCGTCGAGCGGATCGAAGGTCAGCAGGTACTCGCCCTTGGGGAACCGATGAGGAACGAGGTGCGGCAGGTCCATTTCCTCGGAGGCCATGGCCGCCAAGTGGCCGCCCCATTCGTTGGCTTCGAGCAGGATTTCGTTGGACAGTACGTCGAGCTTCTTCTGCGCCTCGCCCTGGACGTTGTCGCTGCCGGCCTCGCCGAGCACGCCGCCTTCGCCGCCGAGGGCGCCCTTGCCGATGGCCAGCGAAATGGCCTGGCAGGCGCGGGCGACGACTTCCAGCAGCAGCTTGAGGTCGCCGGTGATGATGCCCTTGAGGCGTTGTTCCTCGGTCAGATAGCGAGCCAACGTGCGCTGTGCCATGAGTGTTCCCCGCGATGTCGAAAACGACGATTTTACCGCGCCGGGCAGAGGGCGTGCAGGAAGGCGAAGGCGGCGGCGCTGTTGAGCGGCTTGGCGAACAGGTAGCCCTGGACCTCGTCGCAACTGTTGCTGCGCAGCAGGTCGAGCTGATCCTCGGTTTCGACGCCCTCGGCGATGACCTTGAGGCCGAGCGAGTGGGCCAGCGCGATGGTGCCGAAGGCGATGGCCCGGTCGTTGAGATCGTGCTCGATGTCGGCGACGAAGGAGCGGTCGATCTTCAGGTGGTCGATCGGGAACAGCTTGAGGTAGGCGAGCGAGGAATAGCCGGTGCCGAAGTCGTCGATGGCCAGCGTGACGCCCATGCGGCCCAGGCTTTGCAGGATGCCGATGGCCTCCTGCGGGTTTTCCATGACCGCGCTTTCGGTGATTTCCAGTTCCAGCAGCTCCGGCGGCAGGCCGGACTCGGCCAGCACGCCGGCCACCGTTTCGCAGAAATCGCGCCGCCGCAGTTGGCGGGCCGAGACGTTGACGGCGACACGCAGCGGCTGCAGGCCGGCGTCGATCCAGTGCACCATCTGGCGGCAGGCGTTGAGCAGCACCCATTCGCCGATCTCGACGATGATCCCGGTTTCCTCGGCGACCGGAATGAAACGGTCCGGGGCGATCATGCCGTCGGTCGGATGCAGCCAGCGCAGCAGCGCCTCGACCCCGGTCGGCTGGCCGCTGCCGGCGGCGAACTGCGGCTGGAAGAACAGCGTCAGCTCGTTGCGGGCGATGGCGTGGCGCAGCTTGCGTTCGATGTCCAGGCGCTCGGTGGTGACGCGGTTCATCTCGGCGGCGAAGAACTGGAAGTTGTTCCGGCCGGCCGCCTTGGCGTGGTACATCGCGGTGTCGGCGTTCTTCAGGATAGCGTCGCCGTCGGCCCCGTCGTCGGGGAAGATGCTGATGCCGATCGACGGGCTGGTGTGCAGCTCGTGGCCTTCGGCCTGGATCGGCAGCGACAGGGCGGCGATGATCTTGTTGGCGACGATCGCCGCGTCGGCCGGCATGGCGATGGCCGGCAGGATGACGACGAACTCGTCGCCGCCGAGGCGGGCGACGTAGTCCGTTTCGCGGACCACCGAGGAGAGGCGGATGGCCACTTCGCGCAGCATCTCGTCGCCGACCTGGTGGCCGAGGGTATCGTTGATGATCTTGAAGCGGTCGAGGTCGATGAACATCACCGCCATGCTCCACTGGTGCCGGCGGGCGTCCGGCAGCAGCTGGGCCAGGCGCATCAGCAGCGCCAGCCGGTTGGGCAGGCCGGTCAGCGCGTCGTGCTGGGCGATGTGGCGCATGCGCGCCTCGGCCTGGCGGCGCTCGGTGATGTCGGCGAGGATCCAGATGTAATTGGTCGGCTGGCCAGTCTGCTGGTCGTCGACACGCGTGGCGCGAATGCTGACCGGGATGTTGTCGCCGCTCTTGCGGGTGACTTCCAGTTCGCCGCTCCAGCCGCCGCGCTGGGCGATGTGCTCCTGCAGGCTTTCCGGCGTGTCCGGATGCACCAGTTTGATCAGCCCGAAAACCGTGTGGCCGATCAGCTCGAACGGCTCGTAGCCGGTGATCTGGCTGGTGGCCGGATTGGCCGAGAGGATGCGGTGGGCGTCGTCGGTGAAAATGACGCCGGCCGGCGTGTGCATGAACACTTTCTGCGCCAGTTGGTCGCGCTCGGCGCTGCTGCGCCGCTCGGTGATGTCGGTGCAGATCGAGACGAAACCGCCGCCGGCCAGCGGAATGCCGCGGATGTCCAGGGTGCGGCCGTTGGCCAGGGTGCGCTCGTGCTGCTGGGCGACCGGCTGGCGGACCCGTTCGAGCAGCTTGCCGACCAAGGCATCCGGGTCGCCCGGGCCGAATTCGCCGCGCCCGGCATCGAAGCGGAAAATACTTTCGAGACTGACCGGCAACTGCGCCGTCAACTCGGCCGGCAGGTCGAGCAGGCGCAGCGCCTCGCGGTTGTGCAGCACCAGCTGCAGATCCTTGTCGAACAGCGCGATGCCGCTGGGCAGGCTGTCGACGACCTTGTGCAGCATTTCCTGTTGCAGCTGCTGGCGCTCTTCCTGCGCTTTCTGTTCGCTGATGTCGGTGGCTGACACGAGGAAACCGGCCGGCCTGCCGTCGCGGCGCAAGGGCTCGCACTGGATGCGGTAGCTGCGGCCGTCGCTTCGAGTTTGCTCGAAACAATGTGGCAGGAACTGCCGTGTCTGTTCGCCCAGGCGCCGGAGCTGGGCCTCGACGTCGGCGGAGCCGAAAGCACCGTGGCGGGCGGCGAGGCGCAACAACTCGAGGCAGTGGGCGCCGCTTCGCAACTCCTTCGCCGGCAATTGCAGCAGATCGCCAAAACCTTGATTCCATTCGCGCAACTGCAAGTTGTCGTCGAAAACGCCAAGGCCTTGCGGCAGGCCGCCAGGGACGGCCTTCGGATCGGCGTGGCGGCGCCTGGCCTCGGTGGCGGGCGACGAAGGGGCGTCCAAGGATTGCAAGTTGTGCTGCTCGGCGGGGTGAAGATTGTTAAATCATAGCCGAATGCATCGGCTGGCGGGGCGTCTTCCGGGTTTTCCCGGACTCAGTCGCGCCACTTGATCGAACAGCCGATCGAGGCCTGCTGGACGGCGGGACCTCTGCCGCTGGCAGCGATGTCGCGCATCGCCGCGAACAGCTCGCGGCGGGCGTCGGCCGCCGCCGGGGCGCGCCCCGAAGCGTCGAGCCGGCCGCGGTATTGCAGTTGCAGATCGGCGTTGTAACCGAAGAAGTCGGGCGTGCACACCGCGCCGTAGGCCCGGGCAATCCGCTGCGACTCGTCGTAGAGGTAGGGGAAGGGGAATTCCAGCGCGGCCGCCCAGCGGCGCATTTCATCCGGGGAATCAGCGGGATAGGCGGCGACGTCGTTGCTCATGATCGCCACGCTGCCGATGCCGTGCCCGGCCAATTCGCGGCAGTCGCGGATCAGGCGGTCGATGATCGCCTGGACGTAGGGGCAGTGGTTGCAGATGAACATCACCAACAGGCCGTTCGGACCTCGGCAGTCGGCCAGGGTGTACAGCCGGCCGTCGGTGCCGGGCAGCGCGAAGTCGACGGCCGGCCGGCCGAAGTCACAAACAGGGGGATTCAGGGCGGCCATGCGCGTGCACTCCGATAAGCATTTCGCCCATAATAGCAGCGATGAATTTGCCCCGTTTTTACTGCCGAGAAGCCCTTGCCCCAGGGGCCCGCGTCGATCTGCCCGAGCCGGTCGCGCGCCATGCCGTGCGCGTGCTGCGCCTGCCGCCCGGCGCCCCGATGATTCTCTTCGACGGCCGCGGCGGCGAATACCTGGCCCATATCGAACGCATCGAGCGCGACCGCGTGCTGGCCGAGTTGGCCGATTGGCGCGACGTCGAGCGCGAATCGCCGCTGGCGGTGACGCTGGTGCAGGCGCTGCAGGCCGGGGAGAAGATGGATTTCACCATCCAGAAGGCGGTCGAACTGGGCGTGCGCGACATCGTGCCGGTCGAAAGCCGGCGCAGCGTCATGCGCCTGTCCGGCGACCGGGCCGGCAAGCGGGTTGCCCACTGGCAGGGCGTTGCCGCCTCGGCCTGCGAGCAATGCGGGCGCAACCAGGTGCCATTGGTGGCGCCGCTGGAAAAGCTGGAAAACTGGCTGGCCCGGCCGGCCGATGGGGCGCTGCGGCTGATGCTGGCGCCCGAGGCGGAACGGACGCTGGCGGACCTGCCGCCGGCCGGTCGCGTCCAATTGCTGATCGGCGCCGAGGGCGGTCTCGATCCGCAGGAAGTCATCGCCGCCGGCCAGGCCGGCTTCCAGGCCGTGCGCCTGGGGCCGCGCGTGCTGCGCACCGAGACGGCGGGCCTGGCGGCGCTGGCGGCGCTGCAATTGCTGTGGGGCGATTTCGCGAAGGGGGGAGCGGATGTTTGAATCGGCGGAACTGGGACACAAGATCGACAAGGACACCTTCAAGCAGGAGGTGCCGAGGTTGCGCGCCGCTCTGCTCGACGCGCAGTACGACATGCTGGAAAAGAAGGATTTCCCGGTCGTCATCCTGATCAGCGGCGTCGACGGCAGCGGCAAGGGCGAGACCATCAATCTCCTCTATTCGTGGATGGACCCGCGCCACATCTCGACCCTGGCCTTTTCCGAGCCGACCGACGAGGAGCGGGCGCGGCCGGCCATGTGGCGCTACTGGCGCGCCCTGCCGCCGAAGGGCAAGATCGGCATCTTCGCCGGCTCGTGGTATTCGCAGCCGATCACCGACCGTATCAACGGCGACCTGCGCCGCTCGGAACTCGATGCCCGCCTGGCCGACATCAACCAGTTCGAGGCGATGCTGGTCAACGAGGGGGCGCTGGTGCTGAAGTTCTGGTTCCACCTCTCGCGCGAGGGGCAGAAGACGCGCCTGAAGGCGCTGGAGAAGAATCCCAAGACCGCCTGGCGGGTGACCAAGGAAAGCTACGACCGGCTGAAGACCTACGACAAGCTGCAGGAGGTCGCCGGCCACGTGCTGCGCGTGACCAACAGCGCCAAGGCGCCGTGGATCATCGTCGAGGGCACGGACGACGAGTACCGCTCGCTGACCGTCGGCCGCATCGTGCTCGACGCGCTGCAGCGCCGGCTCAAGCAGGAGGGGCGGCCGGCCGTGCCGGTGGCGCCGCCGATCGTGCATCCGATCGACGACAAGAACGTGCTCAGCGAGTTGGACCTGACGCAAAAGCTGGGCAAGAAGGAGTACGAGAGCCAGCTGGCCAAGTACCAGGGGCGGCTGTCGGAACTGGTGCGCGATCCGCGCTTCGTCGGCAAGCGCTCGCTGGTACTGGTGTTCGAAGGCTCGGACGCGGCCGGCAAGGGCGGCAGCATCCGCCGCATCGCCGCGGCCATGGATGCCCGCCAGTACCAGATCATTCCGATCGCCGCGCCGACCGAGGAGGAGCGGGCCCAGCCCTACATGTGGCGTTTCTGGCGGCACCTGCCGCGCACCGGCCGGGTGGCCATCTTCGACCGTTCCTGGTACGGCCGGGTGCTGGTCGAGCGGGTCGAGGGTTTCTGCAGCGAGGCCGACTGGCTGCGCGCCTACGCCGAGATCAACGATTTCGAGCACCAGCTGGTCGAGGCTGGCGGCGTGGTCGTCAAGTTCTGGCTGCAGATTTCCGCCGACGAGCAGTTGCGCCGCTTCCAGGAGCGCCAGGACACCGAGTTCAAGCGCTTCAAGATCACCGACGAGGATTGGCGCAACCGCGAGAAATGGGACGATTACGTGACGGCGGCCTGCGACATGGTGGACCGCACCTCGACCGGCCTCGCGCCGTGGACGCCGGTCGAGGCCAACGACAAGAACTTCGCCCGGGTCAAGATATTGCGGACGGTTTGCGAGCGCCTGGAAGCGGCACTCAAGGACGAACAGGGGAAATACAAAAAGCAATGAGCGAGACGCCTTACGACGAGCACTTCGTCTCCTGGTTCCGGGCCGTCACGCCCTATATCAACGCCTTCCGCGGCAAGACCTTCGTCATCGCCTTCGGCGGCAAGGCCGTCGCCAGCGAATTCCTCAAGACCCTGGCCTACGACGTCAACCTGCTGGCCAGTCTGGGCATCCGCCTGGTGCTGGTGCACGGGGCGCGGCCGCAGATCGAGGAGGAGCTGCGCGAGAAGAATCTCGAATCGGTCTACCACCGCGGCTATCGGGTCACCGATGCGCCGGCGCTCGACTGCGTGCTCGACGCCGTCGGCAGCGTCTACCTCGAAATCGAGGCGATGCTGTCGCAGGGCCTGCCCAACACGCCGATGGCCAACAGCCGGATTCGCGTCATCGGCGGCAATTTCATCACCGGCCAGCCGATCGGCGTGCTCGACGGCATCGACATGCAGTACGCCGGCAAGGTGCGCAAGGTCGACGCCGACGGCATCAACGCCCAGCTCGGTCTGGGCAACATCGTGCTGCTCAACTGCGAGGGGCCGTCGCCGACCGGCGAAATCTTCAACCTGCAGATGGAGGAGGTGGCCGAAACCGTCGCCGTCGCCGTCAAGGCCGACAAGCTGGTGTTCCTCACCGACAGCCGCGGCGTCACCGACAAGGACGGCGAACTGCTCGACGCGATGACCGCCGACGAGGCCGACAAGATGCTCGGCAGCAGCGACTGGCTGTCGTCCGACATCCGCCGCTACCTGCCGTGCAGCGGCCGGGCGACGCGCGCCGGCGTCGGCCGCGTGCACCTGATCGGCTACGCGCAGGACGGCGCCCTGCTGCGTGAACTGTTCACCCACGACGGCGTCGGCACCGTGGTCACCCGCGAATCGCTGGAAAACATCCGCGAGGCCAAGCCCGACGACATCGCCGCGCTGATCGCGCTGATCGAGCCGATGGAGCAGGAAGGCATCCTGGTGCACCGGCCGCGCGAACTGCTGGAGCGCGAAATCGAGCAGTTCTCGATCATGCTCCACGACGGCATCATCGTCGGCTGCGCCGCGCTCTACCCGCATTCCGAGGACGAGGCCGAACTGGCCTGCCTGGCGGTCAGCCACGAGCACCGCGAATGGGGCTACGGCGAGCAACTGATGAAACGTATCGAACGGCGCGCCCGCAAGCTCGGCATCAAGCGCCTGTGCGTGCTGACCACGCGTACCGAGCACTGGTTCGTCGAGCGCGGTTTCCGTCTCGGCACCGTCGACGACCTGCCGGCCAAGAAGCGCGACATGTACAACTACCAGCGGCGTTCGAAGGTGCTGTTCAAGACCTTATAATGGCCGCCGTCACCCCATAGCACGGAGCAACACATGGCACGTACCGTCAATTGCATCAAGCTCGGCCGCGAAGCCGAAGGCCTCGATTTTCCGCCCTACCCGGGCGCGCTCGGCCAGCGCATCTTCGAGAGCGTCTCGAAGGAAGCGTGGCAGCAGTGGATCAAGATGCAGACCATGATCATCAACGAGAACCGCCTCAACCTGGTCGATGCGCGGCACCGCAAGTACCTGGCGGAACAGGTCGAGAAGCACTTCTTCGGCGACGGCGCCGACCAGATCCAGGGCTACGTCCCGCCCAAGGCCTGAGCCGGCGGTAGTAGCCGGGAAAGAAGAGGCCCCGCTTGTGGGGCCTTTCTCATTGCCGCGGCAACTGCGGCGGTGTGCCATGCGAGGGACGCGCGCCTCAGGCGCCGTCCGTTGCCGCCGCCAATTGCGGGAAGGCCCGGCGGGCCGCGGCCAGGGTTTCCAGCGCTTCGGGGAAGGCGAAGGCTTCGATGTCCTCGACCAGTTGCCCGCCGAGCTCGCCCAGGGCCTCGCGGATCTTGGCGCCGTCGCGGCTGCAGCGCTGGTAGGCCTCCATGTCCGCCGTTTCGAGCAGGGCGGCGAGTTCGTCGAGCAAGCGGCGCAGGGCGGGCCAGTCGATGCCGGCCGCCGGCGCCGGGGTCAGGTGCGGCAGGTGCTGCCGCAAACCGGCCAGCAGCGCCTCGTGGCTGGCGGCGAGGGCGGCCAGCAGCGGTGTGCGTGCCGTTCCGCCGGCACCGGCCTTGAGTGCGGCTTCAAAAGCGGCGGCGGCCTGCTGCAGGCCGACGGCACCGATATTACCGGCGACGCCCTTCAACGAGTGGACCAGCAGGCGGGCGCCTTCGTCGTCGCCGGCGGCGAGGTTGTCGTGCAGCCGGTCGAGGTCGCCGCCATGGCGTTCGGCGAACATTTCGAGCAGGTGTAGATACTGGCCGTGCCGGTTGCGCAGCACGTGCAGGCCGGCGTCGACGTCGAAGCCGGGCAATTGGCGCAGGCCGTTGACCGCCGCTTCGTCGGCCAAGCCGGCCGCCGGCGCCGGGGTGGCCGCGGGCGGCGGCAGCCAGCGCAGCAGGCGGGCGTGCAGCGTCGCCACGTCGACCGGCTTGGCGACGAAATCGGTCATGCCGGCGGCGCGGCATTCCGCCTGGTCCTCGCTGAAGACGCTGGCGGTCATGGCCAGGATCGGAACTTCCGCCCAGCCGGGCAACTGGCGGATGGCGCGGGTGGCTGCCAAGCCGTCCATTCCCGGCATCTGGATATCCATCAGCACCAGGTCGTAGCGCTGCCGCTCCGCCAGGCTGACGGCGCCGCGGCCGTCGGTGGCGACATCGACGGCGAAGCCGAGCTTGTGCAGCAGATCGGCGGCGACTTCGCGATTGATCGGATTGTCCTCGACCACCAGCAGGCGCCGGCCGGCGGCACGGCGGCGCAGTTCGTCGGCGACCGCCGCCGGTGCCGGCGCCGGGGCCTCGGATGCGGCCGCCGGAGCGCCGGCGGCGCGCTGCAGGCGGGCGGTGAACCAGAACAGGCTGCCGCGCCCGGGTTCGCTATCGACGCCGGTCTCGCCGCCCATCAGTTCGGCCAGGCGACGGGTGATGGCCAGGCCGAGGCCGGTGCCGCCGTGCTTGCGCGTGGTCGACGCGTCGGCCTGCTCGAAGGGACGGAAGAGCAGGGGAATCTTGTCGCGGGCGATACCGACGCCGGTGTCGCGGACTTCGAAGCGGACCCGCAGCGTGTCGCCTTGTTCGGCCTCGAGGCGGGAGCTCAGGCGAATGCTGCCGGATTCGGTGAACTTAATGGCGTTGCTGACGTAATTGAGCAGCGCCTGGCGCAGCCGGGTCGCGTCGCCGCTCAGCCAGGGCGGCACGTTACCGTGCCGAACCTCGAGCTGCAGGCCCTTGGCGCGAGCCTGCTCGCCGACCAGTCCGGCCACGTGGTCGAGTACGTCGGCGAGCAGGAAATCGTCGTGGGCGATGGCGATTTGGCCTGATTCAATCCTGGACAGATCGAGAATGTCGTTGATCAGCAGCAGCAGGTGCTCGGTGGCGGCGGTGATCTTGCCCAGGCGCGCCTTTTGCGGCGGCGTCGGGTTGTCCTCGGCGAGCAGGTGGGTCAGGCCAAGGATGGCGTTCATCGGCGTACGGATCTCGTGGCTCATGTTGGCCAGAAAGGCGCTCTTGGCATTGTTGGCGGCTTCGGCCCGGCTCATCGCCAGACGCAGTTCCTCGGTGCGCTGGAGCACCTGGGCCTCGAGGTTCTGGCGGTGCGTTTCGAGTTCGTGCTGCAACTGCTTCTGCTCGCTGATGTCCTGCTTGACCGCGGCGTAGTGGGTGGTCCGTCCGCCGGCGTCGCGGACCGGACCGATGACGGCGAGTTCGGTGTACTCGCTGCCGTCCTTGCGCCGGTTGCGGAACTCGCCGCGCCAGATGTGCCCGGCGGCGAGGGTCGTCCACAGTCCGGCGTAGGTGCCGGGCGCCGTATGGCCGGATTGCAGAATGCGCGGGTTGCGCCCGAGGACTTCCGCCCGCGTGTAACCGGTGGCCTGCTCGAAGGCGCTGTTGACGTATTCGATCTCGCCGGCCCGGTTGGTGATGATGATGCTCGCCGGACTCTGCTCGACGGCCTGCGACAGCTTGCGCAGCTGTTCTTCGGCCTGGCGGCGGGTGCCGATGTCGTGCACGATGGCGTACAGATAGTCGGCGTCGTCGATACGGATCGGTCCGCAGAAAGCCTCGACCTCGCGCCACCGGCCGTCGGCCATGCGCTGGCGGGTGAACAGTGCCGCCGGGTCGCCGTGGCGCAGGCGTTCCAGCGCGTCGGCCGGCGCCTCCGGCGCCAGTTCCGTCAGCGAGCGGCCGAGCAGTTCGTTCGCTGGCCAGCCGTAGAAGGCCGCCGCTGCCGGATTGGCGTCGACGATCCGACCGTCGGCCGGCGCCGCGATCAGGATTGGCGATTGGCCGTTGTCGAACAGCGCCCGGTAGCGGTCTTCGCTGTGACGCAGCGCCGTCGCTTTCTCGGCGATGCGCCGACGCAACAGCCGGTTGCGCCCGAGGGCGGCGGCTAGCAGCAGGCCGAGGGCGGCGACGCTGATCCAGACCCAGCGCGGGACGATGCTGGCCGGCGGTGGCGCCAGCCAGCGCTCGATGCTGCGGAAGTAGGGCGAGTTCGCCTCGTGTTGCCAGTGCCTCAGGTGGCCGTCGATGGCGGCCAGCAAATCGCCGTTGTCACCCTTGCGCGTGGCGTAGAACACCTGGGCCGGCAGAAACATCATCGGTGCCGGTCGCAACTGATGGGCGGCGGCATTCTTCTCGCCGAAAAAGCGGCTGGCCACCGCGGCATCGACGCGACCGGCGGCGGCCTCGGCGAAGCCGGCCTCGAGCGAGGCCACGGCAACCAGTTCGGCCCGGATGCCGAAGCCGGCCAGCAGGTCGCGCAGGTAGCCTTGCTGGATCGAGCCGTCGAGCACGGCCAGGCGCTTGCCGTCGAGATCGGCGAAGGAGGTCAGGGCGCTGCCCGAAGGCTGGTAGATGTTTGACCAGTCGTACAGTACCGGCGTCGGATGGACGTCGTAGCGCCGGCTGCGCTCTTCGCTGTAAGCGAGATCGGGCAGCAGGTCGATCTCGCCCTGCTCGAGCGCCGCCAGGCAGTCGCGCCAGGCGCAGGGCACGGCCTGCAGCGTCCACCGCTCGCGTTCGGCTACCGCTTGCAGCAGGTCGCCGAGAATGCCGCTGGGCCGCTGGTCCTGGCTCAGCAGCAGCTTCGGCGCATTTTCATAGACGCCGACCCGGACCTGGCGCTCGGCGCCGTGGGTCGGCAGGACCAGGGCCGCGACCAGCAACAGTGCGCCGCTCGCCAGGCGGCGGAGGCGGGGCAGCGGGAACGGGCGCATCGCGGAGGCCGGGTCTAGCCGATGCGGCGAACGCCCGTGGCCGTGCCGAGCAGCAGCACGTCGGCCGGGCGGAGCGCGAAGAGGCCGTTGGTGACGACGCCGACAATCTGGTTGATGCGTCCTTCCAGGCCTTTCGGGTCGGCGATCGCCAGGCCATGCACGTCGAGGATCAGGTTGCCGTTGTCGGTGACGAAGCCGTCGCGCAGCACCGGCCGGCCGCCCAGCTTGGCCAACTCGCGGGCGACCTGGGCGCGGGCCATGGGAATGACTTCGACCGGCAGCGGGAAGCGGCCCAGGGTGCTCACCTGCTTCGAGGCATCGGCGATGCAGACGAAGGTGGCGGCGACCGCGGCGACGATCTTTTCGCGCGTCAGCGCGCCGCCACCGCCCTTGATCATGTTCAATCCGCCGTCGACCTCGTCGGCGCCGTCGACATAGACCGGAATGTGCTCGACCTCGTTGAGGTCGAGCACGGCGATGCCATGTCCGGCGAGACGCTGCCGGGTTGCCTCGGAACTGGCGACGGCACCGCGGTAGCGGCCTTTCAGCGGAGCCAGCGCGTCGATGAAGAAATTGGCCGTCGAGCCGGTGCCGACGCCGATGACGCTGCCCGCCGGCGCGTGCTCGGCCACGTAAGCGGCGGCGGCCTGAGCGACGGCCTGTTTGAGTTCGTCCTGAGTCATGCGGGTCTCTCCTGGAAAGCGGTTGTCGCCCGCCATTTTACCTGTCAAAAAAGTTTAACCTTCGCCCCGGCCGGGAAACACTAAACTGCGCATACGGTTTAGAACCAGGAGAAAACGATGACCGAAGCAAGCAAACAGGCTCAGGGGAAACTCGATGACAGCGTTCCGGCAGCCGGGACGGCGACAACCGGGCGTGCCACACGGACAAGGACCCAGGCGAAATCGGCTCAGGTGGCGGCCAAGCCGGCGGTGCCGACGGCCGGCAAGGTTGGCGCCAGGCCGACGCGCCGGCCGGTGCCGGTCGACACGACGGTGGACAAGCAGCAGAAAGCGCTGGCCGAGGCTCTGGAACAGGCGCAGGCGATCCAGTACGACGCGCCGCAGCACCTGAAGGCGGCGGTCAAAGCGGAAAAACCGGCAAAAGCCGGCAAGCCGGTCAAGGCCCGCAAAACGAAGCTGGTGCGCGACAGCTTCGCCATGCCGGAAGCCGAATATGCCCAGATCGGCGAACTGAAGAAGCGTCTCGCCGGCGCTTACAAGAAGAGCGAACTGCTGCGTGCCGGGGTGGCCGTGTTGTGCGCCCTCGACGACGCCGAACTGCAGGCGGTGATGAGCCATATCGAGCGCATCAAGACCGGGCGCCCGAGCAAGAAATAGGTCGCGCCACGCCGGCCGTTCCCGGTGTGCCGGGGCGGTGGCGGAGAGGAAAAGCGGGCCGGTGTCGTTGCCGGCCCCGGTCCATAAGGTCAGCGGCGGATATCGGCGGCGGGGCTAGCTGTGTAAACCCACCAGGTTGTTCAGTGCGGTGATTCGGGAGATTGGCGGCTGATATTGAAGGCTGGCATGAGGTCTGTGCCAGTTGTAGTGATGCAGCCAGAGTGGCAGATGCTGAGCACGCTGGGTGGAGGAG
>JAVBRT010000041.1:0-59476 GCA_031547725.1 Azonexus sp. | reverse complement strand
TTTCCAGCAACTGCGGATCATCCGCGAAACGGTCCGCCAGGACTTCAACCTGACGGAAGTGGCCAACGCCCTCTATACCTCGCAACCCGGGGTCAGCAAGCACATCAAGGATCTCGAGGACGAACTCGGGATCGAGATTTTTATCCGCCGCGGCAAACGCCTGCTCGGGCTGACCGAACCGGGCAAGGAACTGGTTGAGGTCGTCGAGCGCATCCTGCTCGATACCCGCAATCTGCGCCGTATCGCCGACCAGTTCGCCAGCCGCGAAACCGGCCATTTCGTCGTGGCGACGACGCACACCCAGGCCCGCTACGCGCTGCCGAAAATCATCAAATGGTTCAAGGCCGATTACCCCAAGGTGCACCTGACTTTGCTGCAGGGCAGTCCGCGCGAAATCGCCGAACTGGTCGAAACCGGCCAGGCCGATGTCGGGATCGCCACCGAGGCGCTCGACAAGGTGCCGGCCCTGGCATCCTTTCCGTTCTATTCCTGGCACCACGCGATCATCGTGCCGCACGGCCATCCGCTGACCGCGCAAGCGACAATCTCGCTGGAGACACTGGCCGAGTACCCGGTCATCACTTACCACGAAGGCTTCACGGGGCGGGCACACGTCGACAAGGCTTTCGCCGACGCCGGCATCGTGCCCGACATCGTCCTTTCGGCCATCGACGCCGACGTGATCAAGACCTACGTCAACCTCGGCCTGGGCGTCGGTGTCGTCGCCTCGGTCGCCTACGACGCCGAGCAGGACCGCAACCTGACGCTCATTCCGGTGCCCGATCTGTTTCCTGGAAACACCACCCGCATCGCGGTGCGGCGTGGCACTTATCTGCGCAGCTACGTCCATGCCTTCATCGAAAAGGTCTGCCCGGATATTGGCGAAGAATGCATTAAGAGCGCGCTGAAGTTGCAGAATGGCAACGACTGACGCAGGGCGCAGTTGGCTCGAATGCTCCCGGTTCGATGAACCGGGAGTGGGTGGAGTGGGTGGTTGGAATGGCGCGTGATCGATAGGCGAATATCGACATGAATCATATTTAACATAATACAAATTATGCGAAGTAATGAAACGTGCTTCTACAATTTGGACGATCGACCACTCCAGCTTTGCGTCACCGGCACATCGGGCGACAATTGTCTCTTCGTCGATTGTTGCCAGTGCTATCCACTGTACTGCGCCCGGATTTTTCGCATGCACAAGACTCTGACCGTTTTCTCCGGTCGCGATATCGCGCCGGTGTTCGACCATCCGCGCGAGGATCGCCGCGTGGCCGGCAATCCGCTGCGTAGCACCTGGAGTCATTACGCCCGGGCCGGCGTCGACGCCGGTGTCTGGGCGTGCGAGCCCGGGGCTTGGCGGATTGCTTTTGCCGAGGGTAAGGACGAATTTTTCCATGTGCTCGAAGGCCGTCTGCGGATTACCGATGCGGCGGGCGGCGCCCGCGAGTTCGGTCCCGGCGACGCCTGCGTCATTCCGGCCGGCTTCACCGGCGTGTTCGAAGTACTGGAACCGGTGCGCAAGCACTACGTGCTGGTCGACCGGGCGGCGATGGCGGCGAGCGGCGCTTGAAAATCCTGGCTTACCTGCTGCTCCTGGCGGTGCTCGGCGGCATTACCTGGCGCTATCCCTTCCTGTTCGAGCTGTTTATTCTCGGCGCCCTTGGCGGCGCCTACTGGCTGTTCTTCCGCACGGGCAAGCATGGCGATGAAGAATCGCCGCTGTAAGCGGTTTCCCCGTCAGTACGGCACGCCGGCCGCGGCACACAGAAAAGCCATCAGCGGTGCCGCCGCGGCAAAACGGGTAGCGACGAAGTCGGCGAGGTCCGGCGCCAGCGCTTCGGCATGCTGCAACGCTGCCAGGGCGACGAAATCCTTGCGCTTCAAATCCTCGATGGCCGGATGGTCGGCGGGATAGCCGCGCGGCGGCCGGCTCAGACTGTCGCCGGTAAGCGTCCAGTATTGGCGGAAGGCGGCATCGTCGCGCACGGCGAACCAGCGTTCCGGGTCGTCGGCGATCTTTCGGCGAATTTGCTCCAGTGCCGCCGGATCGGGGTGCCAGCAGCCGGCGCCAAGAAAGCACTCGTCGGTGGCCAGGTGCAGGTAGAAGCCTGGCGCATGCACATCCCGGCCCAAGGCATGGCGGAATTGGATGCCGACATTGGTCTTGTACGGCGTCTTGTCGCGGGAAAAGCGCGTATCGCGGTAGACCCGCATCAGCGAACCGCCCATCTTGCGCGGGTCGGCCCGAAAATGCGGCGCGAATCCGGCCAGGGCCGGTGCCATCGCCATGATGAAGCGCTGTGCCGGTTCGCGCACCGCCGCTTCATAATCGGCCTTGTGCGCGGCGAACCACTCGCGGGTATTGTGGTCCGTGAGTTGGTCGAGGAAACTAAAGGTTGTCCGGGTAAACATCGCTTGCCTCCAGGTTGGTTGATTATCAACTTGCCATATTCGATTCACGACATCCAATTATGATAAGACCGTGATGATGGACGCCAGCCCCCTTCCCCCTCCCCGCTCCCGCCTCGAACGCTACGGGCCTTCCCTGCTGATGACGGCCTTGCTGCTGATCGTCGCCTGCGTGCTGCTGGTCGACGAAATCAGCAATTCGCGGCTGCAAGCCTGGTATCTGGTGCGTTATGCCGAACAACTGGATTACCGGGTGCTCGACGGCGCCAGCGATGCGATCCGCTTTCCCGAGCGCGGCCCTTTCGATCAGCGCCTGGGCTATAGCGAGTTGCCGCGCCTGAGCGGGCTGTTGATCCGGCACGATTTCGCCGTGACCCGGCAGGCGCGCTTCTCGCCAGGGCTCGGCGAATACGTGGCACGAGGCTATTTCCCGCCCTACCGGGAGAAGACCTCGGCCGGCCTGAGCGTCGCCGACTGCCGCGGCGACACGCTCTACCGGTTCCGCTATCCCTACCGCCGCTACGCCGATTTCGCCGACATTCCGCCGCGCATCGCCGAGTCCTTGATGTTCATCGAGAACCGCGACCTGCTCGACGAGAAGCGGCCACGCATGAATCCGGCGGTCGACTGGGTGCGCTTCGGGCGGGCCGTGCTCGGTCGCGTCGGGCGCGTCTTCAACAGCGATTTCGATGCGCCGGGCGGCAGCACGCTGGCCACCCAGATCGAGAAATACCGCCACTCGCCCGACGGCGTCACCCAGGATGCCGGCGAAAAGCTGCGCCAGATGGTCTCGGCCAGCGTCCGCACCTACCAGGAGGGCGAGCAGACGCTGCCGGCGCGCCGGCAGATCCTGCTCGACTACCTGAACACCGTCCCGCTCTCGGCGGCGCCGCGGCACGGCGAGGTGAACGGCCTCGGCGACGGCCTGTGGGTCTGGTTCGCCGCCGATTTCGCCGAGGTCAACGCCCTGCTTTCGGCGCCGGACGGCAAGGATGGGCAACTCGCCGCCCAAGGCCGGGCCTTGCATCAGGTGGTGGCGCTGATGATCGCCCACCGGCGGCCAACCTACTATCTGTCGCCGGCCGGCCGCGACAGCCTGGCCGCCCTGGCCGCCAGCTACCTGCGCCTGCTGGCCGAAGACGGGCTGATCAGCCCCGCCCTGCGCGATGCGGCGCTGGCCGAACCGCTGCAATTCCGCGACATGGCGAAGAATCCGCCGTTGCTGCCGGCCGACGCCGGCAAGGGCGCGGTCTCGGTACGCAACCGCCTGGCCGGCATGCTCGAGACCTCGCTCTATCAACTCGACCGCTACGACCTGGCGGTAACGGCGACGCTGGACAACGCCTTGCAGCAACAGGTCAGCGATTACCTCGGGCTGCTCGGCGACGCCAATTTCGCCCGCAGCCAGGGCCTGATCGACGAGCGCATGCTGAATCCGGCCACCTTGTCGGCAGTGCGCTACAGCTTCAACCTGGTCGAGCAGACGGCCGATGGCAACCGCGTGCGCGTGCAGACCGACACCACCGATCAGCCGCTCGACATCAACGAAGGCAGCAAGCTCGAACTCGGTTCGACGGCCAAATTGCGCGTCCTGGCCACCTACTTCGAGATCGTCGCCGAACTGCACCAGCGTTTCGCCGGGCAGGAGCCGGCCGACCTGCGCCGGCTCAAGCTCGAGCGGCACGACCGCCTGACCCAGTGGGCGGCCGCCTGGCTGGCCGAGGCCAAGGACAAGAGCCTGTCGGCGATGCTGCAGGCGGCCATGCAACGGCGCTATTCGGCCAGCCCGGGCGAGGAATTCTTCACCGGCGGCGGCCTGCATACCTTCAACAATTTCCGCAAGGAGGACGACAGCCGCGAGCCGACCGTGCGCGAGGCGCTGCAGGCCTCGATCAACCTGCCCTTCGTGCGCCTGATGCGCGACCTGGTGCGCTACACCATCTACCAGGTGCCGGGCGGCACCGCGCAACTGCTCGAACATACCGGCGATCCGCGCCGCCAGGAATATCTCGCCCGTTTCGCCGACCGCGAGGGACAGGTGTTCCTGCGCCGCTTCTGGAACAAGTACCGCGACAAGAACGAAGGCGAAGTCCGCGACATCTTCCTGCACGGCCTGCGCCCCGGCGCCATGCGCCTGGCCGCCGTGTTCCGCTACCTGTCGCCGCAGGCCGGCGTCGGCGAACTCGACGGTTTCCTGCAGCAGCACCTCGGCACGAGCCTGTCGGCGGAGGAAGTCGAGCGGCTCTACCAGCGCAACGGCCCGGAGGCCTACGACCTGCCCGACCGCGGCTTCATGGCCCGCGTCCATCCGCTGGAACTGTGGCTGGTCGCCTACCTGTCGGCGCACCCGCAGGCGACCTGGCGCGAGGTGGTCGAGGCCAGCACCGCCGAGCGCCAGGCCGTCTACCGCTGGCTGTTCAACACCCGCTTCAAGGGTGCCCAGGATTCGCGCATTTTCACCATGCTCGAAGTCGAGGCCTTTCTCGACCTGCACCGGCGCTGGGCCCGCCTCGGCTACCCGTTCGGTCACCTGGTGCCGTCGCTGGCCACGGCGCTCGGCAGCTCCGGCGACCGGCCGGCGGCGCTGGCCGAATTGATGGGCATCATCGAGAACAACGGCGTGCGCCTGCCGACCCGGCGTATCGACCGCCTCGTCTTCGCCGCCGACACGCCCTACGAAACGCATTTCGCCACCGCCAGCGACGAGCCGGAACGGGTGATGCAGCCGGAAGTCGCCAGCGCCCTGCGCGATGCCTTGTCGGAAGTCGTCGAAGGCGGCACCGCCCGCCGCCTGTCCGGCGCCTTCAAGCTGGCCGACGGCACGACCCTGACCGTCGGCGGCAAGACGGGCACCGGCGACAACCGCATCGTCATCGGCCGCAGCGGCAGCCGCGGCGTCGCGCTCAATCGCACCGCCACCTTCGTCTTCTACCTCGGGCCGCGCCATTTCGGCACGCTGACCGCCTACGTCATCGGCCCCGAGGCCGACCGCTACCGCTTCACCTCGGCGCTGCCGGTGCAAATACTGAAATCCATGGCGCCCCTGCTGCTGCCGGTGCTGGAAAAGGATGCGGCGGGCCGTTGTCCGGCGAACTGAGTACGCTGTTCCGGCTCGCGGCGGTCGCCTGCCCTCTTCCTCGCATAGAGGCATGGGCTGCTCGGCCAAGAGGTCAGGCGGGTTCGGACTCCTTGGCCGATGAGCCGTCCGCCCGCGAGGGGCCAGCTATCGGCCCGCGGGCAAGGCGGCGCGTATTCAATGTGCATGGAAGGCGAAGGCGACGGCGACGATGACCGGCCCCCACATGGTGAGCAGAATGTTGCTGATGGCGAAGGGAACGGTGAAGCCGATGGCGAAGACGTCGCTGCCGGAACGCTCCTTGAGCGCGTTGAGGGTGGCGACCGTGGTTTGCGCCCCGGCCAGTCCCGGCAGCAGTTGGGCTGGCGGCATCTTGAGCAGATAGTGGCCGACGAAGAGGCCGATGATTGGTCCCACCATCGTCACAACCGCGCCAGCGCCGATCAACTGGAGAAACAGCGCGGGACCGCCCTGGCTGATGGCGTTCAACGCGTTGGGGCCGGCGGCCAGCCCGATGGCCGAGATGAAGACGATGAGGCCGACATCCGACAACAAGCGCTGGGCGGATTCCGGTATCCGCCCGAAAACCGGATAGCGGCTGTGTGCCCAGCCCGCGAGCAGGCCGACCACGAGTACCCCGCCGCTGCTGCCAAGCCCGAGCGGAATGCCGGTAACGTGCAGCTGCAGCAGGCCAACCAAGGTGCCGATGACGATACCGCCGGCCAGATAGACGAGATCGGTACGTGCCGGATCGGGCTCGACGAAGCCGACGCGCTTCGCGGCGTTCTCGATCACCTCCGGGTTGCCCGTCAGGTGCACCACGTCGCCGCGCTGGACGACGGTTCCGGGCGTCAACGGCAATGGCTGTTGCGCGCGGGTCAGGCTGCGCAGGAACAGTCCGCGCGTGTTGCCGCGGCGCGCCAGTTCGGCAATTGTCTTGCCGGCTATCTCGGCGCGGGTGACGACGATTGCGGCTTGGCGCATCGGAATCGCCAGCAATTCCGGATCATCGACTTCGGTGCCGATCTGTGCCGCTGCCGTGACCATGCCTGGACGCCGCGAGGCAAGTGCGACTATGTCGCCGGCCCGGATGATTTCGTCGATGCCGACCCGCTTGAGGAGTTGGTTGCCGCGCCGCAGTGCCTGAACGACTAGGCGATTGGCGGCAAAACGTGCCTCTAGCTGGTGCGCTGACAAGCCATCCAGCTCGGGATTTTCGATGCGGAATGCGCGGAAGGCGACCGGTGTGTAGGCCGTGAATACCGTCTCGTTTTCGCCGTGGCTTTGGCCGCTTTCCTGGCGCAAGCGCGCTTCGGCTTCACGTGCTGCTTGCGCCAGATCCACCTTCAGCAACTTGGGTGCGATGACGGTGACGAACAGAATCAGGCCCACTTCGCCAAACACATAACATATTGCGTCGGCTAGCGGCGCGTGCCCGGTGAGTACGGCACGTACCGATTCGGGCAGATCCATGCCGTGAATGGTATTGAGGGCGCTGCCGAGCGCTGCCGATTGCGTGAGGCTGCCGGAGACGAGTCCGGCCGACAGTCCGGCATCGAAACCGAACAGCTTGACCATGGCGATGGCTGCCGCCAGTCCGCTGCACGATACCACCACGGCCAACGCCACCTGCGGCAAGGTTTCACGCTTGAGGCTGGAGAAAAACTGCGGTCCGGCGGCGTAGCCGACCGCGAAGAGGAACAGGTCGAAGAAGGCCCATTTGAGCAGATCGGGGATGTCGGGCCGGGTGAACACGCCGATCACCATGCCGGCGATCAAGGTGCCCACCACTGAACCCAAGCCGATGCCTTTGAACTCGACGCGGCCCACGGCGTAGCCGAGCACGATCGTGACGAAAATCGCCAGTTCAGGATGCAGTCGCACGATGCTCTGGATCGTATCCATGGCCGCGCCTTGTCTTACTTCGCAAACAGCATGGCGAAGTAACCGAACACCGTCAGCAGTACGCCTGAAACGGCATAGCCGACCGGGAAACCGATCCACGGCACCGACGAACCGACTTCTTTCGCTGCCTCGCGGGCCGGGCCGGAGTGGCTGCGTGCCCCCGCCGTCGCGCCCATGAGCACAGCCGGGTTGATCTTCATCATGTGATAGCCGATGGCCCAGACGATGATGGGCGGAATCGACGAGGCGAGAAAACCGACGAAGAAGATCTTCAGCGCCAGCACGCCGGTGAGTTGCGTCAGCAACGAGGCGCCGGCGTTGATGCCGACCACGGCGACGAAACCGATCAGCCCCAGGTCTTCGAGGATGTTGCGCGCGGCGTTCGGCGTATCGCCGAAAAAGCGCAGCCGCGACGAAATCGACGAAACGATGATGCCCGACAGCAGCAAGCCGCCGGCATTGCCCAGGCCGACGCTGGAGCCGAAGGCGGGGAACTGGATCAGGCCGATGAGGAGGCCGAGGATCATGCCGACGGAGAGCGTCAGCAGGTCGGTCGCCGTGTTGTGGCGGGCGATCCGGCCGAATTTCCTGGCAACGTTGTCGAGGATGTCCTTGCCGGCGACCATGAACAGCACGTCGCGCTTTTGCAGCGTCGTTTCCAGCCCGATCGGCACCGGCGCCCCGCCGCGCTCGATGCGCGTGAGCTGGATCCGGCCCATGTATTCGCCGCCGAGGCTACGCAACTCCTTGAGCGGTTTGCCGACTACCGCGCTCTCGGTGACGAGAATTTCCGCTTGGTCGATCGGCAGGTTGAGCACGCGCGGTTCGGCGACTTCGGGGCCGATCAGGCCCATGTTGCTCGTCAGGTCCTCGATCTTGCCGCCGAGCGCGACGATGTCACCCACCTGCAGCACCAGTTCCTGATCGAAATCGAGCAGGCTGTTGCCGCGCAGCACGCGGCCGATCCGGTACTGCGGATTGCGCTCGCGAAACTGGGCGACGGTCAGGCCTGCCGTGTCCTGGTTTTCGAGGCGGTAGGCGCGCAGGCCGAAGGGACGGAAACCGGACATACCGACATCGTCCACATTCGGCACGCCGTGCTCGGCCTCGAACTTGACTGCCGCCGCACGGGCATTGACCCCCCATATCCTGGGCAGGTATTTGCACATCAGGATGATGCCGACCGTGCCCCAGATGTAGGTGATACCGTAGGACAAGGCGATGATCGCGTCGATCTGCTCCTTGGTGCTGCCCGGCGGTACCGGAACGGCACCGGAGACCACCGCCTGCTCGGCCGAACCGATGGCCGCCGACATCGTCTGCGAGCCGGCGAGAATGCCGCCGGCGGCGCCCACGGGCAGCTCCAGCACCTTGGCGCCGATGACGATGATGATCAAGCCGAGGATCGGGGCGATGACCGCGAGGACCGCGTACTTGATCGATTCCTTCGACAAGGCGTTGATGAACGAAGGCCCGACGCGCAAGCCGACGCCGTACATGAACAGGTAGTACAGCAGGGATTTGGCGAAATCGTCGAGATGGAACTGTTGCCCGTAGGCCGCGCCGAGCGTGGCGACCGCGCAACCAACGATGATTGCCGCCGCCACCGCGCCCAGACCATAGCCCTTGATCGAGAACTTGCCGACCCACACGGCAAGCCCGATCGTGAAGAACAGCAGAATGTAGGGATTGGCCCCCAGAAATGCCATGAACGCATGCATCTTGTTCTCCTCCAGCGACTGGACGAACACTGCGGCCGAATCCTGTCTCCGGGCCGTTGGGGCGGGGGCAGGATTCGGCCAATGGTCAGATCAGCACTTACTTGGTGCCACCCGGTCTTTCTTTTGCGGATGCAGCGCGGGTGGCAGGATATTGCCGCCGGTTTTTTCGAGGGCCTGGCAGGCTTTGATGATGTCGTTGGCGAGAATCGAGCAAACGTTCTTGTTCATGTGCGGGCGCAGCACGATGCGCAGGCTGTTCACCGTTTCCGCATTGGGCGGCATCTGGTAGGCCGACAGCACCCAGCCCCGCTCGCGTACCCGGGCGGAAACATCGAACTCGGTGAAGTTGTTCACGCGGTTCTTGTTCAGCGTCAGGGCCACCACGGGAATCCGCTGCGTTTCGTTCATGATCACGAAGTAGCCGCTGTCGAGCAGGCGCTGGCGGATCAGTTGCGCGTTTTCCAGCGTGCGCGACATGATCCGCTTGTAGCCCTCGAACCCCAGGCGCAGGAACTGGTAGTACTGGAAGGCGATCTGGAATGCGTTGCGGCTGAAGTTCAACGTCGCCGTCGGCATCTCGCCGCCGAGGTAGTTCACATAGAACACGAGCTCCTCGTTGAATACCTTGCGCTCGCGGAAAATGATCCAGCCCAGCCCTGGCGGCACGAGGCCGTACTTGTGGCCGGAAGCGTTGATCGACATCACGCGCGGCAGGCGGAAATCCCACTTGTAGTCGGGATAGAGGAAGGGGTTCACGAACCCTCCCGAGGCGCCGTCGATGTGCATCGGAATGTTGATGCCGGTGCGGGCCTCGTAGGCATCGAGCCAGTCGTGGATTTCCTGGATGTCGTCATCCTCGCCGGTGAAGGTCTGGCCGGCGATCGCCACCACCGCGATGGTGTTCTCGTCCACGTATTTGTCGAGTTCTTCGGCGGTCAGCCGGTAATTGCCGGGCTTGAGCGGCACGATGCGCGGCTCGACGTCGAAATAGCGCAGGAATTTCTTCCACACGATCTGCACGTTGCCGCCCGTTACCATGTTCGGCCGGCTGGCATCCTTGCCCACCGCCTGCCTGGCCTTGCGCCAGTTCCACTTGTGCGCGAGGCCGGCGAGCATGCACGCCTCGGAGGAGCCGACGGTCGCCGTTCCGTAAGGCTCGACATCCTTGGGACCGTTCCACAGGCGATGCAGCCAATGCACCATGCGCCCTTCCATCGCGAAGAGCTGCGGGTACATGTCGTGGTCGATGTAGTTTTTCAGAATGTGCTCGCGTGCCACCTCGCCGGCTTCCGGTTCAAAAAAAGTCGTCACGAAGGAGGAAAGATTCAGCATCGGATTCGCGTCGGTCCATGCCTCACTGTTGACGATGGCTTTGGCGGCGCGTGGCGTCATTCCTTCCTTCGGAAATTCCGTTTCCGAAATATCGACGTTGAACTGATCGTAAAGGGTGGCTTTGTCGGTCATGGCGAGCTCCAAAAAAAGATAGGTTGGGGAGGGAGCGGGTTGTTGTCGCCATAATGTGCTGACATATCACGGACTTAGCTCTACCTTGAATTCCGTATTTTTGAGTACCGGAAAACGATTAGTGCGTGCTAAGGCTTTCCAAACGCAGCGTTTTCGGGCTTTCGCAAAAACGGCGGATCAAAGGATTTTCCGGCCGAATCGAGCCCCTCCGGCGCGGAACGCCGGCCATGACGCCGGCCGGCGGCAGCGGCGAAAAATCGCGAGGCGGCGCCGGGCCGCTCTTCTAACGCAGGTCGGCCGCTTCGAACAAGTTCCGCAGCAGCGCGATGAAGGCGCTGGTGCGGGCCGGCAGCAGGTGGCGGCCGGGCGTCACCGACCACA
Source organism: Azonexus sp. (assembly GCA_031547725.1). Lineage (GTDB taxonomy): Bacteria > Pseudomonadota > Gammaproteobacteria > Burkholderiales > Rhodocyclaceae > Azonexus. The sequence continues at coordinate 48,517 of JAVBRT010000041.1, read as the reverse complement.
CGGTGATGGTCGGCAGGTGCCATTGCGGCAGCACGCGCCGCAGCAGGCCCTGGGTCACCGCCTGCGCGGCCATGCGTTCGGTCAGGCCGACGATGCCCATGCCGTGGATCGCCAGATCGCGTTGCAAAAAGGGCGAGTTGGCGGCCAGCGGACTGTCCGGCAAGCCTTCCCAGATCTCGTTGCCGCGGTTGAGACGCCAGGGGATCGGTTCGCCGCCGCCGCCGATCAGGCGCAGGCCGACGTGGCCGAGCAGATCGGCCGGCTCGACCGGCACGCCGTAGCGGTTGAGGTAGGCCGGGCTGGCGTAGAGGCCGTTGGCCATGTCGCACAGCTTGCGCGCCACCAGCGTGGTGTCGTCGGGCAGGCGGGCGGCGATGCGCACGGCCAGGTCGAAGCGCTCGGCCAGCAGGTCGACGCGGCGCGGCGACAGGTCGAGTTCGAGACGCACGTCGGGGTAGCTGGCGGCGTATTGCAGCAGCACCGGCGTCAGATCCAGCTCGCCGACGTCGGGCGGCAGCGAGACGCGCAGCACGCCGCGCGGCGTGTCCTGGCGGTGCTGGGCCAGGGCCGCCGCGGCTTCGGTTTCCTCGCGCAGGCGGCGGCCGTGGTCGAGGATGCGCTCGCCGAATTCGGTGATGGTCAGGCGCCGCGTGCTGCGCGTCAGCAAGCGTTCGCCGAGGCGGTTCTCGAGCGCCGCGATGCGCCGCGACAGCGTCGATTTGGGCAGGCCGACGCGCTCCGCCGCCTTGGCGAAACTGCCCTCCTCCATGACGTGGGCGAACAGGATCAGGTCGTTGGCATCGAGGCTCATGGGCGGCATATTTGTTTCAAAAATGGAACAATGATACCCATTTCAACGGCTTCCGGTGCATTAATGCCGCCAATAGAATGCCCTCCATGGTCCGGCAATCGCCGGTCCGCCGCCCACCCGAATCTGGAGAAAATGTCATGAAAATCCTGCAAATCAACGCCAGCGCCCGGTCCGCCGGTTCCACCTCGACCCGCCTCGCCGACAGCATCAGCGCCCGCCTGCTGGCCCGCCATCCCGGCGCCGAGCTGACTGTGCGCGACCTGGCCAGCGATCCGCACCCGGTGCTCGACGAACCGGCGCTGGGCGCGCTGTTCACCCCGGCCGACCAGCGCACGCCGGAGCAGGCGGCGCGCGTCGCCCTCGACGATGCGCTGATCGCCCAGGTCCAGGCCATGGATGTCATCGTTCTTGGCGTGCCGATGTACAACTACGGCGTGCCGGTGCAGCTGAAGACCTGGATCGACGCCATCGCCCGCGCCGGCGTCACCTTCCGCTACACCGCCAACGGTCCGGAAGGTCTGCTCAAGGGCAAGAAGGTCTATGTCGCGCTGACCCGCGGCGGCCTCTACCGCAATACTCCGGCCGATACCCAGGTGCCCTACCTGAAGACCGTGCTCGCCTTCCTCGGCCTGACCGACATCGAGTTCGTCTTCGCCGAAGGCATGGCGCTCGGCGCCGATGCCGCCGACAAGGGTTTCGCCGAAGCCGAAGCGCAACTCGACGAAATCTTCGCCTGACCGACCCATCGCCACGCCGGGCGGTTGCCGCCGCCCGGCCTTTCGGGAGCCATTCGCCATGCCTATCGAAGCCCGCCATTCCACCCCGTCGCCGCGCGCCGTCGAGCGCCTGGTCCGGGGTATCGCCACCGCCGACGGCGCCGGCGTGCGCCTGACCCGCGTGCTGACGCAGAACCTGCAGCGCCGGCTCGATCCCTTCCTGATGCTCGACGCCTTCCGCAACGAGAATCCGGAGGATTACATCGGCGGCTTTCCCGACCATCCGCATCGCGGCTTCGAGACCATTTCCTACATGATCGCCGGCCGCATGCGCCATCACGACAGCGCCGGCAACGCCGGCCTGCTGGGACCGGGCGGCGTGCAGTGGATGACCGCCGGCAGCGGCCTGGTGCACTCCGAACTGCCGGAGCAGGAGGCCGGGCTGATGGAAGGCTTCCAGCTGTGGCTCAACCTGCCGGCCAGGGACAAGATGATCGCGCCGAACTACCGCGACATTCCGTCCGCTGCCATTCCCGAGTACGTCACCGCCGAGGGCGTGCGCGTGCGCGTCATCGCCGGCCGCAGCGGCGACGTCGTCGGCGCCGTGCAGCGCGAGGCGACGGCGCCGCTCTATCTCGACGTGCACCTGCCGGCCGGCAGCCGTTTCGCGCAGGCCGTGCCGCCCGGACACAACGCCTTCGCCTACACCTATCGCGGCCGGGTCGCCATCGGCGCGACGGAAGTGCCGGACCGCCACATGGCCATCCTCGCCAACGACGGCGGCACGACGGTCGTCCTCGCGGCGGCGGAAGCGTCGCGCGTGCTGCTCATCGCCGGCCGGCCGCTCAACGAGCCGATCGCCCAGTACGGCCCGTTCGTGATGAACACCGGCGAGCAACTGCAGCAGGCGGTGCGCGACTACCAGGCCGGCCTGTTCGAGGCCGCCGCCGTCCAGGCGCTGTGAACCAAGTCGCCGGCGCGGGGTCGTAAGCGGCATATCCCCAACAACCCAGACCGGAAGCCCTTCCATGGACCTCTCCCAGATCACCGACTCCCTGCAGCGCGACGCGGTCTGGGTGGTTTTCGTCAATGTCCTGCTGCAACAGGCCGGGCTGCCGGTGCCGGCGGTCCCGACCCTGCTGCTCGCCGGCAGCCTGGCGCTGGCTTCCGGGCAACTGCTGCCGCTGCTGCTCGCCGCCACCCTGGCCTCGGTGCTCGCCGACTGGCTGTGGTACCTGGCCGGCCGGGCCTTCGGCTACCGCGTGCTGGCCGGCTTGTGCCGGCTGTCGATCAATCCCGGCTCCTGCGTCAGCCAGACCGAGGCGCGCTTCGTCCGCTGGGGGCTGGCCTCGCTGGTGGTCGCCAAGTTCGTGCCCGGTTTTTCCACCGTCGCGCCGCCGATTGCCGGCGCCCTGCGCATGGGCCTGCCCGGCTTCGTCCTCGCCGCCGCCGCTGGCGCCGCGCTGTGGGCCGGCCTCGCCCTCGGCGCCGGCTGGCTGCTGCGCGAGGAAGTGCTGGCTACCATCGCCGTGCTCGACCGTCACGCGGGCAGCGCCCTGCTGGCGGCGGCCGCCGCGCTGGCCGCCTGGCTCGGCTGGAAGCTGTGGCAGAAGCATCGCTTCCGCCGCCTGGCCGAGTTGCCGCACATCACCGCCGGCGAACTGCTGGCGGCGATGGCCGCGGTCGAGCCGCCGCTGTTGCTCGACCTGCGCGGCCCGCTCGGCGTCGCCGCCGGCGGCCCGATTCCCGGCGCCACCCCGGCCACGCACGACAGCCTGCCGGCCAGCATCGGCCATTGGCCGCGCCACCGGCCCGTGGTCACGCTGTGCGACTGCCCGGAGGACGCCACCGCCGTCAAGGCTGCCCATCGCCTGCGCCAGGCCGGCTACCTGTCGGTGCGGCCGCTGCGCGGCGGTTACGCCGCCTGGCTGGCGGCAACGGCGGCGGCATGAGCGCGGTCGAACGCATCGCCGGCCGGCCATCGGCCATCGCCGCCGACATGACCGTGCTGCGCGCCCTGCCCAGCCGCCAGCGGCGCATGGTCGGCGCCTGGTGCTTCCTCGACCACCTCGGGCCGCTGGCCTTCGCCGCCGGCCGCGGCATGCACGTCGGCGCCCATCCGCACACGGCGCTGCAGACCTTCACCTGGCTGATGGCCGGCGAAGTGCTGCACCGCGACAGTCTCGGCAACGAACAGGTGATCCGCCCCGGCCAGGTCAACCTGATGACGGCCGGCCACGGCATCGTCCATACCGAGGATTCGCTGCGCCCCGGCCAGCGCCTGCACGCCGCCCAGCTATGGATCGCGCTGCCGGCGGAGACCGCCGACTGCGCGCCGGATTTCGCGCATTTCCCCGAGTTGCCGCGCTGGGAGGAAAACGGCTGCCGCCTGACGCTGATCGCCGGCGAGTACGCCGGCCACCGGATGCCCGGCCAATTCCACACGCCGCTGGTCGGCCTCGATCTCGCCGCGCCGCGCGCCGCGCGCCTGGCGCTGCCGCTCGAAGCCGGTTTCGAATACGGCCTGCTGGTCCTCGAAGGCGGTCTGCGCCTCAATGGCGAGCGTTTCGCCGGCAACGAGTTCGCCTATCTCGGCCACGGTGCCGACGGCGCGCTGCTCGAACTGGCCGCCGACACCCGCTTGCTGTTGCTCGGCGGCGTGCCGTTCGGCGAGCCGGTGCTGATGTGGTGGAATTTCGTCGGCCACAGCCGGGCCGCCATCACCGCCGCCCAGCGCGACTGGGAAAGCGGCGGCCCGCGCTTCGGCCGCGTCGCCGGCGACGGCGGCCGTCGCCTTGCCGCCCCGCCGCTGCCCTGGGCGCCTGCCGGCGGCTGAACGCCGCGCCTTGTCGCGGCCGTTCGCCCTGCTATAGTTCGCCTCCGTTTCCGGTCGCCGGCCGGGCCGCTGCGGCCCCCGGACCGGCGCCACCCCGGGCGCTTCAACCTCTTCCTGGAACAATCCGCATGCGCAATTTTCTTGTCGCCGGGCTGCTGCTGTTGGCCCTGCCGGCTCTCGCCGCCGCCGATCTCGCTCTGCCGGAGCCGGTCCGGGCCAGCGCCGCGGTGATCGTCGGCGAACGGGACGGCTATTGGGAAAAAACCCTGGTCGTCGACTTTCCGCAGCCGCGCCGCACGCTGTCGACCTACGACGGTTTCGTCGAAGCCCGGGCGGCCGTCAACCATGCCGCCCACCCGCGCCTGTGGATCGCCGTCGGCGACCGATTCGCGGGCCGCGACGGACGGGGCGGCAAGACCTACATCGAACACATGCGGGATGCCACGGCGCGGCGGCTGCAATTCGCCCGCGACGAATTGTCGATCGTCGCCACCGCCGCCGACATGGACAACCTGGCCGTGGTCAGCAAGGACTTCGCGCCGCTGACGGTGACCGTGCTGGTCACCGCCGGCGTCAAATCCAACGCCATCCGCACCGGGGTGGACGGCAGCGGCTATATCGAAGGCGAGGAACCGGCCGGCACCATCAACGTGATCCTGCTGACCAACGCCCGCTTGAGCGACGGCGCCATGGCCCGCGCCATCGTCACCGTGACCGAGGCCAAGACGGCGGCGCTGCAGGACTTGCACGTGCCCAGCACCTATACGCCGGCGGTCGAGGCCACCGGTACCGGCACCGACAGCGTGATCGTCGTCTCGGGCAGCGACGGTCCGCGCGCCACCTATACCGGCGGCCACAGCAAGCTCGGCGAGCTGATCGGCAAGGCCACCTACGAAGCCGTGCTGGCCGCGCTGGAGAAGCAGAACGGCTTGCGCAAGGCGGCGGCCCGATGAATTCCCTGCGCCTGCTCCGGCGTTGGGCCGGCGCCCTGGCGCTGGCGCTGCTGCTCGGCGCTTGCGCCGGCGGCGGCGTTGCCGCCCGGTCGGAAACGCCGGAAACGCTGCGCATCGCGCTCGTGCATCTGGCCGCCGAGCCGGGCCAGATGGCGCGCAACCGCCGCCAGATAGAGCAGGCGGTGGCCGCGGCCGTGGCCGCCGGGGCCGACTGGATCATCACGCCGGAACTGGCCGAAAGCGGTTACGGCTTCGCGCCGCTGATCGGCACCGGGTGGATTCAACCCTTTCCCTCGGACTGGGTCCGCGCCATGGCGGCAACCGCCGCCCGGCACCGGGTGGCGCTGTTTCTCGGCATCGCCGAGCGCGACGCGGCAAGCGGCGACCTGCACAACAGCGTCGCGGTGATCGACCGCCGGGGCGACATCCTCGGCACCTACCGCAAGCACCGGGTGATCAACGGCCCCTCCGAGCGCTGGGCGACGCCGGGCCGCGCGGCGCCGCTGTTCGTCGTCGACGGCATCGCCCTCGGCCTGCTCGTCTGCGCCGACGCCTACACGCCGGAGATCGCCGCCGACGAACGGCGCCGGGGCGCCCGCCTGCTGCTCTCGGCGGCGGCCTGGGCGCCGCTCGAAGGCATGGAACCGGACGGCCACTGGGAAGCCCGCAGCCGCGAGACCGGCCTGCCGCTGATCGTGAACAACCGCACCGGCGCCGAGCCGAGCATCGACTTTTCCGCCAGCGCCAGCGTCGTCATCGCCGGCGGGCAGCGCCTGTTCACCTTCACCGCGCCGGGCACGCGGGTTTTCCTGGTCGACTGGCAGCCGGGCCGCGACAGCTTTTCGGCCGCCGGCAGCTTCGCCATTCCGATGCCCTGACCTCCCACCGCCGGGCGGGAACAAATCGGCGGCCGTCCGATCAAACCCCTACCCTGAAACAGCAACTTTCGTGTCGGCGTTGAATCGGCGAGGAGGCCTCGTGGCGACGATTGGCGATACCGTTGGTGCCGTAGCGCGCAGCCACTCCGCCGCGGGGGAAAGGCCGTGCTGATCGGCCTGTTCATCAAGACGGTACGCCGCGAATGGTGGAAGGCCTTCGCCACCCTGCCCCCTTTCGATGACGGCGGTTCGCTGCCGTCGAGCGCCCGCAGCCTGCGCTTCTCGCTGCTGCGCTCGCTGCAGTTGCTGCAGAAAGTGTCGCTGTACCAGGTAGGCGGCACCAAATTCTCCGAGTACTACCTGCTCGGCCATTCGCTGGTCCAGCCGTCGATCGCCAAGATGCTGATCAAGAACGGCTGGGTCGTTCCCGGCAATGCCCACTGGGTCAACAACATCGTCAAATACCGCCTGTCGAGCACCGGCCTGGCGCTGGAACGCCAGCTCGAAGCCTGGTGGGCGGAACTGACCTTCGGCCAGCGCCTGCGGGCGGTGCTGCTGGAATGAAGCGCAGCCGCCCAATCCGACGCCCGGTCCGGCAATCGCCCGCCGGCCACGGCGGCGAATGGCGCGGCGGTCGCCGGTCCATGGGGCCCGCTGCCCGATAGCCGCCAGGCCCGTTTCAGCCGGACGGCAGCCGGGAAAAATACGGCAGCAATGCCTTGGCCGCTTCGATACGGTGGCCGGCGCCGGCGGTCGGATCGTTCATCACGGCCAGCAGGAAGCTTTGCGGGTCGGAGTAGGTGCCGACCAGGGGCAGGCGCTGGCCGGCATCGGCGAACGGCGGGGCCGGTTCCGCCGCTTGCGCCGCCGGGGTGTCGGAAAGTTTCCCGAGCCGTTGCAGCGCGCGTTGCAGGTCGCCCGGCGGAATGCTCGCGACTCCGGCGAGCAGGTCGGCCTGGCGGTCGGGATTGGGCGCGATGTCGAGGCCGGCTTCGGCCGCGAACAGGCTGCCCATGCCCGGGTCGATGAAGGCCGACCAGCGGTCGCTGGCGCTGTGCCGTGCGGGAACGGGGCGAAGTCGGCCGCAATCAGCGCCGCTGCCGGGGACGCTGTTGACGACACTCCCCGGCAGGTCGGCCAGATAGCGTCGGCCCAGCGTGGCGAGAAATTCGGCGGCGACCGCCAGCGGTACCGCCTCGGCCAGCGACAGCCACAACTGGTAGCCGGCCTCGGCATCGACGGCGACGGCCGGTGCCGGCAGCGCCAGGTCTTCCTGCAGCGCCTGGTATAGCGCGGCCGCTCGTTCCCAGTCGCCGTTGCGGGTGAAGCGCAAGACCAGGCAGCGGGTGGTGCCGTCGGCGGCGGCCGGATCGAGCCATAGCGTCGTTTCGCCGGCCAGGCTGCGAGCCAGGTCGGTGGGCGCCAGCATGACCGGTGCCGCCCGCTCCGGCGCGGCCTCAGCAAGGCAGCCGCGCAACGCGGACGGAAAATAGAGGCGTTGCAGTTCGCCGATCAGCCGCTCCATGTCGCGCCCGCTCAGGATGCCATGGCCAGCGGCCGGCATTGCGCGCACAGTTCCCACGGCGGGCAGGCGCAGGTCGGCAGCGTTTCGCGGTAGGCGCTGCCGATCACCAGCTTGCCGGCCGACTGGCGCGCTGACGCGGCCGGAGCGGCGGCAGCGGCGCCCTCGCCGGCCGCGTGCGGCGTCGGCGACCAGCGGGCGCAGGCGGCGAGCTTGGCTTCATTGTCGATGTACCAGAGCTTGCGGGCGGCGTCCCAGCGGGCGCCGAGTTTCTTGGCTTCATCCTTTTCGGCGAACGGGACCTTCAGATTCATTCTCATCGTCGGCATTTGGCAGCATCGGGCGGCGGGGTCGGCATTATAAGGAAGGGCGCCGCGTCATGCCGGGCGGGCCAGCCCCAGACGCTGCAATGCGGCGTGCAGGCCGGCCGCCATCTCCCGGTAGCCGGCGGCGTTGGGGTGGATCTGGTCGGCGCGCAGTTCGGGCTGGCCGAGGATGTCGGAGAACACGTCGGCGATCACCGCGACGCCCTCCTCGTCGCCCAGTTCGCGGTAGATCGGCGAGTCCGCCGGCTTGCGGGTCAGCACGCCGAGCAGCGAGAGCTCGGGCACGGCGACCAGCACCGGCAAGGCGCCGGCCTGGCGGACGGCGCGCACGATCTGCCGCAGGTCCTCCTTGACCTGGTCGGCCGGGCGCCGGCGCAGGAAATCGTTGCCGCCCAGCTCGACGATGACCAGCGCCGGCCGGTGCTCGTCGAGCGCCGCTTGGAGGCGCTGCCGCGCCGCTTCGGCGGTGTCGCCGGGAATGCCGGCATTGGCGATCCGCCAGCCGGTGCGCTGGGCGAGCAGGCTCGGCCAGTCCTCGCCGTGGCCGGCGCCGGTGCCGTGGGTGACGCTGTCGCCGATGGCAAGCACGCTGGCGCCGGACGGCACGGCGGGCAGCGCGGTTTTCCGGCCGCAGGCGGCGAGTGCGGCGGCGGCAACGAACAGGTGCAGGAAGTGGCGGCGCTTCATCGGGAATGGACTCCTTTGGCTGCGGGTTTGGGCATGAAATAAAGACATTGCTCGCCGGAGGCGGAAATCACGTCGAGACAGGGCTGATGGCGGCTCTTGAAGCCGAGCGCCCGGCAGCCGTAGCGGAAGTCCGGGTCGTGGGTGATGTGGTAGTGCTGGCAGTGGCGGCAGGTCGGCCGGCCATCGTCGGCCGGTGGCGCGGGGTGAGGCGGCATGGAGCGGAGGGGCGGTGGCGATGCCGCCAGTTTACCCTTGCCCGCCGCCCGGCGCCGCCATTGTTCCCGGGCGAGGCCCGGCAACCGCCACACCGTGGTGCGCCAAGGCCCGATTGGCGCCGCTCGACCCGGCGATCCGCCTCGCCGCCGCCCGATACTGGCTGGACATGGGCCTGCTGACGCGCGGCAAGCCGGGTTCGGGCGCGTGCTGTGCGACCTCATGCGGCAGTTCCGGTTCGAGGCGATGAGGAAGCGTTCGGGAGGATGCGCCTTTCCGAACGGGAAGCTGGAAAGACGCCTTCTGCCCGGTGCCGCCGGCGCCGGCCCGGGCCTATTCGTCCCCGAACTGCCAGATCTGGTGGGCATCGAGGCGCAGGCGGTAGCTCTGTTCCAGGGCATCGAGCTGGCTGCTGCGGCTGGCAAGCTGCGCTTCGTTGGCCAGGCGCAGGGCGGTCAGCCAGTCGTTCAGGCTGCCCTCGCCCAACTGGTAGGCGCGGGCCGCCATGTCGGCCGCCTGCCCCAACTGCGCCGCGGCCGTGCGGCTGGCCTGCCAGGCGGCATGCGCCGAGCGGGCCGAATGCACGGCGGTTGCGGTGGCCAGGGCGATCTGCCGGGTCAAGGCCGCTTCGCGGTAGCGGGCCGCGTCGGCCGCCGCCTGCGCGCCCCGCTCGGCCGCCCGGCGCGCGCCGCCGGCCAGCGGGATGCTGATGAAGGCGCCGACCACCTTTTCCTCGCCGTCGCGCTCGTTGGAAAAAGCCAGTCCGATGCTGGGATCGGGCATGCGCTCCTGGCGCTGGCGCGTCGCCGCCAGTTCGGCCAGTTTGCTTTCCCGGCGGGCCAGCGCGAGTTCGTGGCTGTGCTCGGCGACGGCGGTCAGCCATTCCTCGTCGCTGCCGGCCGGCGCCGGCGGTTCGCCGATGTCCGCCGGCTCGCCGAGCGCCAGGGCCGGGTAGCGGCGGCGCAGCGTTTCGCGGGCCGCCTCTTGCCGCGCGGCGGCCTGGATGGCCTGGGCCTTGGCCTGGGCCAGCGCCGCCTCGGCCTGGACGCTGTCCCGCCGCGCCGCGTCGCCCAGTTGCAGCCGGCGTTCGATCATCCGCGCCTGACGCCCGATCAGTTCGGCCTGCGCCGCCCATTGGCCGGCGGTCGCGCTTTCCCTGAGCCAGGCGAACCAGGACTTGAGCAGATCGCGCTTGGTTTCGTGCACCGCCCCGGAAAAGGCGCTTTCCGCCCGGGCGATGCCGCCGGCGCCGATCTCGGCGTCGGTGGCCGCCTTGCCCGGCAGGCGCAGCGGCCGTTCGAGCGCGACGTTCCATTCGTTGAAGTTCTGGTCCGCGCCGCCGGGCGGCTTGGTCCGCCGCTGCTGGCCGCCGACGCTGAGGTTCCACTCGTAGCCGCCGGCTTCCAGGCGGTCGCGGTTGGCCGTTTCCTGGCGCACTTCGCTGGCCGCCGCCTGGGTGTCGGGATGGGTTTGCAGCGCCTGCCGGACCATCTCGTCCGGCGGCAGGCCCGGCAGCGGTTCGGCCGGGGCCAGGCCGGCCCAGGCGGCAAGCATGATGGCTGACAAGCGTTTCATATGCGCCCCATGTCGATGATCGGCACCAGCCAGAAATAGACGTTGGCCCGCGGCAGTTCCTGCTTGATCAGCGCGATCACCGCCCGCATGGCGGTCTCGCTGCCGATCGAACGGATCACCGTGCGCGGCACGTGGCCGGTCACCAGTTCCCCGGCCTCGACCAGTTCGACGGCGGCGCCCCGGCCCTCGGCGTGGCTGGCGGTGAAGCCCTTGACCAGGTCGGCGCGCGACAGCAGCAGATCCTCGATCTCCTGGGCCAACTGGTCGGGCATGACCAGGGTCAGCAAGACGTTATTCATCGGCTTTCTCCTTGAACGACAGGCCGGGGACGGCGCCGAAGCGGCGGAACAGGATCGGCAGCAGCACCAGCGTCAACGCGGTCGAGGTGACCAGGCCGCCGATGACGACGATGGCCAGCGGCCGCTGCACTTCCGAACCGGGACCGCTGGCGAACAGCATCGGCACCAGGCCGAAGGTGGCGATCGAGGCGGTCATCATCACCGGCCGCAGGCGCCGCCGCGCGCCTTCGGCGACCGCCTCGGCGACGGGCAGGCCGCGCGTCAGCAACTGGTTGAAATAGGACACCATCACGACGCCGTTGAGGACGGCCACGCCGAGCAGCGCGATGAAGCCGACGGAAGCCGGCACCGACAGGTATTCGCCGGTCAGCAGCAGGGCGAAGATGCCGCCGATCAGGGCGAAGGGAATGTTGGACAGGACCAGCAGCGCCTGGCGGACCGAGCCGAAGGTCGAGAACAGGATGAAAAAGATCATCGCCAGCGCCACCGGCACCACCACCATCAGGCGCGCCGCCGCCCGCTGCTGGTTCTCGAACTGGCCGCCCCAGGCCAGGTGGTAGCCCGGCGGCAGGGCGACGTCGCGCGCCACCTGCGCCTTGGCCTCGTCGACGAAGCCGACCAGGTCGCGGTCGCGGACGTTGGACTGGACCACCACGTAGCGCTGCGCATTCTCGCGGTCGACCTTGACCGGGCCATCGACCCGCTCGATGCGGGCGATTTCGGCCAGCGGCACGCTGCCGCCGCCGGGCAGCGACACCGGCAGCCCGGCGAAGTCGGCCGGCGACGCCCGCAGCCCTTCCGGGCCGCGCAGGACGACGGGAATCCGCCGCCCGGCCTCGATCACGGTGCCGACCGTGCGCCCTTCGAGCAAGGCCTTCAGGTCGTTCTGGATGGTGTCCACGTTGAGGCCGACACGCCCGGCGGCCAGCCGGTCGATGGCCAGCTTCAGGTACTGCACGCCGTCGTTCTTCAACGTGAAGGTATCCTCGGCGCCGCGAATCTTCTTGATCGACTGCTCGATCTCGCCGGCCAGCCGGTTCAACTGCGCCAGGTCGGGGCCGTAGATCTTGACCGCCAGGTCGCCGCGCACGCCGGTCAGCATTTCCGAGACGCGCATTTCGATCGGCTGGGTGAACGAATAGCCGACGCCGGGGAAATCGCCCATCACCGCCCGCAACTGGTCGGCCAGCCAGGCCGGGTCGGGATTGCGCCACTCGGCGCGCGGCTTGAGCACCATGAAGGTGTCGGTCTGGTTCAGGCCCATCGGGTCGAGCCCAAGCTCGTCGGCCCCGGCCCGCGCAACGATCGCCTTGACCTCCGGCACGCCGGCCAGGATCGCCTGCTGCACGCGGTTGTCGAGTTCGACGCTCTGTTCCAGGCTGATCGAGGGCAGCTTTTCCAGCTGCATGATCAGGTCGCCCTCGTCCATCGACGGCATGAAGCTCTTGCCCAGGGCGAAGAAGGCCACGGCGGCGGCGAGCAAGGCGGCGACGGCGGCGATCAGGTAGCGGCGGCTGTGGCTCAGGGCCGAGGTCAGCACCCGGTCGTAGAGCGCGGCCAGCTTGCGCACCAGCCACGGCTCGTGGTGCATGCCGCGGCGGATCAGGTAGGACGCCAGCACCGGCACCACGGTCAGCGACAGCAGCAGCGACGACGACAGGGCGAAGACGATGGTCATCGCCACCGGCCCGAACATCTTGCCCTCCAGCCCCTGCAGGGTGAGCAGCGGCAGGAAGACGATGATGATGATGGCGATGCCCGAGGCGACCGGCATCGCCACCTCCCGCGCGGCGCGGAACATCAGGTGCAGGGTCGGCAGCTTTTCCGAACCCTCGGCCAGTTGGCTCTCGATGTTCTCGACCACCACCACCGCCGCGTCGACCAGCATGCCGATGGCGATGGCCAGGCCGCCAAGGCTCATCAGGTTGGCCGAGAGTCCGAACAGGCGCATCAGGATGAAGGTCGCCAGCGCCGACAGGGGCAGCATCAGGGCGACGACCAGCGCCGCCCGCAGATTGCCGAGGAAGGCCAGCAGCAGCAGGACGACCAGGGCGATGGCCTCGAACAAGGCCTTGGAAACGGTGCCGACCGCGCGCCCGACCAGCGTGCCGCGATCGTAGAAAGGCTCGATGCGCACGCCTTCCGGCAGGCTGGGCGCGATCTCGGCCAGGCGCTTCTTGACGCCGCTGACGACGGCCTGGGCATTGGCCCCGCGCAAACCCAGCACCAGCCCCTGCACCGCCTCGCCTTCGCCGTTGCGGGTGACGGCGCCGTAGCGGGTCAAGGCGCCGTGGCGCACTTCGGCGACGTCGCCGATGCGGACGACCATGTCGCCGCCGGCCCGGACGACGATGGCGCGCACGTCGTCGAGCGTGGCGATGGCGCCCTCGGCGCGGACCAGCAGCGCCTCCTCGCCATCGCTCAGGCGGCCGGCGCCGTCGTTGCGGTTGTTCGCCGCCAGCGCCGCCTCCAGGTCGCTCAGGGCCAGGCCACGAGCGGCCAGCAGGCGCGGATTGGGCACCACCTCGAAGGTGCGCACCCGGCCGCCCAGGCTGTTGACCTCGGCGACGCCGGGCAGGGTTCGCAGTTGCGGCCGGATCACCCATTCGAGCAGGGAACGCTTTTCGTCCAGCGGCAGATCGCCCTCCACCGTGAACATGAACATTTCGCCCAGCGGCGTGGTGATCGGCGCCAGGCCGCCGCCGACGCCGGGCGGCAGGTTGTCCATCGCCGCCGCCAGGCGCTCGCCGACCTGCTGGCGGGCCCAGTAGATATCGGTGCCGTCCTCGAAATCGAGCGTGATGTCGGTCAGCGCGTACTTGGAGGTGGAACGCAGCAGCCGCTGCCGCGGAATTCCCAGCAATTCCTGCTCGACCGGCACCGCCAGGCGGGTTTCCACCTCTTCCGGCGTCATCCCCGGCGCCTTCAGGATGATCTTGACCTGGGTCGTCGAGACATCCGGGAAGGCGTCGATCGACAGGCCGAGAAAGGCCTGTATCCCGGCCCCGGCCAGGGCCGCCGTCAGCACCAGGACGAGCAGGCGCTGGGTCAGCGAGAAGCGGATCAGGGCGTCCAGCATCACGACGCTCCGGCTGCGCCGAGCAGCGCCTTGAGGCCGGAGGCGCCCTTGACCACGACCTGCTCGCCCGGCTGCAGGCCCTCGACCCGGACGATTCCGCCGCCCTGGCTGACGATCTTGACCGGACGCGCGACGAAGCGCTCCGCCGCGCCGTCGCGGACGAATACCAGCGCCGCGCCTTCATGGCGGACGATGGCCGCCGCCGGCACCGGGACGCCGTGGCCGGCCTCGCTGTCGAGTTCGACTTCGAGCATCTGGCCGGTGGTCAGCAGCTCGGCGCCGGCGGCGATTTCGCCGCGCACCAGCACGCCGTTGCTGAGCGGATCGACGGAGCGCCCGATGGCCACGATCTTGCCGCTGACCGGCGGCGCGGCGACCTTCAGCGGCATGCCGGCGCGCAGTGCGGCGGTCAGCGGCAGCGGCACCTGGATGTCGAGCCAGAGCGGCGACAGGCGGGCGATCCGATAGATCGGCGCGGCGGTTTCGACACGCTGCCCGAGTTGCACGCCCTGCTCCAGGACGATGCCGTCGATCGGCGCGACCAGCGCCAGCGATGCGCCGGACTGGCCGCGGCCGCCGCCGGCCAGTTCCAGGCTGCGCCGCCGCTCGGCATGCTGGGCGAAGGCTTCGCTCGCCGCCGCCCGCGTTTCGCGCAGCCGCGATTCGGCGATCAGGCCCTCGGCATAGAGCTGTTCGTCGCGCTGCAGGTTCTGGCGCCACAACGTGGCCTGCGCCGCCGACTGCGCGACGTCGCGCTGCAATTCGAGCGCCTGCGGACTGCTCAGTTGGGCGATCACCTGCCCGCGCCGGACCGCTTCCCCCGGCACCACCGCCAGCATTTCCACCCGTCCGGCGACCGGCGCCGCCAGCACGCGCAACTGCGCCGGCGGCACCACCACGCGCGCCGGCAATCGGCTGCCGGCGGCCGCGATCTTGCCGGCCGGCTGCGTTTCAATGCCCAAGGCCTGTTGCTGCGCGGCCGACAAGTCGAGGGGCGGCGCCGCGCTGAGCGCGCCGCTGCCTGTCAGCAGGAAAAAAGCGAAGAAAAAAGGAGTGGTTCGGCTCATGCCTCGTCTCTGCAAAGAAAAAAATCCAGGCGCCGGAACGTCGGCAGCATCTATTTCTATTTGGCCTGGACGCAGATGAACTCAGGCTGAATGCCGCCATTCGCCACACGCGCCGGAGCCCCGGTCGGGCCAAAAACCGGAGGCAATTCAGGCCGCCGCCTTTCAAATTTGCTGAGCTTGCTTGTCCGACCGGTGCGGCCGCGGGCCAACCGCGGATGACCTCGCCGCGTCGACCAGGCATCCCGGCACCGGGCCGGACGCTTCCAGAAACACGCTGGGCATTTCCGCTTCCGGAGGCTCGAAGCGATCCTGCCCGACGCGCCGATACCGGGCATGGACGCTTTCGAAGTGGCGCGACGGCTGCAGGCTGGCTTCGCCACCCGGCACATTCCGATCGTGTTCATGACCGGGCAGGCCAAGGCCGGGCACGTCGCCACCATCTTCCGCCTGGCCCGGCGCGAGGCCGAGATGCCTTACCGGATAGTCCAGGGCAAGATCCGCAAGGAGGCCGGCGGCATCCTCGGCAGCAGCCCACGCACCGTGAACAAGCGCGAGGAACGCATCTTTGGCGTCAACACCCGCACCGCCGCCGTCAACCCGGCGCCGGCCAGGATGCGCGGCAACCGGGGCGGCCTCAGGGCAGGCGGACGCCGCCGTCGGCCGTCAGTTCGACGAAGGGGTTGTGGCAGACCTCCCACAGGAAGCCGTCGGGGTCGGCGAAATAGCCGCGAAAACCGCCCCAGAATACCTTGCCGGCCGGCTGCGCCAGCGTCGCGCCGGCCACCACCGCCTCCGCCAGCAGTTCGTTCACCGCCGCTTCCGAAGCCACGTTGTGGGCCAGCGCAAAGCCGGGGAAACCGCCGCCGGTGGCCGGCACATTGGCGTCGGCGGCCAGTTCGGCGCGCGGAAACAAGGCGAAGGCGACCGAGCCGGCCTGGAAGAAGGCGATCCCCTCCTGGCTGGCCGACGATTCCCGCCAGCCGAGGCGGCGGTAGAAGTCGCGGCTGCGCCGCAGGTCGGCGACGCCGAGCGTGATGAAGCTGATCGACTGGTGCATGGAGTTCCTCCGGCCGGGTTGCCCGGACCGATTGTGCCACGCCGGCCGGCGGCGGGCGTTACGGCGACGGCACGGCCGGCCCGTATAATGCGCCTCCCCTTCGCCACCATTCAGCCCCCGCCCCGACCATGCGCTTCGCCCTGCCCGCCGCCCTGCTCCTTTCCGCCGCCGCCCTGCTCGCCGCCTGTTCCGGCGAGGTCGAGGACACCCGCCCGGGCCAGCCGGTGAAGACCCGACAGCAGGCCTTCAAGGCCATCATCCGCAGCTTCGAGCCAATGGGCGTGATGCTGCGCGGCAAGACCTACGACGCCGACAAGTTCCTGGCCATGGCTAGCGATCTGGTTGCCCGCCGCGATGCCCCGTGGGCGCATTTCGGGCCGGACACCGACTATCCGCCGACCAAGGCGACGGCCGAAGTCTGGCGCCAGCCGGAAAAGTTCGCCCGGGACAAGGAAGCCTTCATCGCCGCCACCGACGCCTTGCTGGTCGCCGCGCGGACGAAGGACCGCCAGCGGCTGGACGCGCCCTACCAGGCGGTGTACGACACCTGCCAGGGCTGCCACAAGACTTTCAAGCAGCGCTGAGCGGGCCGGCGGTCAGCGCCCGAACAGGCGCTTGATCGCCTTGCGCCCGATCTTGCGCTTGAGGCCGATCTTCCAGTCGTAGAGGTGGAACGGCAGGCGCAGCCGCCAGGTGAGGCGGCGGTCGAGGGCGCCGAGGTAGCGGTCGAGAAACTGCTCGCGGCCGGCCCAGTGCAACTTGTGCAGGATCCGCGCCAGGTCGGAGAGGCGCTTGCCGAGCGGCAGCGGATGGTCGAAGGCGTGCAGGCGGCCGGTGTCGATCAGGGAAAATTCGAGGCGGCCGTCGCCCTGCGGCCGGATCAGCACATTGCCGCCGGACAGGTCGCGGAAGAAGATGCCGCGCCCGTGCAGGCGCAGCAGGAAGTCGCACAGCTGGCCATAGGCATCGGCGGCGGCGATGCCGGCGAAGGCGGCCTGGCCGGCGGCGAAGGCGAGCATCAGCTCGCGCGCCGAGAACTCGGTGGGTACGAATTCGCACAGGTAGTAGTTCTGCTTCAGGCTGCGGTCGCCGATCTTTTCCCAGTAGGCCACCGGCGGCGCCGCCGCCACGCCGCGCCGGCCCAGGTCGCTGGTGCCGCTCCAGCTGCGCAGCGCTTTCGACGGTTTGAAGCGGTCGAGCAGGCGTTTGTGCGGGTGCATCTTGAGCGGCTGCTTGACGACCAGGCGGGCGCCGGGCTGGCGCGGATCGGCGACGGTCCAGATGGCGTTGCGCGCCTTGCGCAGCAGCGATTCGCGCGGCGGCGCGCCGAGGCGCTCGGGATGGATGGCCTGCAGCAGCCGGTCGGCCTCGGCCCGGCCGGCCGCCAGCACGATGCCCTGCCAGTTGCCGTCGCGGATGAAATGATGCGTCTTGCCCGGCACGTGGCGGTCGATGACGACCCCCGGCAGCAGATCGGCACCGGTTTCCAGCACCACCCGGCGGTCGACTTCCCAGCACAGCCACAGCGGCGTTTCGCTGGCCAGGGTCGGCGCTTCTGCCGGCTCGTCACCGTCGCGGTTCAAAAAACGGGCGGCGGCCAGGTCGGCGGCTGTGTAGAGATCGACCAGCGCCGCTGCCCGGCCGTTGATGGTCCATACGGCATGCACCAGCCGGTCGGCCGAGCGAAAGGCATGGACTTCCAGCCCCTGGCCGCGGTTGAGCCGGCCTTCGTAGCGGGTGCCGGGAACCAGTTCGGCGAAGGCGGCCAACGCCGCGTAGGCCGGGCGCAGGCGGAAGTCGGCCAATCTGCCGCCGATGGCCGCGTAGTGCGTGATGCGTTCCAGCGCCGGATAGCCGGGTACGCCGTCGTCGACCAGGCCTTCGCGGCGGCATACCAGCGGCCCCCACCAGGCGCCTTCGAGCGCGCCGGAGGCGGCGCAGAGCACCAGGTAGCGGGTCAGGTAATCGGCCTGCTTTTCCTCGCTGCTGGGCAGCATCCGCTCGATGCGCGGCAGCGTCCAGAAGGCCGCCGGCGAGAACAGCCGCGGCACGCCGAAATCGGCGCCGGTGCGTTGCAGCAGGGCGGCCTTCTTGAGCAGGTTGAACTTGTGCAGTCGGACCAGGCGGCGGCCGATGATCTTGTGGTCGTAGCGCTCCGGTTCGGTGCTGCGCTCGGCGAACAGATTGTTGGTATGGATGTCCGGCAACTGGCCGCGCTTTTTCAGCAACGCCAGGTAGCCGACGTTCCACGGCGGCTCGAAATCGGTGATGCTGGGGCCGGCCAGGGTCAGGCCGCGCGCCCGCATTTCCTGCCAGGCGACGTCCCACATCGCCAGAAAACCTTGCAGCGTGTAGCCGGCCCAGCGCTTGCGGTTGGCCGTCGAGCAGACTTCGACCAATGCCACCCGCGCGCCATAACGATCCAGGGTGGCGACGACGAACCCGCGCCAGGCGGCGACGGCCGGCTCGGCCGGCATCTGGCGCGCGGCGGCGGCCGGCTGCAGCAGGTGCAGGACAACGCGAAAATCGTTGGCGAGCAGCGCTTCCAGCAAGCGGCCGGGCGGCCCCTCGGCATCGCCGTAGGTGAAGTCCAGGCGCACGTTGCGAATGCCGCTTTCCTGCAGGCGGGCGACGATCCAGGCATCGGTCGCCGGGTCTTCGCTGGCGGCGACCCCGACGCCGGCGAAGTCGGCCGGCACGACATGGCCGGCCGGCGGCAGGTGGTTGCCGGGGCTGGCGAAACCGCCGCGCAGCAGGTAGGTGACCAGTGCCGCAGTGATCTGGAATGCCGGATTGCTGTGGCTCATGAGCTCTCTCCGCCGCTCGGCGCGCGGCCGGCGGCGATGGCCGGCAGGTCGACCCAGCCGGCGTCGCCGGGAATGCCGAGCATGCGTTGCATGTTGCGCACCCGCAGGCGGCGGCCGAGTGTCCACGGATAGATGCGCAGATCGGCGAAATCGATCAGGCCGAAGCGCCCCTCCGGCGTGACAATGACGTTGCCGGCGTGGAGTGAGCGGAAATAAATGCCTTTATCGTGCAGGCCGACGATGAAGCGCGTCAGTTCATTGCGCAGCCGGCGCTTTTCCGCCGGCGCCAGGCCGGCGCGGTCGAGTTCGCGCAACGTGGCGCCGGCCAGCGGCGCGTAATGCACCAGGTCGCGTTCGAGTTCCGGCGCCCGCAGCGCGGCGATGATGGTCGGCACCGGAATGCCAGCCTTGGCCAGCGCTGCCGCATTGCGGACGAAGCGGCGGGCATAGGGATAAAGGGCGGCCGAGGTCAGCAGGCGCTTGCGGCGGAAGAGCTTGAGCATGGTCCCGTCGGCGAGGCGCAAAACCTTGTCGCCCAGACCGTCGCACTCGAGGACGGTCGCCCCGTCGCGCATCGCGAGATATTCCTGCTGCGTCAGAATCTTCAAAGCCTCAACCACCCGGGGAAAAACGCGGATTCTACCCGTCTTGCGGCGGCAGAAGCGGTGAAATAGCGCCATGCTAAACTCTCGCCTCCCGATTTCACCCTCCGGCCGCACCGGAAAGCCCCTCATGCCGCAAGCAGCAAGCTCCCCGCGCGATTCCTCGCTGAAAATCTACTTCCGGCTGCTGCGTTACCTGCGTCCCTTCACCGGCCTGTTCGTCGTCAGCCTGATCGGCTACGCCATCTTCGCCTCGGCCCAGCCGATGATGGCCGTCGTCCTCAAGTATTTCGTCGACGGCCTGACCGCGCCGACCAGCGTCACCCGGCACGAATTCCCGCTGATCGGCCAGATCGAGCTGATGTACGGCGTGCCGATCCTGCTGGTGATCATCGTCACCTGGCAGGGCTTCGGTTCCTTCCTCGGCAATTACTACCTGTCGCGCGTCTCGCTCGGCCTGATCCACGACTTGCGGCGGGCACTGTTCGACAGTCTGCTGGTCCTGCCCAACCGCTATTTCGACCAGACCAACTCCGGCCACCTGATCTCGCGCATCACCTACAACGTGACCATGGTCACCGGCGCCGCCACCGACGCCATCAAGGTGGTGATCCGCGAAGGCCTGACCGTGGTTTTCCTGTTCGGCTACCTGCTGTGGATGAACTGGAAGCTGACCCTGGTCATCGTCGGCGTCCTGCCCATCATCGGTTTCATGGTGAATAACGCCAGCCGCCGCTTCCGCAGGCAGGCCAAGAAAATCCAGGTGGCGATGGGCGATGTGACCCACATCGCCTCGGAAACCATCCAGGGTTATCGCGTCGTGCGCAGCTTCGGCGGCGAGGATTACGAATCGGCCCGCTTCCGCAAGGCCAGCGAGGAAAACACCGCCAAGCAGCTGCGCATGGTCAAGACGTCCGCCACCTTCACGCCGGCGCTGCAGTTCGTCACCTTCTCCAGCATGTCGGTGATCCTGTTCCTGGTGCTGTTCCTGCGCGGCGACGCCTCGGTCGGCGACCTGGTCGCCTACATCTCGGCCGCCGCCATGCTGCCCAAGCCGATCCGCCAGTTGTCGGAAGTCAACGAGACGATCCAGAAAGGACTGGCCGGCGCCGAAAGCATTTTCGCGCAACTCGACGAGGAGCCGGAAAGCAACCGGGGCACCGTCGAACGCCAGCAGGTCGCCGGCCGCCTCGAAGTGCGCAATCTCAGCTTCACCTACCCCGGCGCCGAACAGCCGGTGCTGCAGGACATCGACTTCACCGCCGAGCCGGGGCAGATGATCGCGCTGGTTGGCCGCTCCGGCAGCGGCAAATCGACGCTGGCCAATCTGATCCCGCGCTTCTATCACCACGAGCGGGGGCAGATCCTGCTCGACGGCGTCGACGTCGAGGACTACACCCTGCGCAACCTGCGCCGGCACATCGCCCTGGTCACCCAGCAGGTCTCGCTGTTCAACGACACCATCGCCAACAACATCGCCTACGGCGACCTCGCCAGCCTGCCGCGCGAGCGCATCGAACAGGCGGCCCGGGCCGCCTACGCCGCCGAATTCATCGAGCGCCTGCCGCAGGGCTACGACACCCTGGTCGGCGAAAACGGCGTGCTGCTGTCCGGCGGCCAGCGCCAGCGCCTGGCCATCGCCCGCGCCATCCTCAAGGATGCGCCGCTGCTGATCCTCGACGAAGCGACCTCGGCCCTCGACAGCGAATCGGAGCGCCATATCCAGGCGGCGCTGGAAAGCGCCACTGTCAACCGCACCACGCTGGTCATCGCCCACCGCCTGTCGACCATTGAAAAGGCCGACCTGATCCTGGTCATGGACCAGGGCCGCATCGTCGAACGCGGCACGCACGCCGAACTGCTGCCCCTGAACGGCCCCTACGCCCGCCTGCACGCCATGCAGTTCGCCGAGGCTGGCGAGGACGCGGCTGAGGGCAAGCTCGAACCATCTGCCTCGACCGTCTGAGGCTCGCCGCCCAATAGAAGTAGCCGGTAAACCCAAACCGAACCCGGCTGAGCAGAAGAAGTAGTCTGGTACCCGAGCAAGCGCCAAAAGGGGCGTTGCTGAAAAGAAAAGGCCGGGATCGCTCCCGGCCTTTTTTGCGTGCCCCTGCCTTCTTTTTGGGCCTGCCGATCGATCAGCCCTTCTTGTGCGTCGCCAGCCGCGTCCAGGTATCGACCACGGTATCCGGGTTCAGCGAGATGCTGCTGATCCCTTGGTCCATCAGCCATTCGGCCAAGTCGGGATGGTCGGACGGGCCCTGGCCGCAAATGCCGATGTACTTGCCGGCCTTGTTCGCCGAGGCGATGGCCATGGCCAGCAGTTGCTTGACGGCCGGATCGCGCTCGTCGAACAGGTTGGCGACCAGGCCGGAGTCGCGGTCGAGGCCGAGGGTCAGTTGGGTCAGGTCGTTGGAGCCGATCGAGAGGCCGTCGAAGATCTTCAGGAAATCGTCGGCCAGCAGCGCGTTGGACGGGATTTCGCACATCATGATCAGCTTCAGGTCATGCTCGCCCTGCTTCAGGCCATGCTCGGCCAGCAGGTCGACGACGGCCTGGCCTTCGCCGAGGGTGCGGACGAAGGGCACCATCAGCTGCACGTTGGTCAGGCCCATGTCCTCGCGCACCTTCTTCATGGCGCGGCATTCCATCTCGAAGCAGTCCTCGAAGGTCTTGGCGATGTAGCGCGAGGCGCCGCGGAAGCCGAGCATCGGGTTTTCTTCTTCCGGCTCGTAGAGGTCGCCGCCGAGCAGCTTGCGGTATTCGTTGGACTTGAAGTCGGAGAGGCGGACGATGACCGGGTTGGGCCAGAAGGCGGCGGCGATGGTGGCGACGCCCTCGACCAGCTTCTCGACGAAGAAGTCCTTCGGCGAGGCGTAGCCGCGGGCGCGACGCTTGATCTCGTCGCGCTTGGAGGCCGGCAGGCGCTCGACGTCGAGGATGGCCTTGGGGTGGATGCCGATGACGTTGTTGATGATGAACTCGACGCGGGCCAGGCCGACGCCGGCATTGGGCAGTTGCGCGAACTCGAAGGCGAGTTCGGGGTTGCCGACGTTCATCATGACCTTGACCGGGACGTCCGGCATGGCCGAGATGTCGCGCGTGGTGACTTCGAAGTCGAGGCGGCCGCGATAGACGTGGCCGGTGTCGCCTTCCGTGCAACTGACGGTGACGGTGTCGCCCTCGGTCAGCGTCTCGGTCGCGTCGCCGCAGCCGACGATGGCCGGGATGCCGAGCTCGCGGGCGATGATGGCGGCGTGGCAGGTGCGCCCGCCGCGATTGGTGACGATGGCCGAGGCGCGCTTCATCACCGGCTCCCAGTTCGGGTCGGTCATGTCGGCGACGAGCACGTCGCCCGGCTTGACCTGGTCCATCTCCTTCGGATCCTTGACGATGCGCACCGGGCCGACGCCGATCTTCTGGCCGATGGCGCGGCCGGAAGCCAGCACCTTCGAGAAGGACTTCAACTTGAACTTTTCCTGCTTGCCGGCGTGCGCCTGCGACTGCACGGTTTCCGGCCGGGCCTGGAGGATGTACAGCTTGCCGTCGACGCCGTCCTTGCCCCACTCGATGTCCATCGGCCGGCCGTAGTGCTTTTCGATGATCTGGGCGTAGCGGGCCAGTTCCATGACTTCTTCGTCGTTGATCGAGAACTGGTGGCGCAGGCTTTCCTCGACATCCTCGGTGATCGTGGACTTGCCGGCGACCTTTTCGGCGGCGAAGGTCATCTTGATCATCTTCGAGCCGAGATTGCGGCGCACGACGGCCTTCTTGCCCTTTTCCAGCATCGGCTTGTGCACATAGAACTCGTCCGGATTGACGGCGCCCTGCACCACCGTCTCGCCGAGGCCGTAGCTGGAGGTGACGAAGACCGCGTCGCGGAAACCGGATTCGGTGTCGAGCGTGAACATCACGCCGGCGGCGCCCTTGTCGGAGCGCACCATGCGCTGGATGCCGGCCGACAGCGCGACGTCGGCGTGGAGAAAACCCTTGTGCACGCGGTAGGAAATGGCGCGGTCGTTGTACAGCGAGGCGAAGACTTCCTTGATCGCGTGCATGATGTTTTCCAGGCCGACGATGTTGAGGAAGGTTTCCTGCTGGCCGGCGAAGGAGGCATCGGGCAGATCCTCGGCGGTGGCCGACGAGCGCACGGCGAAGGACATGTCGGCCGAGGAGTCGGCGACCAGGCGCTGGTATTGCTCGGTGATGGCGATGGTCAGCTCCATCGGGAACGGCGTGTCGATGACCCACTGGCGGATTTCGGCGCCGGTCCTGACCAGGGCGTTGACGTCGTCGACATCGAGGGCGTCGAGGGCGGCGTTGATCTTGTCGTTCAGGCCGGACTGGGCGAGGAAGACGCGGTAGGCGTGGGCCGTGGTGGCGAAGCCGCCGGGCACGCGCACGCCGGTATCGGCCAGCTGGCTGATCATCTCGCCGAGCGAGGCGTTCTTGCCGCCGACCTGTTCGACATCGGTCATGCGCAGCTTTTCAAAGGGAATAACCAGGGGCTCCATGAGGATTCCTTTCTGTGGGACGAATTGAAGAAATTAAACGGATGCGGAAGGAGAAAACTCGGGACTCAAGCGGCGTTCGGCGGTCTCGCGCCGGGCGGCGGAACGCAGCGACTGGGCCAGCGTCTCGCGGACGAAATCGATGTGCGTCTCGGCGGCATTGCGGGCCACCTGCGGTTTGTGCTCGGCGATAGCCTTGTGGATCGCCGCGTGCTGGCTCATCAGCAGCGAACTGGCGGCCGGGATGGCTTTCAGTTCGCCGAGGTTGAGGCGGATGCTGTCGTGCATCAGGCGCAACAGGGCCGTCGACATGTGGCCCAGCAGCGCATTGTGGGCGGCGTCGCTGATGGCCTGATGGAAGGCGATGTCGGCCGCCGAGCGCTGTTCCGCGTCGTCGCTGTCGAAGGCTTCGCGCAATGCGGCAAAGGCCTTCTCCAGGCGCAGCAGGTCGGCCTCGGTGGCGCGCTCGGCGGCCCAGGCGGCGGCCTGGCCTTCGAGCATGTGGCGGAATTCGAGCATGTCCTCGCGCAGGTCCGGATGGCTGCCGAGCATGTCGCGCCAGGGATCGAAGAAGGACGAATTGAGGCTGTCGGTGATGTAGGTGCCGCCGCCCTGGCGACTCTGCACCATGCCTTTCGAGGCCAGCTTCTGGATCGCCTCGCGCAGGCTCGGGCGCGATACGCCGAACTCGGCCGCCAGCTCGCGCTCGGGCGGCAGGCGGTCGCCCGGCTTCAGCGAACCTTCGAGAATATGACGTTCCAGCGACGCCGCAACGGCATCGGAAATGCGCGGAACCTGCACCTTGTTCGCCATAGGTAAGACCATTTTTATTGGTAAGACCAGAATATTTTAGTCAGCGCCAAGGCAATTCGCAAGCATAGGGATTTCCCTAGTCTTCATTGACCAAGTCTAGGTATTCACGTAAATTTTTGTTCCGAGAAATATTGGTCTTACCAATATACCTAAAACGACTAACACCGGAGACAAAATGACCGAGGCCAAATCCGCGGCTACCCGGCCCAGCGACGTCTATTTCTTTGCCACCTGCGTCGTCGACCAGTTCTTCCCCGGCGCCGGGCTCGACGCCATCACCCTGCTCGAGCGCGCCGGCATCCGCGTGCATTTCCCCGAGGAGCAAACCTGTTGCGGCCAGCCGGCCTACAGCAGCGGCTTTCCCGACGCGGCGCGGCGGGTCGCGGCGCTGCAGCTGACGCTGTTTCCCAACGACTGGCCGGTGATCGTGCCGTCCGGCTCCTGCGCCGGGATGATGAAGCACCACTACGTCAAGCTGTTCGCCGGCGACCCGGTCCGTCTGGCGCAAGCCGAGGCGCTGGCGCCCCGCGTTTACGAATTCACCGATTTCCTCGTCCATGTCCTCGGCTGGCAGCCGCAGGATCTGGGCGGCGACTGCACCGTGGTGCTGCACACCTCCTGTTCGGCCCGGCGCGAAATGGGTGTGCATCTGACCGGCCGCAAGCTCCTTGGCGACCTCGCCCACGTCACGGTGGCGCAGCAGGATCACGAATCGGAATGCTGCGGCTTCGGCGGCACCTTCTCGGTCAAGCAGCCGGAAATTTCCGGCGCCATGGTCGAGGACAAGGTCAAGGCGCTCAAGGCGACCGGCGCCGAGCGCGTCGTCAGCGCCGACTGCGGCTGCCTGATGAACATTCTCGGCCACGCCGCCTGGAAGGATCGCCAGGAAGGCCGCCAGACCCCGAGCCTGCCCGGCGAGCACATCGCCAGCTTCCTGCTGCGCCGGACCGGCGGGGAGTCCGTACGATGAGCGCCCGCGACCGCATCCTGACCAAGCTCAGGGCCAGCGCCCCGGCCACCACGGGCGACCTGCCCGACGTCGCCGGCTGGTATGCCGTGCACCGGCCCAGCGAAAGCGCCGCCGACAAGGCCAGGCGTTTCCGCCACTTCATCGAGCTGGCCCATGCCGAGGTCCATGCCGTATCGCGCGGCGGCTGGTTGCAGAAGCTGTGGGAAGTGCTGAGCGCCAAGGGCATCGACAAGCTGCTGGTGGCGCCGGCGACACCGCACGGCGCCGGCGTCCGGGCCGAACTGCCGGCGCTCGGCGTCGCCTGCCCCGGCTACGAGCAGCCGATCGAAAGCTGGAAGGCGGACCTGTTCGCGGCGACGCCGGCCAGTTTGACCGCCGCCGGCGCCGCCATCGCCGAGACCGGCACGCTGATCCTGTGGCCGGACGCCGACGAGCCGCGCCTGATGTCGCTGGTGCCGCCGGTGCACATCGTGCTGCTCGACGCGGCCAACATCTACAACACCTTCTTCGAGGCGATGCGCAGCGAAGGCTGGACGGATGGCTTGCCGACCAACGCCCTGCTCGTCTCCGGCCCGTCGAAGACGGCCGACATCCAGCAGACCCTGGCCTACGGCGCGCACGGCCCGAAGGAACTGGTCGTGCTGCTGATCGGAGACGAGCAATGAACGCCCCGCGCCACGAAAGCGGCCACGTCACGCCGCACACCCTGCACTTCATGCCTTCCGAAGGCTTCCGCAGCCGGGCCCAGGCCGTCGTCGAAAATCCCTTCCTGCGCCAGAGCTTCCGCGGCGCCATGGATTTCCTGATGAGCAAGCGCGCCGCCCAGTTCCCCGATCCGGAGGAACTGGAAACGCTGCGCACGCTCGGCGAGCGCATCCGCCAGTACAACCTGGCCAAGCTGCCGATGCTGCTCGAACAGCTCGAAGCCAACCTGACCAAGAACGGCATCCAGGTCCATTGGGCCGAAACGCCGGAGGAAGCCAACGCCATCATCCTCGGCATCTGCCAGCGGCATTCGGCGAAGCTGATGGTCAAGGGCAAGTCGATGGTCAGCGAGGAAATCGAGCTGAACCACGCCGCCGAGGCGGCCGGCATCGGCGCGCTGGAATCCGACATGGGCGAGTACATCGTCCAGCTGGCCGGGGAAAAGCCGTCGCACATCATCATGCCGGCCATCCACAAGACCAAGGAGCAGATCGCCAGGCTGTTCGCCGAGAAGGTGCCGGGCGTCGACTACACCGACAACGTGGACGAGCTGATCCAGATCGGCCGCCAGGTGCTGCGCCAGAAATTCCTGGAGGCCGACATCGGGCTGTCCGGCGTCAATTTCGCCGTCGCCGAGACCGGCACCCTGTGCCTGGTCGAGAACGAAGGCAACGGCCGCATGTGCACCACGGCGCCGCCGGTGCACATCGCCATCACCGGCATCGAGAAGATCGTCGAGAAGCTGGAGCACGTGCCGCCGCTGTATTCGCTGCTGACCCGCTCGGCAACCGGCCAGAACATCTCGACCTACTTCAACATGATCTCCTCGCCGAGAAAGCCCGGCGAGAAGGACGGTCCGGCCGAAGTGCATCTGGTGCTGCTCGACAACGGCCGCAGCCAGGCCTATGCCGACGAGCAGTTGCGCAAGACCCTGCAATGCATCCGCTGCGGCGCCTGCATGAACCACTGCCCGGTCTACACCCGCATCGGCGGCCACGCCTACGGCACCACCTACCCCGGCCCGATCGGCAAGATCGTCTCGCCGCACCTGCTCGGGCTGGAAGCCACGGCTGGCCTGACCACCGCTTCGTCGCTGTGCGGCGCCTGCGGCGAGGTCTGCCCGGTGCGCATTCCCATTCCCGAACTGCTGGTTCGCCTGCGCGAGGAGGCGTTCTCGGCGCCGCATGCCGAGCCGGCCATGCGCGGCCAGGGCGCCGGCTACGACGCCAAGATTTCGGCCATCTGGCGCGGCTGGGCCGCCGTCTATTCGCGGCCGGCGCTGTACCGGGCCGTCTCCTGGCTGGGCAGCCGCCTGCGCTGGCTGGCGCCGTCCCGGCAAGGCGCCTGGACGAGCGTCCGCACCCCGTTGCAACCCGCGCCGAAACGCCTGCGCGACCTGTTGAAGGACAAAGCATGAGTGCCGTCGTCGACGCCCTGAAACAAGCCCTGCCCGCCGCGCGGGTCATCACCGACGAGTTGCGCCGCCTGGCCTACGGCACCGATGCCAGCTTCTACCGGCTGACGCCGGAAGTCATCGCCGTCATCGAATCGGAAGACGATGCCCGCGCCGTCCTCGCCGCCGCCCGCCAGGCCGGCCGCCCGGTCACTTTCCGCGCCGCCGGCACCAGCCTCTCCGGCCAGGCCATCACCGACGGCGTGCTGGCCTTGATCGGCGAAGGCTTCGCCACCTACGAGCTGAGCGCCGACGCCAGCCAGGTCCGGGTTGGCCCGGGCATGGTCGGCGGCGAGGTCAATCGCCGGCTGGCGCCGCACGGCAAGAAGATCGGCCCCGACCCGGCCTCGATCGGCGCCGCCAAGATCGGCGGCATCGCCGCCAACAACGCCTCCGGCATGTGCTGCGGCACGGCCCAGAACAGCTACCGGACGCTGACCGGCCTGCGCGTCATGTTCGCCGACGGCACCCTGCTCGATACCGAGGACCCGGCCAGCATTGCCGCCTTCAAGCAGACGCACGCCGCCCTGCTCGCCGAACTCAATCGCCTGAGCCTGGAAACGCGGGCCAACCTGCCGCTGGCCGAGCGCATCCGGCGCAAGTTCAAGATCAAGAACACCACCGGCTACAGCCTCAACGCCCTGGTCGATTTCGAGGACCCGCTCGACATCCTGGCCCACCTGATGATCGGCTCGGAAGGCACGCTCGGCTTCATCTCGCGCATCACCTACCAGACCGTCGTCGAGGACCCGCACAAGGCCAGCGCCCTGGTCTTCTTCCCCGACATCCGCAGCGCCTGCGAGGCAGTCATCCGCTTGAAGCCGCAGCCGGTGGCCGCGGTCGAGCTGCTCGACCGCCCCGCCCTGCACTCGGTCGAGAACAAGCCCGGCCTGCCGGCGGTGATCCGCGCACTCGGCGAGGAAGCGGCGGCGCTGCTGATCGAGGTCCGCGCCGCCACCGCCGAGACGCTGGCCGGCAAGATCGGCGCCGTTCATGGCGCCATCGCTGGCATCGCCACCGTCGAGCCGATGGCCTTCTCGACCGACCCGGCGACCTGCGAGATGTACTGGAAGGTGCGCAAGGGCACCTTCCCCTCGGTCGGCGCCATGCGCCGTACCGGCACCACGGTGATCATCGAGGACGTCGCCTTCCCGGTCGCCTCCCTGGCCGACGCCACGCTCGACCTACAGGCCCTGCTGCGCCACCACGGCTACCACGAGGCGATCATTTTCGGCCACGCCCTGGAAGGCAACCTGCATTTCGTGTTCACCCAGGATTTCGGCGACCAGGCCGAGATCGACCGCTACGCCCGCTTCATGGACGACGTCTGCGACCTCGTGGTCAAGAAGTACGACGGCTCGCTCAAGGCCGAGCACGGCACCGGCCGCAACATGGCGCCCTTCGTCGAATACGAATGGGGCCGGGAAGCGGCCGAGCTGATGCACCGGATCAAGCGCCTGTTCGACCCGGACAACCGCCTCAACCCCGGCGTCATCATCAACGACAATCCGGCCGCCCACCTCGAGAACCTGAAGCCGATGCCGGCCGCCGAGGACATCGTCGACCGCTGCATCGAATGCGGTTTCTGCGAGCCGCTGTGTCCGTCGCACCGGCTGACCCTGTCGCCGCGCCAGCGCATCGTCAGCGTCCGCGAACTGGCCCGCCGCGCCGCCGCCGGCGAACCGGCCGGGCGCATCGGCGAGGACTACACCTACATGGGGCTCGACACCTGCGCCGCCTGCGGCCTGTGCTCGACGGCCTGCCCGGTCGGCATCGATACGGGCGACCTGACCCGGCGCCTGCGCGGCCGCCGCCTCGGCGCCGGCAGCCGGGCGGCCAACGCCTGGGCCGGGCGCCATTTCGCCGCCCTGACCGGCACCGTCCGCCTCGCCCTCAAGGCCGGCCATGCCGTGGCCGGCCTGGTCGGCGAACAGCGTCTGGCCGAACTGAGCGGCGGCAAATGGAAGAAGGCCATGCCGCGGGCCGGCGCCGATCCGGTGCCGCGCTCGACGCCGGGCGATCCGGTGGTCTATTTCCCGACCTGCGGCGGGCGGATGTTCGGCCCGGCCAAGGCCGGCGAGACGCAGCTCGGCGACGTCGTCACGGAACTGCTGGTGCGCGCCGGCTACGCGCCGATCCTGCCGGAAGGTTTTGAAGAGTTGTGTTGCGGCCAGATGCTGGCGAGCAAGGGCATGCCCGAAGAGGCCGACGGCCTCTCCAGCCGGCTCGAAGCGGCACTGCTGAAGGCTTCGCGGAACGGCAAGTACCCGGTGATCATGGACGGCAGCGCCTGCTCGACGCGGATGCAGAAGCACCTGGCCGGGCGCCTGACGGTCCACGATTTCCACGAGTTCGCCCACGACGCGCTGCTGCCCCGCCTGATGGTCCGCAAGCAGCCCGGGCCGGTGGCGCTGCACATCAACTGCAGCGTGCGCCGCACCGCTTCCGACGCCAAGCTGCGCCGGCTGGTCGCCGCCTGCGTCGACCAGGTCGTCGAGCCGGCCGGCGTCACCTGCTGCGGCTTCGGCGGCGACCGCGGCTTCGCCGTGCCGGAGCTCAATACCCACGCCCTGCGCAAGATTCACGACGAACTGCCGGCCGAGTGCGCCTGCGGCATCTCCACCAATCGCACCTGCGAAATCGGCTTGACCGCGGAAACCGGGCGGACTTACCGTTCGGTGGCCTACCTGCTCGAGGAATGCAGCCGCAAGGAGGACGTCATGGCCTGTTGAGGCGGCGGGTGGGCAATGGAACGGGGAACCGGACTTATGGTGCAGCCCGCCCAGCCAAGAAATGGCAAGCTTTTTCCAAGCCCGCAAAGGCACTTACCGGATTGGTCACTTCGATAGCAACGTTTTCATATAGAGCAGCCATTGCTTTCCGGTCCGAACTGGCACGCAGCCGAATCACTGGGTTGGGTTCGTTTTCTATGCGATCTCTAAGTTCAAGCGTGCCCAACAGGATGGGGAAATCCCTCTCAGCCTGTTGTTGCGATTGCAACGAGTGCTTTGCTGTGATGGTCGAGTAAACCGCCAGTCGTCCTGCCAAGTTGGAGGATGCGTGGCACTGCTGGGCAGGCCTTCCATCGGCATAGGTGACTTGCACGGCAAACGCTGCCCCCGGCTTGGAACGCTGGGCGGCAAATGTCATTTCGTTTGTTCTGAATACAACGGACATGACTTCGTCTTCGAAAATGCTGATGGCCTCGGTCTGGGGTTCAAACTTGACAGGGCCTGCCTGATGCTGCGCCACGAGTATTGACCCGAAGACACCACAAGCCAAGCCGACGGTGAATGCACCGATGATGGAAGGAAATCGCATAACACCCCCTATCCTTGAACGATGACGGGTGTATAGATTTCCGCCCATTCGTAGAGAGTTTTTGCATCGCTCTCGGTGAGACGGACGCAGCCATGCGAGCCAAACCAGTCGCTGACACTGCCGCGAGCCGTACGCACGATGCGCAGTGGAACCACGCCGTGGTATTGATGCAAAGCCTTGCCATCATGGGTGAAGAACATGGCGTAATTCATCTGGACATCATAGGTATGGCTGCGATAGGTGCGGTATTTGCGGAGAATTTTGAACGTCCCCCGATCTGTCGGATGATCTTTGTCGCCGGTGACGCACTCAAAGCGGAATGCCCGTTCACCTCCTTCGTAGGCTTCGACAATTTGATGTGTCAGGTTCACTTTGATGGTTTTTTGCCTCGGCTGTGGTTTTCGTACTGGTGTCGTCATGGCTGCTCCCTGTGTTGATGTAGTCGCGATCATTGATAGCCACGACCATTTATTCCAAAATCATTAACATTTTAGCGCTTGGGGTTTTGTTGCGCATGCCAAATCATTGGTGGCTAAAAAATTGCCCGTAGGCCTGTAAGCTTTTTTGTTCGCCCCTTGTCGAACACAAAATCTGCAGTCCAGTCTTAGCGATTGCGTAGCACCAGCACGAGCGTCTGCTCGGGACAGGGTACGAAGGGTGTAGAAACCACACCGGCGCCCGTTTCCAGGCCGGCGGCAGGTTGGGATTTCCCTAACTGCAGTGCCCGGGGCGAGTTGCTAAGGTAAGGTTTGCTCAATAGATTCCACAGGAGAAGCCCATGTACAAGAAAATTCTGGTCGCCATCGACGACAGCGACACTTCCCGTTGCGCCCTGGTCGAAGCCCTGCACATCGCCCGCACCAGCAATGCCAAGCTTTACGTCACCCACGTCGCCGACGAAACGCTGATGAGCATGCACGGCCGCACTTTCACCACCACGCTCAACATCGACCACGCCATCGCCGCCATCGCCGAAGCCGGCCGCAAGCTGCTCGACGAAGCCATGGACTCGGCCACCGGCGTCGAGGCCGAAGCGCTGCTGCTCGAAGCCCGCCAGCGCCGCGTCTCGGAAACCATCGCCGACAAGGCCCGCGAACTCGGCGTCGACCTGATCGTCGTCGGCCGCCACGGCCAGCGCGGCCTCGCCACCCTGATCCTCGGCTCGGTCGCCGAACAGTTGGCCAAGATCGCCGACGCCTCCGTACTCCTCGTCAGGAAACACTAATGCCCCGGAACACGCTCGACACGAACAAGGACGAACCGCTCCGCGACGACATCCGCCTTCTCGGCCGCATTCTCGGCGATACGGTCCGCGAGCGGGAAGGCGAAGCCGTTTTCGACATCGTCGAGCGTGTCCGCCAGACGGCGGTACGCTTCGCCCGCGACGGCGATACGGCCACTCGCGCCGAACTGGCCGCCCTACTCGACCCGCTGCCGCGCGCAACCGCCCAGGCCGTGGTCCGCGCTTTCTCCTACTTCCTGCAACTGGCCAACATCGCCGAGGACGCGCACCATATCCGCCGCCGCCGCGCCCACGACCTGGCCGGTTCGCCGCCGCGCGAAGGCAGCCTGATCCACGCCCTCGACCAACTGGCGGCGAGCAACGTCGCCCCGCAAGCGGTGGCCGACTTTTTCGCCCACGCCCTGGTCGCCCCGGTGCTCACCGCCCACCCGACCGAAGTCCAGCGCCAGAGCCTGATCCGCAATCACCGCGAAGTGGCCCAGCTGCTCGAGCAGCGCGAACGGCAGCAGATGACGCCGGACGAGGCGGCCGACAACGACCTGGCGCTGGCCAATTCGATCCTGACCCTGTGGCAGTCGCGGATGCTGCGCCCGGTGCGCCTGAAGGTGCTCGACGAGGTCAAGAACGGCATCAGCTATTTCAGCGAAACTTTCTTCAGCGAACTGCCGCGCCTCTACATCGAGGTCGCGCAGCAGCTGCAGCAGCGCTATCCGCAGCAGACCTGGGCGCTGCCGCCCTTCTTCCGCGTCGGTTCATGGATCGGCGGCGACCGCGACGGCAATCCCTTCGTCACCGCCGACATCCTGCGCGAGGCGCTGCGCCTGCAGTCGGCGGCGGCGCTCAGCCACTACCTCGACGAAATCCACCAGCTCGGCGCCGAACTGCCGCTGTCCAACCTGCTGGTCAAGACCTCGCCGGAACTCGACGAACTGGCCCGCCATTCGACCGACCGGTCGCCGCAGCGCGCCGACGAGCCGTACCGCCGCGCGCTGTCCGGCATCTACGCCCGGCTGGCGGCGACGGCGCGGGCGCTCGACCAGTTCGAGCCGGTGCGCCACGAAATCGGCCAGGCCGAACCCTATGCCCGTCCGGAAGCGCTGCGCGCCGATCTCAAGGTGCTGGCCACCTCGCTCAAGCAGAACGGCAGCGCCCGCCTGGCCGGCGGCCGCCTGCGCCGGCTGCTGCGCGCGGTGCAGGTATTCGGTTTCCACCTGGCGCCGATCGACCTGCGCCAGAACTCGGACGTGCATGCCCGCAGCGTCGCCGAACTGCTGGCCGCCGCCGGCCGCTGCCCGGATTACGAGGCCTTGCCGGAGGCCGAGCGGATCAGCCTGCTGGTCGCCGAGATCGCCACGCCGCGCCCCTTGTACTCGCCCTATCTCGACTATTCGGAGGAAACGCAGGGCGAACTGGCGATCTTCTTCGCCGCCCGCGAACTGCGCCAGCGCTACGGCGCCGCCGCCCTGCCCAACTGCATCATCTCCAAGACCGACGGCGTCTCCGACCTGCTCGAACTGGCCCTGCTGCTCAAGGAGGCCGGCCTGCTGCGGCCGGGCGCCGAGCCGCAGCTCGACGTCAACATCATCCCGCTGTTCGAAACCATCGAGGATTTGCAGAAGAGCGCCGCGACGATGGACGCGCTGTTCGCCCTGCCCGCCTACCGCCGGCTGCTGGCCGGCCGCCGCGACGAGCAGGAAGTGATGCTCGGCTATTCCGACAGCAACAAGGACGGCGGCTTCCTGACCTCGGGCTGGGAACTGTACAAGGCCGAGATCGCCCTGGCTGCCGTCTGCCGCCGGCACGGCGTGCGCCTGCGCCTGTTCCACGGTCGCGGCGGCTCCGTCGGCCGCGGCGGCGGCCCCTCCTATCACGCCATCCTGGCCCAGCCGGCCGGCGCTGTGTCCGGCCAGATCCGCCTGACCGAACAGGGCGAAGTGATCTCGACCAAGTACGGCAACGCCGACACCGGCCGCCGCAACCTGGAAGTGCTGCTGGCGGCGACGCTGGAAGCCAGCCTGACCGACCCCGAGAACAAGGTCGAGCCGGCCGAGACCTTCCATGCCGCGATGGACGATCTGTCGACCCGCGCCTTCGCCGCCTACCGCGGCCTGGTCTACGAGACGCCCGGCTTCACCGACTATTTCCGCCAGTCGACGGTGGTCTCGGAAATCGCCACGCTCAACATCGGCAGCCGCCCGGCCTCGCGCAAGGCTTCCGACCGCATCGAAGACCTGCGCGCCATCCCCTGGGTCTTCTCGTGGGCGCAATGCCGCCTGATGCTGCCCGGCTGGTACGGCTTCGGCTCGGCCGTGGACGGCTACCTGCAAGCCAACCCGGACGGCCTCGCGACGCTGCGGCGGATGGTCAAGTCCTGGCCCTTCTTCGGCAGCCTGCTGTCGAACATGGACATGGTGCTGGCCAAGTCCGATCTCGCCATCGCCTCGCGCTACGCCGAGCTGGTCGGCGACGCCGAACTGCGCCAGCGCATCTTCGGCCGCATCCGCGACGAATGGCAGCTGACCCGCCGGCACCTGCTGGCCATCCTCGAACAGGACGATTTCCTCGCCGACAACCCGCTGCTCAAGCGCTCGCTGCAGTTGCGCGCGCCCTACATGGACCCGCTCAACCATCTCCAGGTCGAACTCTTGAAGCGCCATCGCGCCGGCGAAACCGACGAGCGCGTGGCGCGCGGCATCCATCTGTCGATCAACGGCATCGCCTCGGGACTGCGCAACAGCGGGTAGAATCAGGGGCTCCAGCCTTTCCGCTTCGCCCGGACCATGCCAAATCCCATCAAGCGCACCGTCTTCTTCATTTCCGACGGCACCGGCCTGACCGCCGAGGCCCTCGGCCACAGCCTGCTGACGCAGTTCGAGGACGTCGAGTTCAAGCAGATCCGCATCCCCTTCCTCGACAGCGTCGAGCAGGCCCAGGATGCGGTGTCGCGCATCAACGCCCAGGGCGAAGCCGACGGCATGCGGCCGATCGTGTTCACGACGCTGGTCAATCAGTCGCTGGCGGCCATCGTGCATCAGGCCGACGCCTTCTCCCTGTCCTATTTCGACACCTACCTGGCGCCGCTGGAGGCCGAGCTGGGCATCAAGTCGAGCCATACCGTCGGCCGCTCGCACGGCACCGCCGACAGCTCCGACTACAAGAAGCGCATCGAGGCCATCAACTACACGCTGGCCCACGACGACGGCATCACCGACCGCGACCTCGAAGAGGCCGACGTGATCCTGGTCGCCGTGTCGCGCTGCGGCAAGACGCCGACCTCGCTGTACCTGGCCATGCAGTTCGGCCTGAAAGCCGCCAATTTCCCGCTGATTCCGGAGGATTTCGACCGCGGCCGCCTGCCCGGCACGCTGGAGCGGCACCGCAGCAAGCTGTTCGGCCTGACCATCCAGCCCGAGCGCCTGCACCAGATTCGTGAGGAGCGGCGCGCCGGCAGCAAGTACGCCTCGCTGCCCAACTGCCGCTTCGAGATCGCCGAGGCCGAAAAGATGATGCGCCGCGAAGGCATCCGCTGGCTGGATTCGTCCACCAAGTCGATCGAGGAAATCTCGACCACCATCCTGCAGGAATTGAAGCTGCGCTAAATCACCTGCTTGCGGCGCACGGCCTCGAACAGGCAGACGGCGGCGGCGGCGGCGACATTCAGCGACTCGACGGCGCCCGGCATCGGGATGCGGATGCGCAGCCCGGCCCGCTCGATCAGCTCCCGCCGCACACCCTGCCCCTCGGCGCCGAACACCCAGGCCAACGGACCATCCCAGCGCGCCGCGTAGAGCGAGGTGGCGCCGTCGAGGCAGGTGACGGCGACGGTGCCGCGATAGGCGGCGAGAAAGGCGGCAAGATCGGCCTCCTCATGGATGGCCAGCGCGAAATGCGCGCCCTGCCCGGCGCGCAGCACTTTCGGCGACCACGCCGAAGCACAGCCCGGCGACAGCAAGACCTGCCGGATTCCGGCAGCCGCCGCGGTGCGCAGCAAGGTGCCGACATTGCCCGGATCCTGCACGCCGTCGAGCAGCACGGTATCGGCATCCATGTGCGGCGTGCCGGCGGCGGCATGCAGCGGCACCACCGCCAGCAGGCCGCTCGGGGTATCGACCAGGCCGAGGTCGCGCAGCAACGCATCGGCGAGCACGACCGGATCGCGGCCGGCGACGAAGGCGGCGATCTCGCCGCCGGCCAGCGCCGATTCAGCGACCACCAGCGTTTCCACCAGGCCGTGCGCGGCTTCGTAGCTGTCGACCAGATGCACGCCGTCGAGCAGGGTCCGCCCCTGCTTGCGCCGCTCGCGCCCGGATTCGGCCAGGCGTTTCAATTGCTTGAAGAAAGCGTTGTCGCGCGAGCGAATCAGTTTCACAGTAGCGTCAATTGCTTGGCCACCGGCCCGAAGCTGCGCCGATGCACCGGCGAAGCGCCGTGGACCTCCAGCGCCGCGCAGTG
Organism: Azonexus sp.; assembly: GCA_031547725.1. GTDB lineage: Bacteria > Pseudomonadota > Gammaproteobacteria > Burkholderiales > Rhodocyclaceae > Azonexus. The sequence continues at coordinate 11,621 of JAVBRT010000041.1, read as the reverse complement.
CGCCGCCGTCGGGTACCCCATGTGGCGGTCGAAACCGTATTGCGGATAGACAGCGTGCAGGGCCAGCATGCCGGCATCGCGCACGGTCTTGGCAAGGATCGAGGCGGCGGCGATGGAGGCGATCTTGCCGTCGCCCTTGACCACCGCTTCGGCGGGAATCGCCAGCTTCGGGCAGCGGTTGCCGTCCACCAGCGCCTTTTCCGGCGCCACGGCCAGACCGTCGACCGCCCGCCGCATGGCCAGCAGCGTGGCGTGCAGGATGTTGAGCCGGTCGATCTCCTCGACGCTGGCCTCGGCCACCGACCAGGCGATGGCGCGTTCGCGAATCAGCGCCGCCAGTTCGCTGCGCTTCTTTTCGCTGAGTTTCTTCGAATCGTCGAGGCCGGCAATCGGCCGCGCCGCGTCGAGGATCACCGCTGCCGCCACCACCGGGCCGGCCAGCGGCCCGCGCCCGGCTTCGTCGATGCCGCAGACGAGGCCGTCCGGAACGATCAGTCCAGGCATTCGATGACCGCCCGGGCCGCCTTCTCCGCCGTGTTCTGGCGCAGTTGCAAGTGGATGTCGGTGAAAGTGTCGGCGACGGCGCGTGCGTTCTCCTTGTCCTCGTAGAGCTTGAACAGGGCTTCCGCGAGGTTTTCCGGCGTGGCGCTGTCCTGCAGGATTTCCGGCACCACTTCGCGGCCGGCCAGGACGTTGGGCAGGCCGACGAAGGGCTGGTAGGCCATGCGCTTCATGATCCAGTAGGAGGCGCTGGCGATCTTGTAGGTGATCACCATCGGCCGCTTGATCAAGGCCGCTTCCAGCGTTGCCGTGCCGCTGGCGACCAGCGACACGTCGGCGGCCCCGAGCGCCTCCTGGGCGTGCCCGAAGAGCAGGCGGAACGGCAGGTCGGCCGCCTGCTGGCGGTAAATGGCCGCCTCGAACTGCAGGCGCGTCTCGCGTGTCGCCAGCGGCACGACGAACAGCGCCTCGGGCAAGCGTTCGCGGAGCAGCTTGGCCGTCTGCACGAAAATGTCGGCCATCATCGCCAGTTCGCCCTGGCGACTGCCCGGCAGCATGGCGAACACCGGCGCCTCGCGGGCTATCTGCAGGGCTTCGCGCACCGCCGCCTTGCTTGTCTCCAGCGGGATGATGTCGGCCAGAGGATGACCGACATAGGTGACCGGGATGCCGGCCTTCCGGTACAACGGCGGCTCCATCGGGAACAGCGCCAGGACGCGGTTGACGGCCCGGCCGATCTTCTTGATCCGACCGCCGCGCCAGGCCCAGATCGACGGGCTGACGTAGTGGACGGTCTTGATCCCGGCCGCCTTCAGGTCGGCTTCCAGGCCGAGGTTGAAATCGGGCGCGTCGACACCGATGAAGACGTCGGGGCGCAGGTCGAGCAAACGTTTTTTCAGGCGCCGGCGGATGCCGGCAATCTCGCGGTAATTGCGCAGCGCATCGACGTAGCCCATGACCGACAGCTTTTCCAGCGGCCACCAGGCATCGAAGCCCTGGGCCTGCATTTTTGGGCCGCCGATGCCGAAAAACACGGCCTCCGGCAGTTGCTGTTTGAGCGCTGCGATCAGATGGGAGGCCAGCAGGTCGCCGGAGGCCTCCCCTGCCACCATGGCAATCCGTACGGCTTTACCCATGTCAGCGGATGATGCCGCGCCGCGAAACTTCGAGGAAGTCGACGAAACGCTGCACATCCGGCTGCGTCTTGGCGTCCTCGGCCAGCTTTTGCTTGGCTTCCTCGAGCAGCAGACCGGATTTGTACAAGGTCCGGTAGGCACGCTTCAGCGCCGTGATGGCATCGGCGGTGAAGCCGCGCCGCTTGAGCCCCTCGACATTGATGCCGTAGGGCGTCGCGGTATTGCCGGCGGCCATCAGGTAAGGCGGTACATCCTGCAGGATCACCGTGCTGACGGCCGTCATCACGTGGGCGCCGATACGGCAGAATTGATGCACGCCGGTAAAGCCACCGAGAATGGCCCAGTCATCGACGACCACATGGCCGGCGAGCGAGGCATTGTTGGCGAAGGTCACCTTGTTGCCGACCTGGCAGTCGTGCGCGATATGGACGTAGGCCATGATCCAGTTGTCGTCGCCGACGCTGGTCACGCCGCGGTCCTGCACGGTACCGAGGTTGAAGGTGCAGAATTCGCGAATGGTGTTGCGGTCGCCGATCTCCAGGCGAGTCGCCTCGCCGGCATATTTCTTGTCTTGCGGCGCCTCGCCCAGCGAGCAGAACTGGAAGATGCGGTTGTCGCGCCCGATCCGGGTATGGCCCTTGATCACCACATGCGGCCCGATGACGGTGTTCTCGCCGATTTCCACGTGTGGCCCGACGATGCTGTAAGGGCCGATCTCGACGTTGGCGGCGATGCGGGCGGCCGGATCGACGATGGCGGTCGGATGGATCATGTCAGATGTCCCGCTTGGCACACATCAGCGTCGCTTCGGCAACGACCTGGCCGTCCACCCGGGCTTCCGCCTTGAATTTCCAGATGCCCCGAATCTGGCGCAGGATGTCGATATGCAGATGCAACTGGTCGCCCGGCATCACCGGCTTCTTGAATCGGCATTCGTCGATGCCGACGAAGTAGAACACCGAGTTGGGATCCGGTTTCGATTCCATGGTCTTGAACGACAGGATGCCGGCGGCCTGGGCCAGGGCTTCCATGATCAGCACGCCGGGCATCACCGGGTGATGCGGGAAATGGCCGACGAAGTACGGCTCGTTCATCGTGATGTTCTTGTAGGCATGGATGGACTTGCCCGGCTCGACCGCCACGACCCGGTCCACCAGAAGGAAGGGATAGCGGTGCGGCAGGTGTTCAAGAATTTCATGAATATCCATTTAATCAACTCTCTACATTTATATCTTTAAGTTTTTTCTCAAGTTCTGAGACACGATCGGCCAACCGCGCCAAATGGCGAATCTGCGCTGCGTTGTGCAGCCAGCGGCCATGTTCCTCCAATGGAAAAACACTGGTGTACTGCCCCGGCCGGGTAATGCTCTTCATCACCAGCGAGCCGCCGGAAATCACCGCGCCGGAAGCGATGCTCAAGTGCCCGGCGATCATCGCCGCACCGCCGACGATCACGTTGTCCTGCAGCGTTGCGCTGCCGGCAAGCGCGGCGCTGCCGGCGATGACGCAATGGCGGCCGATGACGCAGTTGTGGCCGATCTGGATCTGGTTGTCGAGCTTGCAGCCGTCGCCGATCCGGGTATCGTCCAGGGCCCCGCGGTCGATCGTCGTATTGGCGCCGATCTCGACGTCGTCGCCGATGACGACCCGGCCGATCTGGGGAATCTTGACCCACTGGCCGCCATCCGGCGCAAAGCCGAAACCGTCGGCGCCGATCACCACGCCGGCATGCACGATGCCACGACAGCCGATGCGGCAACCGGCATAGACGGTGACGTTGGGATAGAGCACGCTGTCGTCGCCGATGATCACCCCATCTCCGATCACGCAGCCGGGGTGGATCACGACCTTTTCACCGAGTTCCACACCGACGCCGATGCTGACGTGGGCGCCGATGCTGGCACTGGCCGGAACCGGCGAGGCGCAACTCGCCGTCGCATCGACACCGGGGACCTCAGCCGCTACCGGATTGAGCAGCGCCGCCAAGCGCGCGTAATAGGCATAGGGATTCTGGCAGACGATGCGCGGCACACTGACGGCATCGGCAAATTCCGGCGCCAGGATCACGGCCGCGGCGCGTGTCGTTTGCAATTGCCCCTGGTATTTCCGGTTGGCGAGAAAGCCGATTTCGCCAGCGCCGGCGGAAGCCAGCGTCGCTACCCGGTGAATGCGCGTTTGGGCGTCACCAAGCACATCGCCGCCCAGGCGGGCGGCGATGTCGGCCAGCGAGAGAACCACACCCGCCGGATCGGGCATTACTTGCCTTCGGCGAGCGCTTTGATCACCCGCTCGGTGATGTCCAGACGGGGGCTGACCCAGACCACGTCCTGCAGGATCAGGTCGAACTTGTCGGTCTCGGCGATCTGCTTGATGGCCTTGTTGGCCTTCTCGATGACCGCGGCGTTTTCTTCGTTCTGGCGCAGATTCAGGTCTTCGCGGAACTCGCGCTGACGACGCTGGAATTCGCGCGACAACTCGCCGAATTCCTTCTCCTTGGCGCGGCGGTCGCTCTCCGCCATCGTCACGGAATTCTTCTCCAGGTTTTCCTGCAAGCCCTGCAATTGCTTCGCCATGCGCTGCAAATCCTGATCGCGCTTGGAAAATTCGCTTTCGAGTTTCTTGGCGGCCTTCTGAGCCGCCGGCGCATCGCGGAAAATGCGTTGGGTATTGACGTAACCGACCTTCAGGTCCGCGGCAGTGGCGCCGGTAACGCACAAGGCTGACAACAATCCGGCGACAACGAGATGCTTAGCTTTCAAGATGACACTCCTGAATCAAAAAGTGGTACCCAACTGGAACTGGAACGACTCGGTCTTGTCCCCTTCCTTCTTATTGAGCGGCATGCCAAGGCTGAACTTGAGCGGGCCGATCGGCGAAATCCACGATGCCGACAAGCCGGTCGAATAGCGCAGGTCGCCCAGATCGAAATCCTGATCCTTGCCATTCGCATCCTTACCATAAACCTGGCCGGCATCGAAGAACAGGCCCAGACGGAAACTCTTTTCCATGCCCGGCAGCGCCCACAGCAACTCGGCGTTGGCCACGACGCGGCGGTTGCCGCCCAGGCGCTCGTCGTCGCCGCTCGAATAGTCGACCGGGCCGAGGCTGGAAGCCTTGTAGCCACGCACCGAATTGACGCCGCCGGCATAGAAGTTCTTGTAGAACGGCATTTCGTCGGTGCTGCCATACTCGCTGGCATAGCCCAGCTCACCGTTCAACATCAGGGTGAAGCGTTGGCTCAGCGGGATGAAATGCTGCAACTGATAAGTGGCGCGATAGTACTGCAGGTCACCGCCCGGTAGCGCGATCTCGATCCCCGCCTTCTGGTAGGTGCCTCTGGTTGGGAAGAAGAAGCTGTCCTTGCCGTCGCTCGTCCAGCTCAAGGTCAGCGGCAGGGTCAGGTTGCGGTCCGATTTGGAGCCCGGATAACCGACAAAGTCACGGTAACGCTTCGGACTGCTGCTATCGACCGAGATGGATGTCGAATCGACGCCAAGGCCGATCCCGAGCGATTCCTTCTCGCCGATCGGGAAGCCGAAACGCATGCCGCCACCGGTCGATTCCGACTTGTAATAGGCCAGTTCGGTATCGCTGGTATCGACCGTGCGGTGATAGATATCGAAGCCCTGGCTGACACCGTCGATGGTGAAGTAGGGATTGGTGTAGGACAGCAGATAGGTCCGTTGCGACTTGGCCGAATTGACCTGGATCGACACGTTGTTGCCGCTGCCCATGAAATTGTTCTGCGAAATGGCGCCCGAGAGGATCAGCTTGTCGGTGCTGGAAGTGCCGAGGCCAAGCATCAGGTTGCCGGTCGGCTTTTCGGTAACGTTCAGATTGACGTCGACCTGATCGGCCGTGCCCGCCACCGCCGGCGTTTCGACCGCCACGTCGGTAAAATAGCCGAGCCGGTCGATACGCTCCTTCGAGTTCGTAATGCGCTCCGCATCGTACCAGCCGCCTTCCATCTGGCGCACTTCGCGGCGCACCACTTCATCGCGGGTCTTGGTGTTGCCGGTGACGTTGATGCGCCGGACATAGACGCGCTTGCCCGAGTCGACGAAGATGGTGAACGCCACCTGGCGCTTGTCCTTGTCGATTTCCGGTGCCGCATTGACGTTGGCGAAGGCATAGCCTTCCTTGCCGAGACGGTCGCTGATCGCCTTGGTCGAATTGTTCAGCTGCTCGCGCGAAAAGATGTCGCCCGGCCTGACCGTGACCAGCTTTTTCAGCTCTTCCTCGGACACCGAGAAATCGCCGGCCAGCTTGACCGACGACACCTGATAGCGCTCGCCCTCGTTCACGTTGAGGGTGATGTAGACATCCTGTTTGTCCGGCGAAATCGACACTTGCGTCGATTCGACATTGAATTCCAGGTAACCCTGGTTCATGTAGAAGGACTTCAGTTTTTCCATGTCGGCCGCCAGCTTCTGGCGGGAATACTGGTCATTCTTGGTATACCAGGTCAGCCAGCCCGGCGTCGTCAGGTCGAACAGGCCGAGCAGGGTTTTTTCGTTGAACGCGCTGTTGCCGACGATGTTGATCTGCTTGATCTTGGCGGCTTCGCCTTCGTCGATGTTGAAATTGATACCGACCCGATTACGCTCCAGCGGCGTCACCGTGGTCGTGATATTGGCTGCGTATTTGCCGCGCGACAGGTATTGCCGCTTGAGTTCCTGCTCGGCCTTATCGAGCAGTGCCCGGTCAAAAATGCGCCCCTCGCCGATACCGGTTTCCTTGAGCGCCTTGATGATGTTGTCCTTCTCGAACTCCTTCATGCCGACGAAGTCGATCCGGGCGATGGCCGGCCGCTCCTGGACCACGACGACCATCACGTCGTTCTCCACTTCGATGCGGACATCCTTGAAGAAACCGGTGGCGAACAAGGCCTTGATCGATTGGGCCGATTTTTCCGGCGTCAGCGTCTCGCCGACCTTGACCGGCAGATAGCTGAATACGGTACCGGCTTCCGTACGCTGTATGCCTTCGACACGAATATCCTTGACGGCAAAGGGTTCAAATGCCATCGCCGGAACGGCGAACAGGCTGGCGATCAAGGCAGGCAGCAGGGATCGTTTCATTATTCAGCCCGAAAACAGGCGGTTCAAGTCGTTAAAAAAGGCGAAAGCCATCAGGATGAACAAGATGGAAATCCCGATCTGCTGGGCAATTCCCATCGCACGCTCGGAGAGCGGCTTCCGCCTGACGACTTCGAACATATGATACATCAAATGCCCGCCATCCAGCACCGGGATGGGCAGCAGGTTGAGGACGCCGAGACTGATGCTGACCAGGGCCATGAACTTGACGTAGTAATCGAAGCCGAGCTTGGCCGACTGCCCGGCATAGTCGGCGATGGTCACCGGTCCGGACAGGTTTTTCCAGGAAACTTCGCCAGTCAGCATGCGGCCCAGCATGACCAGGCTGAACACCGATTTATCCCAGGTTTCATTGAGCGCCTTGCGCCCGGCCTCGAAAAAGCCATAACGAACGAAGGTGCGGATTTCGCGCTGCACACCGTCGCCGCCAGCGACCGCAACGCCGATCTTGCCCACCCGCAGGCCGCGCTCGGCAACGCCTTCCGGTACTACCTCGACCGCCAGGGAGCGGCCGTCGCGCTCGAATTCGACGCGCACCGGCCGGTCGGCGGCCTCGCGTATATACAGGACCAGTTCGTGCCACAAGGCGATGGGCCGGCCATCAAGGGCCAGGACATGATCGCCGGGCAGCAGGCCGGCGCGGGCCGCCGGCCCGTCGTCGACCACGCGTCCGATGACGGCCGGCAGTTGCGGGCGGAAAAAAACGATGCCAAGGCGCTCCAGAGCATCCCCCTCCCAGCCCTGCTCGCCCGCCGCCGCCAGAAGCAGGTGGCGGACCGCGATTTCACCGCGCTCGTTGATCACTTCCAGTTCGGCGCTGTCGCGCTCGATCGCCGTCTGCAACAGCAACCAGCGCAAATCGCCCCAGGTCGCCACCGGTTGGCCGTCGACGCGGCGCACCTGCTCGCCGTTGGCGATCGCCGCCATGGCGGCGGGAGTGCCGGTCGGCGGCGTGCCGAGGATCGGCAGCAACTCGTTGCTGCCGTGCATGAAAATGCCCCAGTAGAGCACGATGGCCAGCAGGAAATTGGCGGCCGGCCCGGCGGCGACGATCAGGCTGCGCCGGCCGACCGACTGGCGATTGAAGGCCCGGTGCGCTTCCTCCGGCGCAACATCGCCTTCGCGCTCGTCGAGCATCTTGACGTAGCCACCGAGCGGGAAAGCGCTGACCGCCCATTCGGTGCCGTCGCGCCCCAGGCGCTTGCGCCAGATCGTCCGGCCGAAGCCGATCGAGAAACGCAGCACCTTGACGCCGCACAGGCGCGCCACGATGTAGTGGCCATATTCATGGACGACGATCAGGACGCCGAGGACCACCGCGAAGGCGGCCAGATAGAACGGCAGCTCGCTCACGCGAAACGCCGCTCCCGGATCATCCCTTCGGCGCAGCGGCGAGCCGCCGCGTCGGCCGCCAGGACATCGCCCAGGCTGCCCTCGGGGCCGGCCGGCACGGCTTGCAGCACCGCCTCGTTGAGGCGGGCGATGCCGAGGAAGGGCAGTTGCCGGTCGAGGAAGGCGGCCACCGCCACTTCGTTGGCGGCATTGAGGATGGCCGGCGCCGTGCCGCCCGCGCGCAGCACGTCGTAGGCCAGTTGCAGGCAGCGGAAACGTTCGAGGTCGGGCGGCTGGAAATCGAGGCGGCCGACCGCGAACAGATCCAGAGCCTCGACGCCGGCTTCGATGCGCTCGGGCCAGGCCATGGCGTAGGCAATCGGCGTGCGCATATCGGGATTGCCCAGTTGCGCCAGCACCGAACCATCGGTGTACTGTACGGCCGAGTGCATCACGCTCTGCGGATGCACGACGACTTCGATCAGTTCCGGCGCCGCGTCGAAAATCCAGCGGGCCTCGATGACTTCCAGCCCTTTGTTCATCATCGTCGCCGAATCGACGGAAATCTTGCGTCCCATGACCCAGTTCGGATGAGCGCAGGCCTGCTCCGGCGTCACCTGCCGCAGGTCGGCCAGCGGCGTATTGCGAAACGGACCGCCGGAGGCCGTCAGCAGGATGCGGCGAACGCCACAGGCGGCCAACCCGCGCCTGAAATCGGCCGGCAGCGACTGGAAGATGGCATTGTGTTCGCTATCGACCGGCAGCAGCGCGGCGCCGCGTTCCCGTACCGCGTGCATGAACAGTTCGCCGGCCATCACCAGCACTTCCTTGTTGGCCAGCATCACCTTCTTGCCGGCCTTGGCGGCGGCCAGCGTCGGTTCCAAACCGGCAGCGCCAACGATGGCGGCCATCACGGCATCGATTTCTGCGGCCGACGACAGTTCGACCAAGGCTTCGACTCCGCTACGGACCTGCGTCGGCAACCCTGCCGCCCGGCAGCGCCCGGTCAGGTCGGCCGCCAGCGATTCGTCGCGGACCACGGCGAAAGCCGGCCGGAATTCGAGGCACTGGGCAAATAACTTGTCGACCTGGCTGTGGGCGCACAGGGCGTAGGCGCAGTAGCGTTCAGGATGGCGGCGGATGACGTCGAGGGTGCTGACGCCGATCGAGCCGGTCGAACCGAGAACGGTGATGTTCTGCCGGTTCACGCGGCACCCCGCAGCCAGAACAGCCACAGGGCGGCAACGAAAGGCAGGGTCGAGGTCAGGCTGTCGATGCGGTCGAGCACGCCGCCGTGACCGGGCAGCACGTTGCTGCTGTCCTTGATGCCGGCGTTGCGCTTGAGCAGCGATTCGAACAGGTCGCCGACGATGCTGACGGCAGTCGCCGCGAGCAGCGCGACAATCCATAGCGGCAGGGGCATCAGCGTGGCGAAGAAGAAATGGCCGATCAGCAATCCATAGCACAGCACGCCGACCGCGGCGCCGTAAGCGCCTTCCCGCGTCTTGCCCGGACTGATCGACGGCGCCAGCTTGTTTTTGCCGAAACGGCGGCCGGCGAAATAGGCGGCGATGTCGGCCATCCAGACGACGGCGAAAACGGCGAGCAGGACGCCCGGCCCGAGCGCCCGCAACTGGACCATGGCCAGCCAGGTCGGTAGCAGGACAACGGCCCCGACCAGCAGGCCGGCAATACCGCCGAGCGGCCATTTGCCGCGCAACCAGAACGGCACCAACAGCACCCAGAAAGCCACCGAGCAGAGGTAGAAAGCCTGCACCCAGGGCTGTTCCGGAGCCAAACCGGCGGCGCCGATGGCGGCCGGATCGGCCAGCGACAGGGCGGCGCAGACGAGCGCGGTCAGGCTGCCGAGAACGATGCGAGCCGGCATCTTCCAGCCGAGCAAGCCGCCCCACTCCCAGCCGGCGATGCCGATGAACAGGGCCACCAGCAGCGCCCAACCCGACTGCGGCAGCCAGAACAGGCTGGGCAGCAGCAATGCCATCAGGGCCAGCGCCGTGATGACGCGCGTTCTAAGCATCGGGGGTTTCCGTCAGCTGCTCGCTGGTCCGGCCGAAACGCCGCTCGCGTTTCTGGAAGGAGACGATGGCCTTGTCGAACTCGGTGGCCGTGAAATCGGGCCACAGGATCGGCGTGAAATAAAATTCGGTATAGGCCAATTGCCAGAGCAGGAAATTGCTGATCCGCTCCTCGCCGCCGGTACGGATGAACAAATCGGGTTCCGGGGCGAAATGCATCGACAGATAAGGTTCGAGATCGGCCTCGGTCCACGCCCCGGTCCGCTCCGGGGCAGCCTGCGCCAGCCGGTTGACGGCCTGCATGATGTCCCAGCGACCGCCGTAATTGGCGGCGATGGTCAGTTCCAGGCGGCTATTGCCGGCCGTTTTTTCCTCGGCGCGGCGGATCAGTTCCTGCAGGTGCGGGTCGAAGCGCGAGAGATCGCCGACAACGCGCAGGCGCACGCCGTTGCGCCCCAGTTTTTCGACCTCCTGCTCCAGGGCCTTGACGAACAACTGCATCAGCAGCGTGACTTCTTCCTGCGGCCGCCGCCAGTTCTCCGAAGAGAAGGCGAACAGCGTCAGGTAGCCGATGCCGCGCTCGAGGCAGGTACGGACCATTTCGCGTACCAACTCGACGCCCTTGACGTGGCCGGCGACGCGCGGCAGCAGGCGCTTCTTGGCCCAGCGCCCATTGCCGTCCATGATCACGGCGACGTGGCGCGGCACGGCTACCGCCTCGGGTACCTGTCGCGTCGAACTGGAGAAAATCGCCATGCAGCTGGAGATCAGCTTCGACCGGCGCTCAAACCTGCATCAGCTCGGCCTCTTTCTGGGCGAGCATCTTGTCGACTTCGGCGATGAATTTGTCGGTCAGCTTCTGGACGTCGTCCTGGGCGCGGCGCTCGTCGTCCTCGGGAATCTCGCCTTTTTTCAGCGCGTCCTTGAGATGGGCGATGGCATCGCGGCGCAGATTGCGGATCGCCACTTTGGCGCCCTCGCCTTCGTTCTTGACGACCTTGGTCATTTCGCGCCGGCGCTCCTCGGTCAGGGCCGGCATCGGCACGCGGATCAATTCGCCCTGGGTGGCCGGATTGAGGCCGAGGTCGGAATCGCGGATGGCCTTCTCGACCTTCTGCACCATGTTCTTTTCCCAGGGCTGGACACCGAGCGTGCGGGCATCGACCAGGGTGATGTTGGCGACCTGGTTCACCGGCACCATGGAGCCGTAATAATCGACCTGGACATGATCGAGCAGGCCGGTATGGGCGCGGCCGGTACGGACTTTCTGGAGATCGGTTTTCAATGCCTCCAGGGATTTCTGCATCTTGTGTTCGGCGTTTTTCCGGATTTCGGCAATCATCTGTCGTCTCCCTCAGCAATAGACCAGCGTGCCTTCGTTCTCGCCGCAGACCACGCGCTTGAGCGCGCCGGCCTTGAAGATGGAGAACACGTTGATCGGCAGTTTCTGGTCGCGGCACAGCGCGAAGGCGGTCGCATCCATGACCGCCAGGTTTTTTGCGATCGCTTCGTTGAAG
>JAVBRT010000034.1:0-83265 GCA_031547725.1 Azonexus sp. | reverse complement strand
CGGCTGCGCCGCTGTTCGATCACTTGGGCCTGGACGGTTGCCGGCAAGGCATGCGGGCAGGTTTTCGGGCGTGACGAGCGGTCGTTGAGTCCGGCTACGCCTTCGGCCCGGAAACGCTGCAACCATTTGTAGGCGGTGCGGACGCTGACGCCACTGGCTTGAGCTGCTTCTTCAGGGCGTAACCCGTCCAGCATGCGGCGAACAAGAAGGATTCGACCGTGCGGCGTTAATCGGGCATTTTTATGAATGTTCATTCGGGGCCTCGGGGGCTTGTATGGTTGGTGCCTCCAATTCTCCGGGAAGACACCCCGAGTGAACAACCTACAGAGAGATCACACCTAGCCTTCGCCGGAGGCCGCAGCACCCCACGGAGGTCCGTCATGCTTTTCATCACCAGCGGCACCCAACGCGCGTTCGATCAGCACCTTCTTGAAGGCCATCGAGGCGGCATTCACCGCCTCGGCGCTCATCGGGCCACTGACAAACTGGTCAATCAGTTCCTTCGGAATCTTGGGCGGCGCCGCTGCCGGTTTCTTCTTGCTCGTCTTGCTTGGCATACATGCTCCTTGGCAACATGTCACGCCTCACACACGAAATTCCTGACAGGCTCGTTTGTAACATTCCAAGCACCAAATAATGCGCATATCATTCATGCCTGCTTTCGCTACGTTGTGGAACAACCATCCAACTATCAAAGGCGATGCCCCGATACTTGATAGAAAGGTTTACGAAAACCAATGTGCGATCAACGTATCCGCCGCATGGATGCGCTCGGGGATGAAGCTTTCCGGCTACACCGGAGTTTTATCTTGGGAGAAAGACAAGCCAAAGTATGCAATTCGCGCACAGGAACTTGCGCACTGGTTTGCCAGCACACATTCACGCCTACCTGCCAACGTTCAGAAATTCGGAGGCAAAGAAGTCTTTGACGCCATCAGCGGGAAAACTGGAATTATCTTTTTTCGAGATTATTGGGGTGCTGGAAATCAGGGCGACCATATCGACCTGTGGAACGGCCACAGGCTAACCGATTGGCGGACATGGGCACGGATTCACATTCGCATCGGTGAATTCGGCTTGCATAGCCTTGGCGCAGGCGCCGATTTCGAAAAAGCCGCGTCTGTGTGGTTCTGGAACCTGCCATGAAGAAGTTTGCTTACTTGGCAATAGGCGCCCTGCTTGGCCTCGTATGCGGGACGCTGATCGTCATACCATTCAATCATTGGTACGGCTCAAACTTCGTCCATGGCGATGATGACTTCAACTTTCTCGTCGGCCTTCTCATTGTTGTATGGCTGTTGTCATTGGTCATTGGTGGTTTCGTCGGACGTATGTTTTGGCGTCGTGGCACGAACCACCGCAGTGCGAAATCTTAACCACCTGACCATAATCAGGTCGGCCGGTAAGCAGCTGCTCTTATGCAAGGGCGGCATCCTTACAGCGCAAGATGTGCGCGAAGAGCTAGGGTTGATCTGAGAAGTCACCCACCCCGCACAAACGATGCGAGCCGCTGATCTGGCCGTGCGACGCCGATCTCGGCATCGTCAAGGACTACCGGGACGACCAGAAGTCCGCCGACCAGAGCGCCTTCACTTTCGCCCGGCTGATGCAGCGCTTCATGGAATGGCGCAACTCGGCCAGTTGCAACCCGAACGAGGAATTCCGCAAGTCGAGCATCATCGGGCTGGGGAAGCTGTAGGTACCATCTGGCGAACTGGTATGGCCAAGCGAGTGGCCTTCAATGACCTTTCGATTTCGCGCGTCCAACAGATGACCGGACACAACGATCATCTCCATATTGAAATCATTCTTTAGGAACCAAGATGAGATTTCGTCCATCGGGCTACGCCTTGCTGCTCATCCTCGCCTCCGCCTTTGTTTACGCCAGTGACTGGAACTTCAACTACCGTCCGGCGGCTGTCAGATATGTAATTTATGGCAACAGCCTTGGGGACAGCATCCCCCCTTCAGTGAATGATCAGAAGATTGCCTTTGAAATAACTGGCCGTTCGGCACGGGAAATATTCGATGCCATCGGCCCCGATCTCAAGGATTCATGTTCCTCCGAACCGGGAATCAGATTCCACTCACGCGATGAAGAACGGATTGCCTGTACGAAAACAAAAAATGGGGACTACACCTGCTATTTCGGCTTTGACCTGAAATCGGGGAAAAGCATCGGCGGCAGTATCTGCCGACCCTGGGAAAAACGCCTGAACAAAGCCAGCCGCTCGCCGTCTCAGGCGACGGCCATGCCGTCGAAGGTACGCAGGAAGGCGGTCGCCGCCCCGGCCGGCAGCGGCTGGCTGTATAGGTAGCCCTGCACCAGTTGGCAGCCGATGCGCGACAGGAACTGCAACTGGGCTTCCGTCTCGACGCCCTCGGCGACGACCTGCATGCCGAGCTTGTGCGCCAGCAGCATGGTCATTTCGCAGATTGCCACATCGTTCTCGTCGCTCTCGATGTCCTTCACGAAGGAACGGTCGATCTTGATGATGTCGATCGGGAACAGCTTCAGGTAGGCCAACGACGAATAACCGGTGCCGAAATCGTCGAGGGCAAGCTTGACCCCGATGTCGGCCAGAGCCTTCATGACGACGATGTTCTGTTCCGGATTGCCCATCGCCATCGACTCGGTGATTTCCAGATGCAGGCTGGCCGGCGGCAGCGCCGAATGCTCCAGGGCTTGGCGCACCCAGTCGATCAGGTTGGCCTCCTGGAACTGCACGGCGCTCAGATTCACCGCCATGTGCAGATCGGTGAGCCCGGCGTCGTGCCAGCAGCGCAGCTGCCGGCAGGCCTCTTCCAGCACCCAGCGGCCGAGCGGCACGATCAGGCCGGTTTCCTCGGCCAGGCGGATGAAGTCGTCCGGGCGGACCTGGCCGCGGCCCGGATGCTGCCAGCGGACCAGGGCCTCGACGCCGACCGCCCGGCCCTGGCGCAGGTCGATCTGCGGCTGGTAATGGAGGACGAACTGCCCCTTCTCCAGCGCCAGCTCCAGTTCCTTCTCGACCGTCACGCGCTGGGCCACGACATGGCGCATGCGTTCGGTGTAGAGTTGGTAGTTGCCGCGGCCGGCGGCCTTGGCCTGATACATGGCGACGTCGGCGTTCTTGATCAGGTCGCTGGTTTCGCTGGCATCTTCCGGGTAGAAGCAGATGCCGACGCTGGGCGAGGTGCGTACTTCGTGGCCGGCGATGAAGTACGGCGCCGACAGCTGATCGACGATCTTGCCGGCGATCTCGCCGGCATCGAAGCGGCTTTCGATGCCCGACAGGACGACGACGAACTCGTCGCCGCCGAGGCGGGCGACGATGTCGCTGTCGCGCACCGCCTGCAGCAGGCGCTTGGCGACCTGGATCAGCAACTGGTCGCCGCCGCTGTGGCCGAGCCTGTCGTTGATCGCCTTGAAGCGGTCGAGGTCGATCAGCATCACCGCCATCGACTGATTGAAGCGGCGGGCGAAGGCCATGCCCTGGTCGATCCGCTCGTACAGGCTGAAGCGGTTGGGCAGGCCGGTCAGGGCATCGTGCAGGGCGAGGTAGCGGATGTGCTCCTCGGCCGCCTTGCGATTGGTGATGTCCTCGAAGCAGCCGATGTAGTTGGCGATCTTGCCGTCGCCGTCGCGCACCACCGAGATCGACAGGCGCTTCGGGTAGGGCTCGCCGGTCTTGCGCCGGTCCCACAACTCGCCCTGCCAGTGATCGGTCTGTTCGAGCGCGGCCCACATCTCCTGATAGACCTCGGGCGGCGTGGCGCCGGACGACAGCAGGCCGGGATCGCAGCCGACCACGTCTTCCTGCGTATAGCCGGTGAGGCGGGTGAATTCGCGATTGACGGCGAGAATGCGGTTGTCGCGGTCGGAAATCAGGATCGCCTCGCCGCTGTTGAAGAAGACCCGCGACATCAAGTGCAGGTTGTCCTCGACGCGCTTGCGCTCGGTCATGTCGCGGCCGATGCCGAGTACCCCGATCGGATCGCCGTCGGCCCCGGGCAGCGCCGTCTTGATGGTTTCGAGAAAAACCGGCTGGCCGCGCTCGGCATGGTGCAGCCATTCCTCGTTGACCTGCGGGCCGTGGGCGGCGATGGCCTCGCGGTCCTTCTGCCGGAAAAAGTCGGCCAGTTCGGCCGAAATGAAGTCGTAATCGGTCTTGCCGACGATGTCCTCGGCCGGTGCCCCGAGCATGCGGCCGAAAGCGCGGTTGCAGGCGAGGAAGGTGCCCTCGGCATCCTTCAGCCAGACCGGATCGGGCAGCGCGTTGATCAGGGTCTCCATCTGGCCGCGGCTTTCGTGCAGGCGCAGGTTGGTCAGCGACAGCTCGGACAGATAGACGGCCAGGCTGACGATCAGCCCCATCACCCGCCGTACCCGCTCGCGGCTGAAGCGCGGCATGGCGCGGATGGCGGCCAGGTAGTCGGCGCGGTCGTAACCGTAGCGGGCGGCCTGGGCGACGAAGAAATCCTCGTCGATGACGTCGTCGTCGTAGAAGAACTGGCCGCAATACAGGTTGGCGAGATGGTAGGGACCGACGAAAACCGGCGTGACCACGTCCCACAGGCCGTTCTTGCACTTGTAATCGACGAACTCGCCTTCCTTCAACTGGGCGGCGAGAAACAGGTCGCTCTCGGTGCAATTGACGCACGAGGCCGGCACGGCCCGGTGAAAGGCGGTGCACGCCCGCTGCCAGCCGGCGCTCTGCAGAATCTTGCCGTCGAGATCGAGCAGGGCCGTGGTGATGCCGATCAGACTGGCCAGGTCGTCGAGCAGGGCCTTCAGCGCGACGAGGTCGATCAGGTCGGCCAGCGGCGCCGCCGAAGCCGGACTCGGCCGACGGCCGCCCGACAGCTCGGCCGCCAGGCGGTCACTCAACGGTCCGGTGTGCCAAATGACCGGCACCGCGTCAACGCGCGTCGAACTGCCCATCTCGATCCACTCCTCCGCCAGCCATGCTCACGACTTCAGACACAATGTGGCGGAGAGTATACGGTCAGCCCGGAAAATTCCAAAAATGCGCCAAATCTCAATAATGACTCCGCAGCTTCGGCGCTCGGCGGCACCGGCCCGCGGTTCCGCCCGGCCTGACCGCAAGCCGCGTCAGCCGGCCTTGCGTAGCGTATAGAGGCGCCGGCCGCAAGCGCCGGGCAGAACATCGCGATAGCCGAGGAGCGAGAAGCCGGCGGCGGCGAACTCGGCGACCAGCAGCGCGTGAGTCGCGCCACCCGCTCGCCGGAAAGGCCAGCAGCCGGCTGGCGGCAGCGCGACGACGACGGCGGTGCGGCTGATGCGATGCAACTCGCGCCACAGCGCCGCCCGCCCCGCGACCCCGGCGAATTGCGGCGGCGGCTGCCAGCAGAAGGCGCAATCGACGGCACCGTCCGCCAGTTCGAAGCGTCTGCCGGCGGCGACGAAGGTGGCGATGCGCGCCAATAGCTCCGGCGCCTGGGCGCGGCACGCCTCGCGGGCAGCCTCGAGATCCGGCGGCGACGCTTCGGCGGCGAGCAGGAAACGCTCGCGCGGCGCCGCCAGCAGCGGCCAGAAGCGGCCGGCGCCGAGGGCCAGCAGCGAACACGGGGCGCCGGCAAGGATCAGGGCCTGGCGCAGCAGCGCCTGCTCGCGCCCCGCCAGCAGGCGAAGGGGCCGGAAGGAGCGGCGGACGGGCGGTTCGGCGAATTCGCCAGCACGCAGTGCGGAGCAGGACATGGCGGACCTTTCGGACAAGGAAAACGGCCGCCTCGGCGGCACGGTCCGCCCATTGTCGCGGGCGCCGGTTAAACGGAGATGAAACGGCGGCGCCGCAAAAGAAAAGCCGGGCAAGCCCGGCTTTTTTCAGGAATAGGCTTTTTTCGAAGCCAGCTTGACGGCCATCAGGCAGCCGAGACCGAGGATGGTCACGGCGAACACTAGGCCCAGGGAGGACAGTTCGTCCATGGGTGCGCTCCACAACAATTCGGGTTAACGGGAAGCGGCATAGACCGTGCCCGGCCCAAAAGTTCCGGCCGCCGCATCCTCTGCGCCCACCGCATGCGGCCCCACGGTGCGTTCACGGTAAGCGACGAGTAAGGGATCCACGCAGCGGGCGCCGCCCCGGGTCGCTTTCTTCTTTGGCTACGCTTTTCTTGGCGAGACGGAAGAAAGCACGCCCGCCGGTCAACGGCGGAACCCGGTCTTTCAGCAAACGACAAACCCCACCAACCGAACCAACACCAGCATTAAACTCACCCTTACCAAACAACGACCAAACCAAAGCCTCCCTGAACATGAATTTCGTCCGCAACCTGACCCTGCGCCAGCTGCAGATTTTCGTCGTCGCCGCCCGCCACCAGAGCTACGCCCGTGCCGCCGAGGAATTGCACCTGACGCCGCCGGCGGTGTCGATGCAGTTGAAGCAGCTGGAAGACAACATCGGCCTGCCGCTGTTCGAGCGCATGGGCCGTGGCGTCGCGCTGACCGGCGCGGGCGAGCTGCTGGTGCACCACGCGCTGCGCGTGCTCGGCGAAATCAAGGACGCCGAGGCCAGCCTGCAGTCGCTGACCGGCGCCGAGAGCGGCCTGTTGACGGTCGGCCTGGTCAGCACCGCCAAGTATTTCATGCCACGCCTGCTGGCCAAGTTCGCCCAGGCCCACCCCGGCGTCGACGTGCAATTCACGGTCGGCAACCGCAGCACCCTGCTGCAGCAACTCCAGGACAACGCCATCGACCTCGCCGTGATGGGCCGCATTCCGGTCGAGATCGACGCCCACGGCGAGCCGATGGCGCCGCATCCCTACGTGCTGGTGGCGCCGGCCGACCACCCGCTGCGCCACGGCCGGCGCTTCGAGATGCACGAACTGCGCGACGAGACTTTCCTGCTGCGCGAAGAGGGCTCGGGCTCGCGCCTGGTCGCCGAGGAGGTGTTCAAGAGCCACCTGTTCACCCCCAGGCGCACGATCACGCTGGGCAGCAACGAGACGATCAAGCAGGCGGTGATGGCCGGCATGGGCGTCAGCCTGCTGTCGCTGCACACCCTGCCGCTGGAACTGAAGACCGGCGAGGTGGCGATCCTCGACGTGGTCGGCACGCCGGTCGAGCGCACCTGGTACGTCGTGCACATGCACGCCAAGCGCCTGCTGCCGGCCGGCGTGCACTTCCGCCGCTTCCTGCTCGACGAGGCGGCCGAGGCGCTCGATCTCGAATTCTCCCCCTACCTGCTGCGTCCGGCCGCCGCCTGACTCCGCTGCTACAATTTGCCGCGCCGCAACATGTCCCTGCCCTCCGACCACCGCCCTCTCGCCCCGCCACCATGCACCCGCGCCTGATCCTCACCGAACTGGCAGAACATCCGCTGCGCCAGCGCCTCAACAACGAGTTCCACGCCCGGCCGCCGGTGCCGCTGGGCGGCCCGATGCTGGTCTCGCACCTGGTCTTCAAGCACGCGGCGACCAGCGCCCAGGCGGCGCGCGACAATCTCGCCAAGCTGTGCCAGGGCCACGTCTGCACCTCGGTCGACAGCTCGGACGCGCACCTGATGCTGGAGACCGGCGCCTTCCGCATGCGCTGGGAACTGCACACCGAGTTCTCCAGCTACACCTTCTTCAAGGAACTGGCGCGCGGCGAAAAGCTGCATCCCGACGCCACCGCCTTCGATGCCGTGGCCCCCGAGTGGTTCGCCGGCATCCCCGGCAAGCTGATCGTCGCCACCCAGGTCGAACTGCGCGCCGCGGACGAAATCAGCCCGGAATCGGTGCTGGCCAAGCTGACGCCGAACGGACGGACGATGGTGGCGTCGAAGGTGGCCGACGATTCGGCCTGGATCTTCACCGACTTCATGATCGACAACGGTTTCTCCCGCTTCCTCGTGCTCAACGCCGGGATGACCCAGCGCCAGGCCGGACGCACCGTGCAGCGCCTGGTCGAGATCGAGACCTACCGCATGATGGCCCTGCTCGGCCTGCCGGTGGCCAAGGAAGTCGGCCGCTGGCTGTACGCCGGCGAGAAGCAGCTGGCCGAGCTGATGGACCGCATCGGCCAGGCCCGCACGGCGGACGACGAACGCGGCGTGCTCTCGGCGCTGTCGACGCTGGCCGCCGAGGTCGAGCACTCGATCGCCCGCACCACCTTCCGCTTCGGCGCCGCCGCCGCCTATCACGGCCTGGTTCTGCAACGCATCGAGGAACTGCGCGAGACGCGCATTCCCGGCCTGCCGATCTTCGCCGAATTCATGCAGCGGCGCCTGCTGCCGGCGATGAACACCTGCGAGGCGATCAGCCGCCGCCAGGAGGAACTGTCGGCCCGCGTCGCCCGCAACAGCCAGTTGCTGCGCACCCGCGTCGACATCGAACTGGAACGCCAGAACCAGGAACTGCTGGCGCAGATGAACAGCCGCGCCAAGCTGCAGTTGCGCCTGCAGGAAACGGTCGAGGGCCTGTCGGTGGTGGTGCTGACCTACTACGGCTCGCAGCTGGTGCAGTACCTGGCCAAGGGCAGCAAGGACCTGCACCACCTCAACACCGACGTCGTCACCGCCGTGTCGATCCCGCTGATCGCCGGCCTGGTCGCCTGGGGCACCCGGCGCATGCGCAAGAAACTCGCCGCCGAGGAAGGCGCCGGCCACTGAGCGCGGGTCGAGCGCAAGCCCCGCCGGGCGGGGCGGACTAGGCAAGACGGGCGCATCCGGCACCGCCGGTACTGCCGGCACAGCGGACGCGTGGCGCGGCACCCCCTGGCTTTGGCCGGGGAGGACTCATTTATAATCCGCCTTTTGCTTTCGGGACGACCGCCGTGACCGCACCGCTTTTCGAATCCACCATCACCAGCCTGCCGCTCCTGTCCAAGGGCAAGGTCCGCGACATCTACGCCGTCGACGCCGACAAGCTGCTGATCGTCACCACCGACCGCCTGTCGGCCTTCGACGTCATCCTGCCCGACCCGATCCCGAAGAAGGGCCAGGTCCTGCAGGCCGTCGCCAATTTCTGGTTCGCGAAGCTCGGCCACATCGTGCCCAACCAGCTGACCGGCATCGACCCGGAATCGGTCGTCGCCGAGAACGAACGCGACCAGGTGCGCGGCCGCGCCGTCGTCGTCAAGCGCCTGAAACCGCTGCCGATCGAGGCCGTGGTGCGCGGCTACGTGATCGGCTCCGGCTGGAAGGACTACCAGCAGACCGGCGCCATCTGCGGCATCGCCCTGCCGGCCGGCCTGAAGATGGCGCAGAAGCTGCCGCAGCCGATCTTCACCCCGGCGACCAAGGCCGAAGTCGGCGACCACGACGAGAACGTCTCCTTCGAACAGGCCGCCGCCAATTGCGACGCGACCCTCAACGACCTGCTCAAGGGCACCGGCAAGACCGGCGCCCAGCTCTGCGCCGAAGCCCGCGACGCCGCCATCCGCCTCTACCGGGAAGCTTCCGACTACGCGGCGACGCGCGGCATCATCATCGCCGACACCAAGTTCGAGTTCGGCATCGACGCCGCCGGCACCCTGCACCTGATCGACGAGGCGCTGACCCCGGATTCCTCGCGCTTCTGGCCGGCCGACCAGTACGCCGAGGGCAGCAACCCGCCGTCCTACGACAAGCAGTACGTGCGCGACTACCTGGAGACCCTGGACTGGGGCAAGACGGCGCCCGGCCCCAGGCTGCCGGCCGAGGTCGTCGCCCGCACCAGCGCCAAGTACCTGGAAGCCTACGAGAAGCTGACCGGCCAGACGCTGTAAGCCGCTCCCGCCGCCCGGCGGCCCCGCGCCGCCGCCCCGAACGCCCCGCACCGCGGGGCGTTTTGCCGTGGGAACCCGCCCCGGCGGCCACGGTCGAAGGAATGTTCCCCGAAGCCCGGAGGCTGCCATGCGCCACTCCTTCGATTTCGACGTTGCCGGCTTCGACCTGCCGACCGTCCGCACCGTCGCCGCCAGCCGGCCGCTGGCCTGGCTGCGCGCCGGCTGGGACGACCTCCGCGCCAATCCGCTGCCGTCGCTGGCCTACGGCCTGCTGTTCGCGCTCGGCGGCGACCTGATCATCCTTTCCGTGCTCGACCACCCGCACCTGCTGACGGTCTCGGTTTCCGGCTTCTTCCTGCTCGCCCCGCTGCTCGCCGCCGGCCTCTACGAACTGAGCCGCGCCCGCCGCCACGGCGAGCGCCTGATGTTCCTCGACTCGCTGCGCTGCTTTCGCCGCAACGGCCAGTC
The DNA here is from genome assembly GCA_031547725.1 of Azonexus sp. GTDB lineage: Bacteria > Pseudomonadota > Gammaproteobacteria > Burkholderiales > Rhodocyclaceae > Azonexus. The sequence continues at coordinate 73,106 of JAVBRT010000034.1, read as the reverse complement.
GCTGGCCCTTTTCGGCCTGCTCCTGGCGTTGATGACCCTCATCTGGGAACGCTTCTCGGCCATCGCCTTCGCCCTGATCGGCGGCGACGCCGCCGGCAGCGCCCTGCTCAACCGGATCGTCTTCGACGGCCAGCACCTCAATTTCACCATCGCCTGGTTCGCCATCGGCGCCGTCCTGGCCCTGGTCGTCTTCGCCCTGGCCGTGGTCGCCGTGCCGATGATGCTCGACCGCGACGTCGACGTGGTCACCGCCATGCTCGCCAGCCTGCGCGCCGTCGCCCACAATCCCGGCCCGCTGCTGCTGTGGGCGGCGATCATCGTCGCCCTGACGCTGCTCGGCTTCGCCACGCTGCTGTTCGGCCTGGTCCCGCTGATGCCGCTGCTCGGCCACGCTTCCTGGCACGCCTACCGCGACCTTGTAGAATAGCCCGTTCCTCCTGCCTCGCACGGGCGGCGCGACCGCCCGTTTTTTTGCCCCGACGACCATGACCCAAGCCCAGAATCCGCTGCTCGACTTCACCGACCTGCCCCGTTTCGACCTGATCCAGCCGGAACACGTCAAGCCGGCCATCAGCCAGTTGCTCGCCGACGGCCGCGCCCTGATCGAGCGCCTGACCGCCGACGCCACGCCGGCCACCTGGAACGACTTCGCCGGCGCCCTGGCGCTCGGCCTCGAACCTTTCGGCCGCGCCTGGGGCGTGGTCGGCCACCTGCACTCGGTCAACGACGTGCCGGCCTGGCGCGAGGCCTACAACGAGATGCTGCCGGAAGTCTCGCGCTTCTACAGCGAACTCGGGCAGAACCTGAAACTGTTCGACAAGTACCGCGCCCTGAAGGCCGCGCCGGAATACGCGACGCTGTCGCGCGAGCGCAAGAAGATCGTCGACAACGAGATCCGCGACTTCCGCCTCTCCGGCGCCGAGCTGCCGGAAGAACAGAAGCCGCGCTACCAGGCGATCATGGAGGAATTGTCGCAACTGGCGGCCAAGTTCGCGGAAAACCTGCTCGACGCGACCAACGCCTTCGCCGAGATCGTCACCGACGCGGCCGTGCTCGCCGGCCTGCCCGACTACGCCGTCGAGGCCGCCCGCGAAGCGGCGCAGAAGGCCGGCGTCGACGGCTGGAAATTCACGCTGCACGCCCCTTCCTACGGCCCGGTGATGCAGTACGCCGACAACCGCGAACTGCGCGCCCGCCTCTACCGCGCCTACGCCACCCGCGCCGCCGAATTCGCCGACGGCACGAGCAAGCCGGAATGGGACAACACCCCGGTCATCCAGCGCCTGCTCGAACTGCGCGCCGAGGACGCGCGGATGCTCGGCTTCGCCAACTTCGCCGAAGTCTCGCTGCAGCCCAAGATGGCCGACACGCCGGCGCAGGTGCTGGCCTTCCTGCGCGACATGGCGGCCAAGGCCAGGCCCTTCGCCGAAAAGGACATCGCCGAGCTCAAGGCCTTTGCCCGCGAGCAACTGGGCATCGCCGACTTGCAGCCGTGGGACGCCGCCTACGCCTCGGAAAAGCTGCTGCAGGCGCGCTACGCCTTTTCCGAGCAGGAAGTGAAGCAGTATTTCACCGAACCCAAGGTGATCGCCGGCCTGTTCCAGGTCATCGAAAGCCTCTTCGGCGTGCGCGTGCGCGAGGACCAGGCTCCGGTCTGGCACGAGGACGTGCGCTTCTACCGCATCGAGACGCCGGCCGGCGAACTGGTCGGCCAGTTCTACATGGACCTCTACGCCCGCGAGACCAAGCGCGGCGGCGCCTGGATGGACGAGGCGCGCTCGCGCCGCCGGGCCGGCGCCGGCCTGCAGAAGCCGATCGCCTACCTGAACTGCAACTTCGCCCGCCCGGTCGGCGGCAAGCCAGCCACCTTCACCCACGACGAAGTGATCACGCTGTTCCACGAATCCGGCCACGGCCTGCACCACCTGCTGACGCGCGGCGAGGAACTGGGCGTCTCGGGCATCCACGGCGTCGAATGGGACGCCGTCGAACTGCCGTCGCAGTTCATGGAGAACTACTGCTGGGAATGGTCGGTGCTGCAGGGCATGACCGCCCACGTCGACAGCGGCGAGCCGCTGCCGCGCGCGCTGTACGACAAGATGCTGGCGGCGAAGAATTTCCAGAGCGGCATGATGACCGTGCGCCAGCTCGAATTCTCGATCTTCGACATGCGCCTGCACTGCGAATTCGACCCGGCCGGCGATAAGACGGTGATGGACTTGCTCGGCGAAGTGCGCGCCGAGGTGGCGGTGTTGCTGCCCCCCGCCTGGCACCGCTTCCCGCACAGCTTCTCGCACATTTTCGGCGGCGGCTACGCGGCCGGCTACTACAGCTACAAATGGGCGGAAGTGCTGTCGGCCGACGCCTACGCGGCCTTCGAGGAAGCCGGCGACCCGTTCGACGCCGGCGTCGGCAAGCGTTTCCTCGACGAAATACTGGGCATGGGCGGCGCCCGCCCGGCGCTCGAATCCTTCCGCGCCTTCCGCGGCCGCGAGCCGAGCGTGGACGCACTGCTGCGCCATAGCGGTATGATTGCCGGATAGCCATATCCGGGGAGAATCCGATGCGTCACCTGCTCGTCCTGTGCCTGGCACTATGCGTCAGCGCCGGCGCCACCGCCCAGACCTACCGCTGGGTCGATTCTTCGGGTCGGACCATCATTTCCGACACGCCGCCGCCGGGCAAGGCCAAGGCCGTCAGCCGCACCGACGGCAGCCAGCCGGCGGCCGGCGGCGGCGATGAGTCCTTCGCCCTGCGCAAGGCGCGCGAGAACTTTCCGGTGATCCTGTACACGGCCGCCGACTGTATCGACGAATGCAAGCAGGCGCGCGACATGCTCAACAGCCGCGGCGTGCCGTTTACCGAGAAGATGCTGCAGAAGGCCGCGGATGCCGCCGAACTGAAGGCGCTGGTCGGCGACGTCTTCGTGCCTTCCCTGAAAGTCGGCAAGCAGAGTTTCCGCGGCTTCGAGGCCGGCGCCTACAACAACCTGCTCGACCTGGCCGGCTACCCCAAGACCGCCGCCTACGGCAGCAAGCCTTCCGGCGGCATCGCCCCGGCGGGCGAGCCGAACGGTACCAAGAGCGAACCGGCCGGCGCCGCCGCCAACTGACGGCGGCCACCGGCCGGCAAGCCGGGCTCAGAGGTCGTACAAGCGGTACTTGAGAATCAGCCGGTAGGCGTGGCGCTCGCTGATGCCGAGCGCCGCGGCGGCCTTCTGGCGGTTGCCGCCGTACTTGACCAGCAGCTTGCCGAAGTAGTCGCGCTCGATATCGTCGAGCGTCGGCTCGAAGTCGTACTGCAGCGTGGTGCCGCCGCTGCCCCCGGCGAAGCCGGGGACGAAGGCGAGATGCTCGGGCAGGATCTTGCGCGCGCCGCGCGAGAGGATGAAGCCGCGCTCGACAACGTTGCGCAGTTCGCGCACATTGCCCGGCCAGTCGTAGGCGAGCAGGCGCTTGAGGGTTTCCGGCGCCAGTTCCTTCGCTTCGGTCTTGCGGAAGCTGGCGAGAAAATGCTGGACCAGCGCCGGGATGTCGTCGCGCCGCTCGCGCAGCGGCGGCAGGGCGACGATGAAGCTGGCCAGCCGGTAGTACAGGTCGCTGCGGAAGCTGCCGTCGCGGCTCATTTCCAGCAGGTCGCGGTTGGTGGCGACGACGAAGCGGACGTCGGCGCGCAGGGTCTTGGTGCCGCCCAGGCGGCGGAAAGTGCCGGTCTCGATGACGCGCAGCAGCTTGGCCTGGATCGCCGGCGGGATTTCGCCGATCTCGTCGAGGAACAGCGTGCCGTCGGCCGCCTCCTCGATCAGCCCTTTCTTCTGCTGGTCGGCGCCGGTGAAGGCGCCGCGCTCGTGGCCGAAGAGTTCCGACTCGAACAGCTGCTCCTGCAGGCCGCAGCTGTCGACGGTGACCAGCGGCCCGTCGGCGCGGGCGCTGCGGGCGTGCACGGCGCGGGCGATCATTTCCTTGCCGGTGCCGCTCTCGCCCTGGATCAGCACGGTGACGTCGGTCGGGGCGACGGCGTCGATCAGGCCGTAAACCTCGCGCATCGGCTTGCTGTCGCCGACCAGTTCGCCCTGCCCCTGGCTGATGCGCTTGCGGTAGTGCTCCAGGGTCTGGCGCAGCGCCGCGGTTTCCAGCACGCGGCGCACGGTCAGTTCCAGTTCGGCCAGATCGACCGGCTTGGTCAGGTATTCGCTGGCACCCAGCTGGATCATGCTGACGGCGTTGCGGATCGAGCCGAAACCGGTCAGCACGACGACCGGGCATTGCGGCGCGAGCAGCGGCAGCAGGCGCTCGCAATCGGCGTCGGGCAGGCGGAAGTCGAGCAGGATCAGGTCCGGCTCGTGCACGGCCAGCAGCTTTTCCGCCTCGCGCCAGGAACCGGCGCTGCTCGGCTCCAGGCCCATGCGTTCGAGGTTCTTGACCAGCAAGGCGTTGAAGACGCGATCGTCGTCGATGACCAATACCGTTTTTTTCACGTCGCCATCCGTCGCAAGAAGTCAGCGGCCGGCCAGCGGCAGACGGATGCGGAAGCAGGTGCCGCGTCCGAGCGTGCTGTCGACCTCGATGTGGCCATGGTAACGGTTGACGGTGGAACGCACGATCGACAGTCCGAGGCCGGTGCCCAGCGCGCCGTCGGCACGTCGGCTGTAGAAGGGCTGGAAGATGCGCGCCAGGTTTTCCGGAGCGATGCCGACGCCGCTATCGGCGATCTCGATCAGCACCGTCTCCGCCTCGACGCGACTGGCCAGGCGCACCCGGCCGCCCTCGGGCATGGCGTGGTGGGCGTTTTGCACCATGTTGAAAATCATCATCCGCAGCTCGCTCGGATCGGCCTGCACCAGCGGCGCTTCGGCGGCGTAATCCTCGATCTGCTCGATGTTGCCGGCCAGCGCCTCGTAGCCGAGCAGCATGGCGGCGTCGTGCATGGCGTGGTTGACGTCGACGCATTGCAGCGCTTCGTCGGGATGGCGGCAGAGCAGCAACAGGCGGCGGGTGACTTCGATGCAGCGGTCGATCTCGCCATCGACCAGGGCCAGGCCATCCTGCAATTCGCCCTTGGCCAGGTCCGCCTCGTCGGCGCTGCGGGACAGGCTCTGCACGGCCAGCCGCACCGAGGCCAGCGGGTTGTGGATTTCGTGGGCGATGCCGGCGGCGAGCATGCCGATTTCCGACAAACGCTGTTCCTGCGAATAGCGGGCCAGGGTCGACAGGTCGCGCAGCGACTCGACGACGCAGGGCCGCTCGCCCTCCGGCCCGGCCAGCAGGATGCGCGAGGCGACCGTTTCGACGACGACCTCGCTGCCGTCGGCGCGGCGCATCCGCTGCTCGTACTTGAGTACCGGCTGGGCGTCGTCGAGGGCATGCAAGGGGCACAGCACCAGGGTCGGCGGACAGGGCTCGTCGAGCGCGTGGTTGCCGCGGTAGCACTTCTGCGCCAGGGCGTCGGCCCGGCTCAGGCCGAGCAGCTTGCAGTAGGCGTCGTTGACGGCGAGGACGCGGTGCTCCGGGCTGATCACGCGCACCGCGTCGGGCAGGCTGTCGAGCAGGCTGCGCAGGTAGCCCTGCTGGGCCTGCAGTTCGCCGTAGCTGGCGGCGAGATTCTCGGCCATGCGGTTGAAGGCCTGGCCAAGTTGGGCCAGTTCGTCGTCGTCGCGGGTCGGCACGCGCACGCCGAGGTCGCCATCGCTGAGGCGGCGGGCGGCAACCGCCAGCCTATCGACCGGAGCGATGACGTAGCGGCGCAAGGCCCGGTAGCCGACCGCGCAGGAGAGCAGCATCACCAGGGCGGCGCCGGCGGTCAGCCCGAGCGCGCTGTTGCGGGCCTGGGCGCGCAGGGCCTGGGCATCGTAATCGACGACCAGCACGCCGTTGAGCGGATGCTGGTCGAGCGGGCCGTGACAACCGGTGCAGGGCGTCTGGTTGAAGACCGGGTTGATGGCCCGCAGCGACTCCCGCTCGTCGCCACCGCCGGTGAAGTGGGCGCTGCCGGCGGCCGGCAGGTCGTCCGGCAGCGCCAGCCGGCCGCCGGTCAGGCGCGGATCGGAAGCGAAGCGGATGTTGCCGGCCGGATCGAGGATGCGCACGCCGAGAATGCCCGGCTGCCGGCCGAGGCGGGTGACGATCTGCTCCAGGCCGGGGACGTCGCGCTTGAGCATGGCGTTTTCCAGCGCCGCTTCGAGCAGGCGGTTGACCTGCATCGAGGCGGTCGTCAATTCCTGCGCCAGCTGGCTGCGGTACACGGCGAAGAAGGCCAGCAACAGCAGCAGCGAGGCCAGCGCCGCGGCGGCCAGCATGGCCAGCATGATCTTGCGCCGCAGGCGGGCCGCCCACCAGGCGTGCAGGCGCTGCGGCCAGCGCGTGGCGGCGGGACTGGACGGCAGGGCTTGGCGGTCGGACATCACGGACATGGGACGGCGGAAAGCAACGGCTCGAACCACCTTAGCCCGCGCGGCAGCGCGGGGCAATGGCGAAAATCAAATCAGCGCCGTCCGGCCGCGGAAATATCTGGCGGCCGGCGCCCATCCCGCTACCAGCTCGGCCCGGCGCCCGGCACGAAGGCGACGGAATCGCCGCAGCCGAAGCTGGGCGGCATCTCCTCCTTCGACCGGGCTTGCACGACGGCCGGCGGCGGCAACGGGGCCGCGGCGAGGACGACCAGGGCGGCGCGCAGGGCCTGCAGGTAATCGGCGGTCAGCATGCCAAGCGCGGCGTAGAAGGGCGTCGCGGCGCGCTCGGCGACGCGCCCGGCGAAACGCTGCAGCCAGCGCAGCGGGTGCGCGTCGAGGAAATCGGCCACCGCCCGCCAGCCGCCCTCGTCGTTGGCGATCAGGCAGAGATGGGCGACGAATTGCAGCTGCAGGCTGAGGTTGTCGTCCTGGCGCCGGCGCCAGTCGGCGGCGCCGAGATCGTAGCGCTCGTACCAGGCGCGCACGGCGAACATCGGCGCCTGGCGCTCCAGCCCGTCCTCGTCGAGCCAGGCCGACTCGTTGGGCGAGGCCTGGTAGCGGCCGGTCAGGTAGATCGCCGCGTAATCGGCGGCCAGTTCGTCGAGCGGAATGTCGAACACCGGGTCGACGCCGGGCAGGGTCTGCGCCAGCAACAGCAGCCGCGCCTGCTCGCCGGCGCGGGTCGAAGGCGGCAGGGCCAGGCAACTGGGAAATTCGGCCGCCTTCAGCGCCGCCAGCGTCGCGGCATCGAGCTCAAGGCCGTGCAGGCGGGCCAGCAGGGACAGGTCCTCGGCCACCAGGAGGCGCCAGGGGGCGCCGCCAGCCGTCGTCGTCGCGGGGGGTGGAGCGGGAGAAACGACGGCGGCCGGGGCGACCGGGGAAATGTCAGCGGCGATGGACATGGCGGACTCAGCGGCCATCATCGACGCGACCCTGGCTGTGCGGCACGAAGACGATCGATGGGTTGGTCAGTTCCGGGCTGGCGAAATTCTTCACCGCCCGCACCACCTGCTCGTGCGGGCCGACCGCCTTGGTCGGATGCTGGCCGGCGCGCAAGCGGTCGATCGGGCCAATGTCGAGCACGCGCATCATGCAAGCCTGGACGCAATACGGCGTGCGCCCGGAGTCGATCTCGTCGACGCACAGGTTGCATTTCTTGATGACGTTCTCGGCCGGGTCGTACTGCGGCGCGCCGTAGGGGCAGGCGGCCTCGCAGCGGCGGCAGCCGATGCACAGCGTGCTGTCGATATCGACGATGCCGTCCTGGGTCCGCTTCCAGATGGCGCCGGTCGGGCAGGTCGGCAGGCAGGCCGGCTCGGCGCAGTGGTTGCACGAAACGTTGACCTTGTAGGCGAAGACCTCGGGATAATTGCCGCCCTCGATGTACATCACGCGGCGCAGGCGCGGCCCGGCGGCCAGGCCGTTCTTGTCCTTGCAGGCGATCTCGCAGGCGCGGCAGCCGATGCAATCGACGTTGTGGTGCACGAAGCCGAGTTGCTTCTCGGGCTTGACCGGCACGTAGGTTTCCTTCTTGCGCTGCTTGACGGCTTCCTTGATGCGCTCGATGTCTTTGGCGGGAGGCGGGTTGCTCATGGCTGTCAGTCCGGTTGTCGCGATCAGTGATCGCCGCGGCGGAAGATGTGGCTGCGCGCGGTGGCGAGCTGGTCCCAGCCGGGGCGGTGGGCCAGGTCGGTCTTCTTGATGTTGCACAGCACCGTGTTGTAGGCGAAGGCACCGGCCGGACTCGGGTCGTCCTTGGTCAGGAAGTCCGGGTTGCCGGCGCGGTCTACCGACTTGTCGTCGAGGTCCATCCAGGCCCCTTCGTGCAGCACCAGCACGCCCGGCATGCAGCGCTCGGTCACGTAGACCGGCACCACGACGCGGCCGCGGTCGTTCCACAACTCCACCGTGTCGCCCATGGCGATGCCCAGGCGGGCGGCGTCGCCGGCGTTGATGGTGACCTCCTGCGAATAGGTCTCGCGCAGCCACGGGATGTTGTTGAAGATGCTGTGCGTGCGCCAGCGCGGATGCGGGCTGATCAGATGGAAGGGGTAATCCTTCGCCTTCGGGTGGTTGAGCGATTCCCACGGCTCGACCCACTTGGGAATGGCGGGGATCTCGTAGCCGTACTGGGTCTTGGTCCAGTCCTCGACGCGGGCCAGCCAGCCCGACATGATTTCGATCTTGCCCGACTCGGTCGGGAACGGTTCGCCGCGCTCGATCTGCTCGCGGAAAGCGACGTGCGGCTCCTTCAGTTCGAACTTGTAGACGCCGCGCTTCTTGAATTCCTCCCAGCCCATGGCCACGCCCTGGTGTCCCATGACCCGGTTTTCCCACCACTCCCGCAGGTATTGCTCGTCGACCTCGTCGTCGTTCTCGAAGTAGCTGCGCGTGGACTTCGGGTTGTATGTCTCGCCGAAGCCGAGGCGATAAGCCAGTTCCGTGAACACCTGGAAGTCCGTCTTCGACTCGCCCAGCGGCTGGATCACCTTCGGCCGGTGGATGTAGTAATGCCCCTTGTACCAGGGCAAGGCGACGTCATGCCGCTCGAAGTGCGTGGCGATCGGGAACAGCACGTCGGCCCAGATGCCCGAGGGCGTGATGGTCGAATCGTTGCAGACGATGAAGTCGAGTTTCTTGACCGCCTCGATTTCCTTGTTGATGTTGGTCAGCTGGTTGAACCAGTCGGAACCGTGCCACCAGATCGCGCGGATGTTCGGAATCTTGCCGTCGAGCTCGTCGTCGCGCGGCCACAGGCCGACCTCCTCGCGCTTGACGTTGGGGTAGTTGAGCACGCAGTGCGCCCACCGGTCGGACTTGATCGAACCCCACCAGACGTTGGCGTAATCGTCGTAGGGATAGGCGGTGGCCTCGGTGTGGAAGGCCTTGCCGACGCCCTCGGCGCAGCCGCCGAGAATGCCGATGTTGCCGGTCATCGCCTGGACGGCGGCGGCCATGCGGTTGTACTGCTCGCCGTAGGCGTTGCGGCCCGGCGACCACGATGCCTTCAGCGCCGCCGGCTTGGTCCGCGCGTACAGATCGGCGAGTTTCTTGATGTCCTCGGCGCTGACGCCGCAAATTTGCGCCGCCCACTCGGGCGTCTTCGGCGTGCCGTCGTACTTGCCGAAGATATAGTCGCGGAAATTCTCCTTGTCCTGCGCCCACTCCGGCATCGTGCCGGCGTCCATGCCCTGGCAGAAGCGGTCGATGAACTTCTGGTCCTGCAGGTTGTTGGCGAAGATGTAGTGGGCCATGCCGGCCAGCATCGCGGCATCGGTGTTGGGCCGGATGGGAATCCACCAGGCGTCGTAGGCGGCGGCCGAATCGGTGTATTGCGGGTCGACCAGCACGAACTTGCAGCCGCGCTGCTTGGCCAGCCGCATGTAGTAGAAGGTGTTGCCGCCGTGGAAGGTGTAGGCCGGGTTCCAGCCCCACATGATGATCAGCTTGGAGTGGGCGAAAGCGTCGTCCTCGTTGCCATCCTCGATGGTGCCGAAGGTCATGCGCGAACTGAAGGTGGTGCCCTGGTAGGACGGCACCGACCAGGAATTGGTGCGGCAGCCGAAAATACCCAGGAAACGGGCCAACAGGCCCTCGATCTGGTCCGATTTGTGCAGCACGCCGTAGGAGGAACCGGCGTAGGACTGATCGAGGATCGCGGTCGGGCCGTATTTCTGTTTCAGCTCCTGCATCTTGCCGGCCACCAGGTCGAGCGCCTCGTTCCACGAAGCGCGCTTGAACTTGCCCTCGCCGCGCGCGCCGACGCGGATCATCGGATAGAGCAGGCGCTCCTGCGAATACAGCCGCGCCCGGTAGGAACGGCCGCGCAGGCAGGCGCGCAGTTGCGGTATCGCTTCCGTATCCAGTCCGAACTTGCCACCGGCCTGGTAGGCACCGTTGTCGGTCGACAGGCGGACGATGACGTCGCCCTTCTTGTGCGCCACCAGCATGTGGCGCGAGCCGCAATTGTGGGCGCAGGAAGTGACCACCGTCTGCAACTCGTCGTCGCGCAGATAGGGTTCGTAAGCGAAAGCCTTGGCTTGGCGCGGCAGCGATACCAGCCCGGTGGCGCCGAGCGCCGAGGCCGCCATCGCCGCTTTCAGGAAGCTGCGCCGCGTCAGCGTCGCCCGGTCCGGGCCGCGCCTGAGCCAGTCGATGATGCCGTTTTCGTCGATAAGGGGATGGATGCTCGGGCTCACGGCTTGCTCCCGTTGGTATTGTTGTTGGCGATGCCGCTCAAAAAGCGGGCCTGCGATTGTGTGGGCCGGCCTTTGGCCCAGTCCGGCGCTTCCGGCGCCATGCCTTCCCACGGGTGGCGCGGGTAGGGATAGCTGATGCGGTACCACTGCCGGCCGCCATGACAGCCGTAGCAGACGTCGCCGCCCTTTTCCGCGGCCAGTTTCTCGATGGCCTCGGGCTTCAGATAATTGACCTGATGCCGCGTCGTGCGGATCGCCGCATGGCAACTCAGGCAGTTGTTCTCCAGCGAATCGCGGACCTCGGTCCATGGCGGCAGGCCCATCGAGTCGGCCGGGAATTTGCCATGGCACAGCAGGCAGGTATCGGGATTGACGTTCTTGCGCAGGACATGCGCGGTGTTGTTCGCGTCCGGCGGATTCACCGCCCGGTCGCGCGGGTTGCTGCCCTGGTGGCAGGTGGTGCACTGCATCTGCATCACCTGCGTCGAATACGTTGATTTCAGATGCCGCCAGTGGAAAGTGCCCTGCTCGCCCTCGTAGGTATCGAGCGTCTGGTACCAGGCCAGCGCATTCGCCGCCTTGACCCCGGCCGTGGACTCCTGGCGTACCGAATTCTCAAGAACTTCCTTGTGGCAGGCCAGGCACTGCTCGTCGCGGGCGCTGTCGATCGCCGGCTTGAAGTGCAGGGGGTCCCAGCGGGCACGCTCGTAATCCTTGACGCCGGCATGCGCCGAGGCCAGCGGTTGCACGCTCTCCGGCCCCGTCCTTCCCAGAATCAGGAAAGCGGCGAAGGCAAGGGTGCAGACGATGCCGAGCAGCGAGATCACTTTTTTGTGAAGCGGCATGGCAGTTCCATTTCTCGAATATTGGAAAAAGGGGGACCAAGCCCCCTTTTCGACTGATGCGGCTTACTTCTTGTCGCCGCTCATGCCGGACATGCCTTTCTGGCCCGACATCCCGGACATGCCCTTCTGGCCGGCCATGCCTTCCTGGCCGGACATCCCCGACATGCCCTTCTGACCGGCCATGCCTTCCTGGCCGCTCATCCCGGACATACCCTTCTGGCCGGCCATGCCTTCCTGACCGGACATCCCCGACATGCCCTTCTGACCGGCCATGCCTTCCTGGCCCGACATCCCGGACATGCCCTTCTGACCGGCCATACCCTTCTGGCCCGACATCCCGGACATGCCCTTCTGGCCGGCCATACCCTTCTGGCCGGACATCCCGGACATGCCCTTCTGACCGGCCATGCCTTCCTGGCCGGACATTCCCGACATGCCCTTCTGACCGGCCATGCCTTCCTGGCCGGACATCCCGGACATGCCCTTCTGGCCGGCCATGCCTTCCTGACCGGACATCCCGGACATGCCCTTCTGCTGGGCCATGGCGGCACCCGCCATGGACAACACCATGAGGCCAACGATCACAGATTTGCTTGCTTTCATCTTTTAGCTTCCTTCATCAGGTTAGGTTGGCACCAGCCGTGCAACGGCGATTCGTTCGCCGCGGCGCCAGCGCGATGCAAGGTTGCCTGGGCACGCGCGGGGCTTCTTGCCGGCCCCCGAGGCGGTCGAGCCTCCCTTTCGCCGCGTGCTTCGGCGGGTTCTTCATTGCCGATGGTGGCCACGAATGTCGTAGGGACCCGTCATGCCGGGCTGCGTAAAGGGGGTGTACCAGGCACCCTGGTCCCTGAGCATGTCGAGCGATGCGGGGTAAGGCCGGTCCACGCCGCGCAACGCGCGCTGCTCGTCGAGCGGAGGTGCGATCTTGATCGTCGGCACATCCGTCCGCCGCCGCTCGGGCGCCGTACCGGCGACGAAGGCCGGGGACACCGCCTCCACCGCCAGCACGGTACCGCCTGCGGCGAACAGGCACATTCCCAGCACCAGCCCGGCCCGCCGCCGCAAAGCGGCGCCGCCAGGTTGATGGAGGCACGCTGTCTGTTGTTTTTCCATCGGCAATACCGTTCTCCTTTCATCGGTGCGACGCGGAACACCTTGTGGATGCCCCGGCCACGAACGATGTTTAGCAAGTCCGATGCCAAGCCGCCAAAACAACGACAACAATTTGATTATTAGTCATTTTTTGAAACAACGCCGAAGACAGCCGTATGCCCCGACCTGCCAAAATGACAGGGCAAAACGGAGCAATCGCGATTGGCCGGCGACAGCGCGTCAAACCGGACCTGCCAAAATGGCAGGACGCCGCAGCATCTCGGCCATGCCAGCCAATCCGGTGCCGGCAAAGCACCGGAAAACCGCAGAAATCAGGCCGGTTCGAACGAGCCCCGGCGTTTGGCCATAAAATGCCGGAGCCTGTTGATCACGCCCCCGCCCGCACCGATGAAGATCGCCTCCTGGAACGTCAATTCCCTGAAAGTCCGCCTGCCGCACCTGCTCGACTGGCTCGCCGAGCAGCAGCCGGACGCGCTGTGCCTGCAGGAGTTGAAGCTCGAAGACCACAATTTCCCTCTGGCCGAGATCGAGGCCGCCGGCTACCACGCCGCCTTCTCCGGCCAGAAGACCTACAACGGCGTCGCCCTGCTGGCCCGCCGGCCGATCATTGACGTCGTCTGCGGCAACCCGCTGTTTCCCGACGAGCAGAAGCGCCTGATCGCCGGCACCGTCGACGGCGTGCGTGTCGTCTGCGCCTACATGCCGAACGGCCAGGAAGTCGGCAGCGACAAGTACGACTACAAGCTGCGCTGGCTGGCCGCCCTGGCCGACTGGCTGGCCGGCGAACTGGCCGCCCACCCGCAGTTGGCGCTCGGCGGCGACTACAACATCGCCCCCGACGACCGCGACGTCCATGATCCCAAGGCCTGGGCCGGCGCCATCCTGTGCTCGGACGCCGAGCGCGCCGCCTTCCGCCGCCTGCTCGACCTCGGCCTGCAGGACAGCTTCCGGCTCTTCGCCCAGCCGGAGAAGACCTTCTCCTGGTGGGATTACCGGATGCTCGGTTTCCAGAAGAATCTCGGCCTGCGCATCGACCACATTCTCCTCTCGGCACCGCTGGCCGCCCGCTGCACGGCGGCCGGCATCGACCGCGCGCCGCGCAAGCGCGAGCGGCCGTCCGACCACGCGCCGGTATGGGCCACCCTGGATTGAGCCCGCGTCGAACGCCACCCCTGCCAGCCATGGCGAGAGCGGCGAGACAAACCTCATTGGCGCCGAACATGCGGCCAACGCGCGGAGAGGAAGCCGCACACTTCAGCCCGGGGGGATTTGCATGAATAGCGCCATCGACGTACCGCAACTGCTCGCCCTCTACCCGGCGCTCGCCGGCCTGGCGCCGGCGCAACTGGCGGCGCTGCTGCGGCCCGATACCGTGATGCAGCTGCCGGCCGGCACCCAGGTTTTTTCCGAGCGCCAACCCTGCCGCGGCTTCCCGCTGCTGCTCGCCGGCCGCATCAAGGTCTGCAAGAGCGCCGCCAACGGACGCGAGCTGATGCTCTATCGGGTCGAACCGGGCGGCTCCTGCATCATTTCGTCGAGCTGCCTACTCGGGCGCAGCGACTACAACGCCCGCGGCATCGCCGAAACGCCGCTGACCCTGCTGCTCCTGCCGCTTCCGGCTTTTGCCGAACTGATGCTCGGCCACGCCCCCTTCCGCGATTTCGTCTTCCATCTGTTCGCCGAGCGCATCGCCGAACTGATGCAACTGGTCGAGGAAGTCGCCTTCGCCCGCCTCGACCAGCGCCTGGCCCGCCTGCTGCTGGCCCGTCCGGACGACGCGCTGAGCGTCACCCATCAGCAACTGGCCGACGACCTGGGCAGCGTGCGCGAAATCGTCAGCCGCCTGCTCAAGGGCTTTGCCGCCCAGGGCCTGGTCGAACTCGGCCGCGAACAGATCGCCATCGTCGACCGCCCCGGCCTGCAGCGCATCGCCGCTGTGTGACCCAGGTTACAGACGGCGCCCGGCGGCGCCGGCTACAGTCCGCTCCGCGGTATTTCCCGACTTGATGGAGAAGACGACATGAAAAGCAACGTTGGCGGCATCGACAAAATCCTGCGCATCGTCGCCGGTATCGCCCTGATCGCCTGGGCGCTGATGGGCGGCCCGGTCTGGGCCTGGATCGGCGTCGTCCCCCTGGCGACCGGCCTGATGGGCTGGTGCCCGCTCTACCCGATGCTCGGCCTGAGCACCTGCCCGCTGAAAAAGAACTGAAGCAAGACGCTTAGGGATTTTTCGCCGAAGGCGGCCGGGGCAAACCGGGCCGCTTTTGTCTTTGCTTGCCTCTGGTCTTGCCCGTCGCCAGGACGGACAACGGGATGCGGCAGAGACTGCATCTCGCAGCCCTCTCCCGGCCTCAGCCTTCGAGGTGGTTGGCGATACGCACGTAATCGTCGACCGCTAGGTCCTCCGGACGCAGGGTCGGACTGATGCCGAGAGCGGCGAAGCCGGCTTCGTCGAGCACGCCCTTGAGCGTGTTGCGCAGCATCTTGCGCCGCTGCGCGAAGGCCGTCTGGACGACGCCGGCGAAGCGCGCCGGATTTTTCGCCGTCAGTTCGGCGGCGGCCTTGGGAATCAGGCGAACCACCGCCGACTGCACCTTGGGCGGCGGATCGAAGCTTTCCGGCGGCACGTCGAGCAGCCATTCGAGATGGAAGCGGTACTGCAGCATCACCGACAGGCGGCCGAAGTCGCCGTCGCCGGGCACCGCCACCATGCGCTCGACGACTTCCTTCTGCAGCATGAAGTGCATGTCGCGGACGGTGTTGCCGTAATCGGCGAGGTGGAACAGCAGCGGCGTCGAGATGTTGTAGGGCAGGTTGCCGACCAGACGCAGGTCGCGGCCGATGGCGGCGAAGTCGTAGGCCAGCGCGTCGCCTTCGTGGACGGTGAGGCGCGCCGGCGGATGCTGCTTTTTCAGGCGGGCGATCAGGTCGCGGTCGATCTCGACCACGTGCAGGTGATCGAGCCGGGCCAGCAACGGCTCGGTGATGGCGCCCAGGCCGGGGCCGATCTCGACCACGGTGTCGCCGCGCCGCGGGTCGATGGCGCCGACGATGGCGCCGATGATGCCGGTATCGACCAGGAAATTCTGGCCAAAACGGCGGCGTGGAATATGTTTCATCAATTTGGCCGCCGTTTCAGAGAAGGCCAGCCCGCCAAGGACGGGTTATGCCGGAACGAAAACGCTTGCGTGCGGCATCTCCCTTCACGATGGCTTTCCGGCCGCCATCCGGGCGGCCTCGGCGCAGGCTGCGAACAGGCTGCCGGGATCGGCGCGGCCGCTGCCGGCCAGTTCCAGCGCCGTGCCGTGGTCGACCGAGGTGCGGATGATCGGCAGGCCGAGCGTGATGTTGATGCCCTGGCCGAAAGTGGCGTATTTCAGTGCCGTCAGCCCCTGGTCGTGGAACATCGCCAGCACGGCATCGCCGCCGGCCAGCACGGGCGGCGTGAACATGGTGTCGGCGGGATGCGGCCCGGAGAGTTGCATGCCTTCGCCGCGCAACTTGTCGAGCACGGGCGCGATCACTTCGATTTCCTCGCGGCCGAGGTAGCCGCCCTCGCCGGCGTGCGGATTGAGTCCGGCGACCAGGATGCGCGGCCGGGCCAGGCCGTATTTGTCGCGCAGGTCGGCCTGCAGGATGCGCAGCGTCTGTTCCAGCACCGCCGGCGTGATCGCCGCCGGCACGTCCTTCAGCGGCAGGTGGGTGGTGGCCAGGGCGACGCGCAGCGGCCCGCGCTCGGTGTTGCCGGCCAGCATCATCACCACCCGCGGCGTCGCGGTCTGCTCGGCCAGGTATTCGGTATGGCCGGTGAAGGCGATGCCGGCGTCGTTGATGACGCCCTTGTGCACCGGCGCCGTGACCATCGCCGCGAACTCGCCGCTACGACAGCCGGCCAGCGCCCGGTCGAGCAGCGCCAGGACGTAGGAAGCGTTGGCCGGATCGAGCCGGCCGGGCACGGCGGGGCGGGCCAGCGGCACATGCAGGACATCGAGGACGCCGGCCGCGGCCGGCTGGCCGGGGTGGTAATCGCGCAAGCCGACCGTCAGGCCGAGGGTCGCCGCCCGCTCCTGCAGCAGCGCCCGATCGGCCAGCAGCACCGGCCGGACATCGCTTTCCAGTTCGCTCAGGCGCAGGCAGAGCTCGGGGCCGATGCCGGCCGGCTCCCCGCTGGTGACGGCGATCGGCGGCCGGGTCATTGTTCTTCGAGGCGGTTCTCGACGTAGGCCCGGTCGCGCAGTTGGCGCAGCCAGTCCTGGTAGGCGTCGTCGAGCTTGCGCTCGCGCAGTGCCTGGCGGGCGACGGCGCGCTGGCGCTCGGCCGAGACGTCGCGCTCGCGGCGCTCCTGCACCTGGATCAGGTGCATGCCGAAGGGCGACTGGACGACCGGGCTCAGTTCGCCCGGCTGCAGCGCATTCATCGCCCGCTCGAATTCCGGCACCGTGTCGCCCGGATTCAGCCAGCCCAGGTCGCCGCCCTTGGCGGCCGAGCCGTCCTGCGAATAGAGCCGCGCCTGCTCGGCGAAATCGACGCCATTGACGATGCGCTCGCGGACGATCTCCAGCTTGTGCCGGGCGTCGCTTTCCGATTGCACTTCGTTGACCCGGACCAGGATGTGGCGGGCCCGCGTCTGCTGCACCGAGGCCGGCGCATTGCCGCCGCGCTTGTCGAGCAGTTTGACGATGTGGAAGCCGGCCGACGAGCGCAGCAGGGGGCTGACCTGGCCCGGTTGCAGGTTGGCGATAGCCTCGGCATAAAGGGTCGGCAGGCGGTCGCGCGAACGCCAGCCGAGCGCGCCGCCCTGCAGGGCGTCGGGCGCATCGGAGTAGGTAGCGCTCAGTTCGGCGAAATTCTCGCCGAGTTGGGCCCGTTGCAGCGCCTGCTCGCCGCGCTGGCGCAGCTTCTGCAACTGTTCCGGGCTGGCCGACTCGGGCGCCCGCAGCAGAATATGCGCCAGCTGGTACTCCTCGCCGCTGCCGCTGGCTGCCTGGTTGGCCAGGTAATTGTCGATCTCCCCGTCGGAGATGACCAGCTTGCTATCCACTTCGCGCTCGCGCAGGCGGACCATGGTCATCTCGTTGCGGATTTCCTCGCGGAACTTGGCGAACTCGATGCCGTCGGTTTCCAGCGCCTGGCGGAACTGGGTCAGGGTCATCTTGTTGTTGGCGGCGATGCGGCCGATGGCCTGCTCCAGCTGCATGTCGTCCGGCTTCAGGCCGGTGTCGCGGGCATATTGCAACTGCACCCGCTCCATGATCAGGCGTTCGAGCATCTGCCGCTCCAGCTGCGCCTGCGGCGGCAACGGCGTGCCCTGCCGGCGCAGCTGGCTGAGCGCCGCTTCGAGCCGGGTGTCGAGTTCGTGGCGGGTGATCACCTCGGCATCGACGACGGCGACGATGCGGTCGGCCTCGATGGGATCGACGCTGGCGGCTCGCGCCGGCAAGGCGGCGCACAGGCCGAGGAGACTGATCAGGACGAGCAGGCGGGAGACGAATTGGGTCATGGTCATCATCAGAAGGAGTTCAGACTGCCGCCGGCGGGCAGTTCGTTGGTCTTGCCGTAACCGGCGATGCTGCGCCGCAACAAGCTGAGCGGGTTGGAGCCGATGCTGCCGAAGTCGTTGAGTTCGAGCTGCACGAACAGCGAGGTGTTGGGCGAACCGGACAAGGCCGCCAGGCGCTGGCCGACGAGGCGCAAGGACCAGCAGCCGGCGTTGTACTCGACGCCGCCGATGGCTTCGAGCAGTTGCGAATCGCGCAGCGAGTAATTGTAGCGTCCGACGGCATACCAGCGCGGAGCGATCGGCCACTGGCCGGCGATGTCGATCTGCTCGACCATCGGCTTCTGTTCGTTGAGCGGGTCGCGGGTGAAGCGGTAGCTGGCGCTCAAGACCTTGCCGAAATCGGGATGGAAGCGGGCGCCGACCGAGAAGCGGTCGCTGGTGCCGGCGTCGTGGTTGTATTCCCAGGCGGCATCGACATAGGTTTTCGGCAGGACAACACCGGTAGCCGCCACGACCGTGTTGGAGAAGCTGTCCTGGCGGGAGGTTTCACCGGGAATCGTGACGCGTTGCGGCTGGAAATAGTAGCGTTGGCCGATCATCGCCTTGACGCGCTCGGCGCCGGTTTTCGGATCGAGCAGGCGGGAGGTCAGGGCGGTGGTCAGCTGATTGGCGTCGTTGACGCGGTCGAAGCCGCTGTAGCGGTTCTCCGCGAACATCTGGGCGAAATTGAAATCGGCCAGGCCGGTGTCGAACAGCGGCAAGTTGTCCTGGTCGCGGTAGGGAATGTAGACGTAGTAAAGGCGCGGCTCCAGGGTCTGGATGTAGTTGCTGTCCAGCCATTGGGTATCGCGCTCGAAGACCATCGTCGCGTCCAGCGTGAAGGTCGGCATGGTCCGGGTCGCGCTGTCGCTGCCGTCGGCCAGCACCTGGTCCATCTGGTAACGGGTCATGTGCACGCCGAACTTGGGCGTGATCTGGAAGGCCGGGTGGACGATCGGCAAGGAAACCTGCGGGTACATGACCAGCCGCTCGCCGTTCGGATTGGTCACCGTGTCCGGGTGCGTGAAGCGCGAATACTGACCGGTCATCATCGTATCGGTACCGAGCAGGTTCGGCTTGTAGATATTGAAATTGACGCGCGGCTCGAGGAAGTAGGGGCGGGCGATCGGTGTTTCCGGGTCCGGCTGCAGGGTCTGATAGCGCAAGACCTCGACCGAGGTACTCAGCCACGCGGTCGGGGCATAGCCGACCACCGCCTGGCGCAGCAACTGGGTCTGCGAGGTTTTCAGCAACCGCGACGACATGTCTTCCCAATACAGATCGTCGGACACCCCTTGCCAGTTCACCAGGGCACTGACGCCGCTTCCCAGATTGTGCTGGTGCTCGATGTGGTAGGCGTAGCGACGCTCCTCGCTCTGTTCGTCCTTGGCCATGTATTCGGCCAGCGTCGTCCCGCGGAAATTGGAACCGAGATAGCGCGCCTCGCCGCCCAGTTGCAGGCCGCGCTTGGCCATGTAGCGCGGCTGGATCGTCGCGTCGTAATTGGGCGCGATGTTCCAGTAATAGGGCACGCTGACGTCGAAGCCGTTTTTCGACGACGTCGCCAGCGAAGGATGGAGGAAGCCCGACTTGCGCTGGCCATTCAGCGAGAAGGAGCCGGCCGGCAGGTAGAAGATCGGCACTTCCTGGAACCACAAGGTGGCATCGCGGACGTCGGCGATCTCGCGGTCGTAGTCGAGATGCATGGTCTCGGCCTGCAGGCGCCAGTCGTCCTGGCCCGGCTTGCAGGTCGAATAGGTGGCGCGCGTGAAGCGGAACTGGTTCTCGCCGGCGAAATCGACCCGCTCCGCCTGGCCGCTCGCCTCCGATGGCCGCCGCTCGGGCGCCACGGTCGGCAGGCCGTAGCTGTTCGGCACGTTGAGCATCATCGGCGCGCCGACCGACGAGGAGTCGTTGGTCGCCACCGTGACGACGGTATTGTTGTTCTGCTTGCGATAGAACTCGCTTTCGACCATCCGGGCGATGTTGTAATTGACCTGTGCGGTATAGCCGATCTGTTCGGCCAGGCGCATGCGCAGATAACTCGTATCCATCGTCGCGCCGTCCTGCAGCAAACGGACATGGCCGGTGGCCTCGACCTCGTCGTCGAGAATCCGGTAGCGCACGTGGTCGGCGAACAGCAGCGAACCGGCCTGGCGCATTTCGACGCTGCCCTCGGCCGTCGCCGTCTGATCGGCCTGGCCGTCCATCCGCTCGCCGATCAGGAACAACGGATGGCGGTCGCCCTTGTTCGCCGGCCGCGCCAGGCCAAGGCCGATTCCGGAAGGCCGGGCGTCCTTGCCGGCCATGACATTGAAGCGGCGCTCCTGGCGCAGACGCAGCGCGGCATCGGCCGACGGCACTTCGGCGGCGACGGTGGTTGCCGGCGCCTCCGGCAACGATGCGGCATCGGCGGCATGAGCCGCCGGCAGACCGGCAAACAGGCAGCAGATGGATACAGCGAGCGGGCGTCGGGAAAAACCGGGCATCGAGGCAGTCAGCGGCGGGCCGGAACCGGAACGGCAGGTGCCCGAGTGTTAAAATCCGGTCATTTTACAACGAACCTCACCCGCCAGATGTCGCGCGATCAACTTGTTACCGACTGGGTCGCCAGTCGCTTTCCCAATCAGACCGTCGGCATCGCGCCGGCCTCGGCCGACGCCAGCTTCCGCCGCTATTTCCGCCTGACCTGGCCGGACGGCGCGACGCGCATCCTGATGGACGCCCCGCCGGACAAGGAAGACTGCCGCCCCTTCGTCAAAGTCGCCGGGCTGCTGGCCAAGGCCGACCTGGCCGCCCCGCGCGTGCTCGACCAGGATCTGGACAACGGCTTCCTGGTCCTCACCGACCTCGGCCGCATCGGCTACCTCGACGCGCTCAACGCCGACCCGTCGCTGGCCGACATGCTGATCCGCCCGGTACTCGATGCCCTGGTCCAATGGCAGCTGTCGTCGACCGCCGCGACGCTGCCGCCCTACGACGCCACGCTGCTGCGCCGCGAACTCGACCTGTTCCCGGAGTGGTTCGTCGGCCGCCATCTCGGCATCGAACTGAGCGCCGACGAGAAGAGCCTGCTCGACCGGACCTTCAAGTTCCTGATCAACACGGCGCTGGCCCAGCCCAAGGTCTTCGTGCACCGCGACTTCATGCCGCGCAACCTGATGGTCGTCGAGAGCGCCGAGCGCCTGACGCCGGGCATCATCGATTTCCAGGACGCAGTCTGCGGCCCGATCGCCTACGACGTCGTCTCGCTGTTCCGCGACGCCTTCATCTCCTGGGACGAGGAGCAGGAAATCGACTGGGTCGTCCGCTACTGGGAAAAGGCCCGCGCCGCCGGCCTGCCGGTACGCGAGGATTTCGGCGCCTTCTGGCGCGAATACGAACTGATGGGCCTGCAGCGCCATCTCAAGGTGCTCGGCATCTTCTGCCGCCTGAACTACCGCGACGGCAAGGACAAATACATCGACGACCTGCCGCGCTTCATGACCTACGCCAAGAAGACCGCCAGCCGCTACGTGCAGTTGAAGCCGCTGCTCAACCTGCTCGACCGGCTGGATGGACAGACCGAGCAGGTCGGTTACCGCCGCTGACGGCCATTGCCCACGCCTCCACGATGAAAGCCATGATCCTCGCCGCCGGCCGCGGCGAACGCATGCGGCCGCTGACCGACCATACGCCCAAGCCGCTGCTGCCGGCCGGCGGCAAACCGCTCATCGTCTGGCACCTGGAACGCCTGGCGGCGGCGGGTTTCCGCGAGGTCGTCGTCAATCACGCCCACCTCGGCGCGCAGATCGAGCAGGCCCTGGGCGACGGTTCGCCGTGGGGACTCGCCATCCGCTACTCGCCCGAGCCGCCGGGCGCGCTGGAAACCGCCGGCGGCATCGCCCAGGCCCTGCCGCTGCTCGGCGCGGCGCCTTTCCTGGTGGTCAATGGCGATGTCTGGTGCGACGTCGATTTCGCCCGCTTCGCCCGCGCCAACGCGGCTGCCAATGAGCAATGCCCGCCCGGCGGCGCCCGCCTGCTGCTGGTCGCCAACCCGGCCCACCACGCCGCCGGCGATTTCGCGCTGGCCGGCGAACGCATCATCGCCGCCGCTGGCGGCACGACCTTCACCTACGCCGGCGTCGGCGTCTTCTCGCCGGCCATGTTCGGCGACGTACCCGTCGGCCGGCCGCTGAAGCTGCGCCCGCTGCTCGACGCCGCCATCGCCGCCGGCCGCCTGACCGGGGAGCGCCATGCCGGCCGCTGGGTGGACGTCGGCACCCCGGAACGGCTGGCCGAACTGGATGCGCTGCTGCGCGCCGGCCGGGCCTGATGCTCGAACTCCTGGCCTTCGTCTTCGGCGAAATCCTGCTGGTCGGGATCTTTTACTGGCCGGGCTGGGTCGTACTTCGTATATTGACGCTCGGTCGCTATCCGCGCCGCCGCAGCCTCGACGACGCCGGATTCGTCGCCTGTTGCGGCGGCGTCGCCACCCTGATCGTCCTCGTTGTCATCTTTTCCTGAGCCCATGAGCCACGCCCATTTCCTCGCCCGCCGCCGGCGCCTGCTGAAAACCCTCGGCGACGGCGTCGCCGTGATTCCGACGGCGCCGGAAGTCATCCGCAACCGCGACGCCCACCATCCCTACCGCTTCGACAGCTACTTCTGGTATCTCGCCGGCTTCCCCGAGCCGGAGGCGGTGCTGGTGCTGGTCGGCGGCAAGAAGCCGAAATCCATCCTGTTCTGCCGCGAAAAGCACGAGGAGCGGGAAATCTGGGACGGCTACCGCTACGGCCCCAAGGCGGCCAAGGCCGCTTTCGGCTTCGACGCCGCCTATCCCATCGAGCAGTTCGACCGCAAGCTGCCGCAATACCTCGCCGACCGCGACACGCTGTGGCATGCCGTCGGCCACGACGCCGCCTGGGATGCGCGCATCGCCAAGGCCTTGAACGCCGTCCGCGCCCAGGCCCGGGCCGGCCAGCGGGCGCCGCGCGCCATCCACGACCTGCGCGCCGAGCTGGACGCCATGCGCCTGGTCAAGGACGAGGCCGAAGCGGCGATCCAGCAGCGCGCCGCCGACATCGCCAGCGCCGGCCACGCCCGCGCCATGCGCGCCTGCCGCCCCGGCCTCGCCGAATACGAACTGGAAGCCGAGCTGAGCTACGAATTCCGCCGCCGCGGCGCCGACGCCCACGCCTACGCGCCGATCGTCGCCGGCGGCGCCAACGCCTGCGTGCTGCATTACGTGGCCAACGACAAGCTGCTCAACGACAACACCCTGGTCCTGATCGACGCCGGCTGCGAAGTCGCCGGCTACGCCGCCGACATCACCCGGACTTTCCCGGTCAATGGCCGCTTCAGCGCGGCGCAGAAGGACGTTTACGAAATCGTCCTCGCCGCGCAGCAGGCGGCTTTCGCCGCCACCGCCCCCGGCCGCCACTTCATGGAAGCGCACGACGCCGCCGTGCGCGTGCTGACCCGGGGCCTGGTCGACCTCAAGCTGCTGGCCGGCGATGTCGACAATCTGATCGAAAAGGGCGACTTCCGCCGCTTCTACATGCACCGCACCGGCCACTGGCTCGGCCTGGACGTGCATGACGCCGGCGACTACAAGGTCGGCGAGCAATGGACCGTGCTCCGGCCGGGCATGACCCTCACCGTCGAACCCGGCCTGTACATCCGCCCGGCCGCCGACGTGCCGCCGGCCTTGGCCGGCATCGGCATCCGCGTCGAGGACGACGTGCGCGTCACCGCCGACGGCTGCGCCGTCTACACCACGGCGCCGAAGACGGTGGCCGAGATCGAGGAGGTCATGCGCCATGACTGAGGCGGTGGAAAACGTCGATATCCTGATCGTCGGTGCCGGCCCGGTCGGCATGACGCTGCACCTGGCGCTGGCCGCCGGCGGGCAAAAATCGCTGCTGGTCGACCGCCGGCCGCCGGCAGCCTTGCAAGGCGACCCGCGCGCCCTGGCGCTGGCGCACGGCGCCCGCCAATTGCTGGAACAGATCGGCGGCTGGCCGGCCCGCGCCGCGACGCCGATCGAGACCATCCACATCTCGCAGAAGGACGGCTTCGGCCGCACCCTGATCGACCGCGCCGACTACGCCCTGCCGGCGCTCGGCTACGTACTGCGCTACCGCGACCTGGCCGCCGCGCTGGCCGCCAACCTGTCCGCCGGCGCCCTGCTCGGCGAAGCGGAAATCCTCGACATCGCCCCGGACGCGGCCGGCGTCAACGTCGCCCTGCGCCACGCCAGCCAGGCCCGTACTATCCGCTGCCGGCTGCTGGTCCATGCCGAAGGCACGCCGGCCGCCGAACCGGGCGTCGCCGTCAGCGACTACGGCCAGCACGCGGTGATCTGCGAGGTGACGCCGACGCCCAGCCACGGCCGGCGCGCCTGGGAACGCTTCACGCCCGACGGGCCGCTGGCGCTGCTGCCGCTCGGCGACGAATATTCGGTGGTGTTCACGCTGCCGCCGGCCAGGGCCGACGCCGTCATGGCCCTCGACGACGACGCCTTCGCCGCCGCCCTGCAGGCGCAGTTCGGCCGCCACCTGGCCTTTTCCCGCCCCGGCCCGCGCCACCGCTTCCCGCTGGCGCTGCGCCTGCGCGAGACGCTGGTCCAAGGCCGCGAAGTATGGATCGGCAACAGCGCCCAGACCCTGCACCCGGTTTCCGGCCAGGGCTTCAACCTCGGCCTGCGCGACGCCTGGCAACTGGCCGAAACGCTGCTGTCCGACGGCCTCGACCCGGCCAGCTTGCAACGTTACGCCGCCGGCCGCCGGCTCGACCGCCGCGGCGGCGCGCTGTTCACCGACACGGTCGTCAAGGCCTTCTCCAACGATTTCGCGCCGCTCAGGCTGGCCCGCGGCCTCGGCCTGCTGGCCCTGGACCTCTATCCGCCGGCCCGCCACTTCGTCGCCAAACGCATGATCTGGGGCGCCCGCGCCTGGCCTTGATACGAGCCAAGGACAGCGGCGCCGCCGCCATGGCATCATCGCCCGCCCTCCACCCCACATCGTCCGCATGAAACGAAGCACCGCCTGGTTCCTCGCCTGCCGCCCGAAAACCCTGAGCGTCTCCCTGTCGCCGGTCGTGGTCGGCAGCGCCATCGCCTGGCACGAGCACGGCCGCCTGCTCTGGCTGCCCTTGCTGGCGGCGGCGCTCGGCGCCGCGCTGATCCAGATCGGCACCAACCTGTTCAACGACGCCGGCGATTTCCTGCGCGGCACCGACACGCCGGGGCGCGCCGGTCCGCGCCGCGCCACCGCCGAGGGCTGGCTCAGCCCGCGCGCGGTGCAGGCCGGCGCCTGGCTCGCCTTCGCCCTGGCCTTCCTGTGCGGCATCTACCTGGTCGGCCGCGGCGGCTGGCCGATCGTCGCCGTCGGCCTCGCCTCGCTGGCCGCCGGCTGGGCCTATACCGGCGGTCCCCGGCCGATCGCCTACGGGCCGCTCGGCGAGGTCTTCGTCTTCCTCTTCTTCGGCCTAATCGCCGTCGGCGGCAGCTATTACCTGCAGGCCCTGGGCCTGAGCGCGACGACATTGCTCGCCGCGGCGCTGGTCGGCCTGCACGCGGCGGCGGTGATCACCGTCAATAATCACCGCGACCGCGACGGCGACGCCGCCAACGGCAAGAACACGCTGGCCGTGCGCCTCGGCCGGCCGGCGACGCGCTGGCTGTACACGGCCGAAGTGCTCGCCCCCTACGTCCTGCTGCCGCTGCTCGCCGGCCTCGGCTGGCCGGCGCTGCTGCCGCTGCTGTCGCTGCCGCTGGCGCTGCGCCTGATCGGCCGCTTCCACCGCGAAACGCCGGGTCCGGCCTTCAACGGCATCCTCGCCGCAACGGCCGGACTGCAACTCGTCTTCGCCTTGCTGTTAACCCTGAGTTTCGTCATTTGACTATTTTTTAGGCGCCGACTCGGGTAAAATGCGCGGCTCCCCTGCCTTGTCCGAGCCTCCGTTCGCCCATGGAATTCGTCGGTTTTCAGCTTCGCAACAACCTCTTCGTCGCGCCCATGGCCGGGGTCACCGATCGCCCGTTCCGCCAGCTGTGCAAGAAGATGGGGGCCGGCCTGGCGGTGTCGGAAATGGTCACGTCGAATTCGCTGCTCTACGGCAGCGCCAAGACGCTGCGCCGGGCCAACCACGCCGGCGAGGTGGCGCCGATCTCGGTGCAGATCGCCGGCGCCGATCCGCGGATGATGGCCGAGGCCGCCCGCCACAACGTCGATAACGGCGCCCAGATCATAGACATCAACATGGGCTGCCCGGCCAAGAAGGTCTGCAACGTGATGGCCGGCTCGGCGCTGATGCAGGACGAGCAGCTGGTCGGCAAGATTCTCGACGCCGTCGTCGCCGCCGTGCCGGACACGCCGGTGACGCTGAAATTCCGCACCGGCTGGAACCTGGCCAACAAGAACGCGCCGGCCATCGCCCGCATCGCCGAGAATGCCGGCGTGCGCGCCGTCGCCATCCACGGCCGGACGCGCTGCCAGCAATACACCGGCGAGGCCGAGTACGACACCATCGCCATGGTCAAGACCCTGGTCAGGATTCCGGTCATCGCCAATGGCGACATCGCGACGCCGGAAAAGGCCAGGCAGGTTCTCGACGCCACCTGCGCCGACGGCCTGATGATCGGTCGCGCCGCCCAGGGGCGGCCGTGGCTGTTCCGCGAAATCGAGCATTACCTGAAGACCGGCGAGCATCTGCCGCCGGCCGAGGTAAGCGAGATCCACGCCATCCTGATGGCGCATCTCGACGACCTGTATGCCTTCTACGGCATCGAGACGGGGGTCAAGGTCGCGAGAAAACACATCTCCTGGTACACCAAGGGCCTGGTCGGCTCGGCGGCGTTCCGCAAGATGATGAACACGCTGCCCGACATGGCGCAGCAAAGGGGGGCGGTGAACGACTTCTTCCTGCGTTACGCAGCGGAGCACGCGCACCTGACCTATGAGGACAATAGCGATAACAAGGAGGCGTTGGCAGCATGAGCCAACATGACCTGGGGCGGTGCGTCACGAACGCGCTGGAGCAGTATTTCCGCGACCTGGACGGCGAACGGCCGGCCGCCATCTACGACATGGTCCTGAAGAGCGTCGAGAAGCCGATGCTCGAACTGGTGCTGGCCAAGGCCGGCGCCAACCAGACGCTGGCGGCGGAGATGCTCGGCATCAACCGCAACACCCTGCGCAAGAAACTGACCGAACACCAGTTGCTGTGAGGCCGGGCCGCCGAGCGCGGCGCCCGGCTCCGGCCACCCGATCCCAATTCCCAATCGCACGATCCTGCCATGACCATCAAACAAGCCCTGCTTTCCGTGTCCGACAAGACCGGGGTTCTCGAATTCGCCCAAGGCCTCGCCGCCCAGGGCGTCAAGCTGCTGTCCACCGGCGGCACCGCCAAGCTGCTGCGCGACGCCGGCCTCGCCGTCACCGAAATCGGCGACCACACCGGCTTCCCGGAAATGCTCGACGGCCGCGTCAAGACGCTGCACCCGAAGGTGCACGGCGGCATCCTGGCCCGCCGCGACCTGGCCGAGCACATGGCGACCATCGCCCAGCACGACATCCCGACCATCGACCTGGTCTGCGTGAACCTCTACCCCTTCGCCGCCACCATCGCCAAGGCCGGCGTGACGCTGGAAGACGCCATCGAGAACATCGACATCGGCGGCCCGGCCATGGTCCGCTCCGCGGCCAAGAACTACGCCGGCGTCGCCATCGTCACCGACCCGGCCGACTACGCCCCGCTGCTCGCCGAAATGCAGGCCAACGGCGGCGCCCTGCAACTGGCCACCCGCTTCGATCTGGCCAAGAAGGCCTTCACGCACACCGCCCGCTACGACAGCATGATCGCCAACTGGCTGACCGGCCTCGACGCCGGCGCCGAGGCCAAGCCGGCCGAAGCCGCGCCGGTCCCGTCCGCCTTCCCGGCCAAGCTGCAACTGGCCTTCGACCGCGTCGAAATCCTGCGCTACGGCGAGAACGCCCACCAGTCGGCCGCCTTCTACCGCGACCCGAGCGCGCTGCCGGGCGGCATCGCCGCCTACACCCAGCTGCAGGGCAAGGAACTGTCCTACAACAACATTGCCGATTCCGACGCCGCCTGGGAGTGCGTCAAGGTCTTCGACGCCCCGGCCTGCGTCATCATCAAGCACGCCAACCCGTGCGGCGTGGCCATCGACGGCAGCCTGCTCGGCGCCTACGAGAAGGCCTTCAAGACCGACTCGACCTCGGCCTTCGGCGGCATCATCGCCTTCAACGGCGAAGTCGGCCTCGACGTGGTCAACGCCATGAACGCGCGCAAGCACTTCGTCGAAGTGCTGATCGCCCCGTCCTTCACCGCCGAGGCCAAGGCCGCGCTGGCCTCGAAGCAGAACCTGCGCGTGCTGGTCGTGCCGCTCGGCCGCGATTTGAACAAACTCGAATTGAAGCGCGTCGGCGGCGGCCTGCTGGTGCAGACGGCCGACGATTTCACCGCCCGGGCTTCCGGCCTGAAGGTCGTCACCAAGGTGCAGCCGACCGCCCAGCAGATCGAAGACCTGCTCTTCGCCGAGCGTGTCGCCAAGTTCGTCAAGTCCAACGCCATCGTCTTCTGCGGCGGCGGCATGACGCTCGGCGTCGGCGCCGGCCAGATGAGCCGCGTCGATTCGACCAAGATCGCCAGCATCAAGGCGCAGAACGCCGGCCTGCCGCTCAAGGGCTCGGTCGTCGCCTCCGACGCCTTCTTCCCGTTCCGCGACGGTCTCGACGTGCTGGCCGAAGCCGGCGCCGTAGCCGTCATCCAGCCGGGCGGCTCGATGCGCGACGAGGAAGTCATCGCGGCGGCCGACGAACACGGCATCGCCATGGTATTCACCGGCGCCCGCCATTTCCGTCATTGATCGAGCGGCCAGCCGGGCCACGATAAGCATCCGTGAATATTGGCGAGGAACTGGTCGCTGCGTACTTGCAACACATCAAGGGTTGCGAATTCACCCAGCAAAACCTCTACACACCGGGCGTGCAGGGAGAAATCGACGTCGTTGGCATCAATCTCGCCAAGAAAAGCATCTATGTCTGCGAGGTCGCCATTCACCTGAGTACCGGGCTGCTCTATACCAAGAACGCAAAGCCGAACAACGTCGCCAAACTGACGGAGAAGTTCTCTCGTGACATCGAATACGCGGAGAAGTATTTCCCGGACTACAAAAGGCATTTCATGCTGTGGAGTCCGATTGTCCGGGAATCGAAAATTGATGCTGTACTGAACCAACTGCGGGACGTTGAGGAGATTGCCCGGCAAATCCAGTCGAAATACGATGTTGTGCTTGAACTGGTGGTCAACGAAGCATTCCAGGCACGACTGGAAGAACTCCGACGGTTCGCGCGAGGCAAGAGTGAAGAACTGAAAAACCCGGTTCTCCGCCTGTTCCAGATCGAAGAATCCCTCAACCGACATTTAGCGAAAAGAAAGAAGGAAAAGGCATGAAACTTCTCGTCATCGGTTCCGGCGGCCGCGAGCACGCCATGGCCTGGCGCCTGGCGCAGTCGCCCGGCCTGCAGAAGGTCTATGTCGCCCCCGGCAACGCCGGCACGGCGCGCGAGCACGAGCTGGAAAACATCAACATCGCCGACCCGCAGGCGCTGGCCGATTTCGCCGAGCAGAACAAGATCCACCTCACCGTGGTCGGCCCCGAGGCACCGCTGGCCGCCGGCGTGGTTAACGCTTTCCGCGCCCGTGGCCTGAAGATTTTCGGCCCGACCAGGGAAGCCGCCCAGCTCGAATCCTCCAAGGATTTCGCCAAGCGCTTCATGGCCCGCCACAACATTCCGACCGCCGGCTTCGCGACTTTCTCCGACGTCGCCGCGGCCCACGCCCACATCGACAAGCAAGGCGCGCCCATCGTCATCAAGGCCGACGGCCTGGCCGCCGGCAAGGGCGTCGTCGTCGCCATGAGCCTGGACGAAGCGCACGCCGCCGTCGACGACATGCTCTCCGGCAACAAGCTGGGTGACGCGGGCGCCCGCGTCGTCATCGAGGACTTCCTCGACGGCGAGGAAGCCAGCTTCATCGTCATGGTCGACGGCAAGAACGTGCTGCCCCTGGCTTCCAGCCAGGACCACAAGCGCATCTTCGACGGCGACCAGGGCCCCAACACCGGCGGCATGGGCGCCTACTCGCCGGCCCCGTGCGTGACGCCCGAGGTGCACGCCAAGGCCATGCGCGAAATCATCCTGCCGACCGTGCGCGGCATGGCCGCCGACGGCATTCCCTTTACCGGCTTCCTCTACGCCGGCCTGATGATCGGCAAGGACGGCTCGGTCAAAACGCTGGAATTCAATTGCCGCATGGGCGACCCGGAAACGCAGCCGATCCTGATGCGCCTCAAGTCCGATTTCGTCAAACTGCTGGAACACGGCATCGACGGCACGCTCGATCAGGTCGAGGCCGAATGGGACCGCCGCGTCGCCCTGGGCGTCGTGCTGGCCGCCGCCAACTACCCGGAGACGCCGAAGAAGGGCGATGCCATCCACGGCCTGCCGGCCGGCAACAGCTTCGGCGAGGACGCCCACGTCTTCCATGCCGGCACCGCCGAGGCCGACGGCCAAGTGGTGACCAGCGGCGGCCGCGTGCTCTGCGTCACCGCCCTCGGCGAGAACATCAAGCTGGCCCAGAAGCGTGCCTACGAAGCGGCCGTGCAGATCCAGTTCGACGGCATGCAGTTCCGCAAGGACATCGGCCACCGCGCTATCAACCGCTGAACCAAGGACCCAATGGAGATCACTTGATGGCGGACCTGAAGCCCCCGGTTTTACTGGTTGATTTCGAAAATATTCAGGAACTGGACTATCTCAAAAAGCTGAGGAACACGGACTTTGAAGTCCGTGTTTTTCTTGGTCAGCACCAAGCGAAACTACCCTCGCTCTTAGTCCGGCAAGCACAACCATTCGGCACGCGCTTGCAATGGATACAAATGGAAGGAAATGGGAAAAATGCGCTTGATTTCCATATTGCCTACAGCCTCGGTCTCCTCGTTGCCGAGGACCGCAAGCGACGAATTTACGTTTTATCCAAAGACACCGGTTTCGATCCACTAATCACATACCTCGCAAAACGCGGCATTGCCTGCAAACGCATAGGGGAACTGGGTAAATTTCTGATCGGCGGAGAACCTGAACTAACAAAACCATCGCCGCCCACCAGCGCGCCAAGCACTGAAAAATCCGAGCCACCCCGATGCGCCGCACCGGCTGATATTTCGAAAAAACCGCAGTTGCTGGCCGATGTCATTCTGCACATCAACACCATTCCCCCACGTACCAGACCGAAAAAGCCAAAAACTCTGGCCGCCCATCTCGCCAACCATTTCAAAAAACAAGGCTCTGATACTGATTTTTCCGCAGTCGTCAGCGAACTTGCGAAAATCGGAAAAATCACGATCAGCGGCGACAGACTCAGTTATCACAACGAATAAAAACTATGGACACCCAACGTCTGAAAGACTATTTCACCGGCCTGCAAAGCCGCATCGTCGGCGAACTGGAGGCCTTCGACGGCCAGCCCTTCCGCACCGACAGCTGGCAGCGCCCGGAAGGCGGCGGCGGCATCTCGCGGCTGATCGAGGACGGTGCTTTCTTCGAGCGCGGCGGCGTCAATTTCTCGCACGTCACCGGCCACGCCCTGCCGGCCTCGGCCACCGCCGCCCGCCCGCAACTGGCCGGCCGCGCCTGGGAAGCGCTGGGCGTCTCGCTGGTGCTGCATCCGCGCAATCCCCACTGCCCGACGGCGCACATGAACGTGCGCTGCTTCGTCGCCCGCAAACCGGGCGAGGAGGACGTCTGGTGGTTCGGTGGCGGCATGGACATGACGCCCTATTACGGCCGGACCGAGGACGTCGTGCACTTCCACCGCACCTGCCGCGCGGCGCTGGCGCCGTTCGGCGACGATCTCTATCCGCAGTACAAGCGCTGGTGCGACGAGTATTTCTTCCTCAAGCACCGCAACGAACCGCGCGGCATCGGCGGCATTTTCTTCGACGACCTCAACGCCGGCGGCTTCGAACGCTGCTTCGCCCTGACCCAGGCCGTCGGCAACGCCTTCACGCCCGCCTACCTGCCGGTGCTGGCCAAGCGCCGCGACACGCCCTACGGCGAGCGGGAGCGCGATTTCCAGGCCTATCGGCGCGGCCGCTACGTCGAATTCAACCTGGTCTGGGACCGCGGCACCCTGTTCGGCCTGCAATCCGGGGGCCGCACCGAATCCATCCTGATGTCGCTGCCGCCCGTCGTCAAATGGCGCTACGACTGGCAACCCGAAGCCGGCAGCGCGGAAGCCGAACTGTATGAAACCTTCCTCAAGCCGCGGGATTGGCTGGGTCAGGCGTAAGCTTGGGATTTTCTCGCCATGAAACAAAAGCGCCTTCGGTGCCCGACTTGCTTCGCTCACGCCACCGAATGCCGGGGCCGGCACGCGAACCGTACCTTGTGCCGGTAACCGGAGTGGTCGTTATTTGAGCTTGCCGCGCACCACCAGCACCCGCGTCGGATCCTTGACGGTCAGCTTGCCGCCGCCGCCGGCCAGGTTGCCGCAGGCGCAGGCGGCCTTGATGTGGGGTACGGAATTGACGATCACCGCGCAGTCCAGGCACTCGTAATAGAGGTCGCCGCCGCTCGGCAAGGCCGCCGGGTCGGGCTTGGGTTCCACGGGATAGAAGCTGTAGATCTTGCGCAGGTCGATGTTCAGCATGATTGTCTCCGTCCCGGGAAATGCCGCTCAGCCCGCGTCGAGCAGGGCGCTGGCCCGGTAGTGTTGGTTGGCTTCGTCGCCGCGTTCGAGCTGGTCGAACAGCCGGGCCAGTTCAAGGTGCGCCTGCTGCGTCGGGGCGATGGCCAGCGACGCTTCCAGGTAACTCTGCGCCTTGCCCCACAGCCGCTGGCGCCGGCACATCCGGCCCAGCGCCTTGAGCAGCCGGGCGTCGTTCGGGTATTGCCGGAGCCAGGCTTCGGCGCGGCCGATGCGCGCCAGCTGGTCGCCGTCGGCCAGGCGCCCGTAGATACCCAGCAAATCGCCCAGCCATTCGTCATGGCGGGTGGCGTCGAAAGCCGCTTCGATCAGTTTCTGCGCCTCGCCGCCGGCACCGCCGGCGACCAGCGCCCGCGCCGCCGCCAAGACGACCCGCTGGCCGCGCTCCTCGGCCGGCAGGGCGCGCAGGTAGGCGATCAATTGGCCGATGTCGCCGGCCAGCCGGCCGATGTTGCCAAGATGCGCCTGGGTCCGCGTTTCGCGCACCACCTGCGGCGGCAGGGCATCGCGCTTGGCCAGCTGGCGGACCAGGCGCAGCACGCCGTCCCAGTCGCCGACGCCCTGGCGCGCCCGCAGTTCCAGGCGCAGCGCGGCAATGTGCCGGCCCTGCCGATCCTGCAATTTGGTCAGCGCTTGCAGGGCTTCGTCGAAATGGCGCCCCTCGTTCATCATTTCCGCTTCCAGCATCAGCGTCGCCGCCTCGGTGCGCGGGTCGCTGGCCTTGGCCTTGTCCATCCAGTCCTGCTGCTTTTCCTTCTCACGCATGCGCTGGGCGGCGCGGGCGGCGATCAGCGCCGACAATCCCGGCGCCGTGCCGGCCGCGTGCGCCTCGCCGGCCTTCTTCAGCGCCTGGCCGAAACGGCCTTCGAACAGCAGGCGCACGGCGTCCTGGAACACCTGCCCGGCCCGCTCGCGACTGCGCCGGTCGCGGAAGCGGCGGGCGCGCTCGGGCAGGCCGAAGGTGAACGACAGGGCGCGCAAGGCGCCGTAGGCGAGCAGGAACAGCAAGGCCAGCACGAGCAGGAACAGGTTCAGCGTCACCTCGGCACGGTAAGGCGGCAGCACCAGCAGCACGTAGCCGTCGTTCATGCCTGCACCGAGGGCGACGGCCACCGCCGCGGCGAACAGCGCCAGAACCCAGAACAGCCCTCTCACCGTGCGTCCTTGCC
This sequence comes from Azonexus sp., assembly GCA_031547725.1. Lineage (GTDB taxonomy): Bacteria > Pseudomonadota > Gammaproteobacteria > Burkholderiales > Rhodocyclaceae > Azonexus. The sequence continues at coordinate 39,015 of JAVBRT010000034.1, read as the reverse complement.
ATTACGCAGCTTGGCCAGCACCGTCAAGCTGTCGCCAAGGCCGGGCAACTCGGCGCCGGTATCGGCGGCGAGCAATTGCTGCAGTTTGTCCAAAGCTTCCTTGACCGCCGGGTCGGCGACCGCGAAATGGCGCTGCAGCCAGCCCTGGGCCACTTTCAGTTCGCTGCGGAACGTGCCGTGATCGCGGGCGAGCAGAGCCAAGCGGGCGTTGAGCAGGCGCAGCTTGAGGTTTTCGCGCAGGAAGAAATTCTGCTCCGGCGCCAGCAGCACCGGCTCCTCGCGGTCGAAACGCTGGATACGGACCAGGCTGCGCAACTCCTGCCAGATGTCCGCCGCGGCCAGGCGCCACCAGGCGACTTGGCCGGCACCGCCGGACGCCGCCGGCGCGGCTTCGTTCGGGCGGCCGATGGCGGCCAGCGGCAAGGCATCGACACGGCCGATGATTTCTTCCAGGCGCAGGCTGATGCCGGCGACATCGACGAAAGGCAAGGCGTTGAGGCGGGCCAGATCCTTGGCCAGCGCCGCGCGCAACGGCAGGTAGCGCGGCTTGTCGAGGCGGGCCAGCCGGGTATCGGCCGTCTGCAGCGCCAGCGCCGCGGCCGACACGTTGCCGGCCAGCTGCAGTTGCTGCGCCGCCAGCGTCAGCGCCTGCTCGACTTCGAGCAGGGTGGACTCCTCGCGGCCGCGCGCCAGATCCTCGTACATGCTCTGCAGCGCCTCGCCCTGGCTTTCGAACTCACCCAAACGGCTTTCGACGGCGCCGAGCTTGGCCTGCAGCCCTTCGATCTGCTCCCGCAACTGGCCGCGCGCACCGCGCGCTTCCTTGTCGGCGGCCTCGGCCTCGGCCAGGCGGCGGGCGACTTCGCTGCGCGTGAGATCGAGCTGCTGGCGGGTTTCCAGCCATTGCCAGCCGGCCAGGGCCAACGCCGCCAGGGCGACGAACGGCCAAGGGCTGATCCGGCGGCGGCCGGTCGTTTCAGGCAGCGCCGCCGGCGGCGGCACGGGATCCGAGTCGGGGAGGGGCATGTTATCGGTTGTCATGCCGGCCAATTATAAGCAACAAGGGCGTCCATGATGCCGACGTCGGCACCGCCGCTGAGGATAATTTTCTCCAGGCCCAGTTCCCGCGCCGTCTCGGCGATCCGGGCATGCGGCACGAACAGCGGCGTCGCCTGCAACTGCCGCCGACCTTCGCCATCGAGCAGGTCGACCAGATAGCGCAGGCCCTCGCTGCTCGACACGGCCAGGGCATCGAGGCGGCCGGCCCGCCAGGCCGCGAGCAGCGGCTGGGCGCCGGATGCCGGCGGCGAGCGGCGATAGCAGGGAATGCAATCGACGCTGGCGCCGCGCGCGCGCAAGGTATCGGCCAGCAGTTCGCGCCCGCCGTCGCCGCGAAAAATCGCCACCCGTTGCCCGGCGACCCGCTCGGCGGCGAGTTCGGGCAAGGCCAGCAGGGCTTCCGAGTCGAAGCGCTCGCGCGGCACCAGGCAAGCGCCGATACCGTGCGCCGCCAGCGCCCGCGCCGTGCCCGGACCGACCGTCGCCGGCCGCAGATCCGCCGGCCAGGGGCCGCGGGCAAGCAAGGTCGGCAGGGCGTAATCGACGGCGTTGGGACTGACGAAGACGGCCCAGTCGTAGGCGCTCAGCCGCTCGGCGGCGGCGGCCAAGGGCTGCGCATCGGCGGCGGCGGCGATCTCCAGCAGCGGGAAGATCAGCGCGTTGCCGCCGGCCGCCGCGATGGCCGCGGCCAGCGGACCGGCCTGGGCCGCCGGTCGGGTGACGACGACGGTGCGGCCGGCGAGCGGGCCGGAGGGATTCATTGGCAGTGGGCGAGCTTTTCCAGAATGGCGTCGGCGCCCTGGGCACGCAGCGTTTCCGCCAATTGCCGGCCGAGCGCCTCGTCGGCGGCCGGATCGCCGCGCAATTCGCCGGCGACCATCTCCTGGCCATCGGCGGTGGCGACGAAGCCGCGCAGCCACAGCTGGCCGTTGTCGATCACCGCGTAGCCGCCGAGCGGCACTTGGCAGCTGCCGCCCAGCGCCCGCGAGAAGGCGCGCTCGGCCTTGACGCAGTGGGCGGTTTCCGGATCGTTCAGAGGCGCGACGACGACGGCCATCGCCGCATCGCCCTCGACCAGTTCGATGCCCAGCGCGCCCTGACCCGGCGCCGGCAACGACTGCTCCGGCGTCAGCACGGCCTTGATGCGCTCCTTGAGGCCGAGGCGGATCAGACCGGCGGCGGCCAGGATGATCGCGTCGTACTCGCCGGCGTCGAGCTTGCGCAAACGGGTGTCAAGGTTGCCGCGCAGGCTCTTGATCGTCAGTTGCGGATAGCGGGCGCGCAGTAGCGCTTCGCGGCGCAGGCTGGAGGTACCGACCACGGCGCCGGCCGGCAGTTCGTCGAGACCGGCGTACTTGTTCGAAACGAAGGCATCGCGCGGATTTTCGCGGGCCGAGATGGCAGCCAGCACGAAGCCTTCCGGCATCACCATCGGTACGTCCTTCATCGAATGCACGGCGAGGTGGGCGCGGCCTTCCTGCATCGCCACTTCCAGTTCCTTGATGAACAGGCCCTTGCCGCCGATCTCGGCCAACGGCCGGTCAAGAATCTGGTCGCCCTTGGTGGTCATGCCTAGAATGACGACTTCCGCCCCCGGATTGAGACCGGTCAGCCGCCCCTGGACATGGACGGCCTGCCACATAGCGAGGCGGGATTCACGGGAGGCGATGATGATCTTCGACGGAGCGGACATGGAGCAACACACCACAGGATGGGGGAAGGCGGGCATCTTAGCATGAGCGACCGGAGCCCCCTTCCGACCCAGATCAAAGCGCCGGACCAGCGCCCGGAACACCCGGATTTCTGGGACAAGCGCTTCGGCGAAGGCGTCACGCCCTGGGATGCCGGCGGCGTGCCGGAGGCCTTCGCCGGCTTCGTCGCCGGCCAGGCGCAACCTCTCGCCACTCTGATTCCGGGCTGCGGCAGCGCCTGGGAAGCGGCCCATCTGGCCGCCGCCGGCTGGCCGGTGACGGCGCTGGACTTCTCCCCGACCGCCGTCGCCAAGGCCCGCGAAGTGCTCGGCCCGGCCGCCGTCGACCTGCTCTGCGCCGATTTCTTCACCTTCGCGCCGGCCCGGCCCATCGAGCTGATCTACGAGCGCGCCTTCCTCTGCGCCCTGCCGCGCAAGCTGTGGGCCGACTGGGGCCGGCGAGTCGCCGAACTGCTGCCGCCGGGCGGCCTGCTGGCCGGTTATTTCTTCGTCTGCGACCAACCGAAGGGGCCGCCTTTCGGCATCCTGGCGGAGCAATTGGAAGAACTGCTGGCCGGAAATTTCGCCCGCGTCGAGGACAGCCCGGCCGGCGACTCGCTGCCGGTCTTCGCCGGGCGGGAGCGCTGGCAGGTGTGGCGGCGGCGTTAGCGGTATCATCGGGCGGATTCCCGATTCCCGCCCGCACCGATGAAAACCGATACCCCGCCGACGATTTACCTGAAGGACTACACCCCGCCCGCCTACCTGATCGATAGCGTCGATCTCGATTTCGCCATCGGCGCCGCAGCCACCGTCGTCACCGCGACGCTGGCGCTGCGCCGCAACCCGGCCGCCACCGCGCAGCCGCTGGTGCTCGACGGCGAGGAGTTGGAAACCCTCGCGGTACGGGTGGACGGCCAAGCGGCAGCGTATGAGCTGACGCCGACCACGCTGACCCTAGCCAAAACGCCCGAGCGTTTCGCGTTGCAAACCGTGGTCCGCATCGCGCCGGACCAGAACACCCGGCTGTCCGGCCTCTATCGCTCGCGCGACGGCTATTTCACGCAATGCGAGGCGCAGGGCTTCCGCCGCATCACCTGGTTCCTCGACCGGCCGGACGTGATGTCGACCTACACGGTGACGCTGCATGCCGACCGGGCGCGCTTCCCGGTCCTGCTCGCCAACGGCAACCCGGTCGCCGCCGGCGAGGAAGCGGACGGCCGGCACTGGGCGACCTGGCGCGATCCGTTCAAGAAGCCGGCCTACCTGTTCGCCGTCGTCGCCGGCCGGCTCGACGTGCTGCGCGACCGCTTCCGCACCGCCTCCGGCCGCGAGGTGCAACTCGCCATCTACGTCGAGCCGGGCAAGCTCGACCAATGCCCGCATGCCATGGCCGCCCTGAAGAAGTCGATGCAATGGGACGAGCAGCGCTTCGGCCTGGAATGCGATCTCGACCATTACATGATCGTCGCCGTCGGCGACTTCAACATGGGGGCGATGGAGAACAAGGGCCTCAATATCTTCAACACGAAGTATGTGCTCGCTCGCCCGGATGTCGCGACCGACGTCGATTTCGAGAACATCGACCGCGTCGTCGCCCACGAGTATTTCCACAACTGGACCGGCAACCGCGTGACCTGCCGCGACTGGTTCCAGCTGTCGCTGAAGGAGGGCCTGACCGTGTTCCGCGACCAGGAATTCGGCGCCGACCTGCACAACCGCCAGACCGCCCGCATCCGCGAGGTGCGCGGCCTGCGCGCCGCGCAGTTCCCCGAGGACGCCGGGCCGATGGCGCATCCGGTACGCCCGTCCTCGTACATCGAGATCAACAACTTCTACACCGCCACCGTCTACGAAAAGGGCGCCGAGGTCATCCGCATGATCCAGACGCTAATCGGCCGCGACGCCTTCCGCGCCGGCATGGACGAGTATTTCCGCCGCCACGACGGGCAGGCCGTGACCTGCGAGGATTTCGTCGCCGCCATGGCCGCCGCCAGCGGCTTCGACTTCACGCAATTCATGCGCTGGTACCGGCAGCCGGGCACGCCGCACGTCGCCGTCGCCGGCGCCTGGGATGCCGAAAACCGCCGCTATACGCTGACCTGCACGCAATCCAACCCGCGCGCCGGCGACGACGCGCCCTACTTGATCCCCATCCGCGTCGCGCTGTTCGCCGCCGACGGCAGCCTGCTGCCGGGCAGCGAGCGCCTGCTGCAACTGAGCGAAACGACGCAGTCCTTCGTCTTCGACGACATCGCCGCCCAACCGGTGCCGTCGCTGCTGCGCGACTTCTCGGCGCCGGTCTATCTCGATTTCGCGTACACGGCCGAAGAATTGACGCTGCTGCTGGCGCACGAAACGGACCCGTTCAACGCCTGGGAAGCCGGCCAGCGGCTGGCGACGCGGCTGATCCTCGACGCCACCGCGGCCATCGCCGCCGGCCGCGCGCCGGCCTGGCCGGACAGCTTCGCCGCCGCCGCCCGCCGCCTGCTGCAAACGCAGCAACAGCGCGGTGCCGCCTTCGTCGCCGAGGCGCTGACCCTGCCCGGCGAAGCGACGCTGGCCGAATGGCTCGACCCGGTCGACCCGGATGCCCTGCACGCCGCCCGCAACGGCCTGCGCCGGCACCTGGCCGAGCGGCTGGAAAGCGAGTTTTCCGGCCTCTATGCCGAACTGGCCGCCAGCGAGGCCTACGCTCCGAGCAGCGAGCAGGCCGGCCGCCGGGCGCTGCGCAACCTGTGCCTGTCCTATCTGCTCGAAAGCGACACGACGGCCGCGCGCCAGCTGGCACTGCGACAATTCCGCAGCGCCGACAACATGACCGACCAGTTCGCGGCGCTGAGCGCGCTGGCCAACGTCAATGCCGCCGACTGTCCGGAACGCGACGCGGCGCTGGCCGAGTTCCACCAGCGCTGGCAGGACGAGGCGCTGGTCGTCGACAAGTGGCTGGCGGCGCAAGCGACCAGCCGCCGGCCGGACACGCTGGCCACGGTACAAGCGCTGACGGCTCACCCGGCCTTCGATATTGGCAACCCGAACAAGGTCTATGCGCTGATCCGCGCCTTCGGCGCCAACCTGGTCCGCTTCAACGCCGCCGACGGCAGCGGCTACGCCTTCATGGCCGAGCAGATCCTGGCGCTGCACGACCGCAACCCCCAGGTCGCCTCCCGTCTCGCCCGCTGCTTCGATCGCTGGCGGAAGTTCGACGCCGGCCGCCAGGCCCATGCCCGCGCCGCGCTGGAGCGCATCCGTGACCACGCCGGCCTGTCGCGCGACGTGCTGGAAGTGGTCGACCGGGCTCTCGGCGCCGCTGCCTGAAGCCAACACCATGGCAAAAAATTTGCCGCACCACGGACGAAAAGGGAGACAAATGCTTTTTGCATTTTTACAATAGGGGACAGATTCCGCACCGGTGGTTTCGCCCGGCCGCCGGCACTGTCAAAGCGAAGGAAGAATCATGGGAATACTCGCCCAGTTGCAAGCCCTGTTCCGCACCCCGCCGGCCGTCCCGGCCGTCCCGGCCACCCCGGCCACCCCGGCGTCCCCGCCGGCGAACGCCGGCACGACAGGCGAGGAGCGCCGCCGCCGGCCCCGCGTCAACGCCCGCGAAGGCACGCGCGTGCTGATCATCGACGACTCCAAGACCGTCGTCACGGTGCTGCGCAAATTCCTGCGCTCGGCCGGCCACGAAACCTCTGAGGCGCTCGACGCCGAATCGGGCCTGGCCAGCCTGGCCGGCCAGCGCCCGGAACTGATCTTCCTCGACATCATGCTGCCCGGCATGAACGGCTTCGCCGCCCTGCGCGCCATCCGCCGCGACCCGGCGACGCGCGACATCCCGGTGATCATGATGAGCGGCAACGAACAGGCCATGGAGCAATTCTTCGGCAGCCGCATCGGCGCCGACGACTTCATGAAAAAACCCTTCTCGCGCAAGGAAGTCTTTTTCCACATCGAGCGCCTGCTCGACGACCGCCAGGTGCCCCGCCGCGCTGCCGCGCGCCACCCCGGAACACCGCTCGAAGCGCCGGCCTAGGCAGTCAGCACCGCTTTCGCCACCGGCCATTGGCGGCGGCTGACCGGCAGTTTCTCCGGAACGCCGCGCAGCAAGGCCCAGCCGTAGGCCTCGCCCGCCTCGTCGGCCGCCTTTTCGAAGCCGGCCAAGGCTGTCTTGGCGACCAGCACCGCCCGGTGCAGGCGGATGAAACGCTCGGCGTACTCCGCTTCCAGATGCGTCAGCGCCTCGTCGAGCAGGAATTCACGCTCCGCCGTGCGCGCCGTCACGTACTTGAGGTCGGCCTTGAAATACAGCACTTCGCCCACCGGCACCAGCAGCAGACGTCCCCGCTCATGGCAGGAGAGGTGGGAGCGGCCGCCGCCGCGCAGTTCGCGGCCGAGACCGGCGAGCAGTTCGGGGGACGCCGGCGGCTGACCGCGCACTTTCTGCAGCGCGGTCAGCAGGCGCTGGCCGCGCACCGGCTTCAGCAGGTAATCGACGGCATTGAGATCGAAGGCCTGGACCGCGAAATTGTCGTAGGCAGTGACGAAAATCACCGCCGGCGGCGGCGTGCCGAGCCCCAGGTGGCCGGCCAGTTCGATGCCGTCCATGCCCGGCATGCGGATGTCGGCCAGCACCACGTCGACCGGCTGCTGGCGCAGCAGTTCGAGGGCGGCGAGGCCATTGCCGGCCTCGCCGACGACGCTGCAGGGCAACTGCGGCGCCAGATCGGCGAGCAGGGTGCGCAAGCGCTCGCGGGCCAGCGGCTCGTCGTCGACGAGCAGGATTTTCAGCGTTTCTTGTTGCGCCATGGCAGAACGATGCGGACTTCGTAAGAAGCGGGGCCGTGCTCGATTTCGAGGCGTGCTTCGAGATCGTAGTACAGGGCCAGGCGCTCGCGGATATTGGCCAGGGCCATATGATTGCCTTCGGCATGCACGGCCGGGCCGCCGGTCGGATTACTGATGGCGAGGCGCAGAGCGTCGGCGTCCTGGGTGATGGCGATGCGCACCGTACCGCCCGCCGACGTCGGCTCGATGCCGTGGTAGACGGCATTCTCCAGCAAGGGCTGCAGCATCAGCGGCGGCATCTGGAGGCCGAGGTCGACGCCGGCCAGCTGCCAGTCGACGGCCAGCCGTTCGCCGAGGCGCAGGCGCTCCAGTTCTAGATACTGCTTGGCCAGGGCGATTTCCTCGTCGAGGCTGACCAGTTCGCCCGGGTCGCGCATCGCGGCGCGGAACAGGTCGGACAGCGATTCCAGCGCCGCCTCGGCCTGTTGCGGCCGCTCCCGGATCAGCGACAGCACGGCGTTGAGCGAATTGAACAGGAAATGCGGCCGGATCCGGGCATTGAGCGCCGCCAGGCGTGCCCGGGCCTGGGCCGGATCGAGCGCCGCCGCCCGCAACTCGAAATAGAGCAGCAGCAGCGCCGCGACCATCATCGCCAGCAGCGCGGCCCGCCATGGGTCGCCGCCTTCGGCCGGCAGCAGCGCGCTCCAGTAGGCATGCAGCGCGAAGGCCAGGGTGCCGGCCAGCAACAGCACGGCCCCCTGTCCGGCGCGCAGGGACAGGCGCCACAGCAAATCGCGGCCGAGCGACAGCAGACCGAGGCAGATCAGCAGCAAAGGCTCGACGATGGCCGCCAGGTCGACGAAGCGCGCCGGCCATTGGACCGGTTCAGCGACCAGCAGCAAGGCCGCGATCAGGGCCAGGACGTTGACGCCGAGCAGGACGCGCAGCATGACGCCGAAATTGCGCCAGTCGGGCAAGGGATGCGTCGCGGGAAACTGCCGTATACTTGTCATCTTTCGTGCGGATTTTCCGAAATTCGTCGCTGATCCGCCTCATTCTAGACCAGAGTCATGACTTCCAACGCCAATCAATACACCTGGGCCGGCCGCTTCTCCGAGCCGGTTTCCGATCTCGTCAAGCGCTACACCGCCTCCGTCGACTTCGACCAGCGGATGTGGCGCCAGGACATCCGGGGATCGCTCGCGCACGCCAGGATGCTGGCCAAGCAGGGCATCATCGCCGCCCGGGACCTGGCCGACATCGAGCGCGGCATGGCCGTCGTCGCCGAGGAGATCGAGTTGGGCCGTTTCGAGTGGTCGGTCGACCTGGAAGACGTGCACCTCAACATCGAGAAGCGCCTCACCGCCCTCGTCGGCGACGCCGGCAAGCGGCTGCACACCGGCCGCTCGCGCAACGACCAGGTGGCCACCGACATCCGCCTCTACCTGCGCGACGCCATCGACGACATCCAGATGCTGCTCAAGTCCTTCCGCGGCGCCCTGGTCGACCTCGCCGAACGGGAGGCCGCCACGCCGATGCCCGGCTTCACCCACCTGCAGGTGGCGCAGCCGGTCACCTTCGGCCACCACATGCTGGCCTATTTCGAGATGTTCGGCCGCGACGCCGAGCGCTTCGCCGACTGCAGGAAGCGCGTCGCCCGCCTGCCGCTCGGCGCCGCCGCGCTGGCCGGCACCACCTATCCGATCGACCGCGAATTCGTCGCCCGCGAACTCGGCTTCGAGGGCGTCTGCGAGAACTCGCTCGACGCCGTCTCCGACCGCGATTTCGCCATCGAATTCTGCGCCGCCTGTGCGCTGCTGATGATGCACGTCAGCCGCCTGTCCGAGGAACTGGTGATGTGGATGAGCCCGCGCGTCGGCTTCATCCAGATCGCCGACCGCTTCTGCACCGGCTCCTCGATCATGCCGCAGAAGAAGAATCCGGACGTGCCGGAACTCGCCCGCGGCAAGACCGGCCGCGTCTACGGCCAGCTGATGAGCCTGCTGACCCTGATGAAGTCGCAGCCGCTGGCCTACAACAAGGACAACCAGGAAGACAAGGAACCGCTGTTCGACGCCGTCGACACCGTCACCGACACGCTGCGCATCTTCGCCGACATGGCCGGCGGCATCACGGTGCGCGCCAACAACATGCGGGCCGCGCTGACCCAGGGTTTCGCCACCGCCACCGACCTCGCCGACTACCTGGTCAAGAAGGGCCTGCCCTTCCGCGACGCGCACGAGGCCGTCGGCCATGCGGTCAAGGCCGCCGAGCTCCAGGGCGTCGATCTGCCCGGCCTGACGCTCGAAGAGTTGCGGAAATTCTCGCCGCTGATCGGCGACGACGTGTTCGCCGTGCTGACGGTGGACGGCTCGCTGGCTGCCCGCAACCACATCGGCGGCACGGCGCCGGAGCAGGTGCGCGCCGCCATCGTCCGCGCCCGCAACCGGCTATGACCTACGGCGGGCCGGAACTGCCGGACGGCGCCGCCGCTCTGCCCGTTCCGGCGCCCGCCGCCGACGCCTTGCGCGGACCGGGACGCCGGCTCGGCAAGTACGAACTGCTGCGCCTGCTCGGCAGCGGCGCCAGCAGCAGCGTATTCCTCGCCCGCGACCCCTTCGCCGGGCGCGAGGTGGCGATCAAGGTCGCCTCGCCGGAAGTCCTCGCCGACCCCGACAAGGGGCGCATCTACAGCCGCCTGTTCCTCAACGAGGCGTCGCTGGTCGGCAAGCTCAAGCACCCGCACATCGTCGAGATTTACGATGCGGTGGTGGCCGAGACGATCTGCTACATCGTCATGGAGTACGTCGCCGGCGGCACGCTCGACCCATACACCAGCCCCGGCCGCCTGCTGCCGCTCGACCGGATCGTCGAACTGACCTTCAAATGCACGCGGGCGCTCGAATTCGCCCACCGGCTTGGTATCACCCACCGCGACATCAAGCCGGCCAACATCCTGCTGGCCGGCGCCAACGACATCAAGATCGGCGATTTCGGCGCCGCCCTGACCGGCCAGATACACTTCACCCAGGTCGGCGCCATCGGTTCGCCGGCCTACATGTCGCCGGAGCAGATTCGCGAACGGCCGCTCGATCACCGCACCGACATCTACTCGCTGGGCGTCGTGCTGTTCCAGCTGCTGACCGGCCAACTGCCGTTCACCGCCGAGACCCAGGCCAACCTGATCTACCGCATCGTCCATGACGCGGCGCCGCGGCCGTCCAGCCTGCGTCCTGACCTGCCGCCGGCCCTCGACGCCATCGTCGCCCGGGCCATGGCCAAGGACCGCGAGCAACGTTATCCGACCTGGCAGGCCTTCGCCCAGGATCTTGCCGCCACCGTCCGCCACGGCCTGCTGCGCAGCGGCGGCGGCGACTTCGCGGAAAGCGAGCGCTTCGACATCCTGCGCGCCCTGCCCTTCTTCGCCGACTTCCGCGATGCCGAACTGTGGGAAGTCCTGCGCTTCGCGCAATGGCGCCGCGTCGCCCCCGGCACCCTGGTACTGCACGACGGCGACCCGGGCGATGCCTTCGCCTTCGTCGCCGCCGGCCAACTGACCGTCAGCAAGGGCGGCATGCCGCTCGACGTGCTGTGCCGCGGCGATTGCTTCGGCGAAATGGCGGTACTCAACCGCCACGCGCCGCGCCGTAGCGCTGACGTCGTCGCGCTGACCGAGGCCGACATCGTCATCGTCAGCGGCGACGCCCTGGAGCAGGCTTCCGATGCCTGCCGCCTGCACTTCTACCAGGCTTTCGTCGACGTCCTGGTCAATCGCCTGAACATCGCCAATCAACGCCTGGCCGGCGCCTGAACGGCAGCAAAACGGCGGCGGCCGGTTGCCAAACCATATATTAGAGTTTTATCATATGCTCACAGGCTCGCGATTCCGCGGGTCGCCCATCATTTCCAAAGGACAACATGTACCGCACCCTGGTCGACCAGACGCCGCTGATCAAGGTCAGCACCGGCAAGCACGAGGCCACTTACGCCCTCGACGGTTCGCTGATGAATCCGCTCGAAGCCTTCTACGCCACCCTCGCCGGCTGCGCCGCCGTCTTCGCCAAGAAGGCCTGCAAGCAACTCGGCGTCCCGGCCGCCGGCATCGAGATCGCCTGCAAGCCCTTCGCCGGCCCGGGCGGCCCGCTGACCCTCGGCCGCTTCCGCACCGAGGTCCGTTTTCCCGACGGCTTCGGCGCCGAGGCCAGGGCCGCCGTGCTGCAAAGCATCGCCGACTGCGCGGTCAAGGAAGTGGTCAGGGACGGCGCCAGCATCGATTTCCAGGTCGTCGAGGCCTGAGCCGACAAAACGAAGGCCCGGCGCAGCGCCGGGCCTTCGTCGTTGTTCAAGCCGGCGGAAAACTCAAGCCTGGGCGATGCCTTCGAGCAGCTTCTGCAGTTCGCCGGCCTGGTACATTTCCTTCATGATGTCGCAGCCGCCGACGAACTCGCCCTTGACGTAGAGCTGCGGAATGGTCGGCCAGCTGGCGTAATCCTTGACGCCCTGGCGGATTTCCTCGTCGGCCAGCACGTTGACGGTGACGAAGTCGTTCACCCCGCAGGCCTTCAGGATCTGCACCGCCGTCGCCGAAAAGCCGCATTGCGGAAAACGGGCGTCGCCCTTCATGTAAAGGACGACCGGGTTGCCGGTAACGGTTTGGTGAATGCGTTGCTGCACGTCGGACATGGGTTCTCCAGATCAAAGATGGGCGCCTGAAACGCGGTCGCTGCCGGCCAGGTCGGGATGGGTGAATACGCCTTGGAAGCCGGCGGCGGCCAATAAGTTCCGGCAGGCCGCCCCCTGCTCGTGACCGTGTTCGAGCAGCAGCCAGCCGCCCGGCCGCAGATGGGCGCCGGCGCCGGCGACGATGCGGCGCAGGCAGGCGAGGCCGTCGCCGCCGTCGGTCAGGGCCGTCTGCGGCTCGAAGGGCAGGCCGTCGCCGGCCAGGTGCGGGTCATCGGCGGCGATGTAGGGCGGATTGGCGGCGATCAGGTCGAAGCGCCGGCCGGCCAGCGCGGCGAACCAGTCGCTGGCGACGAAGTCGACGGCGGCGCCAAGGCGGCCGGCATTATTGGCGGCGACGGCCAGCGCCGCCGGCGAGACGTCGACGGCGACAACGCGGGCGGCCGGACATTCCAGCGCCAGCGACACGGCGACGATGCCGGAGCCGGTGCCGAGATCGAGCACGTCCGGATTTTCCATGCCTTGCAGCCGGGCCAGGGCCAGTTCGACCAGCACTTCGGTGTCCGGGCGGGGAATCAGCACCGCCGGCGACACCTGGAACACCCGGCCGCCGAACTCGGCCTCGCCGACCAGGTAGGCCAGCGGCTCGCCGGCGGCGCGGCGCGCGACCCACTCCGCGAACTGCGCTCGCGCCGGGGCGCCGAGCACCATCTCGGGCCGCGCCAGCAGGTCGGCATGCGTGCAGCCGCTGGCGTATTGCAGCAGCAGCCGGGCGTCGAGCCGGTCGATGCGCTGCCGGGCCGCGGCCAGGGCCGCGCCGAGCGAGAGTGGCGGCGCGGCGAAGGAAGGGGTGTCTTCGTCCCGGCTTGGCGCGGCGCCCGCCGGCGCCTGGTTCGGACTTCGTTCCTCCGCCGCCGCCAGCGACGAAGCAGGCTCCGCGCACGGGGTCATGACTGCTCGGCCAGTTCCGCCAGCTGCTCGGCCTGGTGTTCGTGGGCCAGGGCGCCGAGCACCTCGCCGAGATCGCCGTCCATGATGGCGGCGATCTTGTACAGCGTCAGGTTGATGCGGTGATCGGTGACGCGCCCCTGCGGGAAGTTGTAGGTGCGAATGCGCTCGGAGCGGTCGCCGGAGCCGATCAGGCTCTTGCGCGTGCTGGCGATGGCGCTCTGCTGGGCGCGCACCTGCACGTCCTTGATGCGCGCCGCCAGCACCCGCATGGCCGAAGCCTTGTTGGCGTGCTGCGAGCGGCCATCCTGGCATTCGGCGACGATGCCGGTCGGCAGGTGGGTGATGCGCACCGCCGAGTCGGTCTTGTTGATGTGCTGGCCGCCGGCGCCGGAAGCGCGGAAGGTGTCGATGCGCAGGTCGGCCGGATTGAGATTGACATCCTCGACCTCGTCGGCCTCGGGCATGATCGCCACGGTGCACGCCGAGGTGTGGATGCGGCCCTGGGTCTCGGTTTCCGGCACGCGCTGGACGCGGTGGCCGCCGGACTCGAACTTCAGCTGCGAATAGGCGCCGTTGCCGGCGATGCGGCAGATGATCTCGCGGTAGCCGCCGAGTTCCGATTCGCTGGCCGACAGCACCTCGACCTGCCAGCGCTGGCGCTCGGCGAAGCGCGAGTACATGCGGAACAGGTCGCCGGCGAACAGCGCCGACTCGTCGCCGCCGGTGCCGGCGCGGATTTCCAGCAGGACGCTGCGCTCGTCGTTGGGGTCCTTCGGCAGCAGCAGCTTCTGCAATTCGATTTCCAGGTCCGGCAGGCGCCCCTTGGCGGCGACGATCTCCTCGGCGGCGAAGTCGCGCATCTCGGGATCGGCCAGCATCGCCTCGGCCTCGGCCAGATCGTTCTCGGCCCGGCGGAAGGCGGCGTACCGCGCCACCACCGGCTCGATCTCGGCCCGTTCGCGCGACAGCTTGCGGAACTGCTCCATGTCGCCGGCGGCATCGGGGGTCGACAACATGCGGTCGATGCCTTCGAGGCGGTCGACCAGCAGATCGAGTTTCTGGCGGATGCTGTCCTTCATGGGAAAAACCGGGGCGCGGACGGGGGCGCTATGGTACCCGAGAACATCGGCCGGCGGCGACCGGCATACCTTGCCCAGGGTCGCGGACATACCTTGCCGAGGGTCACCGACAGCCCCATAATTCCGCTTTGCTCCGCGTCATGCCGGCATTTCCGGATCGTGCCGCGGATCAGCACAGGCCCGCCGATGCCCCCACCCTTCCATTCCGTGAGCGCCCTCGCGGAAACACTCGCCAACCACTGGCAGGAATACCGCGCCAGCGGCGACTTTGCGCAGTTCGTCGAATTCACCGTCTTGCTCAACGGTTTGAGCGAGCATCTGAAGCGGCGCCACATGCCGGGCCTGATGCGCCTCGCCCAGGAACTGGAAAACGCCGCCCTGGCCCTGTTCGGCGACAGTACCCAGCATCCGCTGATGCCCGAGCTGGCCAACGATATCGAACGCCAGTTCGTTTACCTGCTGAGCGAGTTGCGCCGCCACGAGGAGGAGGCGCCGCCCAGCCGCCGTCACTCCGACCCGCCCGCCGACATCGTCGGCGATCTGCGGCCGCGCGGCCGCGACGTCCTGATCGCCGCCGCCGCCAGCCACCCCTGGCTCGAATCGCTGTCCGGCCAGCTCGCCTTCTTCGGTTTCCTGCCCTGCGTCACGCCCTGGCCGGAGCTGGCCGCCGTCAAGCAGGTGCCGCTGGCCATTCTCTGCCTGCCCGAGCCGCCCGGCGCCTACCCGGCGGCCGCGGTGGCCGCCATCGCCACCCTGCGCAAGCACTTTCCGGCCAGCCACATCTACTGCCTGGCGGTGCCGAGCGAACTCGAAAGCATCGTCGTTCTCCAGCGCGCCGGCGCCGATACCTGCATTCCGGTGGCCAGCGGCTGCGCCGACGTCCTGCCGCGCCTGCTCGACCTGGCCCGCGACGACGAGCCGGAGGCCGACCGGGTGCTGGTGGTCGAGGATTCGCCAACGGCCTCCGCCCTCGTCCGCCGGACCCTCGGCCAGCATGGCATCGACAGCCTGGCCGTGGCCGATCCGCGGCGCCTGCTCGACGCGGCCGCCGACTACCGCCCGGATGCCATCCTGATGGACATGTACATGCCCTTCTGCAGCGGCGTCGAAGCCACCGCGGCTCTGCGCCAGTTGGCCGAATACCAAGCCCTGCCGGTCATCTACCTGTCGAGCGAGACCGACATCGTGCAGCAGATCGAGGCCCTGCGCCTGGGCGGCGACCAGTTCCTGACCAAGCCGGTCAACCCGGTGGTGCTGGCGGCGGTGGTCAAGACCAAGATCGCCCGCTACCGCGAAATGCGCCATTCCGGCCAGCACGACGGCCTGACCCGGCTGCTCAACCATTCGACGGCCAAGACGCGCATCGGCCAGCGCGTCGCCGAAGCGCCGCCGGGCGGCCGCCTGGTCGTCGCCATGATCGACATCGACCGCTTCAAGCGCATCAACGACAGCTACGGCCACCCCGCCGGCGACCAGGTCATCCGCAACCTGGCCTGGCTGCTGCGCGGCCGCCTGCGCGGCAGCGACCTGATCGGCCGCTACGGCGGGGAGGAATTCATCGTCGCCCTGCCCGACACCGACCTGGCCGGCGCCCTCGTCCAGCTCGACCGCATCCGCGAGGATTTCGCCGTCCTGCCGCATGCCCACGGCGGCCGGGTGGTATACGCCACGTTCAGTTGCGGCGTCGCCACGCTGGCCGACCATCCGTCGGCGGCGGCACTGATCGGCGCCGCCGACGCGGCGCTGCTGCAGGCCAAGCGCGACGGCCGCAACCGCGTCGTGGCAGCTTCAGTCGCCGGCGTGCAGGTGGAAGAGGCGGCTGGCAGCGCGCTGTAGCTCGCTGCGGTCGCCGCCCTCGGCCTGGTTCAGGGTCTGCGTCGGGGCGTGCAGTAACTTGTTGGTCAGGCGCTGCGACAACTGCTCGACCACTTTTTCCGGCGCCTCGCCGCGGGCCAGCAGCTTCAGCGCGTGTTCCAGCTCGTGGCGGCGCAGGCGCTCGGCGGAATCGCGCAGCGAGCGGATCACCGGCACCGTGTCGCGGGCCGACAGCCAGCCGAGGAAATCCTCGACCCGCTGGTTGATGATGCCCTCGGCCTCGACCACCGCCGCCTGGCGCGACTCAAGACCGCTTTCGACGACCTGGGCCAGGTCGTCGACGGTGTACAGGAAGACGTCGTCGAGATCGCCGATCTCCTGCTCGATGTCGCGCGGCACCGCCAGATCGACCATGAACATCGGCCGGTGGCGGCGCGCCTTGACCGCCCGCTCGACCATGCCCAGGCCGATGATCGGCAGCGGCGCGGCGGTACAGGAGACGACGATGTCGTGGCGGGCCAGGTGCTCGGCCAAGTCGTCGAGGCGGATGGCCGTTCCGTTGTAGCGCTCGGCCAGGCTGCGGCCGCGCTCCAACGTGCGGTTGGCGATGGTCACGCCCTTCGGCTGACGGGCGCAGAAATGCGCGGCGCACAGTTCGATCATTTCGCCGGCGCCGATGAAGATGATGCGCTGCTCCTCGATCGACTCGAAGATGCGTTCGGCCAGATGCACGCCGGCGGCGGCCATGGAAACGATGTTGGCGCCGATGGCGGTGGTGCTGCGCACCTCCTTGGCCACCGAGAAGGAGCGCTGGAACAGCTTGTGCAGCTGCGTGCCGAGAGTGCCGCTCTCCTCGGCGGCGCGTACCGCGTCCTTCATCTGGCCGAGGATTTGCGGCTCGCCGATGACCATCGAGTCGAGGCCGCAGGCGACGCGGAAGGCGTGGCGGATGGCGGCCGGCTGGTCGTGGGTATAGAGGTAGGGCGCCAATTCGCCGCGCGCCACCTGGTGGTAGCTGCTGAGCCAGTCGATGACAGCCTCCGGCGTCTCGGCCGCGCAGTAGATTTCGGTGCGGTTGCAGGTCGACAGGATCGCCACTTCCTTGACCGTCTGGCTGCGCGTCAGGTCGGTCAGCGCATGCGGCAGTTTCTCGGCGCCAAACGCCACGCGCTCACGGATGGCGAGCGGGGCGGAATGATGGTTGATGCCGAGGGTAAAGATCACCGGGGTGGGCGGGACGCATGAAACGGGGGCCGATTATAGCATCGGCCCCCAAGGCCCCTCGGCACCCGGATCAGGGCGCGGGGCAATGGCACAAAAATCATCGCATTCGGGAATGACTTTCAGCGCCACATATACCTTGCAAAGCTCAGGACAACGACATATATTCATTCGTATTTCATTATATAGGAGTTTCTTATGACCGGGCTTTCTTGGCCGCTGGAAGTCAACAGGATTCGCGGCGCGAAGACGAACAACGCTTTCGGTATGGTACGCACCGACAGCAAAGGCGTGAAAAAGGCGCATCAGGGGTGGGACCTGGAGGCCGCGCCCGGAACACCATGCTATGCGATCGCGGATGGAAAAATCGTGTGGGTAGGTTCATTCGGCGCCTACGGCCTCATGGTCGTGCTGGAGTTTCAACACCGGGGCCAAACACTCCATGCATCCTATGCACATCTGATGGTTCACTATGTCGCTGGAAAACTGGCAGTCACACGCGGCGACATGCTCGGCCGGACGGGGCAATCGGGGAATGCCAAGGATCAGCCGCTGAGCGAAGCCCATCTGCACTTCGGCATCCACACGACAGAACTCCCGCACAAGGGACTGACAGGCCACGTCGATCCGGCGCACCTCTACGGCACCACGCCGATCAACAGCGTCTTCATCGAGCACTTCGACCAGAGCTTCAAGGTCAAGGGGGCGTCCGGCCTGCTGGTGCCCGGCGTCAACGTACGGGAACGGGGGTAAGCCCATGCGACGATTTGCACTGAGCGTCGTACTGTCCTGTCTCTCGGCGCTTGCCGTCGCCGCCGACCCGGCAGGGATCGCCGGAAAAATGATCGGGCACGAATACGTAGCAGCTCCTCCGGGAGAACCTTTTCCTGGGTTTGACGCTTGTATGTACGAAGGGGGAAGGTCACTAGACGCCGAATTTGGTGCCATCTTCATCCGATGTGGCAAGGACTATCTCCTGATCTTGGATCAAACTATCGGCGAAGAAAACCGTTGGCCGCGCAATCGCATTCTCGACGCCATCGTCCTGCCCAAGTTTGATCGCTACTTCACGTCCGACAACAACAAACAAATCTGGCCCGACGGGCCGTGTGAACTTAAAGGCAGAAGCGGTACGCGCATGGAAGTTCTGCTGCGGTGGGGCAAGCACGAGCGCATCACCGCGAAGAACGGTGTGCTGGCCGCCTGGGGCTACGATCTGGAGAAGGGCAAGATCATCCCGCTCGACATCTCGCGCATCACGTGCGAAAAGCCGGACGAACCCTGACACAGCCATGGGGAAAATCATCGGGAAACCGGACAACGTGCGGGAACGGGGGTAAGCCCATGCAACGATTTATGCTTGGAATGGCGCTGTCCTGCCTGTCAATGATGACCATGGCCGCCGACCCGGCGGCGATCGCCAAGAAAATGATCGGGTACGAATACACGGCGACCCGAGAGCCTCTGCCGGGATTGGGCGACTGTGTGGATGAAGGAGGCGGGATGATCCTCAATAGCGACGAATTCAGCAGCGTCATCATTCGATGCGGCAAAAATCGCCTCCTGGCCTTGAAGCAAGTCCGCTTTCCGCGTTACCGCATCCTCGACGCAATCGTCCTACCCAAATTTGATCCCGATGCCACGTCCCGCGACAACAAATCCAGGCAACTTGCACTCGGCGGAATGATGTGCGAATTCGACGGCAGTTTAGAAATAGATATGCGTGTTCTGGTGCGCTGGGGCGGGCGCGAACGCGTCACCGCGAAGAACGGTGTGCTGGCCGCCTGGGGCTACGATCTGGAGAAGGGCAAGATCATCCCGCTCGACATCTCGCGCATCGTGTGCGAAAAGCCGGACGAACCCTGACGCCGCAAGGCGCCGGAGAACAAGTACAGCGAGCCGGGACTGTCCCGCGCCACATCCGCCAACGACGATCTCATACGATCGCCCTGGATCAGAACAGGAAGGGCTGTTTTTCCGGGATCGGTTGCGGCTGCCGGTCGGCGCCGAAGACGCGCATCTGGCGCGGGCGGAACCACACCGCCTGGCCGACCGCCAGTTGCAGCGCCTCGTGCCGCTCGCGCGACAGCTCGACCTCGACGATTTCGCCCCCGTGCTGCAGCTCGACGCGCACCACCGGGCCGATCGGGTGCACGTGGCCGACCGTCGCCTGCAACGCCCCGTCGGCCGGCTGGTGGGTGATGTCGATGTCGTGCGGGCGGACGAAGGCGGTGGCCTTCTCCGGCGCCGCGCCGCGCTCGACTTCGGCGTAGGCGCCCTGCTGCCGGCTGTGGAAGACGTTCACGTTGCCGAGGAACTGGTAGACGAAAGGCGAGGCCGGGCTGGAGTAGACCTCGTCGGGCGAGCCGATCTGCTCGATCTTGCCGTGGTTCATGACCACCACGCGGTCGGCAACTTCGAGCGCCTCTTCCTGGTCGTGGGTGACGAAAATGGAGGTGACGTGCAGTTCGTCGTGCAGGCGGCGCAGCCAGCGGCGCAGTTCCTTGCGCACCTTGGTGTCGAGCGCGCCGAACGGCTCGTCGAGCAGCAGCACCTTCGGCTCGACGGCCAGCGCCCGGGCCAGCGCGATGCGCTGGCGCTGGCCGCCGGACAGTTGCGAGGGGTAGCGGTCGGCCAGCCAGTCGAGCTGGACCAGGCCGAGCAGCGCCATGACCCGGCGCTTGATCTCGGCCTCGCGCGGCCGCTCCTTGCGCGGCTTGACGCGCAGACCGAAGGCGACGTTCTCGAACACCGTCATGTGGCGGAACAGCGCGTAATGCTGGAAGACGAAGCCGACTTGGCGCTCGCGGGCGTGCAGGTGGGTCGCCTCGGCGCCGGAGAACAGAATTTCGCCCCGATCCGGCGTCTCCATGCCGGCGATGATGCGCAGCAGCGTCGTCTTGCCGCAGCCGGAGGGGCCGAGCAGGGCGACCAGTTCGCCGGTCGGGATGTCGAGGTTGATGTCGTCGAGCGCGACGAAATTGCCGAAGCGCTTGGCGATGTTGCGGATTTCGATACTCATCAGGTTTTCTCCGGGGCCAGCACGGCGTTCAGCATTTCCGTCTCCTTCTTCATGCGCCACTCGACGACGGTCTTGGCGACCAGCGTGACCAGCGCCAGCAGGGCCAGCACGGATGCCGCGGCGAAGGCGCCGATGGCGTTGTATTCGTTGTAGAGAATCTCGACGTGCAGCGGCAGCGTGTTGGTCTCGCCGCGGATGTGGCCGGAAACCACCGACACCGCGCCGAACTCGCCCATGGCCCGGGCATTCGACAGGATCACGCCATACAGCAAGCCCCATTTAATGTTGGGCAGCGTCACCCGCCAGAACATCTGGCAGCCGGAAGCGCCGAGCGACACCGCCGCCTCCTCCTCGTCCTTGCCCTGCGACTGCATCAGCGGAATCAGCTCGCGGGCGATGAAGGGGAAGGTGATGAACAGCGTCGCCAGGATCATGCCCGGCACGGCGAAGATGATCTTGATCTCGTGCGCCGACAGCCACGGGCCGAAGGTGCCCTGGGCGCCGAAAAGCAGGATGAAGATCAGGCCGGCGACCACCGGCGAGACGGCGAACGGCAAGTCGATCAGCGTGATCAGCAGGCTCTTGCCGCGGAAGTCGAACTTGGCGATGGCCCAGGCGGCGGCGACGCCGAAGGCGATGTTGAAGGGCAGCACGGCGACGGCGATCAGCACCGTCAGCCAGATCGCCGACAGGGTTTCCGGCTCCTTGAGCGCCGCCGCGTAGAGTTCCCAGCCCTGGGCCAGGGCCTCGACGAAAACGGCGACCAGCGGCAGGCCGAGGAAAAAGAACAGGAAACCGAGGCCGATCGTCAGCAGGACGGTGCGGACCCACGCCGGTTCCTGGGTGGCGCGCGTCGACTTCATTGCTCGCCTCCGCTGGCCCGGCCGGCCGCCGCTTCGAGCGGCTCGGCGTTCTTGTGGCGGTTGGCGGTCCACCATTGCAGCAGGTTGATGGCCAGCAACAGCACGAAGGAAATGGCCAGCATGACCACGGCCAGCGCCGTGGCGCCGAGCACGTCGTACTGTTCGAGCTTGGAGATGATCAGCAGCGGCACGATTTCGGAAATCAGCGGCAGGTTGCCGGCGATGAAAATGACCGAGCCGAACTCACCCAGCGCCCGGGCGAAGGCCAGGGCGAAGCCGGTCAGCAGCGCCGGGAACAGGGCCGGGAAAATGATGCGGGCGAAGGTCTGGCCGCGCGAGGCGCCGA
Source organism: Azonexus sp. (assembly GCA_031547725.1). GTDB lineage: Bacteria > Pseudomonadota > Gammaproteobacteria > Burkholderiales > Rhodocyclaceae > Azonexus. Next base: position 17,501 of record JAVBRT010000034.1, on the reverse strand, counting down.
GCGAGGCGGCGGCCTCCTCGACCTCGGTCTCGATGTCCTCGATCACCGGCTGCAGGGTGCGCACGACGAAAGGCAGGGTGATGAAGGTCAGCGCCACGACGATGCCGGCCGGCGTGTAGGCGACCTTGAGGCCGAGCGGCTCCAGATGGCGGCCGAGCCAGCCGTTGCCGGCGTACAGCGTCGCCAGCGTGATGCCGGCGACGGCTGTGGGCAGCGCGAAGGGCAGGTCCACCAGGGCATCGACCAGGCGCTTGCCGGGAAAGGAGTAGCGCACCAGGATCCAGGCCACGACCAGCCCGAACGCGGCATTGATGCCGGCGGCCAGCAGCGAGGAGACGAAGGTGACGCGGAAGGCGGCCAGGGAGCGCTCGCCCAGCGCGATGTCGACAATCTGGCCGAAGCCCAGTTCGGAGGCCTTGAGGACCAGGCCGCCGAGCGGCAGCAGGATCAGCAGCGACAGGTACACCAGCGTGTAGCCCAGCGACAGGCCGAAGCCGGGCAGGACGCGGCGGGATTTGACGGACATGCGGTTCTTTTCTGCGAAGGCGCAGGCTGGCCGCGGCGGCCAGCCTGCCGGGTCTTACTTGGCGACGTAAATCTGATCGAAACTGCCGCCGTCCTTGAAGTGCGCGGCGAAAGCCTTGCTGGCGCCACCGAACACTTCGTCGACGGTGAAGGTCTTGACCGCCGGGAAGGAGGCCGCGTATTTCTTCAGCAACTCCGGATCGCGCGGCCGCAGGTAGTTCTGCGCGGCATTCTCCTGGCCTTCCTTGGACCACAGGTATTCCAGGTAGGCGGTCGCCTGCTTGCGCGTGCCCTTCTTGTCCACCACCTTGTCGACGATGGCCACCGGGAACTCGGTCTGCATGGTCAGGCTGGGATAAACCACTTGGAAAGCGCCCTTGCCGAACTCCTTGGCGATCATCTCGGCCTCGGATTCGAAAGTGATCAGCACATCGCCCAGACCGCGCTGCATGAAGGTGGTGGTCGCATCGCGGCCGCCGGCGGCGAACAGCGGCGCGTTCTTCAACAGCTTGCCGAGGAATTCCTGCGCCGTCTTGTCGCTGCCGCCCGGCTGCTTGAGCGCCCAGGCCCAAGCCGAGAGATAGGTATTACGGCCATTGCCGGTGTTCTTCGGGTGCGGAATGACGATCTGCACGCCCGGCGCCGCCAGGTCGGCCCAGTCGTTGAGGTTCTTCGGATTGCCCTTGCGCACGATGAAGACCATCGCCGAGGTGTAGGGCGAGGCGCTGTTGGGGAATTTCTTGGCCCAGTCCTTGGCCACCAGCCCCTTGTCGACCAGGAACTCGATGTCGTTGACCTGATTCATCGTCACCACGTCGGCCTCCAGGCCGTCGGCCACGGCGCGCACCTGCTTGCTCGAACCGGCGTGCGACTGCTTCAGTTCCAGCGTCTCGCCGGTCTTCGCCTTCCAGTATTTCTGGAACAGCGGGTTGAAGTCCTTGTACACGTCGCGGGCCACGTCATAGGAGACATTGAGCAGCGAGGCATCGGCCAGCGCGGCGCTGGCCACCAGGCCGAGCAGCAGGACGGACAAGGATTTGCGGATGGCATTCATGCGTGGGTTCTCCAGAAAGACGGCGAAACGGCACTGTAACGGAGTCTTTTATAACCCCAAAGACGACATTTTAATTTAATTATTCCACAATGAACTAATCGAACTGCCGGTACGGCTACCCTGTTCCCCGCCCCGGCGAGACGCTATCATCTGCCATTCCTTCCTGCCCGCGACGACCACGATGCGCTTCTCCCTGCCCGCCACGCTCCTGCTCTCCGTCCTGCTCGCCGCCTGTGCCGGCAACCGCGAAGCCAATCCGATCAAGCAGGTGGAACAGAGCGGCCGGCTCAAGGTCAATCCCGAACTGCTCGGCCAACCGGCTCCCGCCGCCCGGCCGGCGGCGGGTACCCCGGCGGCACCCGGCGATGCCACCCCCGCAGCCACCACCCCGGGCAACTAAAGCCCGGCCGCCCCACACCGCCGGGCCGAACACGGCGCAGCGCGTCGGCGGGTGGCGACCATCCGGCCATCTCCCGGTTACCGTCGCCGCGCGTCGGCCGGCGCAATGAAAAAGGCCTCGCCATTTGGCGAGGCCTTTTTGTCCCCTCAGTCGCCCGTTGCGACGCCCTCAGGTTTGCCTGCTGCGTTTCAATACCGGGCTGGGCAGGCAAGCCAGCCATTCGGTCAGGGAAATCTCGCGCACTTCCGGCCGCCGCCGTTCGACGCTGTGCCGCCGCTCGCGCCAGCCGCTGGGCGGCCCCACATCCTGATCGCGGCGGTCGCCGCCGCGCTTCCTGCTTTTGCCGCGCATCGCACACCTCGTTCCGCCCATTGGTCATTGCCGGATCGCCCGGCTTCCCGCGTGCTTTCAATGTACGGAAAGTCCTTTCCGGCGACAGTGAAATAGATCACGGTGCCGGCCACAATCCACCGGCCGCCTCACGCCCGGCCGCGCAAGGCCCGGGCTGCCCGCTCGGCGGCGACGACGCCGCGGTACTGCGCCTCCTCGAACAGCGAGAAGCCTGAGAGGTCGGCATGCGCCAGCATGATGCGCGGATGGCGGAAGGCGGTCAGCCGCCGCCGTTCCTCACCCCACAGGCTGCCCGGCACCGGCCGGCGCATGGCATGGCCGTGGCGGAAGACGTCGAGGCGGGTGGCCAGGCGGCGGATGTCCGGATGCACCATCTCCAGTTCGCAGAGGATGGCCTCGGCCCAGGCTGCGCGCGGCGTCTCCAGCAGCAGCCGGCGGCCGGCGGCGGGCGTCGCGTCGTGCAGCGCGCGGTAGCAGGTCAGCACCGTGCCCGGCAGATGCCGGCGCAGCAGCTGGTGCGTCGCCGTCACGTAGCCGAGGCCGGGGCTGTCGTAGAGCACGTTGTCCCAGGCCGGCGGCGCGCCGTGGTGCTCTTCCGGCCAGCCGGCGAGATGCAGGTTGGCGACCAGCCACGGGGCGTAGTCGCCGGCCAACGCCGCCTGCCGCAACGGCGCCGGCAGTTCCGGCCACAGGCGCGGCAGCAGGAACAGCGGCGCCGCCCAGATCAGCGCCCGCGCTTCGATGCGCTGGCTGCGCCCGTCGCGCAGCAGGTCGACCGCGATGCCATGCTTGTTCTCGGCGATGCGCCAGGCCAGCGAACCCGTCAGAATGCGCTCGCCGGCCCGCCGGGCCAGGCCGCGGGCCAGCCAGGCGTTGCCCTCGGGCGCGGTGAGTACGGTATCGCCTGAAGCGTTGGCGGCCTCGCCGTCCCGGCAGGCGAAGTAATGCAGGCCGGCCCAGGCCGAGGTGTCGGCGACGCTCATGCCGTAGTCGTCGCGGCAGGCGTAGTCGGCCAGCCAGCGCACGGTCGGCGCGGTGAAGCCGCTGTCGGCTAGCCATTGTGCGAAGGAGAGGCGGTCGAGCGCCAGCCAGGCCGGATCGCGGCTGGAGAACTCCATCGGCAACGCGAAAACGGCCCGTCCGTCGCGGCCGCGGGCCGCCTTCAGTTCGTGCATGCGCGCCAGGAAAGCCTGCTGCTGCGCCCGTTCGCCGGGCTCCAGGCCGCGCTGCGGCAGCAGCCCCTCCTCCCACAGGCCGTGGCGGTAGATGCGTTCCTGCGGCGTCGCGCACAGATAGCGTTCGTCGTAGGCCGGCCGCGCCGCGCCGGGATCGCCCTGCAGCACGCCGAGTTCGGCCAGCAGCTCGCGCACGTGGCGGGCCCGCGGCCCGGGCAGCGGCAGGTAATGGGCGCCGAGCGGGTAGGCCGTCAGCGGCGAACGGCCGGCGCGCGCATTGCCGCCCGGCTCGGCCTCCAGTTCCAGCAGCAGGAAATCGTCGACGCCCGTGCGGGCCAGTTGCCAGGCGGCCGACAAGCCGGAAATGCCGCCGCCGACGATGACCACGCCGGTGCGCCGCGTCGTTTCGGGGGCGGGCAAGCGGCCATCGCGCAGGCGGTGGCCGAGATCGAGATCGGGGCCGGACAATTCGCCCGGCGGCAAGGACGGCTTGGCGCCGCCGCCGCAACCGGTCAGCGCTGCGGCGGCGACGGTGCGGAGAAAGTCGCGCCGGCCGCGGCTAGTCAAACCGGCGCAGCGACAGGCTGACCGACAACTGGGCGCCGAGCCAGCCGAGCAGCGCCCCGCCGGCGCCGAGCACGGCGGCGCCGCTGGCGGCCGGTGCCTGCAGGGCGAAGGCGGTGCCGTACAAGGTCGCCAGTTCGCCGACCGGCCCGGCCAGCAGGCGCAGGCCGCCGAGCACCAGGGCGGCGGCGAGCAGGCCGCCGAGGGCGCCCTGCAGCGCGCCGTAGTAGTAGAAGGGCCGGCGGATGAAGGCGTCGGTGGCGCCGATCATGCGCGCCACCTCGATCTCGGCGGCCTGGGCCATGACCTGCAGGCGGATGGTGTTGAAGGTCACCGCCACCAGCCCGGCCGCGAACAGCCCGGCGAGCAGCGCCAGGGCCAGCTTGCCGAGGCGCAGGAAGGCGTCGAAGCGCTTGACCCAGGCCGAGTCGAGCTGCACATGGGCGACCTTGGGCCAGGCTTGCATTTCCTCGCCGAGGGCTTCGAGCGCCGCCGGTTCGGTATCCTGCGGCTCGACGATGAAGGCATCGGGCAGCGGGTTGCGCGGCAGGCTGGCGACGATCTCGGCCATGCCCTCGGTCTGTTGCAGGCGCTGCAGGGCGTCCTCGCGCGGCACGAAGCGCCACTCAAGGCCGCCGCGCAGGCGCAGGCGGCTTTCGATTTCGCCGGACTCCTTGCGGCTGGCGCCTGATTCCATGAAGACGCTGATCTGCTTGACGCCGGAAGCACGGCTGCCAAGCTCGCGCAGGTTGTCGAGCAGGACGTAGCCGAAGGCCGGCAGGGTCAGCGCGATACCGATCACCAGCAGCGACAGCACGGTGCTCATCGGAGCGATCCACAGCCGGCGGAAGGCCGAGGCCAGGGCGGCGCGGTGCTGGGTCAGCCAGGCGCTCACAGCAGCCTCCCGTGGTCGAGGCGCAGCACGTTCGGGTGGCAGCGCTCGATCCAGCTCTGGTCGTGGGTGGCGACGACAACGGTGACGCCGACGCGGTGGAAGTCGGCGAACAGGTCGAGGATGGCGCGCGCCGAGTCGACGTCGAGATTGGCCGTCGGCTCGTCGGCCAGCAGCACGGTCGGCCGGTTGACCACGGCTCGGGCGATGGCCAGGCGCTGCTGTTCGCCGCCGGAAAGGGCGATCGGGTTGGCCTTCTCGCGTTCCAGCAGGCCGACCTTGTCGAGCGCCGCCTGAGCGCGGCGGATGGCGTCGCGGCGCGGCAGGCCGGCGATCTGCAACGGCAGCAGCACGTTGTCCAGGGCGCTGCGGTCGAACAGCAGCTTCTGGTCCTGGAAGACCAGGCCGAAATGTCGGCGCACATAGGGAATGGCGCTGCGCCGCAGGGCCGACAGATTCTGCCCGTTGACCACCAGACTACCGGCGGTCGGCCGCTCGATCGAGGCGATCAGCTTGACCAGCGTCGTCTTGCCGGCGCCGGAATGGCCGCCGATCAGCACCATCTGCCCGGCGGTGATCTCGAAGCTGACGTCGCACACGGCCTCGTAGCCGCCGGGATAGCGCTTGGTCAGGTTGCTGGCGACGATCATTTCGTGGTTGTCAATTGCTGACGTTGAAGGTAACCGGACTGCCGCTTGCGACACGTCCGGCCGACCAATAGGTTAGACAGGTCGTTCACGCAATTTCCCACGGCAAATCGCGGCGGCCATGAACTGGTTTTAGGGTTCCTGCATTTCTTAACGATTGTGCAGCCCATCGAGCATCGTATTGCCACGTGTAAAGCAAACTACCGGAACGCCTAAGTTCCGGCTCGTAGTGATCCCAGATATATTTTGCAACGTCCTTAGGCCAGCCTTTTCCACCTAATGATTTCAGGGCTTGAATTACCCAATCTTTCATGTCTTCACGGGTCGCCATAAAGTCTCCTCTGGGGATATTGTCTAGCGTGTAACAGACGACGAGTTGTCTGCCCAATCAGATGGCGCGTCCAATAAGCTGCCCACGTGGGCGGGTGGTTCAAGAGCTTGGGCAACTGCTGTCACTCGAACAACGCCTCGACGAAATCCCTGGCCGAGAAGGGGCGCAGGTCGTCGATCTGCTCGCCGACGCCGATGAAGCGGATCGGCTTCGGGCACTGGCGGGCGATGGCGGCGACGACGCCGCCCTTGGCGGTGCCGTCGAGCTTGGTCACGACCAGGCCGCTGACGTGGATCGCCTTGTCGAAGGCCTTGACCTGCTGCAGGGCGTTCTGGCCGATGTTGGCGTCGAGCACCAGCAGCGTCTCGTGCGGGCCGTCCGGCTCGACCTTCTGGATCACCCGGCGGACCTTGGCGATTTCCTCCATCAGGTGCAGCTGGGTCGGCAGGCGGCCGGCGGTGTCGGCCAGCACGATGTCGATGCCGCGCGCCTTGGCCGCCGAGATGGCGTCGAAAATGACCGCCGCCGGATCGCCGGATTCCTGGGCGACGACCGTCACGTTGTTGCGCTCGCCCCAGGTCTGCAACTGCTCGCGGGCGGCGGCGCGGAAAGTGTCGCCGGCGGCCAGCAGCACGCTCTTGCCCTGGCCCTGGAAATACTTGGCCAGCTTACCGATCGAGGTCGTCTTGCCGGCGCCGTTGACGCCGGCGATCATGATCACGTAGGGCTTGTGGCCGCCGATCTCGAGCGGCTGCTCCAGGGGCTGCAGGACTTCCAGCAAGGCCTCGGCCAGCGCCTGCTGGATGGCCTGCGGCGTTTCCAGCTTGTCGCGCTTGGCGGCCTTCTTCAGTTCCTCGAGCAGATGGGTGGTCGCCTCGATGCCGACGTCGGAAGTCAGCAGCAGGCTTTCCAGTTCCTCCAGCAATTCGTCGTCGACCTTGCCGCGGGCGAAGATCGACTTGAGCTTGCCGCCCCACTGGGCGCGGGTGCGGGCCAGCCCCTGGAACAGGCGCTCGCGCCACGACGGCGCGGCGGCAGCGGGAGCGACGGGAGCGGCGGCGGACTCGCCCTGGGCGTCCGGCGCGGGTTTTTTCAGGAAACTGAACATGGAAGCAGAGGTCTCAGGGCAGGCTGACAGGCCGGCGGCAAGCCGTTAAGATGCCGTGCGGATCGAAGCAAATAAGCCCCGGATTCTAGCAGAAAGCCCCCTCCCCCCATGCGCATGCGACTTCAACTTCTGACTGCCCTGCTCTGCCCCTGGTTGCTCGGCACGGCCTTGGCCAACCCCTACGAAACCACGCTGGCCAACGGCCTGCGCATCATCGTCAAGGAAGACCACCGGGCGCCCACCGCCGTGCAGATGGTCTGGTACCGGATCGGCAGCATGGACGAGGTCGACGGCACCTCGGGCGTCGCCCACGTGCTCGAACACATGATGTTCAAGGGTACGCCGAGCGTCGGCCCGGGCGAGTTCAACAAGCGCGTGGCGGCCGCCGGCGGCCGCGACAACGCCTTCACCAGCCGCGACTACACGGCCTACTTCCAGCAGATCCCGAAGGAGAAACTGGCAGAGATGATGCAGCTCGAAGCCGACCGCATGCGCCACCTCAACGTCGACGCCAAGGAATTCGAGCAGGAGATCAAGGTGGTCATGGAGGAGCGCCGCATGCGCACCGACGACAACCCGCAGGCCAAGCTGTTCGAACAGATGAACGCCGTCGCCTTCCAGGCCCACCCCTACCGGCGGCCGATCATCGGCTGGATGAGCGATCTCGAAACGATGACCGCCGCCGATGCCAAGGCCTGGTACGACACCTGGTACGTGCCGAACAACGCCTACGTGGTCATTTCCGGCGATGTCGACCACAAGGAAGTCTTCGCGCTGGCCCAGAAGCACTACGGCCCGCTCGCCGGTCGGCCGCTGCCGCCGCGCAAGGCACAGGTCGAGCCGCGCCAGGAAGGGCCGCGCCGCATCACGGTCAAGGCGCCGGCCGAGCTGCCGGTGCTGATCATGGGCTACAAGGCGCCGATCCTGCGCGACATCGACAAGGACAGCGAACCTTACGCGCTGCAGATGCTGGCCGCCATTCTCGACGGCCACGACGCCGCCCGCTTCAACAAGAAGCTGGTGCGTGAGGACAAGGTCGCGCTGGCGGCCGGCATCGACTACGACGCCACCGCCCGCGGCCCGGGCATGCTCTACCTGCACGGCACGCCGTCCGAGGGCAAGACGGTGGCCGACCTCGAAGCGGCGCTGCGCGCCGAGATCGAGCGCGTGCGCCGGGACGGCGTCAGCGCCGCCGAACTGAAGCGGGCCAAGGCGCAACTGCTGGCCAGCGAGGTGTACAAGCTCGACTCGATGTTCGGCCAGGCCATGGAAATCGGCCAGATCGAATCGGCCGGCCTGCCCTACCGCCAGCTCGACCGCATGCTGGAGAAGCTGCAGGCGGTCAGCGCCGCCGACGTGCAGGCGGTGGCCGGCAAGTACTTCAGCGACGATGCGCTGACCGTCGGCGTGCTCGACCCGCAACCCCTGGACGGCAAGCCGCGCCGCCCGGCCTTCCCGACCCGCCACTGATGAACCGCGCCATGATCCGTCCGCTGACCCGCGTCTTGACCCGCATTCTGCCCATATCCCTCGTTTTCCTAGCCGCCCTGCCGGCCGCCGCCGGCGTCGCCATCGAGCACTGGACCACCGCCGCCGGCGCCCGCGTCCAGTTCGTCGCCAGCCGCGGCCTGCCGATGCTCGACATCCAGGTCGATTTCGCCGCCGGCTCGATGTTCGATCCGGCCGCCAAGTCCGGCCTCGCCGCCCTGACCCGCGCCCTGCTCGATCTCGGCGCCGGCGTCCGCGACGAGACGGCGATCGCCGAGGAACTCGCCGACATCGGCGCCCAACTGGGCGGCGGCGCCGACACCGACCGCGCCAGCGTCTCCCTGCGCACGCTGTCGGCTCCGGACAAGCGGGCGACCGGCATCGACATCCTGCGCTCGGTAATCGCCCAGCCGCGCTTCGACGCGGCCATTCTCGAACGCGAGAAGGAACGCACCATCGCCGGCCTCAAGGAAGCCATGACCCGGCCCGACAGCATCGCCGGCAAGGCCTTCTGGGCCGCCCTCTACCCGGACCACCCCTACGGCCGCCAGGCGACGCCGGAATCGGTCGCCACCCTGAACCGCGACGACCTGGCCGCCTTCCACGCCCGCCACTACACCGCCGCCAATGCCAGCATCACGCTGGTCGGCGACCTGTCGCGGGCGGCAGCGGAGCAGATCGCCGAGCAGATTTCGGCCAGCCTGCCGCCCGGCGCCGCGGTACCGCTGCCGGCCGCCCCCTCGGTCGGCAAGGGCGGCACCACGGCGATCGCCCATCCGGCGACGCAGGCGCACATCTACCTCGGTCTGCCGGCCATCGAACGCGGCAACCCCGACTTCTTCCCGCTGCTGGTCGGCAACTACACGCTCGGCGGCGGCGGCTTCGTCTCGCGCCTGATGAAGGAAGTGCGCGACAAGCGCGGCTACGCCTACAGCGTGTACAGCTACTTCGCGCCGCTGAAGCAGACCGGCCCCTTCCAGATCGGCCTGCAGACCAAGCGCAGCCAGGCCGGCGAAGCGATCAAGCTGACCCGCGAAGTGCTCGAACGCTTCCTCGCCGAGGGCCCGAGCGAAGAGGAACTGGCCGCCGCCAAGGCCAACCTGACCGGCAGCTTCCCGCTGCGCCTGGACAGCAACCGGAAAATCCTCGACAACGTCGCGACCATCGGCTTCTACGGCCTGCCGCTCGACTACCTCGACCGTTACCGCGAACGGGTCTCTGCCGTCACCGCCGCCGAGGTCAAGGCCGCCTTCGCCCGCCATGTCAAGCCGGTGGCGCTGCGCACCGTCACCGTCGCCGCCGACTGAACGCCCGTATGCGATGAACACGGTGCGCATCATCGGCGGCAGTTTCCGCCGCCGCCTGCTGAAGTTTCCCGACAGCGAAGGCCTGCGCCCGACGCCGGACCGCGTCCGCGAGACGCTGTTCAACTGGCTCGGCCAGGAACTCGACGGCCAGCACTGCCTCGACCTCTTCGCCGGCAGCGGCGCCCTCGGTTTCGAAGCCGCCTCGCGCGGCGCGGCGCGGGTGGTGATGGTGGAAAAAACGCCACGCGTACTGGCGGCGTTGCAAGAAAACCACGCATTGCTGCAAAAGCCCCCGGCAGTGGAGATCGTGCGCGGGGATGCGCTACAATATTTGGCTTCGACCAAAGCGAAATTCGACCTGATTTTCCTCGATCCGCCCTATAAATCCGGCTGGATCGACCGCCTGGAGAGCGTTTTGCCGGCGGCTCTGAACGAGGATGCGGCGATTTACGTCGAGGCCGAACACGAAATCGCATCGCTCGGCGACTGGCGGACCGTCCGCCGGGGCAAGGCGGGGGAAGTCCATTTTCACTTGTTGCGGCGGGCAGCTTGACCAAACTCGATCATCGCGTAGCGATCTATCCCGGCACCTTCGACCCGATCACCCGCGGGCACGAAGATTTGGTCCGGCGCGCCGCCGGCTTGTTCGACAAGCTGATCCTCGGCATCGCCGAAAGCCCGGTGAAACAGCCGCGCTTCTCGCTGGCCGAGCGGGTCGACATGGCGACCGAGATCCTGTCCGACATCCCCAACCTCGAAATCGTCGGCTTCAACACGCTGCTGATGAACTTCGTCCACGCCCGGGGCGCCAAGGTCATCGTCCGCGGCCTGCGCGCGGTGTCCGATTTCGAGTACGAGTTCCAGATGGCCGGAATGAACCGCAGCATCTACCCGGAGGTCGAAACGGTGTTTCTGACGCCCGGCGAGCAGTACATGTTCATCTCCGCCACGATGGTCCGCGAAATCGCCCGCCTGGGCGGCGATGTCAGCAAATTTGTGCAACCTTGCGTAGAAAAGCGCCTGCGGGCGAATACCACTGCTTAACCGAAAGAGGAACTGCTATGTCCCTGATTATTACCGACGAATGCATCAACTGCGACGTGTGCGAGCCGGAGTGCCCGAACGAGGCGATCTCCCAGGGGGAAGAGATTTACCAGATCGACCCGAGCAAGTGCACCGAGTGCGTCGGCCACTATGACGAGCCGCAGTGCGTCCAGGTCTGCCCGGTGGATTGCATCCCCAAGGATCCCAATAACGTCGAAACCGAGGACGTGCTCTGGGCCAAGTACGAAAGGCTGACCGGCAACAAGCGCGCCTGAAGCGGCGGCGCCGCCAATGAAAAACCCGCGCCCGGCGCGGGTTTTTTATCGGTCCGGCGAATGGATTCAGGCGGCCTGCCGCTGCTCCGCCTCGGCCGGCTGGAGCAGTGCCCGGACGCGGCCGGCAATCGCTTCGAGGGCCGCGATCTGCTGCTGCAGCCCCCGCTCGACGCCGTCGAGCTCGGCGATCCGGTCCTCCAGCGTATCGGTCGCCTGGTGGATGCGCTTGATGCTTTCGAGGCGCCGCTTCAACTGGATCTGGTGCTCGCGGACCTGGGTTTCCATCGGCGCCATGATCGCCCGCAGCCAGGTCTCGGCATCGCGGTTGGCATGCTCGAAGGCGCGGCGGACCTGCAGCGCCACTTCCTCGAAGAACTTCTGGGTGATGTTCTTCTTGTCGTGCGTCAGCAGGCTGACCATGGTGTTCAGGTGACCGTCGCACCATCCCTGCAGGCGATCCAGCTCCTTCTCGTAGCGCAGCAGCGAAAAGGCCGTCGGCGCCCCGAGCTTGAGTCCGTGCTCGACGGCGAAGCGCTTGTATACGGCATCCATCATGGCCAGGATTTCGCCGATTTCCTGGTTGGAACGCGCCAGCGATTCGTGCGCCCGGCCGAAGAAACGGTTCATGGCGTCCGACAACGACTTGGAGAAGGCCGCTTCGAGCATCACTTCGCGGGTTTCGTGCGTCAGCTGACGCAGAGTGTCGAGGCCGAGATGGCTGAACAGCTTGTTGGTCAGCGTCGAGAACACGCTGCGCACGGCGTAGTAGCGCTGCAGGCCGGCCTCGAATTCGTCTTTCTCGGCGCGCACCTTGCCCATCATGTATTCGACGACGCCCTTGTTCTTGCCGCGCAACTCGGTCAGCTCGGTCAGCTGCTCGCGCAGGCCGAGCAGGCGCGCTTCGAGCAGGCCGCGGACGCGCCGGCTGAGGTCGCCGAACTCGCTCTCCGTGCTGTCGCAGACGATGTCGCGCTTGGCCGGGATCAGTTCGGCCGACAGGGCCGTCTCCAGCCGCTCCAGCCGGCTGCGCTCGAGCAGGGCGGCGTCGCCGGTGATCTTGGCGACCAGCCCCTTCTGCGCCGAGACCGGGAACACCTGGCTGGCCGGCAGGTCGAGCAGGCTGGCGCTGGTTTCGACCTGGCGCTGGATCTCGGCGTCGATCTCCTCGAGCGTCTTCAGCTCGTCCCACTGTCCGTCGATCTTGTTGAGCACCACCAGCCGGCCGCGCCGGGAGGTGCCGCCGGCGCAGATATGCTCACGCCAGATGGTCATGTCCGACTGCGTGACGCCGGTGTCGGCGCCGAGGATGAACAGCACCGCATGGGCATTCGGCAGCAGCGACAGGGTCAGTTCCGGCTCGGCGCCGATGGCGTTGAGGCCGGGCGTGTCGAGAATGATCAGCCCCTGCTTGAGCAGCGGATGCGGGAAATTGATGATGGCGTGGCGCCAGCGCGGTATGTCGACCAGGCCGTCGTCGCCGATCCGGTAGAAATCGAGGTCGTCGTTGCCGACCGCGAAACCGAGGCGGGTCGCTTCCGCGGGCGCGACGCGGATCGTCTCGCTGACCTGGCGCAGCGCATCCTGCATGGCATCCGGCGCCTCGACGTCGAGGCCGATGATCTTCCATTCCTCGGGGAAGCGCTTGTATTCGGTGATGCCGGAACTGGAAGCGCGCGTCTGGATCGGCAGCAGTTCGATGCAGGGCGGCTTGCCGGCGTCGTAGAGCAGTTCGGTCGGGCACATCGTCGTGCGGCCGGCCGACGAAGGCAGCATGCGGGTGCCGTACTCGGCGAAGAAGATGGCGTTGATCAGCTCCGACTTGCCGCGCGAGAACTCGGCGACGAAGGCGACGTTGAGGCGGTCCTCGCGCAGGCGTTCGAGCAACTGGGTCAGACGCAGGTCGGCCTGGGCATCCGACAGCTCGTTCTCGGCGAGCCATTCCTGGAATTCGCCGATGCTCGACGACAGACCGGCACGCCAGGCGGTATAGGCGGCGAATTGGTTGACTAGCGACATACCATGCCCCACGAATACGTACGAAACGTTCAATTTAGCATAGAAACAGGGGCTTGCCGCCAGCAATTAATGCTGGCACCGCGGACAGTAATAGCTGCTCCGGCCGGCCTGGCGAATCTGCCGGATGACGCCGTCGCAGCGCCGGCACGGCGCCCCGGCACGCTCGTACGTCGCGGCCTGGATCTGGAACCAGCCGCTGCTGCCGTCGCTATGGACGTAATCGCGGATGCTGCTGCCGCCGGCGGCGATGGCATCGGACAAGGTCTCCCGGACAGCCTCGGCCAGCAGTTCGCAGCGCGCCCGGCCGATCCGGTTGGCCGCGCGCAACGGCGAGATACCGGCACGGAACAGGCTTTCCGATGCATAGATATTGCCGACGCCGACCAGCAAGTGGCTGTCCATCAGCACCGGCTTGACCGGGCTGGCCCGACGGGCCAGCACCGCGTGCAGCCAGGCGCCGGAAAATATCTCGCCGAGCGGCTCGATCCCCTGCACCGCCAGCAGCGGATGGGCCTCGCTCGCCGCCGGCGGCCCCGGCTGCCACAGCAGCAGGCCGAAGCGACGCGGGTCGGAGTAGCGCAGCACCTGCTCGCCAAGCAGCAAGTCGATGTGATCGTGCTTGCCTGGCACCTGCCCGAGCGGCGCGAAGCGCAGGCTGCCGGACATGCCGAGATGGACGATCAGCGTGCCCTCGACGCCCGGCCGGGCGCAGTCGAACAACAGGTACTTGCCGCGCCGGCGGATGGCGCGCACGAGGCAGCCGGGCAGCAGTTCGGCCAGTTCCGGCGGAATCGGGTAGCGCAGCTTCGGCGTGCGGATATCCACCGCGGCAATCTGCCGCCCGACCAGCTCCGGCAGCAGCCCCCGCCGGCAGACCTCGACCTCCGGCAACTCCGGCATCGCTTGTTCCTCCTGACAATCCCAAATAACATCGCAAAACTATCGCGATTCTATGCGCTCCAAAGCGCACCACCGACGGAAAGCCGACCATGCACACGAAGTTCCCCGCCACCGCCCTTGCCCTCGCCCTGGGTCTGAGCCTGGCCTTGCCCGGCTACGGCGCGGAACCCGCCGCCGGCAGGAAGCCGACGACGGCTGCGGCGGCGGCGGCCGTCGCCGCAGCCGCGGCGCAGGAAGAAGAAAACCTGCTGCCGCGCGTCGTGTTCCAGGCCCTGCTCGGCGAATTCGCGCTGCAGCGCGGCAACACCCGGATCGGCGTCGAAGCATGGACCGATCTCGCCCAGCGCACCCGCGACCCGAAAGTCGTCGCACGCGCCGTCGAAGTGGCCACGCTCGCCCGCCAGTACGCCCTGGCGCTGGAACTGTCGCGTCTGTGGCTGGAAATCGAGCCGGATTCGACGCGCGCCCGCCAGGCGCAGTCGTCGCTGCTGGTACTGACCAACCGCATCGAGGAACTGGCGCCGCAAGTGGCCGTCCTGCTCGCACGCGACCCCGCCAACCTGGCCAACAACCTGCTGCATCTGAACCGCATGCTGGCCCGCCACGACGACAAGAAGGCCGTGCAGCGCCTGGTCGACCAGTTGGCCGCGCCCTACGCCAACCTGCCCGAAGCCCATTTCGCGATGGCCCAGGCCGCCGCCAATGCCGGCGACGAGTTGCGCGCCAGCACCGAGATGGAAAAGGCCCTGCTGCTGCGCCCCGACTGGGAAGCCGCGGCACTCGCCCGGGCCCAGTTGCAGGCCCGCCATTCCAGCGCCAGCGCCATCGCCGGGCTGGAGGATTTCGTCGCGCGCAATCCCGGTGCCGGCGACGCCCGTCTCGCCCTGGCCCGACTGCTGATCGGCGACAAGCGCTACGACGACGCCCGCAAGCATTTCGACCGGCTGCTCAAGGACAATCCGGAAAACCCCGAGGTCATCTATCCGATCGCCATGCTGGCGCTGCAGCAGGGCGACACCCAGACCGGCCGGCAGCAGCTGGAAAAATTGCTGGGCACCGACTTCCCCGACCAGAGCACGCTGCATTTCTTCCTCGGCCAGCTCGACCAGGAACAGAAAAAGCTCGACGCCGCCCTCGCCCACTTCCGGCAAGTGACGGCCGGCAACCAGTACATCGCCGCCCGCGCCCGCGCCGCGCAGATCCTGCTGCAGCAGGGCAAGCCGGAGGAAGCACGGGAACTGCTGCACAACACCCGCGGCGGCAGCGCCGAGGAACGCACCCAGCTGACCCTGGCCGAAGCCCAGTTGCTGCGCGACGCCGGCCGCCACGGCGAGGCCTACGAGGTGCTGGCGCAGGCGCTCGACGCCCAGCCGGACAATCCCGACCTGCTCTACGACGCGGCCCTGACCGCCGAGCGCAACGGCCGCCCGGAACTGCTCGAGCGCCATCTGCAGCACCTCCTCAGCCTGCGCCCGGACCACGCCCACGCCCTGAACGCCCTCGGCTATTCCTGGGCCGACCGCAACCAGCGGCTGCCCGAAGCCTACGAGCTGATTGCCCGCGCCGTGGCGCTGCAGCCGGACGACCCCTTCATCGCCGACAGCCTGGGCTGGGTCCAGTACCGCCTCGGCCGCCTCGACGAAGCGCGGGCGACGCTCGAACGCGCCTACGGCCTCAAGGCCGACCCGGAAATCGCCGCCCACCTCGGCGAAGTGCTGTGGCAGCTCGGCCGCAAGGATGAGGCGCGCAAGCTGCTGGCCGAGGCCGTCCGCCGGAATCCGGACAGCGAAGTCCTGGCCGCCGCCATCAAGAAACTGCAGCCTTGAGTCCGTCCCTCGCGCCGTACGGCGCCCGCCGGGCCGGCCTGCTGCTGACCGGCCTGCTGCTGACCGCCTGCGCCGCCCTGCCGCCGGCGCCGCTGCCGGCGCGCGACAGCCTGAGCGACTTCGCCCTCGAAGCCCGCTTCGCCCTGCGCGTGGAACGCCCCGACGCCGCGCCGCAGACCGCCGGCGGCCGCCTGTCCTGGGAACACCGCGCCGGCAACGACCGCATCCTGATCGCCAACCCGCTCGGCATCGGCATCGCCGAAATCGACGCGGCACCGGGATTGGCCCGCCTGCGCACCGCCGACGGCACGGTACGCGAATCGGACGATGCCGACGCCCTGATGGAAGCCGCTACCGGCGAGCGCCTGCCGGTGGCGCGGCTGCCGGCCTGGCTGCTCGGTCGCGGCGGCAGCGCCGGCACGCTCGAACGCGATGGACAACAACGCCCGCTGCGCCTGGCCGAAGCCGGCTGGCGGATCGACTACGCCTACGACGATTTCGCCGCCGACGCGCTGCCGGCCCGCATCACGCTGCGCCGCGCCGAGGCCGTCGAACTGCGTCTGCGCATCGAGGAATGGCGGGTGGCGCCATGACGGCCTGGACCTGGGACAGCCTGTGGCCGGCGCCGGCCAAGCTCAACCTGTTCCTGCACGTGGTCGGCCGCCGGGCCGATGGCTACCATTTGCTGCAGACCGTTTTCCGCTTCATCGACCGCGCCGACGGCCTGCGCTTCGCGCCGCGCGCCGACGGCCGCATCGTGCTCGCCACGCCGCTCCCCGGCGTCGCGCCGGAGAGCGACCTGACCGTGCGCGCCGCCCGCCTGCTGCAACAGGCCAGCGCTTGCCCGCACGGCGCCACCATTCATCTCGACAAACAGTTGCCGCTGGGCGGCGGACTGGGCGGCGGCAGTTCCGACGCCGCCACCGTGCTGCTCGCCCTCAACCATCTGTGGGGCGCCGGCCTGCCGCGCAAGGAACTGGAAGGCCTCGGCCTGACGCTGGGCGCCGACGTACCGGTCTTCGTCCATGG
This sequence comes from Azonexus sp., assembly GCA_031547725.1. Lineage (GTDB taxonomy): Bacteria > Pseudomonadota > Gammaproteobacteria > Burkholderiales > Rhodocyclaceae > Azonexus. The sequence continues at coordinate 569 of JAVBRT010000034.1, read as the reverse complement.
CCGCAACACCTTCGCCGAAGGCGTCGGCGAAAGCTTTACCGACCTCGACCTGCCGCCGGCCAGCTACCTCGTGCTGCAGCCGCCGGCGCACGTGCCGACGGCGGCCATTTTCACGGCGCCGGAACTGCCCCGCGCCACGCCGCCGCTGCGCCCGGCCGAGTGGCGCCCCGGCATCGGCGGCAACGATCTGCAGGCGGTGGCCTGCGCCCGCTTCCCGGCCGTCGCCGAATATCTCGCCTGGCTGCGGCAGTTCGCACCGCAGGCGCTGATGACCGGCTCCGGCGCCTGCGTCTTCGCCGCCTTTGCCGAGCGCGCGGCCGCCGAGGCGGTGCTGGCGGAAGTGCCGACGGGCTGGCGCGGCTGGGTCGCCGACGGCCTGGCGGCGCATCCATTGGCTGAAATCTGAGAAAACAGTGGACGCCCGCTGGGGCATTGTGTAATATGCGCGCCTCGTTCCGCACGCGAACCCGTGCAGACGAAACCCGCTGGGGAGTCGCCAAGTTGGTCAAGGCACCGGATTTTGATTCCGGCATTCGAAGGTTCGAATCCTTCTTCCCCAGCCAAGTTTC